>NZ_JBYTAP010000004.1:322629-665984 GCF_058788335.1 Rhodococcus sp. FW305-130 | reverse complement strand
GTGAAGTACCAAAAAATATTTGGCACTGACATTCATCGACACACTGTTGAGTTCTCAAAGAACACGCACACACCATCACCACGACCCTATGGCCGCCGCTCCGGGGCAACTTTTCCAGCCTATCCCAACCAGGTCACCGGCGCAAACCGGAACCCCGTGAAGAAAAACTGGATTGTGTTCGCCAGGCACTTCGTACAACCTCGTGTCACTCACCCTCGCAGGTGGGAGTCGGTGTCCGTGTCGCTCTGACCTGGACAAAGTTACGCGAAGATCAACACAACACCAAATCGCCAGGTCAGAGCACTGCGGTCGGTAAACTTCACGGAACCCAGTACCTCTCGGCCAGTTCTTCGACGATCGGATCGCCTTCCTCGGCCTGTTCCAACGCTTCGAGATCGTCGTTGATCGACACCAGCCGGGGATCGTCACCCTCAGCTTCCTGAATCGGGTGCCGACCGTCCTCGGCGAGTTGCCTCAGTAGCTTTTCCTTGACGCGCGCTTTCAACGAATCAGCCATACCGCCAGCATGTGCCGCTCCGGCCCAGTTGTCGAGGCCTACTCGTCGTCCTTCTTTCCGAAGACACGTCGTGCCGTCGGAATCAGGATGATCAGCGCGCCGAGCAGAACGATGAGCGAAAAAACCTGCAGTGCCATGTCGACCTCTTACCGTCACGCCGGCGCGAGCCAGCTCCCCCACGGGGTGTTTCGAACAACCGTAAATGCAACGAGAACTCCGAGCACCACGATCGTCACAGTCGGCCGAAGCACGATCATGCGATCCCGCGTGCCTTTCCAACGGCGCACTGTCCAACCGATCCACGCGATCACCAACACCGCGACAAACGGCACGATCAAGACATTGCTGGACACTGCGGCGCCAACATCCAGATTAGTCAGGTCATTGACCGCACGAAGGCCACCACACGCCGGGCACCACAATCCCGTAAACGCATACATCGGACAAACGCCGTAACTACCCGCACTGTGGGGATCACGGAAGTGGAGTACCGCGGCGGCCGCCACCGCCACTGCAGCAACACCGACGGGTGCGGCCAGTGCGCGTCGTCGACTTGCGACCGCTTCCAACTCCATGACACCCACTGTAAGAGACCTCGGCAGCGACTAGCGCGCGCGAACGACTACCGACCGGACCACCATGTCGTGCCAGCACTGGTGCTTCGAGTCCCAGAGCGGCCAGAGATAGTTGAGGAAGCAGGCGCCACCCAGGATCGCCATCATGATCCAACGAAGCAGCGCCATCACCGGGCCGAGAGGCACACCGTCGGACTCCCGAATCACCGAAATTCCCAGCCACTTCTTGCCGAGCGTCTGTCCGGTGTTCCCTTGCCTGAAGACGAGATTCCACACCTCGATCAAGAAGATCGCCAGTATGCCGACGACCATGACGATCACCCCGACCGGATTACCGCCTTCAGCGCTCACGCTGCCGTCGTCGTATGTGGTCACTTCGGATCCGGAGAACGCGATCACTGCTCCGATGCCCGCGAGGATGACGCCGGGGAGCGGAACGACAAAGCCGTCGAGGATTGACGCAAACACCCGAGAGATCCAGCTTGCGTACGGATAGGCGGGCGTCGGCGGCTGATAACCCTGCGGCGGCATCGGCGGCATCTGCCCGTACGGCGGCTGATTCTGCGATGGTTGGCCTGGTCCCCAGTTCTGATCCGACATCGAGGTCTCCCCTGTTCAGGCACGTGTTCGCCGAACTCAGGATAAACCGCACATACGCAAGAATTGGGAACTAACGACAAGAGCCCCACATCCGGATTTCCGGGTGTGGGGCTCTTGGCCGAGCTGCCTGAGAGAATCGAACTCTCGACCTTTTCATTACGAGTGAAATGCTCTACCGACTGAGCTAAGGCAGCGTGCCTTTCGGCGGTGGCGAGTCTATCTGGTCAACCCCCGGATCGCGAAAACGGGGGTCGGAAAGCGGCTCCGATGGAGGCAACCATCGCATCGAGCGCCCACTGCAACTTGACGTTGAAGTCGACGGCCTCGCGGCATTCGAGCACCGCTTCGATGCACTTGAGCAACCCCTCCGGGGACGTTCGCGCAGCCAACTCGGCGGCCTGCCGAGCCATGTCGGGATGGGTCGCCGTCGACGTCGACCCCAGCGAATAGGAAAGCGCGTCCCGGTACATGCCGGCCAGGTCGATCAGCGTCCGGTCGAGAAGATCGCGGCGGGCCCGGGTGTCGCGCGATTTCTGACGCGCTTCGAGGTCCTTGATCAGACCAGCCGATCCGCGCAGAGTCCCGGCTGTTCCCTTGCCGGTTCCACCGCCACCCAAGGAGACCTTGAGCTCCTCGAGTTCCTGTTCCTTGAGTTCGGCGTAGAACGCCTTGGTGTCAGCCTCGATCGACTTCACCAAGTTCTCTGCGGCCTTGTACGCCGTCGAAGCACCGATCGCGTCTGCGGCCAGCCGAAGCGAACGCTGACGCTCGTCCCGCGCGCTCTCGTCGGTGGCGAGGCGCCGCGCCCGACCGACATGTCCGCCGCTGATCGATGCGGCGATTCTCGCTCGCTCCGGATCCAGCCCGTCGCGGTCGATCAGTACCTGAGCGATCGATTCGACGGACGGCGTCACCAACGGCATGTGCCTACACCGCGAACGGAGGGTGACAGACATGTCTTCCGGATCGGTCGTCGGCGCGCAGAGCAGGATGACCGTGCGGTCCGGTGGCTCCTCGACAACCTTCAGCAGGGCGTTGGCTGCGCCTTCGGTCAAACGATCGGCATCCTCGACCACGATGACCTGCCACCGCCCCGTCGTCGGCCGACGCGAAGCGATGTTGACTATCTCGCGCATGCCTTTGACGCTGATGCTCAGGCCGTCGGGGATGATCCGTCGTACGTCACCGTGGGTTCCACCCATCGTCGTCGTACACGCATGACACTCACCGCACCCTGGTGCACCGTCGGAGGTGCATTGCAGGGCTGCGGCGAAGCAGAGAGCAGCAACCGAACGACCAGAGCCGGGTGGCCCGGTGAAGAGCCACGCGTGGGTCATCTCCGAGCCGCTGGAATCGCCACGAGCCGACAGCGCAGCATCACGCAGGCTCTGCTCGACGTCGTGCTGACCCACCAGCCGACCGAACACACCTCGCTCGGCCACTTCAGTACTCATGCAAAAACCCTAACCGTCGGCACCGACGAAGCCTTACGAGTCCTTCTTCGCCGGAGCCTTCTTGGCGGCAGCCTTCTTGGCCGGGGCCTTTTTTGCGGCTGTTTTCTTGGCGGCGGCCTTCTTTGCCGGAGCCTTCTTGGCTGCTGCCTTCTTCTTGACGGGACCGCGGGCCCGACGATCAGCCAGCAACTCCGACGCACGAGCATCAGAAATGGATTCGACGTCGTCGTCCTTGCGAAGGCTGGCGTTGGTCTCGCCGTCAGTGACGTACGGACCGAAACGGCCGTCCTTGATCACCATCGGCTTCTCGCTGACCGGATCGACGCCCAACTCACGCAACGGAGGCGTTGCCGATGCCTGACGCCCACGACGCTTCGGCTCGGCGTAGATCTTGAGCGCTTCGTCGAGCGTGACGGTGAACATCTGCTCTTCGTTGGCGAGCGAGCGTGAGTCCGTGCCCTTCTTCAGGTACGGGCCGTAACGGCCGTTCTGCGCGGTGATCTCTTCCTTGGATTCGGGGTCGACACCCACGACGCGCGGAAGCGACAGCAGACGAAGCGCATCTTCCAAGGTGATCGTCGCCAAATCCATGGACTTGAGCAGCGATCCCGTCCGCGGCTTGGGGCCCGCGACCTTCTTGGCAGCCTTCTTCGCGGGTGCCTTCTTGGCTGCGGCCTTCTTCACCGCAGTCTTGGTACTGCCCGAACTGATTTCTTCCGGCTCGGGAGCGGAGACGGGAACGATGTCCGGTTCCGGCTCGGCCGGCGGTTCGGGCAGGATCTCGGTCACGTAGGGACCGAAGCGGCCTTCCTTCGCGACGATCTCGTGGCCGGTCAGCGGGTCGACGCCCAGCTTGCGGCCCTCTTGAGGCGTCGAGAACAGTTTCTCGGCGTACTCGGGAGTGAGCTCGTCCGGCGGCAGGTCGTCGGGAAGATTTGCCCGCTGCGAGATCAGATCGCCTTCGGGATCGTCCGGGTTCTGAACCATGCGCTCGAGATACGGACCGAACCGGCCGACGCGCACGTGAACCTCGCGACCCTCGGCGTCGTCGAAGAGACGGATGGAGTTGACCTCGCGAGCGTCGATCTCCTCGAGGTTGACACCGACCATCTTCTTCAGCCCGCCCTCGCGGGCGACCGAACCTTCTGCGCCTGTCTCGCCACCGAAGTAGAAGCTGCTCAGCCAGTTGCCACGCTGCTCACGACCGCCGGCGATCGCGTCGAGATCGTCTTCCATTCCTGCCGTGAAGTCGAAGTCGACCAGCCGGCCGAAGTGCACCTCGAGCAGTCCGATGACGGCAAACGCCACCCAGGACGGAACCAGCGCGCTGCCACGTTTGTAGACGTATCCGCGATCGAGGATGGTCTTGATGATCGACGAGTAGGTCGAAGGACGGCCGATGCCGAGTTCTTCGAGCGTCTTGATCAGGCTGGCTTCTGTGTAGCGAGCGGGCGGATTGGTGCTGTGCCCGTCCGGATCGAGCTTGGTGGCCGTGACTTCCTGGCCCTTGACCAGTACCGGAAGCCTGGATTCGGCGTCGTCGGACTGACCGCCGGCTTCTTCGTCGACACTTTCGACGTAAGCCTTGAGGAAGCCGGCGAACACGATGGTGCGACCCGAAGCGGAGAACGTGCAGTCCTCGCCGGTGCCTGCCGTGCCGGAGATGCGGAGCGTCAGCGTCGTACCGCGGGCGTCGGCCATCTGCGAAGCGACGGTCCGCTGCCAGATCAGTTCGTACAGCTTGAACTCGTCGGAATCGAGCTTGGAGTGCAGCTGACCCGGGGTCTGGAACACGTCGCCGGCGGGGCGGATCGCCTCGTGCGCTTCCTGCGCGTTCTTGACCTTGCGGGTGTACTGACGCGGCGTCGGATGGACGTACTCCGGACCGTACAACTCGGTGGCCTGCGCACGAGCGGCTGCGATCGCCGACTCCGAGAGCGTCGTCGAGTCGGTACGCATGTAGGTGATGTAGCCGTTTTCATACAGACGCTGCGCGATACGCATGGCGCGCTCGGACGTGAAACGAAGTTTGCGTCCGGCTTCCTGCTGGAGCGTCGACGTCATGAACGGCGGGTAAGGCTTGCGCGTGTACGGCTTGTCCTCGGCGGAGGAAACCGTGAGGTCGACGCCCTGCAACGCTTCCGCCAGACGACGCGCGTACGCCTCGTCGAGCACGGTGACCGCGCTGCCCTTGAGCTTTCCGTCAGCTCCGAAATCGCGACCGGAGGCGACACGCGAACCGTCGACGGAGACCAGGCGAGCACCGAAACTACGCGGGCTGGCCTCTGCACCGGCGTCGAGCGTCGCGGAAATGTCCCAGTACGACGCCGACTTGAACGCCATGCGCTCGCGTTCACGCTGGACGATGACGCGAGTGGCCACCGACTGGACGCGGCCGGCCGAGAGCTTCGGCATGACCTTCTTCCAGAGAACCGGGCTGACCTCGTAACCGTAGAGACGGTCGAGGATGCGGCGGGTTTCCTGAGCATCGACGAGGTCGGTGTCGAGTTCGCGGGTGTCTTCGGCGGCAGCACGGATTGCCGGCTCGGTGATCTCGTGGAAGACCATTCGACGAACCGGAATCTTGGGCTTGAGAGTCTCGAGGAGATGCCAGGCGATTGCCTCGCCCTCACGGTCGGGGTCAGTTGCGAGGAAGAGCTCGTCGGCGTCCTTCAACAGAGACTTGAGTTCGGCGACCTTGCCCTTCTTTTCCGGGCTCACGACATAGAGCGGCTCGAAGTCGTGATCGACGTTGACGCCGAGACGGGCCCATGACTCGCCCTTGTACTTGGCCGGAACGTCTGCTGCGCCTCGCGGCAGGTCGCGAATGTGACCGACCGATGCCTCTACGACGTAGTCCTTACCGAGGTAGGGAGCGATTTTGCGCGCCTTGGTCGGTGACTCGACGATCACGAGGCGACGAGGGTTACCGGACGCTCCCTGACCGCTGCCGTTGTCCGCTTTAGCCACCTGCTGCCCGAGCCTTCCTTTGGACGTTCACTGCCGTCGGCAGATCTTCAGAACTAGACGTGTGGAGCAAGTTATACCCCGTGTCTCTCTTTACAGAGTGACATACCCGCAAGACATTCGTGCAGATCAGTACAGTATGGGCTCCGTCGGACACGCGGCATGAGCACCGTCGGACACGCGGCATGAGCACCGTCGGACGCGAGGCAAGAGCACTGTCAGACGTGCGGCCAGGCGACCGAAGTGTCGACGTGTTTCGGCGCCTCACCGAGGTATTCGACGAGCTTTGTCAGTCTCTTCTTTCCCGACACACGGAGCCCCGGGCCCGGTGTCCGGTTACCCAGTTGAGTCGGCGCGATACCAACCCGCATCAATGCCTGAGCCAGCGGTGCGTGCGTCTCCTTGGCATGAGGGTCGAGGCCGAACACGAATCGCTCGCCGCCTTCTTCGAGCCTGCCGGCCGCGACGGCCCACACCCGGAGTTGGCGGGAGTTCGGTACCCAACCGACCGGCACCGCCTTCACAGCTCCCTTGGTCCACTGCACGGACAGCGGAAGGAGTGCGGGCGTCGACTGAGTGCGGACCAATGGGCTGCCTTCTTCACTACGCGTCACCTCGGCCCCGAGTCCGCACTGCGCGATCAACTCGGCAACGGCCTGCGCTCTCCAGTCCCGATCCACGACGATCGAGATCCGGGCACGGTCCTCCGAGGTCACGACCTGACCCGGTCCGGCCAGCATTCCGGCGAGGTCCGTCACGGCAGGTGGAATCGACTCGGCAGAGAAAAAGGACAGTTGGCTCACAGAGTGAAACGTAAGCCACGAAGGTACTGACGGCATAGACGACCGGCCGTGGTCGAACAGCTGCGTGCATTACCTCGGACAGAGAAAGACTGGCTCAGCCCGAAAAGATTTGTCCCCCACCGCACGGATGCGATGGGGGACAAATACTGTCCGAACTAATCGCTCAGCGAGTGAGCGGAAAAATCAGACCGCGCGAACGCCGGTAGCCTGGGGACCCTTGGTGCCCTGGCCGACCTCGAACTCCACACGCTGGTTCTCCTCGAGGGTACGGAAGCCGTTGCCCTGAATTTCGGAGTAGTGAACGAAGACGTCTGCGGAACCGTCTTCGGGAGCGATGAAGCCGAAGCCCTTTTCAGCGTTGAACCACTTCACAGTGCCCTGTGCCATGCTTTTCCTTCTCTTTCTAACACCGGATTCGGTGAACAGCCCTTACAGTCCACCGGGCCGGTTCCGACCGCTGTACGTCTTTATTTCCCCCTCAGGAAAGGCAGAGCACCGCGCCCGCAACAACGATCCTGCGAGCGTGCACTTTCTCAAGCCTACGAACACAGAAGCTGCGACCGATTGTCAGTCAACCATGTTCTCCGCGTGCACAACAGTCGAAAAGGGAACTAAAAACGTTAAAAGTTCGCTACGAGAAAAACGGCCCACGATCGTGGCTTCCCGCTTGCGCGCCGACCACCCGGTTCCACCAAGACCGCCGGCCGTTGCGTATCATCAAAACTGCAGGTAGCGACAGTTTCCGATTGCCGTCACACCCCAACGCCGAGCCCGGAGAGTCACGTGAACGCACCTTCCCCGATCCCCGCCCCGGGAGGGAAGCCTGGCGACACCTACGGGCAGATGCTGCTCGATCGCGTCGTCGCCGGGGTCAGTGGAAGCGAAAAACCACTGATGTTCACCGCGCAGTTGCCTGCTCGCGTAGCCGAGTTCACCGAATGGCCGGAGTGGGTGCACCCCAGCGTCGTACGCGCGCTCGCCGAGCACAGCGTGCGGTCCCCGTGGATCCACCAGAGTGAGGCCGCCGACCTCGCTCACGAGGGAAAACACGTGGTCGTGGCCACCGGTACGGCGTCGGGTAAGTCACTGGCATACCAACTCCCGGTGCTGACGGCCATGGCGACCGATCCGCTCGCAACTGCCCTGTACCTCTCCCCCACCAAAGCGCTGGGCTCGGATCAACTGCGAGCAGTGCTGTCCCTCACCGACTTCGACGTCGAACTTCGCAGCACGAACGCCAGTGCGTACGACGGCGACACCTCGCAGGAACTCCGCACCTGGGCACGCGAGAACTCACGCTGGCTCTTCACCAACCCTGACATGATCCACATTTCGCTGCTCCGCACCCATCAGCGATGGGCGCACTTCTTCCGCAACCTGAAATACGTGATCATCGACGAATGCCACTCCTACAGGGGAGTCTTCGGATCCAACGTCGCGCTCGTGATCCGGCGACTTCGCAGGATTGCAGCGCGCTACGGCGCCGAACCTACCTTCATCCTGGCCAGCGCGACCACGGCAGATCCCGGCGCAGCGGCCTCGCGGCTCATCGGCGCACACTGCACCGAGGTCACGGAAGACGGATCGCCTCACGGCCCACGCACCGTCGCACTGTGGGAGCCTCCGCTACTCGAGGCATTGACCGGCGAAAACGGTAGCCCGGTACGACGTCCCGCGGGCGCGGAAGCAGCGCGGATCATGGCCGACCTCATGATCGAAGGCGCCCGTACTCTCACCTTCGTCCGCTCCCGCCGCGGTGCCGAACTGACCGCGATGGCCACCAAACGTCTACTCGCCGAGGTGGACCCGGACCTCGCCGAGCGAGTCGCGTCGTATCGCGCCGGATATCTGGCCGAGGACCGTCGCGAACTGGAAGCTGCGCTCGCCGACGGCACGCTGCTGGGCGCAGCCACCACCAACGCGCTGGAGCTCGGCGTCGACATCGCAGGCCTCGACGCCGTTGTCGTGGCAGGCTTCCCGGGGACCGTTGCCTCGTTCTGGCAGCAGGCCGGTCGCTCCGGGCGACGCGGCGAGGGTTCACTCGTCGTGTTGATCGCCCGCGACGATCCACTCGACACCTACCTCGTTCACCATCCGTCGGCGGTACTCGACAAACCCGTCGAGGCGACGGTGACAGATCCCGGAAATCCGTACGTCCTGGGACCACAACTTCTCTGCGCTGCAATGGAACTCCCACTTTCCGATGTCGAGGTGGACGCTTTCGGGGCTCTCGAGGTTCTGACCAGGCTGTCGGAGGAAGGCAAGATCCGGCGCCGAAAGCACGGATGGTTCGTCACCGTCGATTCGAACCCCCACGGCTCTTTGGACATTCGCGGCGGTATCGGAACTCAGGTGGCCATTGTCGACGGTGAATCCGGCCGGATGCTGGGTACTGTCGATGCGGGCCGCGCTCCGGCCACAGTTCATCCCGGTGCCGTGCACATTCATCAAGGCGAGACCTATGTCGTCGATGAACTGGACCTCGATGTCGGACTCGCATTGGTGCACACCGAGAATCCGGACTGGACCACCTCGGCCCGCGAGACCACCGAAATCACGATCACCGAACAACTCGAGCACAAGAACTACGGCGACATCGCCGTCGCTCTCGTCCAGGTCGAGGTGACACATCAAGTCGTCGGGTACCTACGACGGTTGACTTCGGGTGAAGTCCTCGACTCGATCGAACTCGACATGCCCGCTCACACTTTGCCCACCAGGGCAGTGATGTACACGGTCACGCCGGAACTTCTCGAATCCATCGGGGTGCCGCCCGAACGGTTCCCCGGATCACTGCATGCCGCCGAACATGCCGCGATCGGCCTGCTGCCACTGGTGGCGATCTGCGACCGCGGAGACATCGGCGGCGTATCGACGGCGATGCACGCGGACACCGGACTCCCGACTGTCTTCGTCTACGACGGTCACGCCGGCGGCGCCGGGTTCGCCGACCGGGGGCACAGCGAACTGTCACGGTGGCTCACCGCGACGCGCGACGCCATACTCTCCTGCGAGTGCGCTCACGGATGCCCGTCCTGCGTCTATTCACCCAAGTGCGGCAACGGAAACGACCCACTCGACAAAGACGGCGCGGTCAAGGTTCTGACCGCCGTCATCGATACGATCAGCTGAGACACGATCAGCCGATCGGACCCGCACGAGCGTAGGCCTGCGCGTCGCCGATCCCGAAGCCCGACAACAACACCGGTGCACGTATCTCGACAACTACATCCCACCCCTGCACCTCACATTCCGCGAGCACCGTACGCATACGCTCCGCGATCGCCGCGGACTTCGCACACGCAGACGCCTCACCTCCGTCCAAGGCGCCCGCACCGCCGAGAGCCGAAAGATCAGCGGCCGACTGAGCAGTGTGCCGGGCCACCACCGCGGACCCGACATGCAGCATCCCACCAGTCACCATCACGATCGCTGCCAGAACGCAGCACGCCAGAACCGTGGCAACACCTTCGTCGTCACGTAGGTTCACCCCTCTTCCACCCCTGACTCCACAGCTGCCACAGCCTCGGAAGAAATGTCGACCAACGGCAGCAACGTACTCTCGGCGCTGACAACGGCAACGGCAAAGCCGTCAACGATCTCCACCGAGATCGACGCATCTTGGGGTGCGATCCGGCGGGCCGTGGCGACCGCAGACTCACGATCACCACGTGCCACCAACCGCGCGGCCTCACGAGCGGCGTCGACACACCGAACCTGCATCGACACCGCGAGGACGCCACCGATACACAGCACGACCACCGTGACGATCGAAGCCAGAGCAATCGCAGCCTCCACCGTCACGGCGCCGTCGTCGGCTTGCCGAATACCTCTCGTGGACAACATCACACAGCTGTCTTGAGCGCCTTGTCGATGATGCCTGTCAGCGCCGAGACAATGGAGTCGCCGGTGACAACCGTGTACAGGACGGCACCGAATGCGGCAGCCGCAATCGTGCCGATCGCATACTCCGCGGTAGACATACCGTCGTCCTCCGTTACCAACAGCGCAAATCTGGCCGACATCGTCCTGAACGTCTTCGAAATCATTTTTCCCCCTTCAATCAAAACCTGTGGCAGCAGTTCTGCCGCAGGAGCTTTCATACGGATCCGGCTCACAACAGGCCGTTACCGAGCACAGTCGTGGCAAGCCCGATCACCACCGGGACGATGCCCAAGGCGATGAACGCCGGCAGGAAACACAGTCCGAGTGGACCGCTGATCAGCACTCCCGCACGTTCGGCCGCGGCAGCAGCCAGATCCTCGGCGTCACCTCGACTGCGCTCGGCGAGTTCGGCCATGGACGAGGACAGCGACGAACCCGAACGGGCGGAACGCCGAGCCATTCTGGCCAGCGCCTCGGTATCGGGATCGAGAGCGGCTTCGCTCCACGCGGCGTCGGGATCAGCACCGAGCGTGAGAAGGTCGGCGACGCGACTGAGCGTGTCAGCCATCGGTTTCGGCGCGGTCGACGCCATCGCTGTGATCGCGGCGGAGACGGGAAGCCCCGCTCGCAGGCAGGCCCCGAGCAGGTCGAGACTTGCGGCAACTGCGAGTGGATCCGGCTTGTCCGGGGCTGCAACCGAATTTTCTGTTGTTGTGTCCGCGAACAGAATTTCTGCCGCCCTGGCCGAAGCGCCGCGGCGAGCGGGAATGATCGCGAGCGCCAACGCGATCATCGCCACGGATGCCCAACTCACGACGTGACCTTCGCAGTTATCCGGTCGGTCCAGAGCAAACCAGCTGAGACACAGGCAGTTCCGATCACGAGCAGCACGCCGCCGAGCCCACCGCCGAACAGCACGCGCAGAGGCGACGCCCCCATCAACTGGCCGAGGCCGATCCCCAGCAGCGGTAGAAAAGCCAGCACCGCAGCCGTCGCCCGAGCGCCCGCCAACCCGGCCTCGGTGCGCTGACGAAAGCGTCTACGCCCCAACATGTCCGTCCGGACCGCGCCGAGTAGTTCAGCCAGCGCCAGACCGTGTTGGTCTGCGACCCGCCAGACGGATCCGATGCGGGAGAACTCACGCTCGATGCACGAATCCGGTACCGCGAAGGCCGCCGCGGCAGAACCACCGAGACGCGCCCTGGCCCCAGCGGACCGGAACACCGCACTTACTTCGCCGGTACATTCCTCGCCTGCAACAGAACTGGCACTTGCAGGATGCGCGCCGACGCTCAGCTCGGCGATCAGCACCTCCAGACCGGAGAGCAGCATCTTCTGTGAGAGGTCCCGGTTTTCGGCCGCCTTCGCGCGGCGCCCACGAAAGATCAAGGTTCCGGCGAGGACAACCGCCGCGCATCCTGCCGACAAGCCTCCGAGAACCCATGCGGCCGACACCGCGAAAAATGCGGCGACCAACTGCCACGGAATCTGCCGGGAGGGCTTGCGGATGCTCGGGGCGTACGTAGCGAGCCGAGCACGTGAATCCCGCACCGGCGCAATCGAGACCGCCAACGCGAGGACCAGGAAGGAAACTGTCACGTCCCGACCTCTCGATTGCGAAGCCGGAACATCCGCTCGAGCCGCTCACGACCCGAACCGCCGTCCGGCCATGCCTGCATGATTTGTACGTATCCGTCCGCACCGCGATCGATGACGCCGATCTGTTCGAGACGCCTCGATCCGTCGGCCGATCTGTGTACGTGCAGGATCACTTGAACTGCCGCGGCAAGTTGACTGTGCAACGCGTGGCGATCCATACCGCCGAGCGCAGCCAACGCCTCGAGTCTGGCCGGCACCTCTTCGGGCGAATTGGCGTGAACTGTGCCGGCGCCGCCGTCGTGGCCGGTGTTCATCGCCGTGAGCAGATCCGTCACCTCTGCACCGCGGACCTCACCGACGACGATGCGATCGGGACGCATCCGCAGTGCCTGCCGAACCAGATCGCGCACCGTCACCTCTCCGACGCCCTCGACGTTGGGAGCCCTGGCGACGAGGCGGACGACGTGCGGATGCGGCGGCGCTAGTTCGGCCGCGTCCTCGACGCAGACGATTCGCTCGCGCGGGTCGACGGCGCCGAGCATGGCGGACAACAACGTGGTCTTTCCCGCGCCGGTCCCGCCGATCACCAGGAAGGCCAAGCGAGAAGAGATGATGCGATCGAGGAGTTCGCGCGCGTCCGGTTCCACGGCGCCGTGAGCACACAGCGCGTCGAGACCCTGAGTTGCGGGCCGCAGCACTCGCAGTGACACGCAGGTTCCGCCCTGGGCCACCGGTGCGAGTACGGCATGAAGTCGTACCCCGAAGTGCCCGTCGCCGACGCCCCGCAGACGGCCGTCGACCCACGGTTGGGCGTCGTCGAGGCGTCGACCTGCCGACAGTGCCAACCGCTGCGCCAGTCGACGCACCGCTGCCTCGTCGGTGAACCGCACCCCTGACCTTTCGAGGCCGACCCCGCGGTCCACCCAGACCTGATCCGGCGCGGTCACCAGTACGTCGGCGACACCGGGTTCGTGCAGCAGTGGTTCGAGCGGCCCTGCGCCTGTCAGTTCCGTCTGGAGCACCCTGACGACCTCCAACAGATCCGTGTCCGCCAGAACGCCGGAGGACTCGGCTCGCACGGCGTCGGCAACGGTGGCCGCCGTCGGCTCGGCGACCGACGACGCCGTCAGCCGCTCGCGAACTCGGTCGAGCAGTTCTGTCGTGACCAACGCACTCATGCCGCAGCCCTGCGCGGGCGTGCGCCGGATTCGACGGCGTCGAGTACCGCTGTTGCCACCGCACTCAGCGGACAACCTCGGGTCAATTCGAGGCCACCGCGCTCGAGCATCGGCGCCAGCGAGCGGTGGCCGCGCATCACGGCCGTCAGCGGCAGGCCGAGCATGTCTGCCACATCGGCGCCGCGTAGGCCTCCCGGCGCCGGCCCACGCACGACGAGCCCGACATTGGAGTTGTGTCGCACCACCCAGGCTCCGACCTTCTCGGCAGCGACGCACGCAGCCACGGTGGCCGGAACCACCACGAGAACCAAATCCGACATCTCCAACGCGGCCTGACCTACCTCGCTGGGATGACGTGGCACGTCGCAGACCACGAGTCCGCCGGAACTGCGACCTGCGTCCAGCACGGCGCGAACGGCGGTCACTGTCGGACCGTCGATCTCGCGGCGACTGCTCGCCAGAACCCTCAAGAACTTTCCCTTTGCCGGCAGGGCATCGCGCAGCGCATCCGGGGCCAGCCGCCCGCCCTCGACGGTCAGTGCACCCCAACGCAATCCGGGGGTCGTCTCGATGCCCAACAGCACATCAGCGCCGGAGCCGAGTGCGTCGACGTCCACCAGTAGCGTCGGGACGTGACGTGCCGCCGACGTCAACGCGACAGCCGCCGCAGTTGCCGAGGCTCCGCCGCCGCCACAACCACCCACCACGCTCACGACGGTGCCGTCACCACTCACGTCTACGTGGTCGGCCAGAACTGCGACCAACGCGTTCTCCTCTTCCGGCAGGGACAGAACGCTGTCGGCTCCGATCGCGGTGGCGCTCTTCCAGTCGTCGACGGTCGGTGTGCCGTCGCACACGAGGAACACTCGCGTTCGTTTAGGGGAACGAGTCAGAGCATCCCGCGCAGCCGACGCGTCCAACACGACCGCCGAGGCCCGGTTCCACTGTTGCCGGGAAACGGGATGCTCGGCCTCGTCCAGACAGCGGTCCACCGCGGCAGCGACGCGGCGCACGCTCGCGAGGACCTTCGCGTCGTCGACGAGAACCAGAATGGGAGCCCCGGTTTCCCGAGAGTTGATCGTCGTGTTCATGACTGCAGAGCCTGAACGAGCACCGGCACCGAAAACAGTGGGTCGAGAGAGTCTGTGGACAACTGGGAAGTTGTGGAGAAACAGGCCTGAGACAGAGGACGACCCCCGCCAATGGGGGGAGGAGGCGGGGGCCGTCTGAGTTCAGCCCCGGGGGGTCGGGCTGAACTAGTTCGAACGAATCGAACAGCAACGATCTTACACCCGCCATTGGCGAGAAATGCAAGCCTGAGCTGCACTGAACTGCTGTTTTTCGCCGAAAGAGGACGCTTGCCGAGGAGCACACGAACCGCCTGTCGGACTATCCTCATTCCTGTGACCGACAAGCCTGCGAACGGACTGAATACCGGGCGGACAGCCGCTTTCTTCGATTTGGACAAAACGATCATCGCGAAGTCGAGCACCCTGGCGTTCAGCAAGCCATTCTTCGCCCAGGGTCTGATCAATCGACGCTCGGTTCTCAAGAGCAGCTATGCGCAATTCCTGTTTCTTCTGTCCGGCGCCGATCACGATCAGATGGAGCGCATGCGCGAGCACCTGACTGCGATGTGCGCGGGCTGGGACGTGGAACAGGTGAAGGCCATCGTCGCGGAGACTCTGCACGACATCGTCGACCCACTCGTCTTTGCCGAGGCGGCCGATCTGATCGCCGATCACAAGCTGCGTGGACACGACGTCATCGTGGTGTCGGCGTCGGGCGAGGAGATCGTCGCGCCGATCGCCCGCGCCCTCGGCGCCACCCATTCCGTGGCGACGTCGATGAGGGAAGAAGACGGCCACTACACCGGCGAGGTCGACTTCTACTGCTACGGTCCGGGCAAGGTCGAGGCGATGGAAAAACTCGCCGCGGAATACGGCTACGACCTCGCCGCCAGTTACGCCTACTCCGACTCGGTGACCGATTTGCCCATGCTCGAGGCGGTCGGACATCCCACCGCAGTCAACCCCGATCGTGCATTACGCAAGGAAGCGGCCGTAAACGGTTGGCCCATACTGACTTTCTCGAACCCGGTCTCGCTTCGCGCGCGATTGTCAGCCCAGTCCACGACGACGGTGGCCACTACTGCAGCGGTGGGAATCGCAGCTCTGGTGGCCGGCGCCATGACCTTCGGGCTACTGCGTCGGAAACGCTGAAATCCAATGCCCACAAACAAAAATTGGTACTTGCTGTGAGCCCGGACACAGGGTACAAAGGAGTTACGGAAGAACGGAAGGCCAGGAACGGCTCGGAAGAGAAGGACCGTTTCCCCAACTGAAATTCCTAGCACGGGCACTAGGGCACCCACGCGGAGCACAAGCCACTATAAGGGCAGAAGCGTTGTGGGCCTGCGAGATTCGTTCAATTTGAGCGAGGACCCCGCACCGGTTGCGGGGACGACCTCAGAAAGTGCGATCCCTCGCCGAGGCCACCCACACAACCCACCGAGCACGCTTGGTAACGAGTAGTCCGTGCTGACGGGCGGCGAAGTCGATTTATCGGCAGCGCCGCCCGTTCGTTATGTGCCGGCCCCGCCCTGTTGCAGACTATCCAGTCGCCGCGTCGGCGATCGAAGTCGCTTCTCGCGCACCGGCTTCGAGAGCTCCGCAGCACAAGATCACCCAACTGCCGACACCCGCTGGATTTCCCGAAGCGAATCCAGCCGCGCCGTCCGTGTACGCCTGCGGCCGCCGAAGCCAACTGACCTCGGGGACTCCCAGATTGTGCGGATCCAACCCGGACGAGACCGCAACCAGACGCGAAGCCGCACGTGCAACAATGCCGTCAGCGGTGCCGAACGGGCTCAGCGCCAAGAGTTCTCCGTGCACGACGGCCGCCAGAACCGGCGCCGGTGCACTGGTTCCGCCGGTAACGAGTTGCGCGAGAGCGTCCAACCGCTCCCCCACTCCGCGATCCGACCGTGGCCGCCCCAGTTGATCCGCGTCCTCGACGAGGTCTGCCGCGGCCAGCAGGTGCAGCCGGGCCAAAGCCTGCAGCGGGGCGCGCTTCCACGTCGACTCCATGAGGGGAAGACTGTCGCCGTCCAGAGCCTGAGCCACGCGCAGAGCACCCGCGAGAATCGGATCACCGGCCATGCCCTCGGCCGGCAATTCGGTGGTGCCACCGGCCAGCGATGCGGAAGCTCGCGCAGCGCGAACCGCGGCTTCGGCGGCAGTGGTGGGCCAACCGCGACGGTTGGTCTTGTGCCGATGAACCTCACCCAGAGCGTCGCGCGCATGATCGGCGGCGGCGCGTACGCCTGGAAGATCGACGAGGGGCTGCAAGGGGTCCGTCACGATCAACGACGGTACCCTTGCAGCCCCTCTGCGGACTTGCCTACCTACCTGTTGCGTCAGCTTCCCAGCGTGATGGACCCGCCGGGAATCGCGTCGAGCAACTTGCGGGTGTAGTCCTGTTGCGGATTGCCGAACACGTCGTCGATCGGTGCCGATTCGACGATCGAGCCACGCGACATCACCAACACGTTGTCCGCGATCTGGCGAACCACGGCCAGGTCGTGCGTGATGAAGAGGTACGTCAACCCGAACTCTGCCTGCAGGTCGTTGAGCAGGGTCAAGATCTGATCCTGCACGAGCACGTCAAGAGCGGAGACCGCCTCGTCGCAGATCACGACCTCCGGCTGAAGTGCCAACGCTCGCGCAATTGCGACGCGCTGACGCTGTCCGCCGGAGAGCTCGTTCGGGAACCGTCGCATGACCGACTGGGGCAGACCGACCTTGTCGAGAAGTTCGCGGACGCGAGCCTCCCGTTCTGCTTTGGTCCCGACCTTGTGGGTACGCAGCGGCTCTTCGATCGTGCGGTAGATCGAGTACATCGGGTCGAGCGTGCCGTAAGGGTTCTGGAAGATCGGCTGCACTCGACGACGGAACGCAAAGGTTTCCTTCGCACCGAGTTTGGACACGTCCTGACCGTCGAAGACCACGTTGCCTGCGGTGGGCTCGAGCAAACCGAGAACCATCTGCGCGACCGTCGACTTACCGGAACCCGATTCGCCGACGATTGCAGTCGTGGTTCCGCGGCGGACCTTGAAGGACACGTCGTTCACGGCTGTGAAGTCGGTGGTCTTGCGGAAACCCTTGCGCAGCTTGAACACCTTGGTCAGATGATCGACGACAAGAACGTCGTCGGTCGCCTTGCCGAAGGACTCTGCCGCACTTTCCTCGGCCTTGACCGCTTCGGCGACCTCTTCCGCCTGTTCGCGAATCTCGGCGCGCGCCACCGACGAGCTGAGCCGCTTCGACGCCAACGACGGCGCAGCCGCGACCAGCTTCTGCGTGTACGGATGCTGCGGGCGCTTCAGAATCTCCAGTGCCGGACCGGATTCGACGATACGACCCTTGCTCATCACGATCAGATGCTCGGCGCGCTCGGCGGCCAAGCCCAGATCGTGAGTGATGAGCAGAACGGCGGTGCCGAGTTCCGTTGTCAGACCGTCTAGGTGATCGAGGATCTGACGCTGGACCGTGACGTCGAGCGCCGACGTCGGCTCGTCCGCGATCAGGAGCTTCGGACGAGCGGACAACCCGATCGCGATGAGTGCGCGCTGACGCATACCGCCCGAGAACTCGTGCGGGTACTGCCCCAACCTGCTCTCGGCTTCGGCGAGTCCTGCCTCCTCGAGCAGTTCGGCGGCCCGAACCTTGGCTGCCTTGCCCTTGGCGATCCCGTTGGCGGCCAGTGCTTCCTCGATCTGGAAGCCCACTTTCCACACGGGATTCAGATTCGACATCGGGTCCTGCGGAACCAAACCGATCTGGCTTCCCCGGATGTGGACGAAGTCCTTCTCCGAGACCTTCGAGATGTCCTTGCCGTCGAAGATGATCTCGCCTGCCGTCACCTTGCCGGTGCCGGGAAGCAGATTGATGATCGAGTGGGCGGTGGTGGACTTACCCGAACCCGATTCGCCGACGATCGCGACCGTCTGACCCGGGTAGACGGTCAGGCTGACGCCTCGAACTGCCGGAACCGGACCGGAATTGGACTGGAAAGACACCTCGAGATCACGAATCTCGAGCAACGGAGTTTCCTCCGAGGTGAGAGTTTCCTTGGTGGTCATCGTGCTCACCGCTTCCGCGACTTGGGATCGAGGGCGTCGCGCAGAGCGTCACCCATCATGATGAATCCGAGAACGGTGATCGCCAAAGCCGTTGCCGGGTAGAACAGAATGGTCGAACCCTGACGCAGCGTCACCTGAGCGTTGCTGATGTCGCCGCCCCACGAAACCTCGGTGGACGGAAGACCGATACCGAGGAAGGACAGCGTCGCCTCGGCAACGATGTACGTACCGAGCGAGATGGTGGCGACCACGATGATGGGCGCCAACGAGTTCGGGATGACGTGGCGGATCAGTGTCTTGAGCTTCGAGACACCCAACGCTTCCGAGGCCATGACGTAATCGTTGTTCTTCGCCGAGATCACCGCGCCTCGAGCGATTCTTGCCATCTGCGGCCAGCCGAAGAGCGCCAGCACGCCGACGACGGTCCAGATGGTGCGATCGGTGAACAGCTGCATCAGGACGATGGCAGCCAGGATCAGCGGGATGCCGAAGAAGATGTCGGCGACACGGGAGAGGATCGAATCGGTCCATCCGCCGTAGAAACCGGACAGCGCACCGAAGATCACGCCGATCACCAGCACCGACGCCGTGACACCGACGCCCACGAGTACGGATGCGCGAGCACCGTAGATGGTGCGCGAGTACACGTCACAGCCCTGGCGGTCGAAACCGAACCAGTGCCCTGAGGTCGGCCCCTGCATGCTGTAGGTCAGGTCGCAGAACCGCGGATCGGTGCTTGTGAACAAGCCCGGAAACGCTGCGATGACGATGACCGCGAGGATGATGATCGTCGAGATGATGAACAGGGGACGCTTGCGTAGGTCGCGCCACGCGTCGGTCCACATGCTCGTCGGCGCCTGATCGAGTTTGACGGCGTCCGTCTCCCCCGGTGCCGCAACTTCGGGCGGCGCCACGAAATGACTTTGCCGGACTGCGCGTCCGGTCTTCACGGTCTCAGACATAGCGGATCCTCGGATCGAGCGCGGCGTACAAGAGGTCGACGAGCAGATTCGCGATCAGGTAGATCACGATCAGGATGGTGACGAACGAAACCACCGTCGGCGCTTCACCTCTGGTCACGGCCTGGTAGATCGTGCCGCCGACGCCGTTGATGTTGAAGATGCCCTCGGTGACGATGGCGCCGCCCATCAACGTCGCGAGGTCGGCACCCAGGAACGTGACCACGGGGATCAGCGAGTTGCGCAACACGTGCACGCGAACCACTCGTCCACGGGAAAGTCCCTTGGCGGTAGCGGTGCGGACGTAATCGGCAGTCAGATTCTCCGCCACGGACGTTCGGGTCAGTCGCAGTACGTACGCGAACGAGACCGAACCGAGAACCAGGGCAGGGAGCAGGAGATTGGTGAAGCTGGTGTTGCCACCGACCGTCGGCGGGACGATGCCCCATTTGACGCCGATGAAGAACTGAGCCAGGAAGCCGATCACGAAGATCGGGATGGCGATGAGAACGAGGCTGAACAGCAGGACGGTGCTGTCGAAGAATCCGCCCTTACGCAGGCCCGCGATGAGGCCGAAGCCGACACCGAAGACCGTCTCGACGATCAGTGCCATGAAGGCAAGTTTCATCGTGATCGGAAATGCCTGTGCCAGAACTTCACTGACAGGTCGTCCGGAGAACGACGTGCCGAAGTCCAGCGTGAAGATGCCCTTCAGGTACAGCAGGTACTGCTGATAGAAGGGGAGATCGAGGTGGTAGCGCTCCCGAAGCTGTGCTGCCACAGCCGGACTGAGCGCCTTGTCGCCCGCCAACGCGGCAATCGGATCACCGGGAAGCAGGAAGACCATGGCGTAGATCAGAAGAGTGGCCCCGAGAAAAACCGGGATCATTTGAAGCACTCGGCGACCGATGTACCAGAGCATCGGATCACCTCCTTGTCGATGATCGTGTACGTCAGCGGACAGTCCGGTGTGAACACGAGTTCGGGACGGCAGGCAGGGCGCCTGCCGCCCCGAACTCACGTTTCAGATGCGGATCGTTCTACGCGTCAGTTCTTTTCGATGTCTTCGTAGACCGGAACACCGTTCCAGCTGATGGTCACGTTGGAAACGTTCTCCGACCATCCACTGGCAGCGTTGCGGTACCACGTCGGAACTGCGGGCAGGTCCTTGAGCAGGACTTCCTGGGCCTGATCGAGCAGTTCCTGAGCCTTCGCCTGATCGGTCTGGCCGGCCGATTCGCGCAGGAGGCGGTCGAACTCGGGGTTGGAGTAGTCACCGTCGTTGGAGCTGCCGCCGGTCTGGTAGTTCTGCGCCAGGAAGCCGTACTGCTGCGGGTAGTCGCCCTGCCAACCGGAGCGGAAAGAGCTCTGGATGGTGCGGTCGGTGGCTTCGGTGCGGATCTGAGCGAAGGTGGCGTACTGCTTGCCCTTCGCGTCGATACCGAGGGTGTTGCGGATGCTGTTCGCCGTGGCATCGACCCATTCCTGGTGTCCGCCGTCGGAGTTGTAGGCGATCTCGAAGCTGCCGGACCACGGTGCGATGGCGTCGGCCTTGGCCCAAGCAGCCTTGGCCGCCTCAGGATCGAACTTCACGTTGCTGTTACCGGTCAGCGAGTCGTTCCAGCCCTTGATCGCGGGGCTGGTGAAGTCGAGTGCAGGCGTCCTGGTCTTGTTGAAGATCTGCTGGGTGATCTGATCGCGGTTGATCGCCATCGAGATCGCCTGACGGCGGAGCATGCCCTCTTCACCGCTGAAGTGCGGCAGGCGACCCGGGATCGTGAACGTCTCGATGGTTGCCGACGGCTGGTTGACGGTGCGTCCGGGCAGGTCCGACTCGAAGGTCGTGACGGCGCTCGGAGGAACCTGGTCGAGAACGTCGACGTTGTTGGCCAGGAGATCGGTGTACGCCGTGTCGAGGCTGTTGTACATGATGAAGTCGACGCCGGCGTTCTTCGGCTTACGGTTGCCGTTGTAGTCCGGGTTCACGACGGTGTCGATGCGGACGTTGTGCTGCCACGCGCCGGTTCCGTCGAGCTTGTACGGGCCGTTGCCGATCGGGTTCTCACCGAAGGCGGTCATGTCCTTGAACGCGACCTCGGGCAGCGGGTAGTACGCCGTGAAGCCGAGGCGATCGGGGAACGCCGACTCGGGCTGCTTGAGTTCGATGGTGAAGGTGGAGTCGTCCACAACCTTCAGACCCGACATGGTCTGTGCCGTCGGAACCTCGGCGGCAACTTCGTCGTAGCCCTTGATCGGATCGAAGAACGATGCCTGAAGCTGAGCGTTGGTGGAGAGGGCTCCGTAGTTCCACGCGTCGACGAACGACTTCGCGGTGACGGGGGTGCCGTCCGTGAAGGTCCAGCCGTCCTTGAGCTTGACGGTGAAGTTCTGACCGTCGGTGCTCTCGATGGACTCGGCAACCTCGTTCTCCGTACCGCCGTCTGCGGTGTACGAAACGAGACCGGAGAACAGTGAGTCGAGGACGCGGCCGCCCATGTTCTCACTCGTGTTCGTGGGGATCAACGGGTTCTGAGGCTCGCCCGCCCAGGCGTTGACGACGCCACTGGACGATCCGCCCGACGAATCGCCGGACGAACATGCCGTGATCAGCACTGCCGTCATTCCGAGCGCGACCGCGCCGGTCGCTATGCGTGAGATACGCAAAGGAATTCCTTCCACATCTAAGTGACCCCGAGCATGCTCGCGGCCTGCCGACAGCCGTAACTGCCGGCGTCGTGTCGCCTACAACTGAAAGTGAACGTGACTTCGAGTTGCGGTCGAATAATGGTTTGACAATAGACACATCGAACCCGAAGCGCGCACCGCACCCATTGTTGGAAAATTGGGGGTAATTGAATTCGGACACATTCATTCGTCGGCGGAAGTGACCACCCGTCGCATCGATTCGACCGATCGTCGCAGGACAACGGGTTGCAACGTGATGCAACGGTGCGTTTGAGCGAGCTTGTGACTACCCTCACACGGAGTCAGAAAAGTGTCGATCAATGTGGAAAGAAGGCCGTCAGCCATGACAAGCGCAGCCGAAACAGACGTCCCCCAGGCATATCCGCCGAGCGCAGAGTTCGCTGCGGCCGCCAACGCGGGACCGGAGTTGCAGGCTGCCGCAGATACCGACCGCCTCGCTTTCTGGGCGAATCAGGCTGAGCGCCTTCACTGGCACGAGAAATGGACCGACGTCCTCGACTGGACCGACGCCCCCGTCGCCAAGTGGTTCGTCGGCGGCAAGCTCAACGTCGCCTACAACTGCGTCGACCGCCACGTCCTCGCCGGCAACGGCGACCGCGTCGCCATTCACTTCGAAGGCGAACCCGGCGACTCCCGCGACCTGACCTACAACGACCTCCTCGCCGAAGTCAGCCGCGCCGCAAACACTTTCACCGACCTCGGCCTCGTCGCCGGTGACCGCGTCGCGATCTACATGCCGATGATCCCCGAAGCGATCGTCACCATGCTCGCCTGCGCCCGCCTCGGCCTGACGCACTCGGTCGTCTTCGCCGGATTCTCCGCCACTGCCCTACGCTCGCGCATCGACGACGCCCAAGCCAAGCTCGTCGTCACCGTCGACGGCCAGTGGCGACGCGGCGCCGCAGCACCCATCAAAACAGCGGTCGACGAATCCGTCGCCGGCGCCGACTCCGTCCAGAACGTGTTGGTGGTCAACCGGACCGGCATCGACGTCGAGTGGACCGACGGCCGCGACCTGTGGTGGCACGAGACCGTCGCGCAGGCCTCACCTGAGCACGAAGCGCAGGCCTTCGACGCCGAACATCCCCTGTTCATCCTCTACACCTCCGGCACCACCGGTAAGCCCAAGGGCATCATCCACACCTCCGGCGGCTACCTCACCCAGGCGTCGTACACCCACCACAACGTCTTCGATCACAAAGCGGGACAAGACGTCTACTGGTGCACCGCCGACATCGGCTGGGTCACCGGACACTCCTACATCGTCTATGGACCCCTCTCCAACGGTGTCACCCAGGTCGTCTACGAAGGCACCCCCAACTCCCCGAACGAGCACCGCCACTTCGACATCATCGAGAAGTACGGCGTCTCCATCTACTACACCGCACCCACCCTCGTGCGGACGTTCATGAAGTGGGGCCGGGAAATTCCCGACGCCCACGACTTGTCTTCGATCCGTTTGCTCGGATCTGTGGGCGAGCCCATCAACCCCGAAGCGTGGCGCTGGTTCCGCGACGTCATCGGCGGCAACAAGGCTCCCATCGTCGACACCTGGTGGCAGACCGAGACCGGCGCGATCATGATTTCCCCGCTGCCCGGTATCACCGCCACCAAGCCCGGATCCGCGATGGCACCACTGCCGGGCATTTCCGCGAAGATCGTCGACGACGACGCCAAGCCCCTCGGCCCTGGCGGCAACGGTTACCTCGTCCTCGACGAGCCGTGGCCGGCGATGCTCCGCGGCATCTGGGGCGACATGGACCGCTACCGCGACACCTACTGGTCCCGCTACGCCGAAGAAGGCTGGTACTTCGCCGGTGACGGCGCCAAGTACGACGACGACGGCGCCCTCTGGGTCCTCGGCCGCGTCGACGACGTCATGAACGTCTCCGGTCACCGCATCTCCACCTCCGAGGTGGAGTCAGCACTGGTCAACCATCACGGAGTCGCCGAAGCTGCCGTCGTCGGTGCCGCGGACGAGACCACCGGACAGGGCATCGTCGCGTTCGTCATCCTGCGCGAAGGCGTCGAGAACACCGGTGAGGTTCTGATCGCCGAGCTCAAGGCGCAGGTCTCCACCGACATCAGCCCCATCGCCAAGCCGCGTCAGATCACGATCGTGCCGGAACTGCCGAAAACCCGATCCGGCAAGATCATGCGCCGCCTCCTGCGCGACGTCGCCGAAGGCCGCGACCTCGGAGACACCTCAACCCTGGTCGATCCCAAGGTATTCGACGCAATCCGCGGCAAGTAAGGCCTTCGGCCCCCGTGCGCCTTTCTGGTAGTCCCCACTACCGGAAAGGCGCACAGGGGCGGAGCCCCTCTCGCAACTTCACTTCCTCTTTCGACGTCAGCCAAGACTCCTCGGCCACGCGAATGTCTGCGGCAACCCGCTTGTGCAGAGACTTTCCACGCGAGGAGAGAAACACGCGCACCTTCCGGCGATCGTCCTCACCGACCTCGCGATAGATCAGCGCAAGCGAGACCAACTTGTCCGCAACTCGCGTCAGCGTCGGAGCCGGTGTTCCCGTTCGATCGCGCAGCTCAGCCATCGTCAGCCCCTCGGTCGACGCCAAGGCTTCGAGCGTCATCCAGTGATCGAGAGTGAGATTCTCAGCCGCCAGCGTCTTCTCCGCCGCTGCCGCGGCCATTCGAGCCGCTCGGACCAGCGCGGTCGTCAGCGAAGCATCAAGAATTCCGGAGTCACTTTTTCCCACTGATCGCTCCCCCGCTGTTGCGTACTTCACACTTCTCGGGCAATACTTTCAAATGAAATGATAGTAACCCAGGCCAGGCCGCTGACTTCCGATTCCGGCGGCGACGCATGAGCGCTACCGGCGCGCTCGAACGCGCGCGCAGCGCCGTATGGCGCCTGGGCATGGTGGTTCCCCTCCAAGGACCGGCCGGACTGTTCGGTCCGTCGTGTGAGGCGATCAGCGAATTGGCCGCCCGCGATCTCAACAACTCCGGCGGCGTACTGGGACGCGAAGTCCAGATCGAAGTGATCGACGGCGGCGCTTCGCCGGGCGTCGTCGCAGCCCGCGTGCAACAGCTACTCGACGCAGGTGACATCGACGCCGTCAGCGGTTGGCACATCTCCTCGGTCCGCCACGCACTCGCACCGGTGGTCGCAGGCCGTATTCCGTACTCGTACACCTCGCTCTACGAGGGCGGCGAGGTCCGACCAGGAATCTACTGTTCGGGCGAAACACCACGACAGCAGATCGCGCCGGCACTGAAGTGGCTGCGCGACAACGTCGGAGCGCGCAAGTGGTTCGTCGTCGGCGACGACTACATCTGGCCTCACAGCTCGCTCGGGGCCGTGAGGCAATTCGCCACCGAACTCGACCTCACCCTGGTCGGCGGTTCGTTTGTCGATCTGGGGCGCGGCAACATGAAGCAGTTGGTCGAGACCGTCTCGAACTCCGGTTGCGACGGCGTGATCATGCTCCTCGTCGGGCAGGACGCCGTCGACTTCAACCGAACCTTCGCCCGCCGAGGCCTCGACGAGTCGATGATCCGGTTCAGCCCGTTGATGGAAGAAAACATGCTGCTCGCAAGCGGCCCCCGCGCAACCCGGAACCTGTTTGCCTCGGCAGCGTACTTCCGCTCGATGGTCGACGGTAACTCCATGGACCTGCTCGGGCGCTACATCGCACTGCACGGCGCGCACGCTCCGGCACTGAACAACGCTGCCGAGTCGTGTTACGAAGGGATACATACCCTTTCGGCCCTGGTTCGACGCGCCGACAGCACCCACCCGCACGCCCTGGACGCCGTCGTCGAAGGCGCCGCATACGACGGACCTCGCGGAACCGTCGAGTTTCGCGATCGCGTTGCACGACAGAAGATTCAGCTGGCCGTCGCCGACGGACTCGACTTCTCGATCATCGCCACCCTCTGAAACCTTCCCCTGAGATCCACCTCTTGACTTCTGTGGCGCGCATCACTTAGTTTCATTTGGAATCATTTCATTTGAAAGTAACCCGTCCCGAAAGTAACCGGAGGTGCCCGATGGGCAGTGTTGGTTTGCTTTACGTGGGAGCCGTCCTCTTCGTCAACGGACTGATGCTGCTCGGCACAGTTCCCGTTCGATCCGCCTCGGTCCTCAACCTCTTCGTCGGCGCACTTCAATGCGTCGTCCCCACCGTTTTGTTGATTCAGGCACAGGGAGATTCGAGCGCCGTCCTGGCGGCCTCAGGTCTCTACCTGTTCGGATTCACCTACCTCTACGTAGGAATCAGCAATCTCGCCGGCTTCGAACCGGAAGGAATCGGGTGGTTCTCACTGTTCGTCGCGTGCGCCGCGCTCGTGTACTCCTTCCTCTCGTTCACGGTGAGCAACGACCCCGTCTTCGGGGTCATCTGGCTCGCATGGGCAGCACTGTGGACGCTGTTCTTCCTGGTGCTCGGCCTCGGCCGCGAGAACCTCAGCCGCTTCACCGGCTGGGCAGCAGTCCTGCTGAGCCAGCCCACCTGCACTGTTCCTGCCTTTCTGATCCTGACCGACAACTTCCACACCACACCCGCGGTAGCCGCCGGTTGGGCCGGAGCGCTTCTGGTTCTCCTCGGCCTGGCCAAGATCCTCGCCACACCCAAAGCCGCAGTTCCCCAGACTCATCCAGTCTTCAACTGATCCACACAACCAAGGAGTGAAAGACAATGCGACACGGTGACATCTCCTCGAGCAACGACACGGTCGGCGTAGCAGTAGTCAACTACAAGATGCCCCGCCTGCACGATCGCGCCGGAGTTCTCGAGAACGCGCGCAAGATCGCCGACATGATGATCGGCATGAAGACCGGACTCCCCGGAATGGATCTGGTGGTATTCCCCGAATACTCCACGCAGGGAATCATGTACAACGAAGAGGAGATGTATGCGACAGCGGCAACCATCCCCGGTGACGAGACCGCAATCTTTTCCGCCGCTTGCCGCGAGGCCGATACCTGGGGAATCTTCTCCATCACCGGTGAACAGCACGAAGACCACCCGAACAAGCCGCCGTACAACACGTTGATTCTCATCGACAACAAGGGCGAAATCGTTCAGAAGTACCGAAAGATCCTGCCCTGGTGCCCCATCGAAGGGTGGTACCCCGGCGACACCACGTACGTATCCGAGGGTCCCAAGGGCCTGAAGATCTCGCTCATCATCTGCGACGACGGCAACTACCCGGAGATCTGGCGTGACTGCGCGATGAAGGGTGCAGAACTCATCGTCCGCTGCCAGGGCTACATGTACCCCGCCAAGGACCAGCAGGTGATGATGTCCAAGGCAATGGCCTGGGCCAACAATTGTTATGTGGCAGTTGCCAATGCAGCCGGATTCGACGGCGTCTACTCCTACTTCGGACACTCCGCGATCATCGGGTTCGACGGTCGGACGCTGGGTGAGACCGGAGAGGAGGAATACGGAATCCAGTACGCGCAGTTGTCCGTCTCAGCCATTCGCGACGCACGCGAGAACGATCAGTCCCAGAACCACATCTTCAAGCTCCTCCACCGCGGATACTCCGGTGTCCACGCAGCAGGTGACGGAGACAAGGGCGTCGCTGACTGCCCGTTCGAGTTCTACAAGCTGTGGGTCACCGATGCCCAGAAGGCTCAGGAACGCGTCGAGGCCATCACCCGAGACACAGTGGGCGTAGCGGACTGCCGCGTCGGAAACCTGCCGGTCGAGAAGACAATCGAAGTTTAAGGATCTCGCTGTGCCGTATATCACCGACATGCTCCATGACCGGAACAGTGCAGCACCGCCACCAGCCGAGGAACGATCCGAACCCGTACCGGTCGGGGCCTTCGACGCTCGCAAGCTCTCGAAAGCCCTGAGTTCCAAGATCGTCGGACAACAGGCCGCCGTCGACGCAGTGGTTCGGGCGATTTCGATCGCGCATGTCGGTGCCACGGATCCGACGCGTCCGCTCGCCAACATCCTTCTGGTCGGCCCCACCGGCGTCGGCAAGACGGAGTTGGTGCGGCGCGTGGCCGCGGAACTACGGTCCGGGCCCGACGATCTGTGCCGCATCGACATGAATGCTCTTGCTCAAGAGCATTATGCGGCGTCGTTCTCCGGGGCTCCGCCTGGGTACGCCGGCAGCAAGGAGTCCTTCACACTGTTCGACAAGAACACCGTCGAGGGCGATCCGTACACCCCCGGAATCGTCCTGTTCGACGAAGTGGAGAAGGCCGACCCCACCGTTCTACGTGCGCTCCTGCAGGTCCTCGACAACGGCGAACTCCGGTTGGCGAACGGTCAGCAGAAGATCTCGTTCCGCAACAGCTACGTGTTCCTGACCTCGAATCTCGGTTCTGCTGCGGTGGCGGAACGTCGACGGTCCCGGGTGCGGCAGCTCGCCGATCGCGTCCGGATCGATCGACCACACCATGGTCACCACTTGGTGCAGCGCGCTCTCGAGAAGTTCTTCGACCCCGAGTTCTTCAACCGCATCGACGAAACCGTGATCCTCGACGAGTTCGACGAACAGACCGCGGAACAAGTGACGCGGCTCGAGATCGAACTGATCACGACTCGGTTGGCCAGGAGAGGCGTCGACGTCGACGTGGACGACAGCGCCGTCGCTCTGTTGCAACGGCGCGGATTCGATCCGGTGTACGGAGCACGTGGCCTGCGCCGGACCATCCGAAACGTCTTGGCCGACCCGGTGGCCGCCGCCGTTCTCAACCTACGACCAGTCGGGACGCAGCCACTCGCCTTGCAGGCGCGGGCAGTTGGTGATCAGATACAGGTAAAGAAAGTCCCATGAGTGCTCGCTCACGTTGCGGATCGAATCCGCAACGTGGGCGACACATTTCAAACATGTCCGCGTAACGCCACCTCCCTAGGTTGGGTGCCTGCACCACAAAGTGCACATGCACAGGCACCCAGGGGAAGTGACGTCATGACAGCAGTGAACGAGCAGGTGTCCGCCGGCGCACCGGACAGGGCAGATCTCGGTGAGAACGCCGCACTGAAGGAGACTCTGGAGGACTACACCCTCCGATTCGCGCCACGCAGCTACCGCAAATGGGGAACCGGCGTCGTCGCGACCTCCGCACTCGGCGGAATCGCGTATCTCGCAGACTTCTCGATCGGCGCCAACATCGGCATCTCGTACGGCACCGGTAACGCATTGCTGGGCATCGCCGTGTTTGCCGTCGTCATCATGGCCACCGGCTTCCCACTCGCCTACTACGCCGCGCGATACAACATCGACCTCGATTTGATCACGCGCGGAAGCGGTTTCGGCTACTACGGCTCCGTGGTCACCAACGTAATCTTCGCGACGTTCACCTTCATCTTCTTCGCGCTCGAAGGTTCCATCATGGCCCAGGGTTTGAAACTGGGGCTCGGGATCCCACTCTCGATCGGATACGCGGTCTCGACCCTGATGGTCATTCCACTGGTCATCTACGGAATGAAGGCTCTGGCAAAGCTCCAAGTGTGGACGACGCCTCTGTGGCTCGTCATGATGGTGCTGCCGTTCCTGTATCTGCTGTTCAAGCACCCAGATTCGGTGAGCGCGTTCTTCGCCTTCGGCGGCGAGGACGGCGCAAACGGCAAGGGCGTCAACTTCGGATCGGTGATGCTGGCCGCGGGTGTCTGCCTGTCGCTGATCGCACAGATCGCCGAGCAGATCGACTACCTACGCTTCATGCCGCCCAAGACGCCGGAGAACACCCGTCGTTGGTGGGCTGCAGTAATTCTCGCGGGGCCCGGCTGGGTCATCTTCGGCGCGTTCAAGCAGATCGTCGGACTGTTCCTCGCCGTGTACATCATCGCGAACGTCGTCGACGGATCTTCGATCGCCAACCAGCCCGTGCACCAGTTTCTCGAGATCTACCAGGACATGATGCCGCACTGGCTGGCCATGACCCTTGCCGTGATCCTCGTGGTCATCAGCCAGATCAAGATCAACGTCACCAACGCGTACTCCGGCTCACTGGCCTGGACCAACTCGTACACCCGCGTCACCAAGACCTACCCGGGACGCATGATCTTCGTTCTGGTCAACCTGGCGATCGCACTGATCTTGATGGAAGCCAACATGTTCGACTTCCTCAACACGATCCTGGGCTTCTACGCGAACTGCGGTATCGCCTGGGTCGTGGTCGTCGCCTCCGACATCGCGATCAACAAGTACTGGTTGAAGCTCTCCCCGAAGGTCCCCGAGTTCCGACGCGGGATGCTCTACGACGTCAATCCTGTCGGCTTCGTGTCGATGCTGCTGGCCGCGGGCATTTCGATCCTGGTGTTCTTCGGTGCTTTCGGTTCGGCGATCAAGCCGTTCTCCCCGATCGTCGCGATCGTCATCGCACTGGTGATGCCGCCGGTCCTCGCCGTCGCCACCAAGGGCAAGTACTACCTACGACGCACCGACGACGGCATCGATCTGCCGATGTTCGACGAGTACGGGAACCCCTCGGGTGAAACGCTTCTGTGCTGCGTCAGCGGCATCGAGTTCGAGCGACCCGACATGCTCGCGTCGAACGTTCCCGGCCCGAACGGCGAGAAGCAGTACATCAGTTCCTTGGCCTTGAGCACCGACAAGACCGGTGAGCACGTCCTGCCTGCTCAGCTTCCCTGACAACTGCTGTGCGCCTTTATTAACCGCCGGGGGTTAATAAAGGCGCACAGCAGGGTTATGCCCCTACATCGTCTAGCGACTCACCCTTCGTCTCGCGCATGACCAGCAGCGCAACAAAAGTCAGCGTCGCCGCCACGAGGAGGTAGATGCCGACCCAGCCGACGCCGTAGTTCTTCGCGAGGTAGACGGCGATGAACGGCGCCACCGCAGCGCCCAGAATGCTGGCGGTGTTGTACGCGATTCCCGAGCCCGTGTAGCGGACGTTGGTCGGGAAGAGTTCCGGGAGAACGGCACTCATCGGCCCAAAGGTCAGGCCCATGAGCAGCATGCCCACGATGAGGAACGCCAACATACGACCGTCGTTCATTCCGTCCGGTTCGAGGAACACGCCGAAGGTCAAGCCGAACACCATGATCAGGCCGGTGATGATTAGCAGCGTGATGCGACGCCCGTAACGGTCCGCAAGCCAACCCGAGACCGGCACGGCAGCAGCGAAGAACACGACTGCGATGAGCTGCAGAACAAGGAAATCGGTGTACTTGAAGCCGGCGCCAGTTCCGCCGTCGGCCGCCGTCTTGCCGGTTCCGTGGCTGAGCACCCAGGTGGTCATGATGTAGAAGAGCGTGTACGTCGCGAGCATCACGAACGTACCGATGATCAGCTGACGCCAGCTGGTCTTGAATACCTCGGCGACCGGGGTCTTGACCTTCTCGCCGCGCTCGACTGCGCGCGCGAACACCGGGGTCTCTTCGAGCTTGAGCCTGACGTACAGGCCGATCATCACCATGATTGCGCTGAGCAGGAACGGAATTCGCCACCCCCAGCTCAGGAAGGCACCTTCGAGGTCCGGGCTGGAATTGTCGTGGTTCATGAACAACGTGATGATCAGGAACAGTCCGTTGGCCATGAAGAAGCCGATGGGTGCACCGAGCTGCGGCCACATCGCCGCCCAGGCCCGCTTGCCTTCCTTGGCCGTCTCGGTCGCGAGCAGAGCCGCGCCAGACCATTCGCCGCCGAGTCCGAGGCCCTGGCAGAAACGCATGAGCGCCAACAGCGCCGGGGCCAGTAGACCGATCTGGTGATAAGTGGGCAGCAGTCCGATGAGGAAGGTCGCGATGCCCATCGTCAGCAGCGAGCCGACCAGAGTTGCCTTGCGTCCGACGCGGTCACCGAAGTGTCCGAAGAGAATCGAGCCGAGGGGACGGGCGACAAACGCGAGTCCGAACGTCGCCAACGACGCGAGAAGCGCGGTGGTGTCGTTGCCCTTCGGGAAGAACAGGTGCGGGAACACCGATACTGCCGCTGTTGCATAGATGTAGAAGTCGTAGAACTCGATGGACGTACCCACCATGCTGGCAACCACGATTCGGCTGCGCGGCACTCCGGCGACGGTATCTGCGTCGCCGCCCTCCGGCTTGGGTGGGTTCTCACTGACTGACGTGCTCAAAACATGCTCCTGCGCCGTTATACGAAAATTGTCCAATTGGTGGGATGGTGTCCCAATCAGTAGGAATTGAACACCCGCGGGGTTTTCCGGCGCAAATTCGGTTCGCGAATTCGGCTCAGCGAGCAATCCGCGATAAAATCCCGTAAAGGTGAGCCGGGAAGTCTGGTCGGCACGTGCATTCGATGCTTTACAACGTCGATCACGTTCATGTCTGTTGCATCCGAACTCGGGTGCACGAACAAAGGTCGTCCCCACGCGTGATCTCCACTTTGCGTTCCGAACTGTCCCGCTATCTCCGCACCGAAACGGTGGGCGGATCGATACTGCTCATCGCCGCTGCCGTCGCTCTGATCTGGGTGAACTCACCTTTCGGTGAGAGCTACATCGCACTGCGCGACTTCCAGATCGGCCCGTCTGCACTCCATCTGGACCTCAGCCTTGGCACCTGGGCGCAAGACGGACTGCTTGCCGTCTTCTTCTTCGTCGCCGGCCTCGAACTCAAACGCGAACTGGTGGTCGGCGAGCTCGCGGACCGCAAAGCCGCGATGCTCCCGATCATCGCGGCGTGCGGCGGCGTCCTGGTCCCCGCGATCATCGCGGCGTCCATCGGCTTCGGCACTCCAGGTATGGACAAGGGCTGGGCCATTCCCGTCGCGACGGACATCGCTTTTGCCCTCGGCGTGCTCGCTCTCACCGGATCGAAGATCCCCGCAAGCGCCCGAGTCTTCCTGCTCAGCCTGGCCGTCGTCGACGATCTGCTCGCCATCATCCTCATCGCCGTACTGTTCACCGGCTCCCTCGCGATGTTGTGGCTGCTGACCGCGGCCGCAGCCCTCGCTGTCTACGCCTACGCCCAGCACAAGCGCATCACGACGCCGTTCCTCTACGTCCCGCTGGCACTACTGACCTGGTACGCGATGCACGAAGCGGGGATACACGCCACACTCGCGGGCGTCGCGCTCGGCCTACTCACCCGTGTCAGGCGCGATCCGGACGAGGAATACGCGCCGGGCAGCCGCCTCGAGCACCGCATTCAGCCGTACTCCGCAGGCTTCTGCGTCCCCGTGTTCGCACTGTTCGCCTCCGGTGTTCCGATCAACGCCGCGGTACTCGGCGACATTTTCACCGACCCCGTCGGGCAATCGGTTGTCGTCGGCCTTCTGGTCGGAAAGACCGTCGGAATCTTCGGAATTTCCCTGCTCGCGATCAAATTGGGCATAGCCACCAAGCCCAAGACACTGGAATTGAGAGACATGTTTGCCCTCTCAGTTCTCGGTGGCATCGGGTTCACCGTTAGCCTGCTTGTAGCAGACCTCGCATTGGACGGGGTCGGCGATGGCAGCGAGGCCGAGATAGCGAAGGCCGCAGTTCTCGTGACATCGTTGGTGGCATCGCTGATCGGATCAGCGCTGCTGTGGCGACGTGGACGAGTTCATGCGGCTCGAGACGACGCTTCCACCGCCATTGCCACGGACGCGAGAGAACTACCTGGAGAGGTCGACAAGTGAGCTTGACCAACGGAGAGAGCCAGCGCTTCACCGGAGATGGAGTACCGAACACGGTCTCGTCCATCCCTCTCACCGATGTGGACGCCCGCACGCCGGGTGAGGCCACCATCGGGGCCCTCGTCAAGGACGCGACCGCACAGGTCTCCACCCTCGTGCGCGCCGAGGTTGAACTTGCCAAGGCCGAGGTCACGGGCGAGGTCAAGAAGGGTCTGCAGGGCAGTGTCTTCTTCATCCTGGCCTTCACGGTTCTGCTGTTCAGCTCGTTTTTCTTCTTTTTCTTCCTGGCCGAGATGCTCGATACCTGGGTGCCGCGCTGGCTGGCGTTCCTCATCGTCTTCCTGATCATGGTGGTGACCACCGCGATTCTGGCGCTGCTCGGTTATCTGCGTGTGCGCAAGCTGAGGGCTCCGGAGAAGACGATCGAATCGCTCAAGCAGGCCAAGAACGTCCTTCCCGGCAGCCATGACGACGCAAAGCCGTCTGTCGATTTCAACGCGCGCCGGTAGCGAGTCTGATCGAAAGTGGCAGCCCCAGATCCATCCACCGTCAGGTTCGACGGCCCCTGGATTCACCGGGACATTCACGCCAACGGCATCCGGTTTCACGTCGTCGAGGTAGGCGACGCGGAGCCGGATGCTCCGTTGGTGGTCCTGTTGCACGGATTCGCCGATTTCTGGTGGTCCTGGCGCCATCAGTTGACGGCACTGTCGGAGCAGGGATTCCGCGTCGTCGCCATGGATCTTCGTGGGTACGGCGATTCCGACAAGCCCCCTCGCGGCTACGACGGTTGGACGCTCGCCGGTGACGTAGCCGGTCTCATTCGTGCGATGGGTTACGGCAAGGCCACGCTGATCGGTCATGCCGACGGCGGGTTGGTGTGCTGGGCGACCGCGCTCCTGCATCCACGCCTGGTGCGGTCGATCGCGTTGATCTCGTCGCCACACCCGATGGCACTCAAGAAAGCAGTCGTGCGCGACCCATATCAGCGCCGCGCGCTTTTGCCCTCGTTCCTGGCCTATCAGGTACCGCTACGCCCGGAACGTCGGTTGACGGCCGACAACGGCGCCGAGGTGGAGCGTCTGGTTCGCTCGCGGTCCGGCCCCACCTGGCCGCAGCAACCCGAGTTCGCGGACGTGATGACCAAGATGCGGGCTGCGATCCGAATCCCGGGCGTCGCGCATTCCACGCTGGAGTACCAGCGCTGGGCCTTCCGCAGCCAGCTCCGGCCGGAGGGTCGTCGTTTCATGCGTTTGATGGATCAGGTTCTTCGCATTCCGATCGTCCAGATTCACGGCGAACTCGACCCGTACGTGCTCACCCGTACCGTGCGGCGCGACAAGCATTGGGCTCCCGGCGAGAAACTGCGCACCATTGCCGGAGTTGGTCACTACGCGCACCAGGAAGCCCCCGAGCGCGTCAACCGCGAACTCGAGGACTTCCTCCTTACAGAGAAGTGACCGCTACAGAATGCAGGCGCCTGTCGGCACCGGCGTCGACGCCGAGGCAGCCGCGTTCAACTGGCGCGATACTTCCTGGGCGGTGAGGACGAATCCGGTGTCGCTGTCGTCGACGGCAGCACCGAACACGACGCCGAGGACGCGGCCCTGATCGTCGACCATCGGCCCACCAGAGTTGCCCTGCCTGATGGATCCGCGGACGGTGTAGACCTCACGTTGAGTGGTTCCGGCCTTGTAGATGTCCGGTCCGTTCAGGTTCAGGACCTCACGAACGCGGGCTGCGCTGGCCGTGTACGGACCGCCGCCGGGGTAACCGAGCACCAACGCGTTGTCGCCGGTCTGAGCCTGCTCCGGAGCAAACGGCAGCACCGGTGCGTCCAGTCCGGGAACCGCCAGAATCGCGATGTCGACGGCGGAGTCGAAGAGAACCACCTGCGCGGGCAGCGCGCCCTCCATGGTGTCCACCGTGATGCTCTCGGTTCCGGCAACCACGTGTGCGTTGGTCATGACGCGTTCGGGGGCGACGATGAATCCGGATCCCTCGAGCGCGCGCTGGCAACTCGGTGCGACACCGTTGATGCGTAGAACGCTCGGACGCAACTGCGCCGCCAACGGACTGGCCAGAACGCTCGCGTCGGGTGCTTCGACCTCGGTGATGGGCGTACGCCCGAACGGGCCGATGACGTCCGGCAGGCCGGAGGTGTCGAGCAACGCCGAAAACTCCGTCGGGATGCGGCGCAGCCACTGCGGCGCCAGTTCGTCCACGCTGGCGAGAACATCCGAACCACGAACAGCGGCGGCAATATTCGGCTGCGACGAAGAAGTGAGCGGAATCGCGAGCAACCACGCCGCGACCACGACGGCCACCGCCTGTAGACCCGCACCGATGACGCTGTCGACGGATCGCGCCGTCGGACTGTGCATTCCGCTGCGCGCCGCGCGTCCGAGCACCATGCCGGCGACTTCGCCGATGATGACCAACACCACGATCAGCGAGATGCCCGCGAGGATGCGCAGCTTGCCTTCGGTGACGTGCACGAGCAGGTGTGGCGCCAACAGAATTCCGGCGACGGCACCGAGGATCACGCCGACAAACGCCAACGCCGACGCCACCGCGCCCTGACGCCATCCGGACGTGGCCGCGATGAGGGCGACCAGAACGATGGCGATGTCCACCCAACGAGAACCTGTCATCGCGGCACCGCCGAATCCTCGACACCTTCACCGAACTCGGACAGCGCTGTGTCCAGGTCTCTCACGTCCTCGTAGTTCCACGGAATCTCCCAGCCCGACACCGTGAACAGCGCCGCGAGGATTCCTGCTGTGAACCCCCAGACCAGCATGCCGTCGGCGCGGAACGCCGGGCCCTGGTATCCGAGGGGATGGCGAACCTGAAACCGGTTGTCGGGGTCGAGCAACGTGCGCAGCGGCACCCTGGCCACCCGTCCGACCTCGCCCTCGTCCTGAATCCCCACCGTCGTCGGCTGCTCCCAGTAGCCGAGCACCGGCGTCACGTCGAAACCCGACGGCGGGATGAAGATCTCCGGTAGCACGGTGAGCGGCTGAACTCCGCTCGGATCGAGCCCGGTCTCCTCCTGCGCTTCACGCAGCGCGGTGCCGATGGGGCCGTCGTCGCCCGGATCGGCGGCGCCGCCCGGGAATGCGACCTGTCCGCTGTGCTGACGCATCGTCGACGCCCGTTGGGTCAGCAACACGTCTGCGCCCTCCGGCAAGCCGCCGACGGCGAGAGGGTCTGCCTCACGCGGTCCGCCGAAGAGCACGAGCACCGCGGCCGGACGCGTCACGGTCCCGCGCGGCGCGCGACGCTCGAGGACGGGGTTGATCCGGTGTGGATCGGTGGGCTCGGTGCTGGCGACAGCTCGCAACCACTCGGGAACCGGTGTGCTCATACGACGACTCCCAGATATTGCGCCGCAGCGGCGGCGATTTCGTCCGCACTGCGGAAAGGTTGAGGCAAGACCTTGGCGACTGTTCCATCCGCGCGCACGAGCACCGACACCGGCAGCACCGGCGGTGCGCCCACTGCGATCCGTACCTTGCCGTCACCGTCCTGGACGCCAGGCAAACGCACCGAGTAGTCGATGAGTCGCGTCAAAGCGTTCTCCTGATTCGGATCCGAATGCACCGTCAGAACGTTGATGCTGCCCTCGGCGCGCTCCGCGAATTCCTGAAGGTACGGAAGCTCTTCGGCGCATGGCGCGCACCAGTACGCCCACAAGTTGAGCAGAGTCGGTTTTCCGCCGACCGCTGCGGCAAGGTCGACGGGCCGACCGTCTGACACGCAGTCGAGGGTGATTCCGGCCAGAGCCGAGCCGGCCGGAGCTTCGCCCGTCGGAGTCGGACAGGGAGCCAGTGAGGCCTGGCTACGGAGTTGATCGAGCGATTCCGACGACGGAGTGAACGTCGGCGGCTGATACGCGGACGACGACGGACCCGTGGACGTGGGCGCCGTGTCGTCTCCCCCACGCGGCCAGATCGCCACGACGAGAGCCGCGACGACCACGAGCGCAGCGAGAGACCATCTTCCAGCACTTGTCATCGGCGATCACAACCCTGCCAGGGCGAGCAGATGGTCGGTCTCGGGGCCTTTCACCAGGGCCGCGGCCTCGGTTTTGTCGGTCGGGCCGAGTCCGTACGACGGGCAGTCCTTGGCCAGAACGCACACCCCGCACGCGGGCTTGCGCGCGTGGCAGACCCGTCGGCCGTGAAAGATCACGCGGTGCGAGAGCAGTGTCCATTCCTTACGTTCGATCAGTTCCCCGACGGCGTGTTCCACCTTGACGGCATCTTCTTCCTCGGTCCACTTCCACCGGCGCACGAGCCGACCGAAGTGGGTGTCGACGGTGATTCCCGGGATGTCGAAGGCATTGCCCAGCACGACGTTCGCGGTCTTGCGTCCGATGCCTGGGAGTTTCACCAGATCTTCGAGTTTGTTCGGGACCTGACCGTCGTGGCGTTCGAGTAGCGCCTGACCGAGTCCGATCAACGACGTCGTCTTGTTCCGGTAGAAGCCGGTGGAGCGGATGTACTCCTCGAGTTCGGTCCGATCGGCTTCCGCGTATGCCTTCGCGTCGGGATAGCGGGCGAAGAGCGCCGGCGTGACCATGTTGACGCGGACGTCGGTGCATTGCGCCGACAGGATTGTCGCCACTGCCAGTTCCAACGGAGTCGTGAAGTCGAGTTCGCAATACACGTGCGGGAAAGCCACAGCGAGCTCGCGATTCATCCGACGCGCCCGGCGTACCAATCCGAGGTGTGATTCTTCCTTCCGCGCACCCCCCGAACGCGGTTTCTTCCGCTGCTCTGAACTGCCTGTCGGGGTGGTCTGCACTCAGACAACTGTACGGATACGACATGAGTGGAGACTCCGTCGTGTCGATTCTGAGACCTTCGACGTGTTTACTTCCCCCTATGCAAGGACTCGCAGTAATTCTCTTTCCGCTACTGCTGATGCTCTTTGCCCTGGCGATGGAACGAGTCGAAGGGCGATTGCGTCGGCTCTCGGTTCAAGAGCACGAAGTAGAAGACTTCCTCGATCAGGCAAGTCACGACGACGTCGCCCGCCTGGCAAGCGATGGGTTTCCCCATGCGTTCGCTCGCTTCCACCGGAAGCGGAAGGGCCGTCAGTCGGAGGCTCCCGAGAGCGCCAGCCTGGGCGAAATCCGGACACAACGGGCAAGTTGACGGCCATACAAAGTAGTCACCGCAGCGGATTCCGGAAGAATTTTCGGCTCTTACGTGGCATCAATCACTCGTCGCGAGCTATCGGGACGTAGACTTCGATGCCGTACCTGTTGCATTGAACACAGATTGCATTGGACACAGTGTCTCACTCATGAGGGCTGAGCCTGTGTACGACGGTTTGTGCGCAGCGCGGGTACAAAGATAGTTAGCGCAAAAATGACACCACAAACGAACAAATCCCAACAAGGAGCGCACGTGGACGACGTCCTGGCAAGAGCCGGCATCTTCCAAGGAGTCGAGCCCTCAGCGGTAGCGGCGCTGACAAAGCAGCTGCAGCCCGTCGACTTCCCCCGTGGACATGTCATCTTCAACGAAGGTGAACCCGGTGACCGCCTGTACATCATCGTGTCCGGCAAGGTGAAGATCGGTCGACGCTCACCCGACGGTCGCGAGAACCTACTGACGATCATGGGCCCGTCCGACATGTTCGGCGAACTGTCCATCTTCGACCCCGGCCCCCGCACCTCGACGGCTACGACCGTCACCGAGGTTCGCGCCGTGAGCATGGACCGCGACGCTCTCAAGGCATGGATCCAGCAGCGCCCCGAGATCGCCGAGCAGCTGCTGCGCGTTCTCGCCCGCCGACTGCGTCGTACCAACAACACCCTGGCCGACCTGATCTTCACGGACGTTCCCGGCCGTGTTGCCAAGGCGCTCCTGCAGCTCGCGCAGCGCTTCGGCACTCAGGAAGGTGGCGCCCTGCGCGTCACTCACGACCTCACGCAGGAAGAGATCGCCCAGCTCGTCGGCGCTTCCCGCGAGACCGTCAACAAGGCGCTCGCCGATTTCGCACACCGCGGATGGCTGCGCCTCGAAGGCAAGAGCGTTCTGATCTCGGATTCCGAGCGTCTGGCTCGTCGCGCCCGCTAGTTTCTTCCTTCTCGACTCTTTCGGCCGCTCCCACTTCGGTGGGGGCGGCCGAAGTCATTCCCTGGACTCTTGTTGTACCTATCGGTAAAGTATGTACCGATAGGTACACATCCGATCGAGAGGCCACGCAATGACCGTCCGAGCACCGATTCCGCCCTTCACCCACGAAACCGCCGTCCAGAAGGTCCGCCTCGCCGAGGACGGATGGAACTCACGCGATCCGCACAAGGTGTCGCTGGCCTACACGCCGGACAGTTGGTGGCGCAATCGGTCGACGTTCGTCACCGGCCGATCCGAAATCGTCGAACTTCTGACCGAGAAGTGGACCCGCGAGCTGGACTACCGGTTGATCAAAGAGTTGTGGGCACACGGCGACGACCGCATCGCCGTGCGATTCGCGTACGAGTGGCACGATCACGACGGGCAGTGGTTCCGCTCCTACGGCAACGAGAACTGGGAATTCGACGCGGACGGCCTCATGCACCACCGTCATGCCAGCATCAACGACGTCCCCATCGCGGAGTCCGAGCGAAAGTTCTTCTGGGATTCGACCGGACCACGCCCGCACGATCATCCGGGCCTGAGCGAGTTGGGTCTGTGATGAAAGGATGAATCCATGGCCAGACAGGTAGCTGAACGCTCGGACACGATCCCCGCCCTCGCGAACGTGTTTCGAACCTACGGGTTCGACGGAGCAAGCCTGGCCGTCATCACCGAACACACCGGTTTGGGCAAAGGCAGTCTCTACAACTTCTTTCCGCGAGGAAAGGAAGAGATGGCCGAGGCCGTACTCGACGAGGTCGACGGATGGTTTCGCACCGAAGTCTTCGAACCGCTTCGAGCAGAGTCGGTTCCACCGCAGCAGCGCATCGAGAGCATGTTCGCTACCGTCGCCGACTACTTTCGGTCAGGGCAACGCATTTGCCTGTTCGGCGCATTTGCACTCGGTGAAGAGCGAAACCGCTTCGGGGCCAAGGTGCGAACCTACTTCGACGAATGGACCGCGGCGCTCGAGGCGGCACTCGTGGGAGCCGAAGATTCCACCGGACTCGCCGAAGAAGCCGTGGCCGGAATCCAAGGCGCAATAGTGATGTCCCGAGCCCTGGACGACGGTGCCGTATACAGCCGAGTGACGACGCGACTCGAAGATCGACTGGTACAGGCACTCCAGCCGTAACGCATACCGCACGACCACAAAGGCATTTGTGCCGCGGCATGCACCTGGCATGCTCGAAAAGGTATGCACAAGAGGAAAGGAACCCATGCCCTCGTCCGAGACGGTGATCGCATCCACAGCTTCGGGGAAGATCCGCGGCCTAAAGCGTGACGGTTCCTACTACTTCGGTGCGATCCCCTACGCCCGCGCACCGCGCTTCGAGAAGCCGCGGCCGGCGGGACCGTTCTCCGACGTTTTCGACGCCACAGCGCTTGGAACGGTCTTCCCCCAACCACCTTCACGGCTCGAGCGCATCATGGGGCCACCGCTCCCCGAACCGGAGCAGAGCGAGGACAGCTTCACCGTCACCGTCACAACCCCGTCGCTGACCGGTCATCGCCCGGTGATGGTCTGGCTTCACGGTGGCGGTTACTCCAGTGGCGGCGGCTCCCTCCCCTGGTACGACGGCGGCGCTTTGTCAGCCGAGGGCGACGTCGTCGTGGTGTCGGTCAACTACCGCGTCGGCGTGCTCGGATACCTCCTCCTCGACGGCGTCAGCGAAGGCAATCTCGGGGTCCACGATCAGATCGCAGCGCTCGAGTGGGTGCGCGAGAACGTCGAGGCATTCGGCGGCGACCCAGACTCGGTCACCGTGTTCGGGCAGTCGGCCGGCGCTCATTCGATTGTGAATCTGTTGAGCAGTAACAACTCTCGAACTCTGTTCCATCGAGCAATTCTGCAGAGCACTCCACGGCCGGACCTCAACTTCACGCAGGCTGCCGCGATCGAGAACGGTGAAACATTTGCCCGACTGCTCGACGGAGATCCTCGGACCGCGCCACTCTCCCGCATTCTCGACGCATTCCGCAGCACCGCAATCGAGTTCAGCCGGCGGTCCCCTAACGTCGTGCAACCGCCCTTCGCACCGATTTCCGAACTGGATCCCGTGATCCGAACTTTCGAAACAGCGCCTGACGTCATCGTGGGATACACCCGCGACGAGGGATCCGCTTTCGTGCGCAACGTAGCGGGAGTACCCGATCCCGAACGCGTCGCCGAAAAAGCACTGACACAGAACATGTTTGCCGAACCGGCGATGGAGCTGGCCGACGCCTTCACAGCGGCCGGCGCGTCGGTGTACACGTATCGCTTCGACTGGGCACCGACGGACGACGTCTTCGGAGCCACTCACTGCATCGAACTGCCCTTCATGTTGGGAACCGACCAGTCCTGGAAGAGCTCACCGATGCTGGGCAGCAGCGACTGGCAGAGCATCGACGCACTGGGCCGTCGGATACGCCGGCACTGGACGTCGTTTGCGCACACGGGAAGTCCGGACAGCAGCGAAACCTGGGAGAAGTACACCTCGGCCCAACCGATCGGAATCACCTTCTTCTGAGCAACTTCGGGCGCCTACCCACTCGCGGCAATCCCGTCTAGGATTGCTCCATGGACATGCCCAAGCTCCTCGACGGGCGACTCAAACTCCGCCATCTCCTGCTCGTCGACGCATTGAGCCGTCAGGGCAGCGTGGTCGGCGCCGCTGCCGCACTTCACATCACACAACCCGTCGCGACCCGCAGTCTGCACGACATCGAGTCCATTCTCGGTGTCTCGCTCTTCGACCGCGGCCCACGCGGAATCACCCCGACCATTTTCGGCGAGGCCTTCACAACTCATGCGCGGGCCGTGATCGCGCAGCTGACCGAAGCCGGGCGGCACGTCGTCGAACTTGCCGACGCCAATCGCGGAACCGTCATCGTGGGAACACATCTCGCCGGATCCAACGTGCTGCTTCCCGGCGCTATCGCGCGCCTGAAGGTTCACCACCCGCTGCTCACCGTCATCGTGCGCGAAGGTACGCCCGAACAGTTGCTCACCGATCTGGAAGCGGGCCGAATCGACCTGATCGTCGGCCGGCTCACCTCACCTACCGATGACACCGCGACAAGACGGAACCTCTACGCGGAGTCCGTCGAACTCGTCACCCGTGTGGATCACCCGCTCGCTCACCGCGAGGACGTCCAACTCGAAGAACTACGCGGCTTCCCCTGGATCCTTCCCGGGGTCGAGACAGTGCTCCGCCGCGAGCTCGAGGAGTTCTTCGCCCGCAACGGCCTGCCGTTGCCCGAAAACCGCGTCGAGGCAACCTCTTTCCTCACCGTGCGCCAGCTGCTGGTCGAGACCGACATGATCGCGGTCCTACCGAGCCTCATCCCCCGCGACGACGCGCGCTTGACCACCCTGTCCATCACACTCGATCCGATCGGGCACAGCGTCGGCATCACTTCCTCGGCGACTCGCACGTCGAGCCCGTCCGCACAGGCCCTGATCGCGACGCTGGAGTCCTTTGCAGCTGAGCTCATGCGACCGTGAAACGCCGATCGGCCCGTTCCCCGCGAGGGGGAACGGGCCGATGTCGGATCAATCCAGTACTCAGGCGTTTTCGGAGACGCGAATCTCCTCGTGTTCCAAGCCCCGCGACGAATCGGGGACAATCTTGAACAGTGCGATGGCGCCGACCAGGCTGATTGTGCATATCGAGGCGAGGTACCAGGTGACGCCTACCGAAGACCCGGTGGCGTCCAGCAGTGCGGTGGCGATCATCGGCGCCAGTCCACCGCCGAGAATCGCACCACTCTGAAGGATCAGAGACGAACCGGAGTAGCGGACCTTGGCCGGGAAGGTATCGGCGATGATGCTGCCCTGAACGCAGTGGGTGACCGGCACGATCAGACCCATACCCAGGAACGCGATGACAGCGACCACTTTGTTCTCGGTGTTCAGTAGCGGGAAGAACACGATGCACCACAACAGGATTGCAGCAGATCCGCCGATGAACATGTGTCGACGCCCGTACTTGTCAGCGATCTTGGTCCAGAACGGGATGGAAAGGAACCACAGGACTGCGGCCGCGGTCACGCTGAGCACCAGGAATTGCTTGTCGTAGCCCAGATGTTGAGTTCCGTACGACAGGGTGAACACCATGAAGGCGTACGCCACGGCGGAGTTCGCCAAGCACGCGGCAAGCGTGAGAGACAAACGGGGGAAGCCGACCTTGAGCGACTCACGCAGCGGGAAGCGGACTATTTCGCCCTTCTCCATGATCCCGGCGAATGACGGCGACTCGGTGACGCGCAGGCGAATCACCAGACCGATCGCCACCAGAACGAAGCTGAGCAGGAACGGGATTCGCCAACCCCACGAAGCGAATGCCGAGTCCGACATCACGGCGTTGGTCGTCAGGAAGATGCCGTTGGCGAGAACCAGTCCGGCGGGTGTGCCCATCTGCGGGAAACCTGCATAACGATTCTTCTGCCCTGCCGGCGCGTGCTCCATCGACATGAGTGTCGCGCCGGCGCCTTCACCGCCCAGACCGATGCCCTGAACGACGCGCATGGCCACCAGGAGGACGGGAGCCCAGAATCCGATGGAATCGTAGTTCGGGATGAGGCCGATGAGTGTGGACCCGACGCCCATCATCACCAGGGAGACCACGAGTGTGGCCTTGCGCCCGATCCGGTCACCGAAGTGCCCGAACACGAGCCCACCTACCGGCCGTGCGATGAATCCGACGGCGAAGGTGCTGAAGGCAGCCAGCGTGCCGGCCGTGGGACTCAGGCTCGGGAAGAACTGTTTGTTGAAGATCAGCGCGGCGGCTGTGCCGTAGAGGAAGAAGTCGTACCATTCGAGAGTTGTGCCGGCCAGAGTTGCCATGGCAACTCGGCTACGGGCAGCTTTCTCCGGCAACGGCTTTCCGTCACTCGTTGTGCTGTTGGATATCTTGTCTGACATCGCGGAACCTATCGATTGGATGGGGCAGGCGGACGATGAAATCTGTAGTCACCGACCCCGTCTTCGGGATTGTCGGCATCACGAGCGTCGTCGATCGTTGTGTTTGGAATTGTGCTCGCTCGAGACATGACTCACAAATGCCGAAATCACCGTCCGCCATACCGGAAAGGGTATAGCCGGGGTCTCAGACGAGACCCAGGAAGCGTTCGGCATTCCCCCGCGAAATCAGTTGGCGCGCAGTATCATCCAAGAACTCACTCTTGCGAACCACCTCACCGACCGGACGCTCCCCCAAGGGGTACGGGTAATCACTACCCACCATCACACGGTCCACCCCCACCGTGTCCACCAGCAGTCGCAGTGCGCGCTCGTCGAAGACGACAGAATCCACGTAGAACCTACCCAGGTAATGCGAAGGCGGGAACTCCGACGTACCGATGATGTCGTTGCGGCCGTGCCAGGCGTTTTCCATCCGGCCCAACCAGAACGCGAAAGATCCACCACCGTGCGCAAATCCGATCTTGAGACGATCGTCGATCTTGTCGAACACCCCACCGAGAATCAGCGCGAGTATCGACAGATGCGTTTCGGCCGGCATCGCGGTGAGCCACTGCGCCATCCAGCGATCGAGGCGCGGAGAGTTGGCCATGTCCCACGGGTGCACGAATACCGGCACGTCAAGCGACGCACAGTGCTGGAGAAACGTCACCACGCCCTCGCTGTCGAGGTCCAGATCGCCCACATGATTGCCGATCTCGACACCGCGGTGCCCGTTCGCGATGCACCGCTCGAGCTCACGGCACGCTGCGTCGGTGTCTTGCAGAGGCACCTGGCAGAACGGAATCAACCGATCCTTCGCCGGCTCCACGATCTCGAGCGCGAGGTCGTTGAAGATCCGTGCGATGCGACTTGCCTGCTCGCCGCTTCGGCCGTAATTGAAGAATGCCGGCGTCGGCGAGACGACCTGCGTGTGCACGCCGTCGGCATCCATGTCCCGAAGCCGCACCTCGGCGTCCCAGGCATCGGACTGGATGCGGCGGAACTCCTTGGTGCCCATCATGATCATGGCTTCGGTCTCCGACTCGACCTTCAGCCACGGCGCTTGCGGCCCCGCGTCTTCGGTCAGATCCGGCCACCCGTTGGGCACGTAGTGGGTGTGGATGTCGATCAGGTTGCTCATCACTCAGCCCTTGCCGGGATGGAGCGTGCCGCACTTGTCACACGTGCGGGCTTCTTCGCTCTCGTAGAACTTGACGAACACCGGCGGAAGGTCGGCCACGATGTCGCGCACCTGAAGTTCGACCTCGTGAATCTTGTGATCGCATTCGAGGCAGTACCACTGGAACTTCTCGAGCGTGCCTTCCTTGCGGACGCGTTCGATGACCAGGCCGATGGAGCCCGCAGTGGGACGCTGCGGCGAATGCGGAATGTCTCCCGGCAGCAACCAGGTTTCGCCCTCACGAATGTCGACACGCTGAGGACCGTCCTCGGTCATGACGTTGACGTGGATGTCGCCTTCGAGCTGGTAGAACCACTCCTCGTACGGATCGAGGTGGTAGTCGGTCCGCTGGTTCGGTCCGCCGACGACCTGCACGATGAAGTCGTCTCCGAGCGCCATCGTCTGATTGTTGACAGGCGGCTGCAGCAGGTGGCGGTTGTCGTCGATCCACTTCTTGAAGTCGATGACGGGAGGAATCGTGGTCATGATGCATTCTCCGTATCTTCGGACGCTGAGCGCTTGGAGGCGGGCACGTACGCCACGCCGGAAATTTCGATGAGCAGATGCGGGTGGGGCAGTTGGTGAACAGCCACAGTCGTTCTCGTCGGACCGTTTTCGTCGAACAGTTCGGCGTACACCTCGTTGTATCCACCGAAGTCGTTCATGGACACCAGGTAGGAGGTGACCTGAACCAGATCACTGAGTTCTCCACCCACTTCGGCGAGGATTGCCGCGATGTTTTCGATGACGGCACGCGTCTGCGCCCGAATGTCGAGCGCCGTCGTCCCCATCTCGTCGACCTCGACGCCGACAAACGTGTTGTCGGGTCGACGCGAACTGGTCCCGGAGACATAGACGAAATCGCCGACCACCTTGACGTGGGGGAACTTTCCGCGCGGCTTCGCCAGCTTCTCGATGACCTGCGCCCCACTCATCGCTTCACACCTTTCACCGTGACGGTTCCGAGTCCGTCGATCGTGCACTGTGCGACGCCCTCGTCGAGTCGCACAGCTGCTGTGGCGGCACCGGCCAGAATTACCTGACCGGCGCGCAACGGAATTCGGCGTCGGCGGGCGATGTCGAGCAGTGCATGCAAAGCGCGCGCCGGATCGCCGAGAATGGCCGACGTGGAACCGACGACCGTCTCGCCGCCGACCTCCATACGTACGGAACGGTCTTCGACGTTCTGTAGCGGCAGCCACCGCCCGATCACATACCCGGCAGCGCTGGTGTTGTCAGCGACGACGTCGGTGTAGGTGAAGCGGAAGTCGCGATAGCGCGAGTCGATGATCTCCATTGCGGGAGCCAGTGCATCGACGCAGGTTTCGATGTCGACGTTCGGATCGTCGAGATCGACGTCCTTCGACAGACGGTATGCCACTTCGGGTTCGATCTTGGGATGAATGAACTTCCTCAGGTCGACTTCGCCGCCGTTGCTCACGCACATCGCGTCGGTCAACTGACCGACGATCACTTCGGAGACACCCATCTGCGCCATCTTCGCTTGGCTTGTGAAGCCGAGCTTGATACCCACAATCGATTCGCCACGGCTGGTTCGTCGTTCGAGGAGTTCGTTCTGGATCCGGTAGGCCTCGTCGATGTCGATGGTGTATTCGTCGGCGAGGCTCGGGGTGTCGGTGCGACTCTGCGCAGCGTCGTCGAGGCGACGCGCGAGCGCGGATACGGTGTCTTCGGGGGCTGTCATCACGCCTCGCTCATTTCTGGAAAACTTTTGCGGTTTCGATGTTCACAGTTGCACACATACATTCGTCGGTTCGGTGTAGAAGTGCAGCGAGGACTCGCCACCCTCACGTCCGATGCCGGACAGGCCCATACCGCCGAAGGGAGATCGCAGTTCGCGGGTGAACCACGTGTTGACCCAGGAGATTCCGACGTTCATCTTCTGCGCGACGCGGTGTCCACGGCGCAGGTCGTTGGTCCACACAGAGGCAGCGAGGCCGTACTCGGTGTCGTTTGCCAAGGCGATCGCCTCGGCTTCGGTCTCGAACGGAATGAGTGCTGCAACGGGTCCGAAGATCTCCTCGCGCACGACGCGATCCTTGTTGGTCAAGCCAGTCCACAGGGTGGGTTCGATCCACGATCCGCCCGACAGTTCCTGTCCGAGGTCCGGAATACCGCCGCCGGTCAGCACTTTCGCGCCTTCCTGCTCGGCGATCTCGAAGTAGTCGAGAACCTTCTTCCGGTGCGCCTGCGAAATGAGCGGTCCGGTCGTCGTTGCATCGAGCGTCGGGTCGCCCAGACGCAATCCTGCTGCCCGCTCGACGAGTCCACCGGCGATGTCGTCGAAAATACTGCGGTGCACGTACACCCGTTCGGTGCACAGGCAGACCTGGCCGGTGTTGGTGAACACCGACTTGGTCAGACCCGTCAACGCTTCGTCGATGTCGACGTCGTCGAAGACGATCGCGGCGTTCTTGCCACCGAGTTCGAACGAGACCGGACGGACTCGCGGCGCAACGGTTTTCATGACATGCGAACCGGTTGCCGAAGAACCGGTGAAAGTGACACCGTCGATGCCGGGGTGCGTGGTGAGGAACTCGCCGGCGGAGTTCGCACCGAACCCGTGGACGACGTTGTAGACACCGGCAGGCAGGCCGACTTCTTCGAGTACCTCGGCAAGCAACGACGCGGTCGCTGGGGTTTCCTCGGAGGGCTTGACCACCACGGAGTTTCCGCACGCGAGCGCGGGCGCAACCTTCCAGGTCAGGAGAAGCAGCGGCAGGTTCCAGGGAACGATGACAGCGACGACGCCGAGCGGCTTGCGGATCGCGTAGTTCAGCGCCTGCTTGCCACCCGCGAGATCCGTGACAAACGATTCCTGTCCGGCCGCGGCGACGATGTCGGCGAAAGTGCGGAAGTTCGTCAGGGCGCGCGCGACGTCGAGTTCGCGTGCCTGTGTGATCGGCTTGCCGGTGTCCGCCATTTCTGCGGCGACGAACTCTTCGAATCGCTCCTCGATCCGGTCGGCGGCGCGTCGCAGCAGAGCCGTCCGCTCACGGACCGGCGTATCGGCCCAACCGTTGTCCAGAGCACGTCTGGCAGAGGTCACGGCCCGATCGACCAGGGCCTTGTCGGCCTCGTGGACCCGGGCGAGAACACGGCCCGTTGCTGGGTCGACCTGATCGAAGCTCGACGACTCGTCGGGTTCGACATAGGAGCCGTCCACGTAATTGCGGATCCATCCGTCGCATTGTGAGGTCATGGACTAACTATTGGCCCGTGACCCATATCAAACAAATGCAAAAACTGCCGCCAGCTATACCTCGATCGGCATAGATGGCGGCAGTTCGGCTACACAACTCAACTCTTCATGTCGGCGCCGAGCGCCTCAGCGGCGCAGAATGTCGGCGCCGAGCGCCTCAGCGGCGCAGAATGTCGGCGCCGAGCGCCTCAGCGGCGCAGATACGCCAACTGCACGTTGACGGATTTCTCCGCCACCGGCCACAGCTTCGGGTCCACGTCGGAGTAGACGTGCTCGACAACCTCGCGCACCGATGCCGACTCCCCCAACGTCGTCAGAGCGTCCCGCACCTGGGCTAGACGCTCCTCGCGGTGAGCAAGGTACTGCTGCGAAATCGCCTGCAGATCGGGCAGGTCCGGACCGTGCCCGGGAAGAACCGTCAGTCCTTCGCCGAGTGCGGCCAACGACCGCAGTGATGTGAGGTAATCCCCCAGATCGCCGTCGGAGTCGTCCAGAACTGCGGTGCCGCGGCCGAGAATGGTGTCGCCCGTCAGCACGCTCGCATCGTTCTCGATGACTATCGACACCGAGTCAGCGGTGTGTCCTGGAGTCGCGAGGATCCGCAGCTTCAGACCCGCCACCTCGATCACTTCACCGTCGACAAGCGCCGAAGCACCCCCGCGCAGAAAAGTGGGGTCTACGGAACGCACCGGAGCCGAGGTCAATTCATGGAAACGGTCCACCCCGCCGGTGTGGTCGTAGTGCCGGTGCGTGATCAAGGTCAGCGCAACCGGACCGATACCAGCGACACGTTGCAGGTGTTCCTCGTCGTTGTCGCCCGGATCGACGACTACACACTCGACGCTGCCGGGAGCATGCAGAATCCAGGTGTTCGTACCGTCCAGCGTCATCATGCCCGGATTGTTTTCGAGCAAGACCGAAGCGATGTCGGTGACGCGGCGAAGCTGCGCGTAGGCGGGATGGACCGTCGACATCAGCGAACTTCGACGATCAGTTCCACCTCGACCGGAGAGCCGAGGGGAAGCTCTGCCACGCCGACTGCCGAACGAGCGTGGATACCGGCGTCGCCGAGCACCTCACCGAGGAATTCGGAAGCGCCGTTGATCACGCCGGGCTGACCGGTGAATCCTTCGGCGGATGCCACGAAGCCGACAACCTTGACAACGCGAACGACGTTGTCGATGCCGACCAGGGCGTCGATGGCAGCGAGAGCGTTGAGCGCGCAGGTGCGAGCCGCAGCCTTGGCGTCCTCATCCGACACGCCCGCACCGAGCTTGCCGGTCAGCGCCAGTTTTCCGTCGACGAACGGGAGCTGACCCGACGTGTACACGTGGTTGCCGCTGCGAACCGCGGGAACGTACGCAGCAACGGGTGCCGCGACGGCGGGAAGTGCGATGCCCAGTTCGGCGAGACGCTCCGACCAGGTCTGTGTTGCCTCTGCCATGTGATTCAGCCCTTCGGACGCTTCATGTACGCGACGTGCTGCTCGCCCGACGCGCTCGGCAGGACTGCCACGAGTTCCCAGCCGTCGACACCCCAGTTGTCGAGAATTGCCTTCGGATTGTGGACCAGCAACGGAGTCACGGTGTATTCCCAGGAAGTTATTTCGCTCATGCGGTGAGCCTATCCCGCGTACATCTTCGGCCCCAGACTTATAGGCTCGCGGTGTGGTTGCATCCCAAGATGAGCTGAGCAGGACCTGGCCCGAGTCTGCGACGAAGGCCCGCCTGCACTTTGTGTCGGGTAAAGGCGGAACCGGTAAGTCCACGGTTGCCGCCGCGTTGGCGCTCGCGTTGGCCGAGGGCGGCAAGCGCGTTCTCCTCGTGGAGGTCGAGGGCCGCCAGGGAATCGCGCAGCTCTTCGACGTACCGCCGCTTCCACCGCAGGAGACCAAAGTCGCGGCCGCCGAAGGTGGCGGTGAAGTGATGGCTCTGGCCGTCGACATCGAGACCGCGTTCCTCGAATACCTCGAAATGTTCTACAACCTCGGCTTCGCCGGCCGGGCAATGCGTAAGTTCGGCGCCATCGAATTCGCCACCACCATCGCTCCCGGCCTTCGCGACGTTCTGCTCACCGGCAAGATCAAGGAGTGCGTCATCCGCACCGATCGAACCGGCAAACGCGTGTACGACGCCGTTGTCGTCGACGCTCCCCCGACCGGACGAATCGGCAGCTTCCTCGACGTCACCAAGGCGATGGCCGATCTCGCCAAGGGTGGCCCGGTGCACTCCCAGAGTGAAGGCGTCGTTCGGCTGCTGCACTCGCCGGAGACCGTCGTACATCTTGTTGCACTTCTCGAAGCGCTGCCGGTTCAGGAAACTGCCGACGCCGCCGCAGAACTGGCGCGCGACGACCTCAACCTCGGTGCCATCATCGTCAACCGCGCCAGCCCGAGGTTCTTGCCCGAAGACCAACTCTCCGGTGCCGCTGCCGGCGATATCGACGCGGCTTCGATCCGGTCGACACTCTCGGACGTCGGCATCGATCTGTCCGACGACGACTTCGCAGGCCTGCTCACCGAGACGATCGAGCATGCCTCGGTGCTCGAAGCTCAAGAATCCAGCGCCGAGAAGCTCCGCGAGATCGACGGGGCTCGGGTGCAACTTCCCGCACTCGCCGACGGCGTCGATCTCGGTGGGCTGTACGAGCTTGCCGAATACCTCACGGAACAGGGCGTGTGATGACCGAGACCACCGAGAACGTGACGGTCGGCAGTTCCAGGACCGGCCGACGCGCAGCTCCTGCCCTCGATATTTCGGCGATCATCAAGGACCCGACGGCCCGGATCGTGGTTTGTTGCGGCGCAGGTGGCGTCGGCAAGACCACGACGGCCGCGTCCCTGGCGTTGCGTGCAGCCGAAGAGGGCCGACGCGTAGTCGTCCTCACCATCGATCCGGCCCGCCGCCTCGCACAGGCCCTGGGTGTGGCCGAACTCGACAACACTCCGCAGCCGGTGAAGCTGGGTCCCGAGGCCACGGGCGAACTGCACGCAATGATGCTGAACATGCGTCGGACTTTCGACGAGATGGTCATCGAGCATTCGAGCCCTGAGAAGGCCGAGCAGATCCTGGCGAATCCCTTCTATCAAACCGTTGCCACATCGTTCTCCGGAACGCAGGAGTACATGGCGATGGAGAAGTTGGGGCAGCTGGCGTCGAACGACGCGTGGGATCTGGTGATCGTCGATACCCCGCCGTCGCGCAATGCGCTCGACTTCCTCGACGCCCCGCAGAGGCTCGGCACATTCCTCGACGGACGGATGATCCGGCTGCTCTCCGCACCCGGCCGTGGCCTGACCAGGCTCGTCGCCGGCGCGATGGGATTGGCACTGAAGGGTGTCTCCACCATCGTGGGAAGCCAAATGCTTTCGGATGCATCGGCATTCGTGCAGTCGCTCGACTCGATGTTCGGCGGTTTCCGTGAACGCGCAACGAAGACCTACGAGTTGCTACGTCAGCCGGGGACTCATTTCCTGGTGATCGCAGCGGCCGAACCCGACGCTCTGCGCGAGGCGGCGTTCTTCGTCGATCGCCTTGCGGGCGACTCGATGCCGTTGGCCGGTCTGGTTCTCAACCGCACGCACCCGACATTGACGGCTCTGCCTGCCGATCATGCGGTGACCGCCGCCGACAAACTGGAAGCGAAGGAAAGTGCGACCGAGGCCGAAGCCCTCACCGCAGCCGTTCTCCGCATCCATGCCCATCGGGCAGTGATCGCGAAGCGGGAGATCGCCTTACTGAGTCGATTCACCGCAGCTCACCCGAGGGTGCCGCTGATCGGTGTTCCGTCGCTACCGTTCGAGGTCTCGGACCTCGAGGCGCTGCGCGCGGTGGGAGATCAGCTCACTCGTAAGGGCTGATCCCCCCGATCGACCTGGATCAGACTGCTGAGTGATGCTGGCGCTGGTCTTCGAAGAACTCGGACCAGGAGTCGACGTCGGGGTGCTGCTTGAGCAGTGCGCGGCGCTGACGCTCGGTCATTCCGCCCCACACACCGAACTCGACACGATTGTCGAGAGCATCTGCTCCGCACTGCATGAGGACCGGGCAGTGACGGCAGATGGTGGCCGCCTTGCGCTGCGCGGCGCCACGAACAAAAAGTTGGTCGGGGTCGACCTCGCGGCATCGTGCCTTAGTTACCCAGGCAATTCGTGCCTCGGCCTGCTCGATGTCCAAACGGCTACTCGGGGTGGCTGTGTACATTCTGGGTCCCCTCTACAAAGTCTGACCGTCGCCATAGGGCGAGCAGCGCACCATCTCAGCCGTCCCCGCGGTAGCACGGTGAAAGCTGAGACACATTCGTGATCGAGTGTTACGTCGATCACACTGATCACAATTTAGGTAAAGAACGGCCCTAACGCAAGACGCTCGGGAGCATTTTTTGGTACGGCAGTACAAAGCGCGTGTTCAGAAGGTTTTGAACACCCCCAAAACACTGAAACCGGTTCCAATGGGTGGGCACACGTACTCTGTAGATCGTGTCGATTGCAAAAACAGTGGCGAAGCTCGCCGGAAGCTCCGCATTGGCGGGTGTCCTGGTCGCAGGGGTGATGTTCCCAGTGGCGGGCGGATTCGGATTCGCGTCCAACCGCGCCGCCGATACCGTCGACAACGTCTCGGCCGAACTGGTCGAAGGCACGGTCCCCGCGGTGTCCACCATGGTCGATGCGGCAGGCAATCCCATTGCCTGGCTCTACGACCAACGACGCTTCGAAGTCCCGAGCGAGAAGATCTCCAACAACATGAAGTTGGCGATCGTCTCCATCGAGGACCGCCGGTTCCCCGACCACAAGGGCGTCGACTGGCAGGGAACGCTGCGTGCCTTCCTCACCAACACGACGACCGGTGAAGTGCAGCAGGGCGCGTCGACACTCGATCAGCAGTATGTGAAGAACTACCAACTGTTGGTCGTGGCCAAGACGGATGCCGAGCGCCGCGCTGCCATCGAGACCACCCCGGCCCGAAAGATCCGCGAGATCCGGATGGCCCTGACGCTGGACAAGGAACTCACGAAAGACGAGATCCTCACCCGGTACCTCAACCTCGTACCGTTCGGCAACGGATCCTTCGGCATCCAGGACGCGGCTCAGACCTACTTCGGCGTCGATGCCGCAGATCTGACCGTTCCCCAGTCGGCGATGCTTGCCGGCATGGTTCAGTCCAGCTCCGCACTGAACCCGTACACGAACGTCGAGGGCGTGACCGAGCGTCGTAACACCGTGCTCGACACCATGATCACGAACATTCCGGATCGTGCCGACGAGTTCCGCGCCGCCAAGGAAGAGCCCCTCGGCGTCCTGGAAACCCCCAACAACTTGCCGCGCGGCTGCATCGCTGCAGGCGATCGCGGATTCTTCTGTGACTACGCACTGAAGTACCTCTCGGACGCCGGAATCACGCGCGACCAGATCAACGAGGGTGGTTACCTCATCAAGACCACTCTCGATCCGCAGGTCCAGGCGTCCACCAAGGCCGGACTGAACGCGAACGCGAGCGCCAACCTCGACGGCATCGCGAACGTGATGAACGTGATCAGGCCGGGCCAGGATTCACACAAGGTCATCGCGATGGCCAGCAGTCGCACGTACGGTCTCAATGCCGACGCCGACGAAACCGTCCAGGCACAGCCGTACTCCCTTGCGGGTGACGGTGCGGGTTCCGTCTTCAAGATCTTCACGACGGCTGCGGCGATGGAGAAGGGCCTCGGTATCAACGCGACGCTCGACGTGCCCAAGCGATTCGAAGCCAAGGGCATGGGTAGCGGTGGTGCGGCCGGTTGCCCGGTGTCGACTTACTGCGTGGAGAACGCCGGCAACTACCCGCCGACGCTGTCGGTGACCGACGCGCTGGCACAGTCCCCCAACACCGCTTTCGTCAAGCTCATCGAGGCAACCGGCGTCACGCCGACCGTCGACATGGCCGTCCGTCTCGGCATGCGCTCGTACGCTGATCCCAACACCTCGGGCTTCGACGAGCGCAGCATGGCCGACTTCCAGAAGGAACAGAACCTCGGTTCGTTCACCCTGGGCCCCACCTGGATCAACCCGCTCGAACTCTCCAACGTCGCGGCCACTCTCGCCTCGCACGGCAAGTGGTGCCCGCCGAGTCCCATCGATTCGGTCTTCGACCGCTACGGCAAACCGGTGGCCGTCACCGAGCAGGGCTGTGAGCAGGTTGTCGAGCCCGGCTTGGCAGACACACTCGCCAACGCCATGAGCCGTGACGACGTCGGCGCCGGTACGTCTGCCGGAGCTGCAAGCAGCGCCGGATGGAGCCTGCCGATGTCGGGCAAGACGGGTACCACCGAGACCCACAAGTCCTCGGCGTTCCTCGGCTTCACCAACAACCTCGCTGCCGCTGTCTACATCTTCGGCGACTCCCCGACGCCGGGAGAGATCTGCTCGAGCCCGCTGCGCCCCTGCTACAGCGGCAACCTGTACGGCGGTACCGAACCGGCGAGATCCTGGTTCGCGGCAATGAACCCGGTCGCCAACAACTTCGGGCCCACCTCGCTGCCTCCGATCGACGAGAAGTACGCACGGGGATCGCAGAACGGCCAGGTTCCCGAGGTTGTCGGCCTGAGCCAGTCGGCGGCGACGTCGAGGTTGCAGGCGTCCGGCTTCACGGTCAATTCCGTGACGACGGCGTCCGGAGCACGCGCGGGAACGGTCACCGGAGTTTCGCCGTCCGGGTCCGCGATCCCGGGTTCGACCGTCACGATCTACATCAGTGACGGTTCCGTGAGGGCTCCGGCAGCACCCGCATCCCCGGCAGCTCCAGCAGCTCCGGCACCGGGCGCGACTCCCCCGGATGCGACTCCGCCCGGAGGTGAACCCGCACCGCCCGCGGGGACCCCGCCGAACTGACGGCCCTGAAAACTGACGGCTCTGAAAACAAGAACGGCCGCGATCTCCGAGTGACTCGGAGATCGCGGCCGTTTTCGATTCTGGTGGCGCGCTTCTACAGGCGGGACTTCACTGCTGCAGAGATACGGGCGCCATCGGCCTTGCCCTTGGCCAGCGCGCTGGCGGCCTTGATGACCTGGCCCATCTGGCGCATCCCCGGACGCTCACCGAGCTCCTCGGACACCTGAGCGAGGGCGGTGTCGACGACGTCGACAAGCTCGGCGTCGGTCAACGGCGTCGGCAGGTACTCGTCGATGATCTGAGCTTCGGCGCGCTCTTTCGCGGCAAGCTCACCGCGGCCGTTCTCGGTGTAGATCTCGGCCGATTCGCCGCGCTTCTTCGATTCCTTTGCAAGGACTTTGATGATTTCTTCGTCGGTGAGGACTCGTGCTTCCTTACCGGCCACCTCTTCGGTCTGGATGGCTGCCATGAGCATCCGAAGGGTGGCTGTACGTAGCGGATCCTTCGCCTTCATGGATGCAACCATGTCGGTTCGGAGGGTGGCTTTGAGCGATGCTGTCGTGTCGGACATGGTGGAAACGTTACGCGCTCGGCGTTTCGAGCGTGCCGATAGTTACCTCCGCCCGGACACAATTCTCTGTGGAATAGCTGTAAAAGGCGGCGAGAGCGACGCAGAAGAACGCCACACCCGTATCCTTGAGAGGTGTCTTCCCAGTTCCGCACCAATCTGACCCGCACCGCACTTGGTGCCGCGGGCGCCGCTGCACTAGGGATCGGGTACGCATCCGGCATCGAACGCAATGCATTTGCACTGCGTGAGGTGACGATGCCAGTCCTGGCGCCCGGTTCGTCGTCGCTGCGGGTCCTCCATCTCAGCGACCTGCACATGATGCCGAACCAACGGTTGAAACAGAATTGGTTGCGTGAGCTCGAAGGCCTCGACCCCGACCTCGTGGTCAACACCGGCGACAACTTGTCGCATCAGCGCAGCGTCCCGGCAGTGGTCCAGGCGCTCGGTGATCTGTTGGCTCGGCCGGGTCTGTTCGTCTTCGGCAGCAACGACTACTTCGCTCCGAAACCGAAGAACCCACTGAGCTACATCTTCAACAAGGACAAGCGCATCACCGGGGATCCCCTCCCCTGGGGCGATCTGCGGGCCGCGTTCACCGAACGTGGATGGCTGGACATGACCCACGTGCGCCGCGAACTCGAAGTGGCCGGTATTCGCATCGCAGCGGCCGGAGTCGACGATCCGCACCTGAAGCGTGATCGCTACGACACCGTCGCCGGAACACCCAATCCCGTCGCCCAGCTCAAGCTCGGTCTGACGCACTCGCCCGAACCTCGAGTTCTCGATCGGTTCGCCGACGACGGTTACGACCTTGTGCTCGCCGGCCACACGCACGGTGGTCAGCTGTGCCTTCCGTTCTACGGCGCGTTGGTCACCAACTGCCAGATCGATCGATCCCGGGTCAAGGGGCCGTCGAAGTGGGGCGCGCACACCCAGCTGCACGTCTCCGCGGGCATCGGCACTTCGCCGTGGGCGCCGGCGCGCTTCTGCTGCCGCCCCGAGGCAACTCTGTTGACTCTGGTTCCGGCCACCAGGCGCGAACCGGAGCACGTCTCCGCACACAGTTCCGCAGAGTCTCCAGCGTCGATTCTACGCAACTGACCTGCGGATTTAATGTCAGTCGACTCGGTAATGTAAGCTAACCGAGGTTCGACACGGGGTGTGGCGCAGCTTGGTAGCGCGCTTCGTTCGGGACGAAGAGGTCGTGGGTTCAAATCCCGCCACCCCGACAGTGAAGAACAGTAATCGAGGCCCTTCCGCTCACGCGGGAGGGCCTCGATTGCGTTGACGATAAGGTGAAGCCGTGGCATCCCAACCAGACTTTGCGCACAACGACATGGCGAGCCGTAGCCGACGCGAGAAAGCCGTCGGCCTGGCCAAGTTCGCCTGGGATCGCGATATCAGTAGCGCAGAGTTGCTCGAGATGCCCGACGATCGACTGCGCAAACTCGCACGTGCGGCCGGCGCCAATCCGCCGAGCACGCGGGAGACCTGGACCATCGCGGCCGGACTGCTCGACGAGAAAGCTGTGTGGGCAGCCGCTAACCCTGACCGTCCCGAAGCTCGGCGTGAGCATCCGGACGAGAAGATCATGTGGGTGAAGAAGCCGATCGAGCCCTGGCTGTGACAGCCGAATTGAGCGCAGCTGTGACAGCCGAATTCAGCGCAGCTGTGACAGCCGAATTCGACGTCGTTGAGACCGCGATCGGGAAACCCGCTGATCCTCCTCTGTAGATGGCGGCCGAGGAGTGGCGCCCAGTTCGTCGAACACTGCTTCCAGGCTGCTCCATCGCTCTCGGTGCTCGTGCGGCAAGGATCTGATGACTTCGGCGGCCGCCCGCAAATTTTCTGCCAAATCGATTTCTCCTCCTTCGAGCAACCCCTTGTATCTTGTATCCAACAAGTATGGAGCGTCGACGCTCGTCAAGATCGCGAGCTTGTCCAGGAATATCTCGAGGTCACGTGCAGCCACTTGCTGATCCAGGGAATCCGAAACGGCAACGTAGTCGAAGTCGTTCTTCCACAAGGCAGTTCGAATCTCGTCCCGCTGCAGTGTGATTACGGTGCCCAAAGTTCGTGGGCGCTTGTTCCGTGCATCGAGCGCCAATACTTCATGTGCAAGCCGGAGCACATTGTCATCGGTCATCGACGCTCCGACAACTATGAGATGTCCGGTTGCCATGAGCGACTGAACGATCGAGCCCAACGGACGTCGTTCTGCGTCGTATCTGACGAAGTCTCGGCGACTCAAGACGATGCTGGCCGCGTCAGCCACATCGCCGTGCAATTTCAGCACCCACGGAACTCCCGCGCGGGCTTCTTCTCTCGGAAGTACGGCGACCGAGTTTTCGCCGTGCGCTGATTCAAATGCGCTTTCGTACAACGCATCGTAGTTGGTCGTAACCACTTTTGTGACTCGCAGAGACGCCAGAAGACAATGCGACAGCGTTGGTTTGATATCGAGACCAGTCAGCTGAACAACGCGTTCGCCCAGTTCGTTCGATCCGTCGTCCTCCGTTTTCAACTCCTTCGACAGAAGTTGCGCACGGTCGAGGACATTGAGCTCAGCGAATTCCGCGCTGCTCACACCCGGAAGTTCCTTCTGCCGAATTGCCTCAAGCAGACTGTCCCACGACGGCAATCCGGCGGGAATGCTTACTCCCGCACCCAACAACAAGGAGGCTTCACCAGCTTGGAGCCTATCTGCCAATCGCTGGACCTGCGGAGGGATGCCAGCACTCAACAGATGCCCCCGCCGAATCGATTGATACGCGGCGTAATCGGCAGCATTGGCAACTACAAATGCGATGTCGAAGTCGTATTTGTCAGCACATTCCACTGCGGCCTCGATCAACGCCTTGATAACAAGGCCACGAACCATCCCCTGCCCACCCAGTCCCACCCCAAAGGTCGGCAATGCAATGAGTGGTTTTACTCGACGACCTCCAGGCTCGATATCAGCAGATGCAATCGTGTCGAGGACCTCGCGAACGCCGTCCACCAGCCGGGACACCGATCCCCGCGAAGCGACGTTCAGCAGCCATACCGGCCGCCCTTCCTTCGGAAATGAGCGCACCCTGTTGCCCCCTGCCGGTGCGCTTTCCACTGGACTCGTGAGGCCGAGCACCGGCCACCAGTGCTCACGAGGCACGAAGTTGCCGCTCGTCGACACGACCGCCGCATCCCAGTCCACTGATTCGAGACGTCCACGGACGACAAAAACATGACCAGCACCTGCGTCATTCCCAGTCACACATACTCCCCACTAGTGCCAATACAGGTTCCGGGACACTACGATTCACACTCCCGCGACGGTTTCGCGAGCCCAACGGTAGTCGGCCTTCCCACTGGGTGAGCGGAGGATGCTGGGTACCAGCACGATCGACCGGGGGATCTTGTACCCGGCGACGTGGGTGCGGCAGTGCTCCGACAATGATTCCGTCGCAACATCTTCGAACCCCGGCCGAACCTGCACGACAGCGGCAACCTTCTCACCGAATCGTGCGTCGGGCGCGCCCGCTACCAAGGCGTCGAAAACTGCCGGGTGAGTTTTGAGCGCCTGCTCCACTTCTTCGGGGTAGACCTTCTCGCCGCCGGAGTTGATGCACATCGAACCGCGCCCGAGCAGCACGATGGTTCCGTCGGCTTCCATCGTGCCCATGTCCCCGAGTACCGCCAGACGCACCCCGTCGACGACAGGAAAAGTTGCAGCAGTCTTGGCGGGGTCGTCGAAGTAGGCCACGGGGACATGGCCGGCCCTGGCGATGAACCCGGTTGTGCCCGAGCCTGGTTCGATGCGACGAAATTCGTCGTCGACAAGAATCATGTTGGGGTTGGATCGAATTCGCTTTGAACCGTCCTCACCGAATTCGACGACGCCGTCGTTGCCGGATTCCGAAGCACCGAAGGCATCCTTGATCACCAGTCCCGGTAATCGGGTTGTCAGTTCTGCCTTCAGGTTCGGGGAGAACAATGCGCCACCCGACCCGATCAGTTTGAGAGTCGAAAGATCGTACCGGCCTTCGCTTGCGGCGATGGCGTCGGCGATCGGCCGAGCAATCGCGTCTCCGACGACGGTGATTCCGGTGATCTTCTCGGCCTCGACCAGTCGCAGCACTTCCGTCGGATCGAAGCTGCGAGTCAGCACTCGGGGCGCTCCCATGAGGAAAGCCGTGAGCAGTGAATAGATCGCGGCTCCATGCATGAGCGGCGGGATTAGTAGCAGCACAGTCGGATTGGTGTTCGCCACGGCCGCATCCACAACCTCTTCGAGGCTCCGACGCGGCGGCCCGCTGAGGTTCGCTCCGGACAGCGCGGCGAAGAAGAAGTCCTCGTGCCGCCACACCACGCCCTTGGGCATTCCGGTGGTGCCGCCGGTGTAAATGATGAAATGGTCGTCGTTGCTTCGCGGGCCGAAGTCGCGAGTATCAGTCTGCGCGGCAAGGGCGTTCTCATAGTCGTCGCCGACGATCAGCACGTGGGAGATCTCCGGACACTGCGGAACCACGGCCAATGCCGTCGGCGCGAATTCCTCTTCGACGAGTAATGCCACCATTTGAGAGTTGGTGTAGATGTACAGGAGTTCTGCATCGGTATAGCGGAAGTTGACGTTGATCGGCACTGCTCTGATCTTCAAGCAAGCCAGGAGCGCTTCGACGTACTCGACGCAGTTACGCATGTGAATACCGACGTGCTGCCCCGGCTCGACGCCGACGGACTGCAGATGATGTGCGAGTCGGTTCGATCGCAGTTCGAGTTCGGCGTAGTTCAACCGGGCGTCTTCCAGAATCAAGGGAACCCGATCGGGGATCGCATCGGCAACGGCCTCGAACAGATCGGCAATGTTCAGGGTCATCGAAATCCTCACTACACGCGTCTTCGCTTACCAGTACAGGTCTTTCGCGAAGCTAACACGTTGGTCGCACCCTGTAGTCCGAATTGCGTAGCGGTCCCGCTGAGCGAGACCTGACGCGCTGCTCACCTGATATCAACGGTGCGGATACCTCTCCGAGCAAGCCCGATAGCCGGAAGGTAGGGTAGCCTAATGCATTCACGCACCACTCTCCGGAGCCGCACGTCGGTCCGGGTCGCCATGGTTGCCCTGGCGACTGTTTTTGCCGCTACGGCCTGCGGTTCTTCCGACGCCGGCGGCAACGCAAACGGCAACACCGATGTCGCAACCGGCGGCAAGCTGTTCAGCACCGCCGACACGGAAACCGCGAAGCTCGGCAGCGATGCTGCGCCCGGCGAGTTCCCACGCACCATCACCCATGCTCTGGGCGAGACCACCCTCGAGGCCAAGCCGACCCGTGTCGTCGTCCTCGACAGCGGCGAACTCGACGAGGTCCTCTCGCTCGGGATCACCCCGGTCGGCATCGCCAGCCCGGAAAGTGCCGCCGGTCAGCCGTCGTACCTGGCTGACAAATTGGTCGGCGTCCCCGATGTCGGCACGACCAACAACCTCAACCTCGAGGCGATCACCGCACTGCAGCCAGATCTGATCCTCGGCAGCAAGTTGCGCCAGGACAAGCTTTACCCGCAGCTCGCGGCAATCGCGCCGACGGTCTTCAGCATCCGCCCCGGCTTCCCGTGGAAGGAGAACTTCCTCCTTGCCGGTGACGCACTCGGCGAGGAGACCAAGGCCGAGCAGGTTCTCAACGACTACCAGGCGCACGCGGATCAGGTCCGTGAGTCGATCGACGGTTCGCCGACTATCTCGCTGGTTCGCTTCATGTCCGGGAAGCTGCGCCTGTACGGCAACCTGTCGTTCATCGGCGTCATCTTGAAGGATGTCGGCCTGCCACGCCCGGCGATCCAGGACATCAACGAGTTGGCCGTCGAGGTCAGCCCGGAAACGATCACCGAGGCAGAGGGTGACCGAATCTTCTACTCCAGCTACGGAAATCCCGCAGACACCGGTCAGACCACCGTTGTCGCCGGTCCGCTGTGGGCAAGCATGGACGCAGTCAAGGAAGGCCGCGCCACCGAGGTGAGTGACGAGACCTGGTTCCTGGGCCTCGGCCCGACAGGCGCAGGCCTGGTTCTCGACGACCTGCAGGCCAAGCTCGGCAAGTAGCCGTCACCGACACAAAAAAGCCGCCCGACTCTCCGGAGTCGGGCGGCTTTTTTGTTCAGCGGTTGTCCTGCTCGAGGTGTTCGTTCATCGTCGAGTGCAGGTCGACGAGAAATTCCTCGAATCGACTGAGCAGTTCGGGCGGGTATTTCTCCATCATGGCGTCGAGTCGCACGGCAAGTGGACCGAAGAACTCGTCCGCGAGGTCCTGCACATGCGCACTGCTGTGCAGCGTGACCACGCGACGGTCTGCATTCTCACGGGTCCGGACGATATGTCCCGCCTTCTCCAGGCGGTTGAGCAACGCGGTGGTTGCGCCCGACGTCAGCGAGATCCGCTCTCCGAGGCGGGCGGGCGAGAGCGGCGTCCCCTTCTCCTCGGCAGCTGTGATTTCCATCAAGGCAGTCGCGTCGGTGGAATGCAGGCCGAGCCACGACGCGAATCGATGACTGAATTCGGTGAACGTCCCACCGTACGCGCGGAATTCGTCCATCAGCCGCTCCCGCTCCACGGAGATGTCGCGCGGTGCTTCCACCCCGTGATCCCACCTTTCCTGTGCCAGACGGCGGCCGGTCGAGCCCAGCGCGCACGTTGACAACTTACCGCCTCAAATATACCTTCACTGTGAAGTTACTTCACAATGGAGGTTTATTCGTGAACATCTCACCCACCACTCGCAAGTGGTTGGGCCTGATCGCCATCGCACTCGGCGTGGCACTGATCGTCGTCGACACCACTATCGTCAACGTCATAGTTCCCTCGATCATCGAAGATCTCGGGATCAACTCCGTTCAGGCTCAATGGATCCAAGAGTCCTACGCAATCGTGTTCGCGGCGCTCCTGCTATTGGTCGGCAGAGTTGCGGACCTGGTCGGCGCCCGTCGCATCTTCATCGCCGGTGTCGTCGTGTTCGGCGCAACGAGCCTACTGGCCGGACTGGCACCGAACGGCGGCCTGCTCATCCTGGCGCGATTCCTGCAGGGCGCCGGCGCGGCCATGATCCTGCCCACCTCACTGTCACTTCTGAACGCGATGTTCACCGGCAAAGCCCGCGGCCAGGCCTTCGCAGTCTGGGGTTCCACCATCGGTGCAGCCTCCGCTCTCGGCCCATTGCTCGGCGGCTGGCTTGCCGAACATGCCTCATGGCGTTGGGCATTCGGCATCAATATTCCGCTTGCTGCGCTCATTCTGATCGGCGCAGTGCTGTTCATCGCGCCCTCACCCCGCACCGCTGGACGCATCGACGCCACCGGAGCGGCACTGTCCATCGCCGGCCTGGGCCTGCTCGCCTTCGGCCTCGTCGAGGGACGTACGTATGGGTGGCTGACGACGAAGGAACCCTTCGATCTGTTCGGCCTGTCATGGTCCAGCGGACCGTCGCCGGTTCTGGTGGCATTGGTTCTCGCCGTTCTGTCGCTCGGTGCGTTCGCCTACCGCCAAACCATGCTCACCCGCAGCGACGATCCGTCGCGGGCGCTGATGGACGTACGACTGTTCTCCATCTCGTCGTTCCGCAACGGCAACATCGCGACGCTGATCATCGGACTCGGTGAGTTCGGAATCGTTGCGGTGCTTCCTCTCTGGCTTCAGTTCACGCTCGGGTACAGCGCACTCCAGGCAGGGCTCGCGCTGGTTCCCATTGCCATCGGCAGCTTCGTCGCCAGTGGTGCGAGCTTCGGAATGGCGTCGAAGGTCTCGCCGTTGGGCTTGGTCCGTATCGGTTTGGCCCTCGAAGCGCTCGGTCTCGCCGGTCTCGGATTCATCGCGGCGACAGACAGCCCCTGGTGGACTATCGCCGCAGTGCTCTTCTTCTACGGCATCGGTGTCGGTTTTGCGACTGCGCAGGTGACCAACGTCGTGCTCGAGGAGATTCCCGAGCAGAGCGCCGGTCAAGGCTCCGGCATTCAGAGTGCGTTCCGCCAACTCGGATCCGCACTGGGCATCGCTGTCCTCACCACGGTCTTCTTCAGCACTCTCAATTCCACGCTGAACAACGACCTCACCGAATCCGGTGTCGACCAAGCTCAGGCTGATCAGTTGACGCGTGCTGTCACCGACAGCGCGGGCGCCGCCATCGACTCGCTGGCCGGGTCACCGAGCACCGCTTTCGTCGCCGACGCTGCACAGTCTGCAATGACTCACGGGATCACACTCGGCGGATACCTTGCGGCCGGATTTGTCGTGGTCGGCCTGATCGCCACCGCGCTCATCCCGAACAAGCCTGCCCCGTCGACCGAGGAGGAAACAAAGGCAGCAGCCGACGCCTGACGGCCGGATCGGTGCAGTACGGTGCCGGTATGCGATTGCCCTGGTCACGGTCAGCACCGTCACGGTCAGCACGGTCACGTCAGCCTGCAACGGTGCTCAGCGCGGCCGACATCGTGGCCGTCCGTGAGCAAGCACGCGAATTGGTAGTCCCCGGGTTCGCGACGTTCGATGAAATCTGCGAAGCCGCCCGAGACTGTGTCGAGGGCGGTTTCGAGAACGATGAACTCGGCAGACAGATCGACGCAGTAGTGCGTGAGGTCTGGGACCAAAGGCTCGGGGAGCAGACCCAGTGGACGGGTCCCGGCGACTTCGAGCGCGTATCCGCCGCCTTCGCAGAACTCGAGCGCAACGGCATCGTGGCTCGCATGAACTTCACCTGCTGCATGCAGTGCGGCACTACCGAAATCGACGACGAACGCACGCCGTCCGAACCGGACGAGAACGGGTATCCCTTTGCTCAGTGGGCGTACACGTTCTTCCACATGCAAGATGCGGAGCGTCTCGGCGACGAGCCGTCCGATCTCTACTTGTCCTACAGTGCGTTTCGTCCGGCCCACGATCTCGATCCCGCGCTGGTCTCCGCCGCGTTCGGCGGCGACGAAACCGCCAAGGCACAGATGATCGCGCACACCGATCAGACCGTCGGGCGCCAGGTAGCCGACGCACTCCGCGCCCAGGGACTGAGCGTCGACTGGAACGGTGACAACAATCAGCGCATCCGTGTCACCGACGTATGTTGGCGCAAACCGCCCCCGCAGTAAAAGATTCAGCTGGGTGGCAATACGCGGTCGATGAACGTATTGCTGAATACGCGGTGGGGGTCGTGTTCGTCCAGAGTGGCGAGAGCGAAGTCCCAGTTCCCGTCGCCACCGGCGCGGAAGGTGGCAGGCACTGTACTGGTGAGGAATTCGTCGTCCTGGTACGCCGCCTGATCGGTGAATGCCCACCCCTTGGACCACTCCGGACGGAAAGTCGCGTAATCGCCGGAGTAGTTCGCGACCATCCACCGTTCCATCTCGCGAAGGAACGCGGGCAATCCCGCGGTGCCGGGAATCGAGACCACGTTCATCCAGATCGCCGTATCCCAGTCCTGACGATCCGCCCGGGGCCGCACCGCTGACAGATCCGGCACGCCGGCGCTGTCGACAAGGACTTCGCCACTGTCATCGACACCACAGAGACGCACTTCGAACGGCATGTTGACGGGATACTGCCCCAGCGACGCGTAGTGCGTCATTCGCTCGTTCAACCAACTCGTCATCTCGTGGACGACTCGGCCGATGTTGGACCGCTTGGTGATCACCGCGCCGCCGCCCGCTACTACGCGCAACGTCGTGTGCCGCAGGTAGAACAGAACATCTTTTGACCAGCCCCACAGATCGTCGGTGTCGGTCAGCGCCAATCCTGCTGCTACAGCTCCGAACTGAGAGGCGCCGAACAGCGGTGTCGCAGCTTGAAGGCCCTGCGCCACCATCCCCAACGGGGTGGTGACTTCTTCGGGAATCGCGTCGGAGAAGAAGTAGTTGTACGGCCCGCTCACCTCTCGGGACTCCGGTGGTTTGACCGGGGTCGGCGTCCAGATCTTGAGCCACGGTGTTTGCGTGAACGGGAACCAGATCGCCTCCACCCGTCCGGATTTCTCGACAAAACTCTCGTAGGTACGCCCTGGCGAACCGGGAGCAGCAAAGAGTTCTTGCCACGGAATGTCGGTGAAACTCCGGCACCGCAGCCGATAATTCTCCCCGGCTTGCAGCGTCACGGAGGTGACGAAGGTTCGGCCCAGGTGAGTCAGGAAAGCCGTGATCTCGTCATCTGATCGGTGAAAAGTCTTCAGCCCGTATCGATTGCGGCCTTCGTCCCACGCCACCACCGTGATCTCGGTGATCAGATTGCTCAGCGAACCATACGATTGACCAGGGGTGATCGTCTCCCCCACCGCCGGATAGGTTGCCCCGTGAGCGCCGATCGCCAGCGCGCCGGCGATGGACAGCTCACCGATCGCCGGAGCGTTGGCCCAGCCGAGCCCCTCGCGCTCGAGCGCTGTCAGAATCGCTTCGATACTGGCGCCGGCGCCCGCCGTGACTGTTGCGGGCGTGCCGTGCTGCACCACAACCGAATTCAAGTTCGCCATCGTATCGACCAGCAGAACTCGATCCGAAGGCGCGCCGGGCACCACCGTCAACGGACTCCACCCGTGCATCGTTCCCTTCGCACGCACTGTGTACCCGTTGTCGAACGCCCAGTTGGCGAGGGTGACGACGTCGTCGCTGTGACGCGCCGTCGCCGTCCACACACTCTCGAGCATGATTTCTCGCGACCAGTTCGCGTATGCCTGCTGTGACAACGGAATGTCCGACGGAAATCCGGGCGGTGGCGCGATGGTCGATGCCGAGCCCCAGGGAACAGCTCCCGCCGGTGCCCAGGAAATACCCGCGAGAGCAGCTGCGCCGACACTCGCTGCGAGAAATCCGCGCCGGCTCACACTGTCTTCTCTCGAGCTGTGCTCCGCCTTGCGCTCTGCTTGATGCACCACTGCTCACTCCGTCAGCCGACTCGGTTCATGTCAGGGACGAACGTAGAACAAATATGATTACGATGCCAGTGGTTCCGTAATAAAAGATTTAGATGCTCACTGCACCATCGGAGCGAAGACGGCGTAGATCGCTTCCGGGGCGCCGTCGAAAGCACTGATGATCAACCAGGCAGTCAGGACCGTCAGCGCCGGCCCGATCAGAATCTTCTCGAGGTTCCCACCTGCGCGGATGGACAGAAATGACGGCAGCCGTTGTTCCCACCACCGCTTGCCGCCGAGCGGAATCAGGGGCGCGAGAAACGGCACCCCTTCCTTGGTGATCGCATCGCCGAGACAGTGTGTGGCGCAGCCCAGTGCCACTGCAACACCTAGCCCGGTGGATCCGGCCTCACTCGGATACCACTGCCAGGTGAGGGCCGAGAGCACCAACGCAACGGCGGAGACGGCGAGCCACCCCTTCTCCTTGGCCAATTCACCCGCCAATCCTCGGATCGCCAACCCGAGGCAGAAGAACAGGGTGATGATGATGGCGGGCTTCCCGAACTGAACAACCAGCGCCGAGACCCCGGCCCCAAGACCGGCGGCAAACAGCGCGGTGTGCGTGAGCGTCCGATGCCCACCACGACGCTTGCCGTCCTTCTTGCCTTTGGTGATGCGGTAGAAGGTCACCGAAATTGCGTCGATACCTTTGGCCAGCGCTTTGCTGATCGGACCGAATGATCGGGAAACCGTCGACTGACCGGTATCGAGGTCGGGAAGCAAGGCGGCTCCCGCGCACACACCGGCAAAGGTCAAGGTTTCAGCGGTGGATGTGGGCCCTCCCCAATCGAGAGGCAACAACTCTGCAACCACCAACCCCACAGCAGCACCGGACATCGCGTGGGTGGGGCCCATGACCATGAAACACAACACCTTTCGAAACGCGCCCCGCATCAGGCCGTACCGCACCCTCTGCAAGACACCACACACATGACGCCGTCGGCGACGGTCTCGGCATGCTCGCCGAGACCGCCCCGAACGTAGCAAGTGCTACCGACAGGGTTGACCAACCTCCGGACCCGGTTGAGTACGGCCGTACCGTTCCAGGTCAAAGCGGTTCATGCGGAGCTTTTTTCGCTCGTCAGCCCGCAGCAACCGCGCATGACAGGGCAACGCCTTCCTCCAGCGGAGCGACGCCTGCCATGTTGAGCACCTCTGCCGGAACACCCTCGATCGCCGGAGCCCATTCGACGGTCGGCAACGCCGGCACCCCTTCACGCGCAATGAATGTCGCGGCGTCGCCAGGGACTTCGATCGTGATTGCGGCTGTGCCCGCCTCCTCGGCGCGCACAACCTTGCCCTCGTCGATGAGCTTCTGCAGCTCCTCGTCGGAAATCGGCGTCGCGGCACCACACGCTACTTCCGGTGCCACACCTGCCTCTGACGGAGCGGTCGCGATCGATCGCACCGCCACCGGCGACCCGTCGGAAATCGGGTTGGAAGCCCAGGCGATTCCCGGCGCCACGGCCATACCGAGGACCGCCACCGACGCCACCACCACACCGGTCCGGCTGGCCCGCTTGCCGTTCACTTTCAATCGCGTCATCGTTGTTCTCCTTGATCGAACGTTCTCGAATTCTCGGCGCGGTCGCATCCGAGAAACCCGAGGTTATGAAGCCGACACTGCAGATCTGTTGTCGGTTTCTTAGGAGTTGATGAGAATGCGGCGGCCCTCGCTCCGAGCGAGGCCCCAGGTCGCAATCCGATGGCACCATGGCTGGAGTGAGTACACGCGAGCGCATCCTGATCGTTGACGACGACGCGAAGGTTCTGAATTCGCTCGAACGTGGACTCCGATTGTCGGGCTTCGACACGGCAACTGCCGTCGACGGACGATCGGCCTTGTCATCGGTGAACAAGCAGTGCCCGGCCGCACTCGTTCTCGACGTCAACATGCCCGGCCTCGACGGCGTCGGGGTGGTAACCGCCCTGCGCGCGATCGGCAACGAGGTTCCGATCTGCGTACTCAGCGCCCGAAGTTCCGTGGGTGACCGCATCGCGGGGCTGGAGGCGGGCGCCGACGACTACCTCACCAAGCCCTTCGAATTGGCCGAGCTCGTCGCCAGACTGCGCGCATTGCTACGACGCACGACGCGAGCCACTCCGTCGGTCGACCATCCGATCACGGTGGGACCGCTGACGGTCGATCTCCGTGGCCATCGAGCACACATCGACGGTAGGCGAATCGAACTCACCAAAAGAGAATTCGACCTGTTGTCGGTACTCGCCGAGCATGCCGGTGTCGTACTCAGTCGCGCACAACTCCTGCGACTCGTCTGGGGTTACGACTTCGCTGCCGACACCAATGTCGTCGACGTCTTCGTCACCTACCTACGCAAGAAACTCGAAGTCGACGGGGCGCCCCGCGTGATCCACACGGTGCGCGGAGTGGGCTTCGTCCTGAGGGCCGAACGATGAAGCGGCCGCTGTCACTTCAGACCCGGGTAGCCATCGCGTCGGGCCTGGCCGCCGGAATCGTGATTGCCGCGATCGGAATTGCGTTCGCGGTCTTCCTGCGCGTCAACGGATCCGAACAACTCGAACGCACTCTCGATTCCGTCACCCTGGGCGTCGCAGCGAGTGCGCCGAGCCCCCTGTTCATCGAAACACCAACTGCAACAACAGAACCATTCGTGGTCAGCCCTGGATTCAACGCCACGACCGTCAGCGCCTTGGCTACCACCGATGTTCGCAGTCGGGATGTTCTCGTGCCCGGCGACAGCGGCGCCGCATTGGCCGTCAGCATCCCCGAAGATCCACTGACCCAGGCAATCCGTGAACAGCAGTTCCAAGTGGCCGCTGCGGCAGTGGTCGCCATCCTTGCCGCGGCCGGGCTCGGCTGGTTCCTCACAGGCCGAGCCGTCCGGCCCCTACAGCAATTGACCGAGACCACCAGTTCGATCGGCAACAACCTCGACGTCGAAGGACTCTCGCGCCGGGCACCGTCGGTGCGCGGTACGCGCGAAGCCGAAGAACTGTCGGAGGCAATCCACAGCATGCTCAGTCGCATCGAAACCGATAGAAGCCGCACCGAAGAGGCGTTGGAGTCGGCGCGCGATTTCGCTCGCGTCTCCGCCCACGAACTACGCACACCTCTCACGTCGATGCGTACCGATCTCGAAGTTCTCGCAACACTGGATCTCACGGAAAGCCAACGCCGCGAACTCTCCAGCGAGTTATTGGAGGCGCAGCGCCAGATCGAGCGCACCCTCACCGATCTCGAGACGCTCGCCCTGGGTGAAGTGGCCGATCCGGAGGATTGTGCCGACGTCGATCTCGTGGAGGTTGCCGATCGTGCCGTCGCTGACGCCGGCCGTCTGCACCCTCAGGTCGACGTTCGTTTGAAAGCACCGGAAGAACTTTCGGTTCAGGCCTTTCCCGCGGGCATCCGTCTGGTGTTGACCAACGCCGTCACCAACTCCGTTCGGCACGGCAGTGCCGACGAAGTCGAGATCACCGTCCGATCAGGGGCTGCCACCGGTTCGGCGACGGTATACGTCGACGACAACGGCACCGTGATCGCGCCGTCGGAACGCGAAGCGATGTTCGAACGATTTGTTCGTGGTACCGGCGCCGGCGACGCCGGAAGCGGTTTGGGGTTGGCCCTCGTCGCGCAGCAGGCGCGACTGCACGGCGGTAGCGCGCGACTCGACGCGAGCCCCCTCGGCGGAACTCGATTGATTTTCTCGATCAACCCAATTCGACGTGCAGAGCCTCGAGCAGTGGCTTGGCTGCCTCGTCGAAGAATCGGTCTTGGGTATCTCCACCGATCTGTACCAGCGCCACATCGGTGAACCCGGCATCCGTGTACGCCTTGACTGCCTCCACGATGACATCGAGATCAGGGCCACACGGAATACTTTCCGCCACATCCTCTTTGCGCACGAACTGAGTCGCACCTGCGAAACTCGCCGGTGTGGGTAGTTCGGAGTTCACAGACCACCCTCCACCGAACCACCGGAACTGCTGATGAGCGCGAGCGATGGCCGTGTCGCGATCAGGATCCCACGAGATCGGAATCTGACCGATGGTCCGGCCTGCTGGCGCCAACCCGTACGCCCGTCCGTGAACATGCTTCCACTGGTGCACCAGATCCGAATCCGGTTGCACGGCAATCAGGTCATCGGCCATCGGACCGAAACGCTCGACGGACTTGTCGCCGGACATGGCCAGCGCCAGGGGAACCGGGTTCTCCGGGAGATCCCAGATCCGCGCGGACTGAACGTCGAAGTACTCCCCCTTCCAGCTCACCAGATCTCCGGCAAGCAGTGCACGAATAATGCTCACTGCTTCCTGCAGCATGTCGTGCCGGGTGTCGACGGACGGCCACCCCTCACCGACCACATGCTCGTTCAGGCTCTCGCCACTTCCCAATCCCAGTGTGAAGCGCCCGTCCGCGAGGATCTGGATCGTCGCGGCTTTCTGCGCGACCACGGCAGGGTGGTACCTGACGGTCGGACAAGTCACATACGTCATCAACCCGACTCGCTCGGTGGCATGGGCAACTGCTCCCAGCACCGACCAGGCGTAAGGCGCATGCCCCTGCTCGGTCAGCCACGGCGAGTAATGATCACTCATCACTTCGAAGTCGAAGCCGACTTCTTCGGCCCGAACTGCATGGCGGACCAGTTCTTTCGGGCCGGCCTGTTCGGTCATCAAGGTATAGCCGAATCGTGCCATCACTGATCAACTCCCGGTATCTTGGCCTGAAACGAGTTCGGAAATCACACTGCCGTCGAGGTGGTCGAGAAGGTCGCGGGCGTCGTCGTACACCTCCGCCGCACCCGCGCCGTCGAGTTCGTCGGTCGACATGCCGCCGCTGCGCACTCCCACAGCCACAACGCCTGCCGATGTCGCCGCCTTCATGTCCCAGACGGCGTCTCCGACCATGACCGCATCGCCCGCGTCGACACCTGCCTTCGCGAGCGCGATTTCGATCAGGTCCGGATCAGGCTTGGCCTCGTCGACGGATTCCGAAGAGGTCGCGGCGTAGATCATTTCGTCGATGTCGAGCGTCTGGCGCAACAACTCCAGTTCGTCGTCGGGCGCCGAGGTAGCGAGCACGACGTGCAGTCCGAGCGAGTGAACTCGGCGGATCAACTCTCGCGCTCCCGGCAGTACTCGGAGACGGTCAGCCGACTGCCGGTAGTACTTGGTGTGAAGTTCCTTGGCCCGAGGCCCGCACCCGTCGATGTCTTCGCCGAGCAACGTCTCCAGTAGTTGGTCTCCGTCCATGCCGATGCAGCGGTGCACCCGCCACGCGTCAACCGGGCGACCCACCTCGAAGAAGGCTCGCGACCACGCTTCTACATGCAGATAGTTGGAATCGACGAGCGTTCCGTCGATGTCGAAGAGAACTGCACCTGTTGCCATGGGAATTGACTGCCCAACACCTCGGTTCGCGAAACTTGTGCCCCGAGCATTCTCCGCTCGAGAAGCGGATCATGGAGAGTGCGGACAGCAGAAGTGCACGTCGAACAGGGGTGTCGTCATGGAGTCAGTGGTTGTGTTCCTTCTGGCATGCTTCGTCTACTGGTTCGCACTGCTGTAGTTGGGCAGACAAAAACGGACCGCTGCCGGGAAGTGATTTCCCTTGCAGCGGTCCGCATTCGGTAAACCTAGGTGATGCTCATGTCAGCGGGTCACTGACCTGCGCGTACACCTTCTTCGACACGCTTGCCCAAATCTGCGTCGACGTTCTTCCAGTACTCGAAGACACGCAGTAGAACTTCTTCGCTGACGCCGGCAAGGGCGTGGCCGACGATGTTGCTCACCAGGCGCTCACGAGCTGCGTCGTCGAGAACTTCACGGACCAGCGTTCCGGCCTGCGTGAAGTCGCCGTCCTCGGCGTGCTCGATGTATCCGGCGCGCACTGCCTTGCCGTCGAACGACCACAGGCCTTCGTCACCGGCAACAGACGGATCGGCGTGAGGTCCGCCGTACGAGTTGGGTGCGTACACCGGCGTCGACGGGGAATTGAAGCTGTAACGCATGGCGCCCTCCTTGGAGTAGGAGTTCACCTCGTTCTTCGGGGCGTTGACCGGCAGGTCGGCGTAGTTGGTGCCGATGCGGTAACGATGTGCGTCGGCGTAGGAGAAGACGCGACCCAGAAGCATCTTGTCCGGGCTGAATCCGATGCCGGGCACCACGTTCGACGGCTCGAAGGATGCCTGCTCGATCTGCGCGAAGAAGTTCTCCGGGTTACGGTTCAGCGTCCACTTGCCGACCTCGATCAGCGGGTAGTCCTTCTGGGACCAGACCTTGGTGAGGTCGAACGGGTTGAAGCGGTAGCCTTCGGCCTCGTCGACCGGCATGATCTGAACCTTGAGGGTCCAGCTCGGGAAATTACCGGCCTCGATGGCGTTGTACAGATCCGCGCGGTGGTAGTCGGGATCGCTACCGGCGAGGCTGTCTGCTTCTGCCTGTGTCAGGAACTCGATGCCCTGATCGGTCTTGAAGTGGTACTTCACCCAGAAGCGTTCACCCGCAGCGTTGACCCACTGGTAGGTGTGCGATCCGAAGCCGTCCATGTTGCGCCAGGTCTTCGGGATACCGCGGTCACCCATCAACCAGGTCACCTGGTGAGCCGTTTCGGGGCGCAGAGTCCAGAAGTCCCACTGCATGTCGTGGTCACGAAGACCGGAGCCTGGCAGTCGCTTCTGCGAACGGATGAAGTCGGGGAACTTGATGGCGTCCTTGATGAAGAACACCGGGGTGTTGTTGCCGACGAGGTCGTAGTTTCCCTCTTCGGTGTAGAACTTCATCGCGAAACCGCGCGGATCGCGCCAGGTGTCCGGGCTGCCCTGCTCACCGGCGACGGTGGAGAAGCGGACGAGCGACTCGGTCTTCTTACCCGGCTGCAGGAACGCGGCCTTCGTGTACTTGCTGACGTCGTGTGTGATGACGAGTTCACCGAAAGCGCCGCCGCCCTTGGCGTGGACGATGCGCTCCGGGACACGCTCGCGGTTGAACTGCGCGAGCTTCTCGATCAGGTAGTGGTCGTGAAGGAGCACCGGCCCCTGAATACCCGCGGTCAGCGATTCGTCATCACTTGCGACCGCGATACCGAAATTGTTGGTGGTGGGCTTGGTCATGGCGAAGCCTCCTAGCGTTGTGGGCTGGGCGTCAGAGGAGCGGGGCTGCATCCGAGCCGAACGCATGGGCTGCATGCGAAGGGGCTGGCTCGGAGGTTCTGGACGCATCAATTCGATTCTGCGAGACCGTGTCCGACGCGGTGTCGGATTCGGCAGAATTCTTCAGGCAATCTTCGCAACGGCCCCAGAACACGACCTCGGCTTCGTCGATTTCGAAGCCGTGATTATCGGAAGGTTCGAGGCAGGGAGCTTGGCCGACAACACAATCGACGTCGACGACCTTGCCGCAGCCGCGACAGACGAGGTGATGGTGGTTGTCACCAGTTCTCGTCTCGAACCGTGCGGGTGAACCCGCCGGCTCGATGCGTCGCAGCAATCCTGCGTTCACGCATGCCTTGAGCACGTCGTAAACGGCCTGTGTGGATACCGATCCGAGCTGCTGCCGCACGAGTGCTGCAACAGAATCGGCGTCTGAATGCGGTTGGGCTGTAACCGCATCCAGCACGGCGAGGCGCGGAGCAGTGATCCTCAACCCGACGGCGCGAAGTTGCGCTCGGGGGTCGAAGTCATGCTCTCCGTCTCGCATGTTTCCCAGTATGCCGCTTTTCTGGAATTAGTCAAGAAAAGGATTGCCTAAGTTGAATCGAGACCGGCGTCACATACCCGGGACGGGAACAAATGCGGGGCGACCACCGTTGAACACCCTGTCGGCGTCCGAACAAGCCCCGGGCCCCACCCCTTTTGTCGCTGCGAGCGACCACCCGCCGAGAGGCGCCTGTGGGACGTCGACACCTAACTTTTTACACAACACGAGCAAGGCCGCCCAATCACCGACTGGGCGGCCTTGCTCGTTCTTTCGCAGGTCAACCCCCTGCTATCGGTGCTTGGCTGCTCCCGTAGTCATTTTTCCGCCCAGAATCACGGCGCCGTGATGAGTGCCCGATGCCAACCAGTTCGGCAGTGTCGGCCCCTCTGCCTCGACGCTCACGCGCGCATATCGGAACGACCCCGTCAGCCTGGCCGACGCGACCGCCAGACCTCCACCGGATTCCGGCTGCGCAAATCCCAACGCCCCGGCAATCGGCAGACGCGGCCCGAGCATCCGCGTGTCCGAACGCACCCGCCATCCGTCGCCGGTTGCAGTGAATTTCTGCTGCACGTCTCCGTCGAACTCGGCCAGGACCTTGGGTAGTTGCCAGTGGAACCGTCCGCCGTGCACCGACGGTTCCGAATCCACCGCGATGAAAGGGACCACCATCCGCGGCATAGGCCCGATCCGTTTCCCTGGCGCATGCAAGACCGGACTGGCGAGGATCTCGCGATACGGGCCGACCGGCGAATCGAGGTAGTCCACCATCATGGCCACCGTCACCGGAATCGTTCGATCGTCTGGCCCGAGTTCCCGCGCCGCCGGCGTACTGCGGTGCCACCACAGTGTTGCGCGAACGGAAGCAGGCCACGGCGGCGGATCGCTCACCGGCCAGTCGACGCGGTCACTTGTCGATTCAGGCACGCTCCACATCGGACACCTTCTCAGCTCGAACGGTCAGGGGAAGCCGCAAAGCACCTGGTGCATGCGTCGGCACCACCGGGTTGGACGGCAACGTCGGATCGATACGTACGTATGGTTCGCCGGTCTTCGGGCGGGCGTCTGCGGCACCTTTGTTCGGCCACATCGCGCACGCTCGTTCCGCCTGCGCAGTGATGGTCAGGGAAGGATTCACGCCGAGATTCGCGCTCACCACCGAACCGTCCATGACGTGCAGGCCGGCATGTCCGTAAGCACGGAGATACGGATCCACGACGCCACTCGCCGCGCTGTCACCGATTGCGCAGCCACCCAGAAAGTGCGCCGTCATCGGGATATTCACGATCTCGGCGATGGAACCGCCTGGGTCACCGTCGATCTTCTCGGCGACCTTGCGAATAGCTGTATGGCCCTGCGGAATCCACTGGGGAGGCGGATCACCCGGTCCCGGCCTACTGGTGAGGGAACGCCCGAATCGTTTGGTGTTCTTGGAAAGCTCGAGGGAGTTGTCGTCGGTCTGCATCACCAGCGCGATGACGGTTCGCTCGGACCAGTTCCGTACCGACAAGGACCGGAAGAAGGCACCTGGGTGCCGTGCCGCGACCGCCAGAGTCTTCAGCACCCGGGGAGTTCGCCCACCACCGTCACTCAGGACGGTCTGCAGAAGTCCTATTGCATTGCTGCCCTTGCCGTATCGCACCGGCTCGATGTGCGTGTGATCATCCGGGTGAAAGGACGATGTGATCGCTACGCCCTGCGTGAAGTTCCGTCGACGCGACTTCGACGTTGCGGCCAGTACGGCTTCGGAATTGGTACGTACAACGGTGCCCAGAGTGTCCGACAGGTCAGGCAGGGCACCGGATTCCTTCATACCGAGCAGCAGTCTCGCCGTTCCGTAAGTTCCGGCGGCTACCACCACCTGATCGGCGGTGAACCGAACTTCTCGCCGGCGGACGCCGTCCGTTCGCCTCGCAAGCAGGTGATAACCACCGCTTGCGCTCGGCCGAAGGTCGGTGACGGTCGTGAGCGGATGAACCCTGGCGCCCGCTTGCTCGGCGAGATGGAGGTAGTTCTTGACCAGCGTGTTCTTCGCCCCGACTCGGCACCCGGTCATGCATCCCCCGCATTCGGTGCAACCGGTGCGTTCGGGCCCTTTTCCGCCGAAGAACGGGTCCGGCACGGAAACTCCTGCCTCCCCGAAGAAAACACCGACGGGGGTGGACGTGAAGGTCTCCCCCACGCCCATCTCTTCGGCTACGTCTTTCATCACCGCATCGGCCGGAGTGAAGGACGGATTGGTGCGAACACCCAACATCCGTTTGGCCTGGTCGTAGTACGGCGCCAGTTCGTCGTGCCAGTCCGTGATGTGCGCCCACTGACGGTCTTCGAAGAACCGCATGGGTGGCTGATACAACGTGTTGGCGTAGTTCAACGATCCGCCCCCGACGCCGGCTCCCGCCATCACGAGTACGTCCGGAAGAAGGTGGATACGCTGAACCCCATAACATCCGATCCACGGCGCCCACAGGTACTTTCGCATCCGCCAACTGGTTTCGGGCAACTCGTCGTCGGCAAACCGTCGACCGGCTTCGAGCACCCCGACACGGTAGCCCTTCTCCGTCAGGCGAAGAGCGGCGACACTGCCACCGAATCCCGATCCGATTACCACCACGTCGTAGTGCGTCGTGGTCATGCCTGGACGCTTTCGATCTTGCGAGCGGAGTAGTTCTCACGATCGAAATGCTCCAGCAGCGAACGGAATTTGAATGTGAACGTCGGCCACTGCACCGAGTTGCGCCCCTCCGGATCGATGTACCAACTCGAGCATCCGCCCTTGTTCCACACCGTGTGCTGCAACTCGTGCTGAATTCCCTTGTTGTAGTGCACCTGTACCGACTCGTTGACATCAAGAGCGTCCAGTCGCTCACGTTTCATGGTGTTCAACGCGTCGTTGACGTACTCGGCCTGGGACTCGAGCATGTACACGATCGAACTGTGTCCGAGGTTGGTGTTCGGACCGTACATGAGGAACAGATTCGGGAACCCGCTGACCGCAGTGCCCTTGTAGGCATTGGGGCTACCGTTCCAATGCGCGGCCAGCGTTTCGCCACGTTTTCCGGTGATCAGATGCGCCACAGGCGGTTCCGTCGGCGTGAACCCCGTGGCGAAGATGATGGTGTCGACCTTGTGCTCGACTCCGTGCCCGTCGACCACCCCGCCCTCGGTGACCGAGACGAGCCCGCTGTCGACCAGGCTCACGTCCGCGCGGTCGAGGGTGCGCAACCAGTCGTTGGACAGAAGCATGCGCTTGCAACCGATCGTGAAATCGGGAGTCAGTTTCCGGCGCAACTCCGGATCTTTCACCTGTCTGCGCAGATGGAGGCGCGCGGCCGCCTCGAAGGCCGGCAGGACCCACGTCGCATGTGACATCGCGGCACCGAGCAACTCGCGAAAACCGTAAACCGCTCCGCGAACAACTTTCTGCGTAGCGGGAATCCGCGAGTAGACGGCCTTCTGCGCCGCAGGCAGGGTGCGATCCATTCGCGGAATCACCCAGGCCGGAGTTCTCTGGAACACGGTGACATGGGCAGCAGGGTCGGCAATTTCGGGAACGAACTGAACCGCCGACGCTCCCGTTCCGATCACGGCTACGCGCTCACCACGCAGTTCGTGTTCGTGGTTCCACGTCGCCGAATGGAAAGTGGTACCGGAGAATTGGTCGAGACCGGGAAAATCCGGGATCTTGGGTGTCGACAACGCCCCGGTCGCAGCGACCAGCGCTTTGGCTGTCAACGACCCCAGGGATGTCCGGACACGCCACAGCGCCGCATCCTCGTCCCACACAGCGGCTTCGAGTTCGCAGTTCAGGATTACGCGATCCCCGATGCCGGTGTCTGCGGCCACTTTCTTCAGATAGTCGTAGATCTCGGGCTGACGAGCAAAGGTATGACTCCAATCAGCGCTCGGCGCAAAAGAATACGAGTACAGCGCCGTCGGCACGTCACAGGCACAACCTGGGTAGGTGTTGTCTCGCCAGGTGCCACCGATATCAGCTCCGCGCTCGATCAACACGACGTCCGCCGTTCGGTTGTCACGAAGCATTCTGGCCGCCAAGCCCATACCGGCGAATCCGGCACCGACGATCAATGTTTCGACATGTTCGGGAAGCTTCACTTCTTCTCCACTCGGGATTGCCAGGCCGGCAACAGTCGCGCTCTGAGCGCGTCGTCGGCTTCGGGTGTACGGAAAAGGGCTGAGACTGCAAGACCGCGGACGAGTTCGATAGTGAGTTCGACCGACTCGGAATCGAATCGATCGCCGAACAACTCGGCGCTACCGAACTCGAGTGCCTCACTGACCTTGCGTTCGAGGGGCACCGTCGCCGCATGCAGAACAGGATCGGTTCGCGCCGCGACCCACAATTCGAGGGCGGCGTAGAACAGTGGCCCGGAGAACGCGTCCGCCAGGACCTCGAGACCTCGGCCGCGATCCACTTCAGCGGTGAGGATTTCTTCCAGTCGCTTGTCGACCAGATACTCGACGGCCGCAACGACCAGCGATTCCTTGGTCGGAAAATGATGCAGTTGCGTACCTCGCGAGACCCCTGCGCGGCGGGCGATCTCCTGGGTGCTGGTCCGGGCGTAGCCCAGTTCGACAAGCGATTCGACAGCGGCGTCGAGCAGGCGCCCACGCATCGCGGCAGTTCGTTCGGCCTGCGTACGGCTTACTTTCGCATCGGAAGTGGTCTCGGTCACAAGACAACTGTAGAGCCGAAACGTAAAACAGTCCAGGCTGACTTCAAATCTTGATACGTAACATACCGATCAGTCAGCTCTGCCTGATAACGTCCTCGCATCGAGCGGAGGGAAACAATCGCTATGCCAGAGCAAACTGCATTTCCACACCGCCGTGTCGGACTGGTGGAAGACCACGAGTCGGTGGCTATCGGCTTGTCCGTGATGCTGAAGGACGAGCCAGATATCGAGTTGGTGTGCATCGCGACCACTGTGTCCGAGATGCTCGCTCAGAACGTCAGCTTGGATCTGGCAATTCTCGACCTCCGACTGGCCGACGGTTCATCGCCCAAGAGCAACGTCGAGGAACTGCGGGCCGCGGGGCTCGAGACATTGATCTTCACCGGGGCGGAAAACCCGTTCCTCGTTCGCTCGGCCGCCCGTGCCGGCGTACTGGGCGTTGTGCGCAAGTCCGAACCGACTGCCGTCGTGATTGATGCAATACGCGCCGCCGCGTCGGGAAGGCAGGTTGTGACGACAGAGTGGGCCGCCGCCATCGACGGGGATCCAGGTCTCGACGAGGTGGGTCTGAGCCCTCGACAACTCGAGGTCCTCGAACTTTACGCATCCGGAGAGAAGGCAGATCGCGTTGCGCGACTCACCGGTTTGGCGCCGCAGACGGTCAACGATTACCTCCAACGCATCAGGCAGAAATATGCGGCTGCCGGACGGCCGGCCCCCACAAAGACAGATCTGTACAAACGCGCGGTCGAGGACGGGGTGCTACCGATTCCGGAACGCAGAAATCTCGGTAGAAATCTGACCTTGACTAACAATGACCTTCAGTAATGAAAAAGTTCGGTAACGATTGCTTTCGCTAAGGCTGCCCCTGAATATATGGGCAGAGGAATTGATGTCTGGGAAAAATGGCCAACTTCGACTTACATTCACCTGGTAAGAAGACGGCGCTGTCGGGGAGTCTGTCATTCCGCTAGACGAAAGAAAGACGAAACTCATGACCGTCACTGTGGAAAACTGCATGACACAAGACCCTGTCGGACCGCACCTTTCGGAGCGCGAAGTCGAGGTTCTCAGGGAATGGCTACTGAGTGATTCGAAATCACGCGTCGCTCAAAACCTCTACATAAGCGTGGGAACGGTGGGAACCCACCTGTCCCGGATTCGCGAGAAGTATGCCGACGTTGGAAGGAACGCACCGACGAAATGCGAACTACTCGTGCGAGCGATACAAGATCAGATAGTGACGATCGACGAACTCTGATCGACAAAGTTGCTTTCGACAAAACAGCCACTGCTTCTGACGAAATTCTCAGGCTCTTCGGCCGTTTCATCGGCGCAGGCTATGTCTGCTATCTGATATTGCTCGCCCCTGCCATTGCCGAAGCCACTGCGATGTCCGCGTCTTGGTGGACCCCGCTGGCAGTGGTCGCAACTTTCGGTAGCGGACTGGTATTGGGAGCATCGACGTTTCACGCAGACACCCGGTGGGTGAAACGAGCCGCGAGTGCAAATGCGCTCCTCTACGTCGTGGTCATCCTCCTGTGGTGGCCGGCCTGGAATGGTGAGCACGTCACGGATTTCACCTTGTGGATTTCCAATTTCCCCGGCGTCGCCAGCCTTGCGGCAGCTGCGGCTTGGCGACCGGCCGCTGCCGTCGTGCACCTTTTCGTGGCGGCAACACTCGCACAGTTGACCAATCACATAATCCGGACGAGTCCCACGACGCACCTGCTTGTTCCCGACCTCGCCTTCGCCTGGACATTTTGCGCGGTATTCGTCGCAGCGGCCGTCATGGCCTTGCGCACCGGTCGCGTGCTGGATGCAACTATCGCCACCACTCATGCCGCTGCGGCAGGCGCCGCAGCGGCCGAGGCCAAGTCCGTCGAACGCGAGAGATTCGACGCACTCATCCACGACACCGTGATGTCCACCCTGCTCGCTGCTTCGAGAAACGATGCCGATCCCTCGGTCATCGCTCAGGCACGAAGGACTGTCGAGAGGCTTGACGAACTCCGCTCCGGAACCGATCACGAGACGAGTTTCGACTTCGACGGAATCCTCGCTCAGTTGCGTTCAGCCGCTTCGGAAGTAGACGAAAAAATCACGTTCGAGACCGCCCTCTCAGTCGGGTCCGATCCGAGCGGATACGCGCCCGACTCGATTCGTGCGATGGCCGGTGCGATGGCCGAGGCGCTGCGCAACAGCGTCAAGCACGCCGGAAGCAGTGCACGGCGTTCGGTCACGGTCACGGCAACCACCACCCACCTCGAAGTAGTCGTCGCGGACGACGGCGTCGGCTTCGATCCGAGCTCCGTCGAGACGCATCGCCTCGGAATCACTGTCAGCATCCGCGGCAGAATGCGCCAACTCGACGGCGGATCGGCAACCATTCGATCGTCACCCGGCCGCGGCACTTCGGTGACTCTGACCCTGAGCTTGCCCGCAGCGGTGATGACATGACCAGACCGGACGGACGAGATGTCCGCGATCTCCTCGGTATGCACAGCCGTGCTGCTCGATTCATGGCTGCATGCTTCGCGCTCACCTGCGTGATCTCGGTCGCGTACACCTCCTCCGACGTCCGCGCAGTCTGGCCGATGGTCTTGGCAATTATCGTGTGCTCAACTGCGGCTTTTACACTCGTTCTGAGCCGAGGCGACCCGATGCCGCTGGGGCAGAGCGTTCTGGTGTCTCTGACTGGCGCCGTCACGAGTGGCCTTGTGTTGTCAGTGGTTCCAGTGCCCGTCAACGACATGACTCAATTGTGGATGTTCGGGATGTCTACGGCCGTTTTCACCTTCATGTGCGTTCGTGGGCGTACAGCACTCGCGTGGCTCGGGCTTGGGCTCATGGTGTTGGTGACCGCCATCTGGTCCTCCACTACCGGCCAGGGGGCCATGTACGGAGTGTCGTTGACGGTCATCAACGCGGGCCCTGTTCTGATGTCGACCTTCTTCGCGTACACCATCCGTCCTCAAGCCAGGGTTATCTACGAACTTCGGGAGCAGTCCACCCAACGAATTGCCTCCGCATCCGCTAGCGCTGCGATTCTCGAGGAACGCGACGCGCAACTCGACAGGCTCGATCTACTTGCGCGCCCACTCCTCGAACGGGTCGCTTCCGGGGATTCCGCTGACAACCGCCGAGCGGCAAGAATGCGAACTCCTCGAGGCGCAACTCCGAGATTCGCTGAGGGCGCCTGGCTTACAACAGACAGATGTCATCGATGCTGTGCATGCCACTCGAAACCGCGGCGTCGAGGTAGTCCTGCTCGACGACCACGGAATGGATGGTGCTGACCCCGCCGTGCGCGACCGAATCCACGCGAGCATCGTCCGGGAACTCACCGCGATCACGCGAGGCAAAGTGACCATTCGGATCCTTCCACCTCGGCGCACCGCTATGGCCACGATGCTGGTCGACACTGAAGACGTTCGACGAATCGAGTTCGATCACAACGGAATGCAGCTGTTACGGCAGGGAGATCAGAGGGAACTCGGCGCCTCGTCCATGTCCGTCGATCCGACTACAGACAGCGCCGTCTATCCCGAATAGCTTTCGAGGAGAGTGAGATTCACCGCGTCGATCACCAGGAGAAATGAATGATCTTCGAACTGCGTCCAGCACATGTTGCACGCGCCCTTGCCGCACTGTGTGCCCTTCCGATTCTGTGGACCTTCGCAGTCGAGGGAATCACCACGACAACGGAATACGACTACAGCACGGGCGAAGTATCCTCATCGAGCGACCTGGGCTCTCAGATCGGAAGCGTAGCGATCTGGATCGTCCTCGCGATCGCATGTGCCGCCGGTGCATGGTATCTGGAGAAACAGCGCATCGGTTGGCCGCCGGCGGCACACGAGCAGCTGGTCAAACTGCAGCTGGCATCACCCAACCGAGAAGAGTAAAGGTCCCTATCGCTTCCGATCGCCGGCGCGGAGAAGATTACTGGGAACCGTATGGCCCACTATCTCCTCTGCAACGGCAGCGGCACGAATGCTCGCATCCAGGTTGATACCTGTCGCAATGCCCATGTCTTCGAGCATGTAGACCAGTTCCTCAGTCGCGATATTGCCACTGGCACCAGGAGCAAACGGGCAACCGCCCAGGCCACCGGTGGACGCATCCAGGTTTCGAACTCCGTGCTGCACAGCCGCCAACGCACTGGCAAGACCAGCGCCACGCGTGTTGTGGAAGTGCACACCCAAGCCGAAGTCACCCACTCTTTCGCCGACAGCGTCGATCAACCGTCCGACGCGTCCCGGTGTGGCAGTGCCGATGGTATCCGCGATCGAGAACTGATCAGCGCCGAACTCTTTGGCCTGCTCCGCAATCCGCAGAACACGGTCCGGATCGGTTGGACCGTCGAACGGACAGTCCCAGGCTGTGGCCACGATGACCTCCACCCGTCCACCAGCCTCGTGGACGATCCGGACGACCTCTCCGATACGTTCGGTCGCTTGCTCCGTCGTCGACCGAGCATTGGCCTCGCTGTGGCTATTCGATGCCGACACCACATATTCGACGGTTTTCATTCCTGCAGCAACGGCCCGTTTCGCTCCACCGATTCCGGCGACCAATGCCGAGAACTCGATGCCTGGCCACTGGTGCAACTCTGCGGCCAACAACTCCGCGTCGGCCAGTGCCGGCACCGCACGCGGTGACACGAACGACGTCGCCTCGATGCGCGAAACACCTGTCGCAGCCAGCGCTTCGACAAGACGAAGTTTCTCCGCCAGCGAGACCGGGTCTTCGATCTGCAACCCATCCCGTGGCCCGACTTCACGAATGCTGACCGCGGGAACACCTGCTTCAGGTACCGACACGTCAGATCACGCCCTTCTTCTTCAGTTCTGTCTGCTCGTCGCCCGAGAGTCCGAGGAGCCCACCCCAGACCGAAGCGTTGTCGTACCCCGGCGACGCTGCTCCCGCGTTGCGCACGGATCCGGGTGTCTCACTGAATGTAGGCACGACGCCCAGGCCGAGGACGTTTTCCCCGATCCGCTCGTCGTAGTGGTCGACGAGCATCCCCCGTTCGATCAGCTGCGGATCCTTGACCACATCTTCAACCGTATTGATCGGCCCGGCAACAACTCCCACTTCGGTGAGACGTTCCACGAGACTGGTGGGATCTTGGAGCGCAACCCAGGCGCTGATCAATTCGTCGAGCTCGTCCTGATGTTTGCCACGCGCAACATGATTGGAGAATCGGTCGTCTTGCGCTAGTTCCGGTCGACCCATGATGGTGCACAGACGCACGAAGAGCGTGTCCTGATTGGCCGCGATCACCACCCAGTTTCCTTCAGAGGTCTGGTAGATGTTGGACGGCGCGATACCCTCCAACCTCGTTCCCGAGGGCTGCCGGATGATCCCGCCCCGATCGTAGTCCGGGATCGTGGATTCCTGCACCGCCAGACAGGATTCCGTGAGGGCGACGTCGACCACCTGACCACGGCCGGTCCGCTCTCGCGAGAGCAACGCCGCCAGCACTCCCTGAACGGCGAACATCCCACCGAGAGAATCTCCGAGTGAAAGGGCAATACGCGGAGGTGCCTGCCCTGGATAACCGTTCAGATGCCGAAATCCGCTGACTGCTTCGGCAACCGAGGCGTAGCCGGCGCTCTTGGCTTGCGGTCCGCTCTGCCCGTAGCCGGATACCCTGGCCAACACCAACTTCGGATTGCGCGCGCTGAGCACGTCGAATCCCAGACCCCACTTCTCGAGGGTGCCCGGCCGGAAGTTCTCGACCACCACGTCGGCATGTTCGATCAGATTCAGAAACAGGTCGCGGCCCGCGTCGACGCGAAGGTCCAACGTCACACACCGCTTGTTGCGGGCGTGAACCGTCCAGAAGAATCGATGACCGTCCTGCTCTGCCTGACCCCAGGTACGAAGCGGGTCTGGACGGTCCGGTGATTCGATCTTGATCACGTCGGCTCCCATGTCGCCGAGCAATTTCCCGGCGAAGGGCCCGGCGATCAAGGTTCCGAGTTCAATCACCCGATATCCGTCCAGGGGCCCGGTGGGCGCACCTTCCGACACAGCTGCCTCCTCTGGGAACTTTTCTCCCTTTGAAGGCTACGTCACCACCCGGTATCGCAACATCATGTCGTGGTCTTCGTGATCGAGCATGTGGCAGTGCCAGACGTACCCCTGCAAGTCCCCCATGCCAGCTTCTCCGTGCGCCGAGTGATCTGCCATGGAACCTCTCGCGAAAGTTGCATCCGGATCGAAGCCCAACTCGTCGGCCGTCGGAAAGCGCACGATCACGCGGGTGATCGAGTTGGCATCCACGATGACCGTGTCCTTCTCCCCCGTTTCCCACACTTCGGGAGGCCGCAGCGAAGAGGTCACGAATTCCTCCGCCGACGGCGTCCACCGGACCCCCAAGTCAGGCACCGGATACCGCTGCATCAGTGCTGCAGTGTCGAGGCTCTGGCGTCCCACAACGCGGAACGCCACCAGGTGCAGATGAATCGGATGTGGTTCCGTGGTGATGTTGATCAGATTCCATTGCTCGACGGCCCCCTGACGTGGCAGTTCGATATCCGAATCGGTGAACCTCAAATTGTTGAGCGACATAGTGATCGACGGGTAATCCGACGGACGCGACAGCTGCATGATCGTGAGATTTCGCACCACATCCGGGGACGCCGGTTCGGCGGCAACGGAATTCAGCTGCTGCGGGATCGAGCCGGTGAATCCCTTTGCGCTGCCCACGTCGAACCGACAGAACACCGGCATCACCTGCGTGCCGCGTTGAGCCACCGCAAGGGGTACCGGTTCGTCGTTGCGCAATTCCACCGTTGTGCCCGGCTCGAGCATACTGAAGTCGACCAGCAGATCAGCGCGTTCACCCGGACTCAACCGGACGTGATCCGTCGGCGCCGGAGCGGCCAGTAAACCGCCTTCGGACCCGATCACCCAGAACCGCATACGATTTGCGAAATGCAGATTCCACACCGAATAGGTTGCGGCGTTGAGCAGTCGCAATCGATACAGGCCGCGGGCAACCTCCAATTTCGGCCACACGACGCCGTTCACCACGCCAACGTCACCGGGGGTCGCCGGATCCCATGAACCTTGCGGAGTGAGCCACGTGGAACGGACACTCTGCTGACCGTCGGAAGTGAATACCTTGTCCTGCAGAATCATCGGGAGTTCGAACTCACCGGTCGGCAGGCCGAGAGAATTCCCGGCGGCGCCCGTGTCAACGTCGTCACGGAGAAAATACATCCCGACCAATCCGGCGTAGACGTTGAGGCGCGTCATTCCCATGGCGTGATCGTGGTACCAGAGATTGCCGGCGGCACGACCATTCGTGTATTCGTGGACCAAACCTTCGCCCGGACGCTGGATCAACTCCGGATGTCCGTCGAACTGTGGTGCAGTAACTCCTCCGTGCAGGTGAAGCGAGGTGGGGACCTGTGTGCGGTCGAGGTCGCTGACGCCGTGCAGACCCGGATCGACATCCGCGGCAAGCGGATACGCAGAAATGTCATTGGCATATCGGACTGTGACGAGCTGATCGACGTGAGCTTCGATGGTGGGGCCCAGATAATCCATTCCGCCGTAACCCAGCGACGGCGACGACGGTAGGTCCGGATGGAAACGGTGCACCGACGAAGCCGCGCGAAGCTCCAGGTTGCCACCCGAAATGCCCGGCAGGACAGGAAGGGTCTCCCGAAACGGTTCCAGCCGGGGTGACGGAAGTTGGAATGGGCGTAGCGGATCGATGTCAGGGGGTCGAGCTGTCGCTGATCCAGCGGACAATGCACTCAGACCGGCCAGCAAGCCAAGCCCTTGAACAAACGATCGTCGACGGATCTTGTGTGACTCGTCCACTCACGGCCCCCTCACGCTGACGGCATCCGGAGCGGGTTACCCGTGTGCTCGCACGGTCAAACACCGACCACCTTCTCCAACCAAGGTTTGAGAATGGGTAGAACATGAGCCGGTTGCATTGCCTGCGTGTGATCCAGACCGTCGAGTACCTCGATATCCCACCCTGCCGACCGAGCGGCGTCGAGGTCGAGATCGGCCGGCGCGACCCGTACCCCACCCCACCGGTCACCGTATTCGATGACGTCTTGCGAACCGACGAAACACATTCGCGGACAAAAGATGCGCCCTTGAATCGTTCGATCGTCGAATTCACCAAGTGCGCGGTACAGCGTCACGAACTGCCGGGTCTGCGCTCCGGTCAACGCAATGTCGATGGAGTTCCAATCGAACTCGTCTGATGATGCCGTGGGCTGCGATGTGCGCTGGGGCGGTTCACTCGTCATGCGGTGTGTAGCTTCGGTAACCTGGAGCATCGCCTTGTACGGCCCATCCACCGGCGGGAAACCACCCATGACCAGTGCGGTCAGACGATCGGTGCGCAGCGCCAACTGCAATCCGCACAGAGCCAGCCAGGAGTATCCGTAGTAGGCGAACTGGTCGATCCCAGCCGAATTCGCCACAGCCAGAATGTCGGACGTGATGTTGTCGGGAGTGAGCGTGTCCGGAGCGGGCGACGCCATCCGGTGCCCTTCGTAGTCGAAGGCAACCACAGTGAAGTTCGACGCCAACCCTTCCATGAACGTTCGACCGAGCGAGGGGTCAACGCCCCAGGCGCGCAGTTCGTCAGCCTTGATGCCGGTAGCCGAAATCGGATTCACGGGCATCAGCACGGCGGGGCCATGTCCGAGAACCTCGACATCGATAGTTGTCCCGTCGTGAAGTCTTGCCTCAACCATGCCCACTCCCAAATCTTTACACTGTAAAGTAATTAAGAATAGCGCGACTCCACGAAAGCGACAAGATGAACAAACAGGCAGGCCGACGCGATATCGCACGCACGATTTCACTTCTGTGGCGTCAACCCGAGACGCCTTCCGGCCGCCGAGGACCGAAGCCCGCGCTGTCCACGGACTCAGTCGTTGACGCCGCGATCGAAGTCGCCGACGCCAACCCCACGACACCGTTGTCGATGCGCATGATCGGCGACCACCTCGGCCGCACTGCGATGTCTCTGTACACCTACATACCGGGAAAGGACGAACTACTGGACCTGATGTACGACCGGGTGCATGCCGAGCTACCGCCGATCGCAGACACCGGCGACTGGCGCATGGCACTGTCCGACTGGGCCGCCGCACTCTTCGCCCTACATACACGCCATCCGTGGACATTGGATGTCTCGTTGGCGCGCCCCGTCCTGGGTCCGCACGAGCAGGCAGGACTCGAATCACTCCTGTCCATTCTCTACTCCACGGGTCTCGATGCTCCGACCATCCGCAGATCGGTGAGCATGCTTTTCCATTTCATCCGGGGGTCCGCGCGGACCTTAGCTGAGATCCGGAGCGCCTCGACCATCGGAGATTCCGAATCTCATTGGTGGGCAGAGTCTTCTGCTGCACTGGCCGATGCTGCACCGGATTTCGCGGACGACTTCCCCCACACGGTGCAGTTGGGTCGGGAGGCACCACCGATACCGGGCGGCGACTTCTATCTCGAACGAGAAACCGAAGAGTCATTTACTCAGGGCCTACAGATCCTCCTTGACGGGATCGAATCGAGGATTCGAAAACACTCTTGACTCGAACGCATGTTCGAGTATTCTTGTGTGTAGGGGATCGGGGGATTCAATGAGTGTTCTGTTGTCGGATGTGGTGTCGGGTTCTGCGGTGGGGTTGCGCGGACGCCTGTGGCGGTTGCCTGCTTCTGAGTTGCGTGCTGCTGCGGTGTCGGCGAGCGCGGAGATTCTTCGTCTCGAGGCTGTTCGGGTGGCGGTGGTCGACGAACTCTCAATGCGCCCGGATGATCAGGTGATTGCCAGCCGCGGAGTGGGGTCCTGGTTGGCGGCGAACACGATGCTGCAGATCCGGGACGGGAAGAAGATCGCCGCCCTCGGTGCAGCGCTACGGCCGTTTCCCGCGGTGGCTGCTCGGTTCGATGTCGGGGACTGCTCGTTCGAGCATGCCGTGTTGATCGTGGCGTTCTGCGAATCACCACCGAAGGGGATGCCGGAGGAAGCGCTACCGAAGTGCATCGATTTGTTGTTGGCTGCTGCGTCGGGCGTGGAGTCGACGACCACGAAAGTCCGGAGTGTTATCGCGACCTTGGAGCGAATCTTCGAATCCGATGAGATTCCACCCGCCGAAGACATCGACCGCAACGAGTTGCGGATCGCATCGACACTGAACGGTCGAGTGGTGGTGCGCGGTGATTTCGATGCTCTCACCGGTGAAATGCTGCTATCGGCCCTGTCGAATCTGACGATGCCCACCCCGGCACCCGATGGAACCCCGGATTCCCGGTCGGCGGCGAAGCGGACCGCGGACGGGTTCACCGAACTGATCCGCCGCTATCTGGACTGCGCCAAAACCGGCACCGATGGTGGTCAGCGTCCGCACGTGAACGTGCACATCAACGCACGTGATCTCGCGGAGCATCGGGACTGCGCCGCAACATCCGCTGCTCCTGGTGGTGAAGTGGAGTGGCTGTGTCGGATCTTGATGTCGGACATATGCCGTGGCTCGGACCACTGTCCGTCTCGCAGACAAGGCTTCTCGGGTGTGATTGTTTCCTGTCCACGGTGCTGCTCGACGGTCACGGCGCGCCGTTGGATGCGAAACCCGGGAAACGGTTGGTGTCCGCCGAGCAGCGAGTGGCGTTGATCGCGAGAGACAAAGGCTGCGCTTTCCCGGGCTGCACGTGTGTGCCCGCGTGGACCGACGCGCACCACATCCGGCACTGGGCCAACGGTGGCCCCACGGTGATGAACAACCTTGTCCTGCTGTGCCGTTCACATCATCGGTTGATGCACCGCAAAGCCGGGTTCCTCGGGAAGTGGGTGATCCGCATCGGCGTCGACAACAAACCGTGGTTCATCCCACCACCCTCGATCGACCCGCAGCAGCACCCGCGGCCGGCGAACACCACATTCAAAACCTGAGGTAGTACTCCTCAGGCACAACAGAACACGTGCCAGCACCGCATCGAGCAGATCTCGATGCGGTGCCGAAAGCCGTGAATTCCGTCAGACCGCCTGCGGAACTTTGGTGGCGCGTGGGAATCGCTCCCGAATCTCCGCCGGGGTGACAACTCTCGGGTCGAGGGGTTGCTCGTCACGCAGGTGGCGCTCCAACACCTTGCCAGTCATCGGCGCGATGACCTTCAGAGCAGTGGTCATGTTCTTCGGTGAACTGCCGACCCGGACCGCAGTTCGCACCGCGGGCGCAATTGCCCTGTCCAACAAAGCGGGTTGATCGAAGCCGCCCATGGTTCGCATCCAGCCCGGCAATGTTGCAATAGTGGCCGGCGCGACCAATCGGCTGAACGCCGCGAACTTCGTCTTCCCCTGCGCCCTTGGCGTTCTCAACAAGTAGTGCATCGCCCGGTTGGCACGCTCGGAGGTACACAATCTGGGCCTGACTTCAGCGAAGTACTCCCGTACCTCGTCTCGCGAGCGCGGAACGTCGGACGCTTTGCATGTCTGCAGTTCGGCAGCGATCACGCATTCTTCCCAGTACCGCTGCTCTTCGACGGCGGAGAGTGGGCCCGGCCCGTACATCTCGTAGCACTTGAGCACCGAATGCCAACCGGTCACGTGGATCCACAGTTGTGACGCCGGATTGTTTGCACTGTAACGAGTTCCGGTGATCGGTTCGATACCCGTGGCCTGAGCGTGAACCGTCATGAGATGGTCGGACAACGCCAGTGCCGTCCGCCCGTCGGCAGTGGCGACGGTCAGGAAGTACGCCAAGGTTCGGTCGAGTCGCCCGGCGGGATCGCTGTAGATCCCGCTCATATCTGCCACCGCGGCAGCAAGGAAGGGGTCGAAGTGCTCGAGCACCACTGACCGCTGGAAACCGATCAATGCTGTCGGAGCCGCCCAGATCTTCCAACTGGGTGATCCTGGGCCGAAGAAGCCGTAATCCTCACGCGGTCGATTCATCGTCAGTTCAGACATTTCATTCCTCCCCGTTCGTTGACCCTGCACAGTTCATTTCGTAGGCACCAGACAAGGCGACTACTTGCTGCCAGACGTACTCGAATCGCTCGGCTGCGAATTTGGGGCGCCGAATAGATGCGAGAGCCAACCGCTGCTGATCTTCACTGGCGCTGGGTTTTCCGTGCAACTCCACCGCTGCAGCACTGAAGTCGCGGACCAGGACGTCGAAGATCTGATCCAGCACCCCATCGCTCCGCTGTCCCTCGTCCAATCCCAAGATCTCGGCTTGTTCGAGGATCAACTGGCCGTAGACGACGAGGGTGAAGAGTTCGGTGATCGCCAGGCCGAAGTCCAAGTCGACCTGCTGCGCCGCATCCGGTGCAGCTTCGGCAAGGAGGGTCACGAGAGCTTCGGCCTGCTCCACGAACAGTGCGACGTTGGGAACATCCGCAAACTTCGCGTACACCGCTCGCCAGTCGTCGAATCGAACCTTGGACAACCCCCGTGCCGGGCCCTGACGGAACAGGAACTCGTCGTCGGCTGCGTCGTTACGCGTCGGAATCGCCGGAAATGACTCGGGGGCAAAGAGGTACGCCGGCATGAACTTGGCGATCAGGGCGAGATTGACGGCGACGGTCCCCTCGAGCTTGGGCAGCCCGTCGACATCCATCTTGGCCACCGCGAGGTAGCTGTCCTTCTCGAAGCCCTTTGCCGCAGCGATGTCGGAGAGCAGTCCGATCACCTTCTGTGCCTCGGTTGTCACCTTCATCTTGGTGACGGGATTGAACAAGAGGTAGCGGCGATCCTCGGGCGATGCGGTGCGGAAGTAGTCCACCGCACGATCCGAGAAGAGCCTCATCGCCAGCAGGCGCGCGTACGCGTCGACGAATTCACGTCGTACGTGTGGGAACGCCGTGACGGGATTGCCAAACAGGATTCGATTGTGCGCGTGGGTAATCGTCTCGTACAAGGCATGAGTCGACATACCGATTCCGCCGAAGCACAGGTTGAATTTTCCGATGTTCACGGTGTTGAGTGCGGCACTGAATGCTGCCTCGCCGGTATGCAGGATATCCTCTGCCGCAACGGGATATTCGGCGAGTGAGAACTCCGCTACGTACATCTGGGCCGGAACGATGTTCTTCACCACGGTAAATGCCGGATGGTCCGAGTCGGCGTAGAAGAAGACGTACTGATCGGCGCCCTCCACTCCGTCGACGCGACCGAAGACAGAGACCGTGTTGGCGCAGTTGCCATTTCCGATGTAGTACTTCGAACCGCTGGCCAGGTACCCGCCGCTGCCGTTCGGCGTCAAGACCATGTCGGTGGAGTAGACGTCGGCGCCGTGCTCTTTCTCGGACAATCCGAATGCCGCAACGCCTCCGGAAGCCAAAGCGGAAGCTGCTCGCGCCCTTGCCTTCTCGTTGTCACTCTGCCACACCGGCCCCAGGCCGAGAATGGTCACCTGCCACGGGTACCAGTAGTTGAGTCCGTAGAAGCCGAGGATCTCGGACAGCGCGGCGATACGGCTGGTATCCCAGCGCTTGTCGGAGTCACCGCCGCTGTCGCGGGCGGGGGTCAGGAAAGTCGCGAACAGGCCTTCCTTTGCCGCGAAGTCGAGGAAGTCGGAGTAAAAGGTCTTGTCGTGATAGTCGGCCAGAAGTCGATTCTTTCCACGCGCCTCGAACCAGTCGACGGTCGCGCCCAGCAGTCTCCGCGTGGTCGCGTCGAATTCCGGCCGATCGTAAGTGGAGGGATGGAGCAACAGATCATTCGGCACTAAAGAGGTCGACGCTGTCATCGCGGTTGGTCTCCTAGAGATCTCGGCAGAGGCGCCTCACTGACCGCCTCTTCGAATACAACGCCACCGTAACAATTGATGACGACGAATACAACGGTTGCGTATGATTCACGAAGAATTGGCAGGCAGATTAGGGTGGGAGCGGAGGTGAGGCACACGATGACCAGGTCACAAACTGACGCAACGGATACACCGCGACGCAAATACGCCCCTCGCATGGCGCCCGAGCAACGACGCGAACAACTGCTCGACGCAGCATTCGAGGTCACCGGCCGCGTAGGCCTGCACAACCTCAGCATGGAATCCGTCGCCGCCGAAGCCGGCGTCGGCAAGCCCGTCCTCTACACAATTTTCGATACCAGGACCGATCTCGTCGCTGCACTCCTGCGCCGCGAGCACGAGCGAGCCATCGCTCAGGTGCTCGAAACCATGCCGACGGATCTGAGCGAACTCGGCCCAGCGGCGTCATACACCGGAACCGTTGGCGCCTTCGTCGACGCCGTACTGGAGAACCCGACGCGCTGGCGCCTGATTCTGACGTCTGTCGAGAACGCCCCCAGCGAGTATCACGGCTTGCTGAAGCTCTCTCGCGGAGCTGTCTTCGCCCGCGCCGAAGAACTGGCGCGTGCCGGGATTGCCCTCGAACCGAAGCTCGAAGGCCTTGATCCGGTTCTCCTCGCACACACCATGATGTCGTTTGCCGAAATGCTCGGACGACTGGCCGTCAGCGACCCCGAAACCTATACCCGAGAAAGACTTTCCAGTTTTGCCGTGGCCCTCGCCCAATCGGTCGGAAGTTAGCTGCCGACTGAAACCTGTCGGTCGGATCTGCTTCAATACACGCATGACATCACCATCGATCGAACCGCTACAGCTTTTCGAAACGTCTCCGGGCAACTGGTCACTGATGCTCACCGACCAGCATTTCGGCAAGGTAGCAGCGGTATTCGAGCAGGTAGAGGGTTTCGAAGGCTCCGGCTACGACTGGGCGTCGGTCGCCCACGCAGTGGTAGGCCGCGATGCACCGCATCTGGAGGGCCGCTTCGGCACCGATCCCGAAGCGGGCATGTTTGTTGCGTACGGCAGCGACAACGAAGCTCTTGGTGAACTCGGAGTGCTTCTCGCCAAAGCGTATTCGGATGCCGAGTACCTCGGCGGCCTGGTCGCCATTTCCGAACTCGACTAGAGTTCCTGCTGAAACGACACCGGCCCCACACCTAGGTGCGGGGCCGGTACCGAACGAAAGATCTAGCCGACCAACAGCTCGGCAATCTGAATCGTGTTGAGAGCGGCACCCTTACGGAGGTTGTCACCCGAAACGAAGAGCGCGAGTCCGCGTCCCTCCGGGACACCCGGATCCTGACGGATACGACCGACCAGCGACGCGTTGCCGCCGGCAGCGGCCAGCGGCGTCGGAACCTCGACCAACTCCACTCCGGGAGCGTCGGCGAGGATTTCCTTCGCACGAGCGACCGAGAGCGGGTTCGCGAACTCTGCGTTGATCGCGAGCGAGTGTCCGGTCACGACGGGAACGCGCACGCATGTGCCCGAAACCAGCAGATCAGGAAGTCCGAGGATCTTGCGGCTCTCGTTACGGAGCTTCTGATCCTCGTCGGTCTCGCCGCTTCCGTCGTCGACCAGCGAACCTGCCAGCGGCAGGACGTTGAACGCGATGGGGGCGACGTAGTTGTTCGGGGCCGGGAAGTCGACGGCGCTGCCGTCGTGAACCAACTTCTCGGCGTCACCGACAACGGCGCGCACCTGGCCGAGGAGTTCCTCGACGCCGGCGATTCCGCTACCGGACACAGCCTGGTAGCTGGAAACGATCAGACGCTGCAGACCGGCTTCGTCGTGCAGAACCTTGAGCACCGGCATCGCTGCCATGGTGGTGCAGTTGGGGTTCGCGATGATGCCCTTGACCAGGTTCTTCGTGTCCTGCGGGTTGACCTCGCTGACCACGAGGGGAACCTCGGGATCCTTGCGCCATGCGGAAGAGTTGTCGACAACCGTCGCACCGGCCGCGGCAAAGCGCGGAGCCTGCGCACGAGACAGCGTCGCACCGGCGGAGAAGAGGGCGATGTCGATGCCCTTCAGATTCTCGTCGGACGTTGCTTCGGCATCCTCGACAACGATCTCTTCGCCGCGGAACGTCAGCTTCTTACCGGCGGAGCGTGCCGATGCAAAGAACCGCACCTTGTCCGCGGGGAAGTTACGTTCTTCGAGCAGAGTGCGCATGACGATGCCGACCTGACCGGTCGCACCGACAACAGCGATTGTTGTCATCAGAAATTACCGTCCTGTTCCTGCGTGTACTACAGCTTCTTCGTCGCCGCCGAGACCGAAAGCGGCGTGGATAACGCGCACGGCGTCGTCGAGTTCGGTGTCCTTGACCAGCACGGAGATGCGGATTTCGGAGGTCGAGATGAGATCGATGTTGATGTCGGCCTTGGCCAGCGCCTCACAGAACGTGGCCGTGACGCCCGGGTGGCTCCGCATTCCGGCGCCGACCAGGGAAACCTTGCCGATGTGGTCGTCGAACAAGATCTGCGTGAAGCCGATGTCTTCCTGACGCTTGGTCAGGATCTCGACGGCGCGGGGGCCGTCGGCGGTCGGCAGCGTGAAGGTGATGTCCGTCTTGTTGGTCTCCACCTTGGAGATGTTCTGCAGCACCATGTCGATGTTGATCTCGGCATCGGAGACAGCGCGGAACACCTTGGCAGCATGTCCCGGTGTGTCCGGCAATCCGACAACGGTGATCTTGGCTTCGCCGCGATCGTGCGCGACTCCGGTGATCAGGGCCTCTTCCACAGGAATGTCCTCCATCGATCCGGACACGATTGTTCCGGGCTTGGTGGTGTATGACGAACGGACGTGCACGGGCACGTTGTAACGACGGGCGTACTCGACGCACCGGAGCATGAGCACCTTGGCACCACACGCTGCGAGTTCGAGCATTTCCTCGAAGGAAACCGTCTCGAGGCGGTGAGCGTCGGGGACGATGCGCGGGTCGGCGGAGAAGACGCCGTCGACGTCGGTGTAGATCTCGCAGACGTCAGCGTTGAGTGCAGCTGCCAACGCCACGGCGGTGGTGTCGGAGCCACCGCGTCCGAGCGTCGTGATGTCCTTGCTGTCCTGGCTGACGCCTTGGAATCCGGCGACCAGAACGATCGAGCCTTCGTCGAGGGCGGTGCGAACACGGCCCGGCGTGACGTCGATGATCTTGGCGTTTCCGTGGCTGCCGGTCGTGATGACTCCGGCTTGTGAGCCCGAGAACGAACGAGCTTCGGCGCCGAGGGAGTGAATTGCCATCGCTACCAAGGAGTTGGAGATGCGCTCACCCGAGGTCAGCAGCATGTCCATTTCACGGGCCGGCGGGGAAGGGCACACCTGCTGAGCCAGGTCGAGCAGCTCATCGGTGGTATCGCCCATCGCTGACACCACGACGACGACATCATTGCCGGCCTTCTTGGTCTCGACGATCCGTTCAGCGACTCGTCGGATGCGCTCGGCGGTTGCCACCGAGGATCCGCCGTACTTCTGGACGACGAGAGCCACGCGTTTCTACCTCCAGGTCGAAATTGTTTACAGATACCAGAGGTCGAGCTTACCGAGGTGGTCCTGGGACTTCCCGATGCGTACTGCTGTTCGCCTCAGATCCGCGCGGGATCAGTTGCGAGATCCGCGCTCGCATCAACGTCGCAGAACGCGAACCACCGGCAACGTAACCGACCACCGCGACGGCAACTCCGCAGGCGAGAAGCACGCGGATACTGCTGACCAGGGAAACTGCCAGCGCGTCGTACACCGCCACAGCCGCCTCGGACGACGGTATGTCTGAATTCTGTAAATAGACCCGACGCACGACGGCCAGCGCCACCAGCAGGGCGATCATCGCCACCGCCGTCGCCAGCCCGACCAGGGACAGCGCGCGCATTCGCCCCGGTGCAACTGCGACGGCCGTAATCGCGCAGGCCACCGACGCCCACGGCAACCAGGCTGCTGCTCGGTCGAGAGTGTTCGAGAAATCCTGGGCCCGCACCAACTCGTCGGATTGCAGGATCTCGAACTGCGGATCGAGCGCCGGGAGGCGATCGATCACGGTGAATCCGCGATCGCGCAGGTTCGTCCTCAGTTCCGTCATGACCGGTTCGAGGGAGACGGTGACCGTTCCGCTTTCGTCGGCCCGAACTATGCCGTCGGCGGCTCGGCCGGTCACCATCGCGGCAAGTTGCGCGTGCGCTCGACGGTTGGCCGCGGTCCAGAGCGTCGCAAACTGGTCGCTCGAGACCAACGACTGAGCGGCCTCACGAACAAGTCTCTCGGCCTGTCTCGTCACCACCTGCGGAAACTCGTCCAACCGCTGCGTCAATTCCTCGGTCAGCCGATCAACGACCGCCGATTGGACAGCGGGGTCGGCAGCCAGCGGGGCAACGGACTCGACATAGCTGTCGGTGTCGTTCACCTGGGTGTGGACGAACAGCGCGAGCACCGAGCCGGCAAAACCGAGACCAGCGAGAACGATCAGCAGTGAACAGACGATCCAGCGGATCGAGCGCATCACGTGTGCTTGGCGCGCGCCGGTCGAATCTTCGCGGTGATGTGGTGAATGCGGTGATCGTCAGCGGGTATCCGGAAGGTCTCGGTAACCCGAACGGTCATCAGGTTGCGCCCGAACAACCCGGCGTCAAGGAGGTAGTCAGCCGTCAGGTCGTCCCCGTCGACCGTCCACTCCACCTCACGAATGTCGCGGATCACGCGATACTGAGGACCTCCGGAAAGGCTGCGCCGCAAATGATTCCCCGAAAATCCGGTCTTCAACCCGACCTCGTGACGTACCGCGTCCGGAGCCAGCGGTACGGAACTGCCATCGTGACTACGGAGCGCGTCGAGGTACGTGCTCGCCACGGCGATTCGGGGATCCATGGACGACAGTCCACCATTTTCGAGGCCGAAACGGCAGCACAATTCGGCGACAAATTGGACATGAGGGCGAACCCCACCGATTTCTCGCGAAATCCAGGAGTAGAGTGCTGTGCATGCAGCGCGCACTCCTTCTTGGTTGCCGCGACGGGGTCTGATCCAGACTGGCCTCCCGCCGCGGGGTTTTTGTGCGCCGGTCGACCAAGCCTTCCGGACTCATGGTCTTGACCAACAGGTCATCAGGCCAGGTCCACAATCCTGGAGATCACACCAATGTCCCCCGCTGACGCATTCACCACCGGCACTCGCACCATTACCCCGCCCACGAAGCCGGCACCTTCCGACCAGCCTGCGTGGAACACGCAGAAGAACTCGTCGATGCCGACGTTCCGCTACCGCCCGTTCGCCGAAGAGGTCGAGACGGTCACGCTGCCCGACCGCACCTGGCCGGACAAGATCATCGACCGAGCACCCCAGTGGTGTGCCGTTGACCTGCGCGACGGCAACCAGGCGCTGATCGATCCGATGAGCCCGGCGCGCAAGCGTCGCATGTTCGATCTCCTGGTCCGTATGGGCTACAAGGAGATCGAGGTCGGATTCCCGTCCGCGAGCCAGACCGACTTCGACTTCGTTCGCGAGATCATCGAGGACGGCGCGATCCCGTCCGATGTCACCATCCAGGTGCTGACGCAGTCGCGTCCTGAACTGATCAAGCGCACATTCGAGGCGTGCGAAGGTGCCGAGAACGCGATCGTGCACTTCTACAACTCCACCTCGATCCTGCAGCGCCGCGTCGTGTTCCGCGCCGACAAGGACACGATCAAGAAGATCGCCACCGACGCCGCCGAACTGGTCCTGGCCGAGTCGAAGAAGTACCCGGACACCAACTGGCGCTGGGAATACTCGCCCGAGTCCTACACCGGCACCGAGCTCGAGTACGCCAAGGAAGTATGTGACGCCGTCACCGAAACCCTGGGTGCGACGCCTGCCAACCCGGTCATCCTGAACCTGCCCGCCACCGTCGAGATGGCGACACCCAACGTGTACGCCGACTCCATCGAGTGGATGCACCGCAACCTGGCCCGCCGCGATTCGGTCATCCTGTCGCTGCACCCCCACAACGACCGCGGCACCGGCGTCGCTGCAGCCGAGCTGGGCTACCAGGCCGGCGCAGACCGCATCGAAGGCTGCCTGTTCGGCAACGGTGAGCGCACCGGCAACGTCTGCCTGGTCACCCTCGCGCTGAACATGTTCACGCGCGGCGTCGACCCGCAGATCGATTTCTCGAACATCGACGAGATCCGTCGCACAGTCGAGTACTGCAACCAACTGCCCGTCCACGAGCGTCATCCGTACGGCGGCGACCTGGTCTACACCGCGTTCTCCGGCAGCCACCAGGACGCGATCAACAAGGGCCTCGACGCCATGAAGGTCGACGCCGACAACCAGGACTCGGACGTCGACGACATTCTCTGGCAGGTCCCCTACCTGCCGATCGACCCCAAGGACGTCGGCCGCAGCTACGAGGCCGTCATCCGCGTGAATTCGCAGTCCGGCAAGGGCGGCGTCGCGTACATCATGAAGGCCGATCACGGTCTGGTGCTGCCGCGTCGTCTGCAGGTCGAGTTCTCGCAGTCGGTCCAGAAGATCACCGACGGCGAAGGCGGCGAGGTCTCGCCGAAGGAAATGTGGGACGTCTTCCACGAGGAGTACCTCGCCCCCGTCACCCCGCTCGAGCGCATGAAGCAGAAGGTCACCGCCTCCGAGGAGGACGGCGGCACCGACGCCATCACCGCCATCGTCAAGGTGAACGGCAAGGAGCAGGAGATCTCGGGAACCGGTAACGGCCCGCTCGCTGCCTTCGTCGACGCGCTGGGAAGCGTCAACTTCGACGTTCGTGTCCTCGACTACTCCGAGCACGCAATGTCCGCCGGCGACGACGCCCAAGCGGCGGCCTACGTCGAGTGCGCCGTGACGGGCCCGGACGGTCAGAGCACCGTCGTCTGGGGTGTGGGTATCGCCACGTCAATCACGACGGCGTCGCTGCGCGCCGTGGTTTCGGCAGTGAACCGCGCGAGCTGACACTCACGCAATACGAACCCGGCTCTTCGACAAACCCTGGTCTCACCCGATTTTCGGGTGAGACCAGGGTTGTTTTCACGGCACAGAAGTTCTTCGGTCCGTGTTTTCGGTTCGGCATGACATAGGTCCCGAAAGAGTCGCTTAGCGAAGTTAACAAACAGGATTCACCCATCGAGGATGATGCAGCCGACCCCGGCACGTGAGATAGTCACCTCAGACAAATCCGACTTGTGAAATGGGGCTCGACAATGGATTCCTTTTGGGACTTCCTCTGGCTGATCATCATCAGCTTCGCGTTCATCGCGTACCTGATCCTGCTCTTCTCGATCATCACCGACCTATTCCGCGATCACAAGACTTCCGGCTGGGTAAAGGCAATCTGGATCGTCTTCCTGTTCTTCATTCCGCTGCTCACCTCGCTCGTCTATCTGATCGTCCGAAGCGACGGAATGGCCCAGCGCTCCATGGAGGCTGCTCAGCAGGTCAAGAATGCACAGGACAGCTACATCCGTGAGGTTGCCGGAAAGTCCCCGGCCGAGTCCATCGCAGATGCAAAGGCGCTTCTCGACGCCGGCACCATCAGCGAAGAAGAATTCGCAGCACTGAAGGCCAAGGCTCTCGCCTGATACCGGCCCTCACTAAGCGACCCTCACTAAACCGTGAGGATTGCACTACCGAAACGGGAGCGACACTAATCGTGTCGCTCCCGTTTTGTGTTCATTCACCAACAGCTGCTCATTCACCGACAGCCGTTCATTCACCAACGGCCCTTCATTCACCGACAGCCTTCATTCACCGACAGCACGCGCGACGTCACGAAAGGCGTCGAGCACGACTCCGATAGCCGGACTGCGGTTGGCGTGTAACCGAGTTGCCAATTCATAAACTCGTGCAGCGCGCACTCCCGCCACCGGTTTCCTCGACACTCCGGGATGCGTGATCGCGTATCGCGGCATCAAAGCCACGCCGTGGCCCGCCGCCACCAGCTCTTCGATGACGCGGAAATCGTTTATCCGATGAGCGACGCGAGGCTGGACGCCGGTTACCGACGCAACCGACAGCAGAACGTCGTCGACCGGAAACCCGCCGCGCACGCTTATCCAGTTCTCGTCGGCCAATTGCTCCAACCGAACCGAATTCTGCTCGGCGAGTGGATGATCAGGCCGCAGCACCAGATCGATCGGTTCACGCATCAGCGGTTGCACGCTGACCCGGGGAAACGAGGTCTCGGCGCCGCGTTCGTCACGGTGAGTGAGGATCACGTCGTGATCGGCCAACAGTCCAGGGACGGCCGACGCCGGTTTGTCGACGTCGTGTGCGTCGATGTCCACGTCCGAGTTCTTCAGCGCCGTCAGGACGCCGGGCAGCAGGAGAGCTGCTCCGGAGGGAAAGAACGCGACTCGCACCTTGCCGCGCGGCGAGCCTCGGTACGACGCCATCTCGTCCGCTGCCCGGTCGAGCGCCGCCACCACGTCGTCGGCGCGGAGCACCAGCGCTCGACCAGCGTCGGTGAGGCGCAGCGTGCGCCCGTCCGGTTCGAGGAGCGAGACCCCCGCCTCTCGGCCGAGGATCTTGAGTTGTTGCGAGACGGCGGACGGTGTCATCGAGAGAGCGAGAGCAGTAGCGCCGACGGTTCCTCGGTCGGCGAGCTCGCGGAGAATCCGCAAGCGCGTGGCATCCATACGGTGACGAATATCCATGTAGCAAAACTACATGGATAGTGCATCTATATTCGCTTGTTCTGATGCTTCGTACGGCTCACGATTAACGTCATGACTCCCCGCGACCGTCTCCTCGGCCTGACCGTGATCGTCTTGTGGGGTCTGAACTTCCTGGCCATTCGCGTCGGCCTGGATCATTTCCCGCCGTTCTTCTTCGCTGCACTCCGGTTTCTGATCATCGCGATTCCGGTGGTCATCTTCGTGCCGCGTCCGCAGGTACCGCTCCGTTGGTTGCTGCTCTACGGATTCGGTTTCGGATTCGGCCAGTTCGTCTTCCTCTTCTGGGCGATGCATTCGGGGATGCCGACAGGTCTCGCATCACTGGTCCTGCAGTCGTCCGCGCCGTTCACCGTCCTACTCGGCGCGTTCCTGCTCCGCGAGAAGCTCAGCGTCTGGCAGGTCTCCGGGATCGCCGTCGCCGTAGTCGGTATGTCGTTGATCGGCTGGGACCGTTCACACCACGCGGCACTGCTGCCCGTGATCCTCACGCTCCTCGGCGGCCTGTCCTGGGCGTTCGGCAATCTCGGCAGCCGCTTGGCCGCGGCGAACACCGTCGGCGAGCCCGCACCGATGCGCTTGATGCTGTGGATGTGCGTCATCCCGCCGTTGCCGATGCTCGCCCTGTCAGCGGTGGTCGAAGGCCCCACCGCCGGATGGCACGCGCTCGGCACCGCGTTCAGCGCCGACGCCTGGCCGTCACTGGTCGGGCTGGCCTACATCATTCTGCTCGGCACCATCGCCGGATCCGGGCTCTGGACGATGCTCATGGGCCGCTATCCCGCCGGCATGGTGGCGCCGCTCTCCTTGCTGGTACCGGTAGTGGGAATCGGCGCATCCTGGCTGTTCCTGCACGAGGATCCGAGCCCGTTGTCCCTGGTCGGGGCAGTCATCGTGATCGCCGGAGCGAGTGCCGCACAGATGAGGCGCAAGCCCGCGAACACTGTTTTCTCGGACACACCTGCAGCCTCACCACCGGCGCGACTCGGCGTCTGACGATGCCCTGTGCCAAACTCGGGCCGTGGGAACTGGACTATCGATCACAGTGCGCGGAAAGCTCGCCATGCGAGCTGCCGCAGCAGCATCTTGGGCATCGCAGAAGGCCGGTCGCGGCAAGGGTTCGATGATCGGCGGGTTGATCGCCCTCAAGATCGACCCGACGCTCATGACTCAGCTCGGACGCGGCAAGCGCACCGTCGTGGTCACGGGCACCAACGGCAAGTCGACGACCACGCGTATGACCGCCGCAGCGCTCGCGACACTCGGTGACGTCGCCACGCAGGCCGACGGCGCCAACATGGATGCCGGGATCGTGGCCGCTCTGGCCGCGCGTACGGACGCAACGCTGGCAGCACTCGAGGTCGACGAACTGCACGTCCCCCACGTAGCCGACGCCGTGAACCCGGAAGTGATCGTGCTGCTCAATCTCAGCCGCGATCAGCTCGACCGGGTCGGCGAGATCAACATGATCGAGCGGAAGCTCCGCGCGTGCGTCAATGCGCATCCGAACGCGGTGATCGTCGCCAACTGCGATGACGTACTGGTCACCTCCGTGGCATACGACGCCACCAACGTCGTGTGGGTTGCTGCCGGCGGCGGCTGGGCCGGCGATTCCGTCAGCTGCCCGCGCACCGGTGAACCCATCGTGTGGGAGGGAAAGCACTGGCGCAGTACCGGTTCCGACTTCGCGCGGCCCGAGCCGACCTGGTGGCTCGACGACGACAATCTCTACGGCCCCGACGGCCTGAAGATTCCGATGACGTTGACTCTCCCCGGAAAAGCCAACCGCGGTAACGCCGCTCAGGCCGTAGCGGCAGCGGCGGCTTTGGGCGCAGATCCGGTCGGGGCAGTTGCCGCCGCGTCGACGGTCCAGGAAGTCGCCGGCCGCTACAGCACCGTCGAGGTCGGACCGCACTCCGTCCACATGCTGCTCGCGAAGAATCCCGCCGGTTGGCAGGAAGCGCTGTCGATGATCGATCCCACGGTGGACGGACTGGTCATCGCGGTGAACGGTCAGGTGCCGGACGGCGAGGACCTCTCCTGGCTGTGGGACGTGAAGTTCGAACACTTCGAAGGCGTCAAGGTAGTGGCCGCCGGCGAACGCGGAACCGATCTCGCCGTTCGCCTCACGTACGCAGGCGTCGAGCACACCCTCGATCCGGATCCGTTGCGCGCCATCGCTTCCTGCCCTCCCGGACGCGTGGAGGTACTGGCGAACTACACAGCCTTCCGTGACCTCAACACCGCCATCGCGAAGGAGTCTCGCAATGTCTGACTCGACAATTCGCATCGGACTGGTTCTCCCCGACGTCATGGGCACCTACGGCGACGGCGGCAATGCCCTGATCCTGCGTCAGCGTCTGCGGATGCGCGGCTACGACGCCGAAATCGTGGACATCACCTTGAGCGATCCGGTCCCCGACTCGCTCGACGTGTACACATTGGGTGGCGCCGAGGATTCCGCTCAGCGACTCGCAACGCGCCATCTCGCGAAATACCCTGGCCTGCAACGCGCCGCCGAGCGCGGCGCACCGGTTCTGGCGATCTGCGCTGCCATTCAGGTGCTCGGCAACTGGTACGAAACCTCCAGCGGCGAACGCGTCGACGGTGTCTCGATGCTCGACGTCACGACCTCTCCGCAGGAGAAGCGTTCCATCGGCGAGGTCATCACGAAGCCCTTGATCGACGGGCTCACCGCGCCTCTCTCAGGTTTCGAGAATCACCGCGGCGGAACAACTCTGGGTAGCTCAGCCTCTGGATTCGCACGTGTCACCCATGGTGTCGGAAACGGCGTCGGTGACGGATTCGAAGGCGTCGTACAGGGTTCGGTGATCGGGACGTACATGCACGGACCCGCCTTGGCCCGGAATCCGGAACTCGCGGACCTCCTGCTCATGCGGGCCTTGGGTGTGAACGAACTCGAACCCCTGCATCTGCCCGAGGTCGACAAGCTTCGCAAGGAACGACTCGCGATTCGCTGACCCGGTTCAGACAGTTTCGGATTTCCCCTCGGTCAGAACCAGTTCCACGGCCAACAGCGCGGCGCAGGCCAGCCCCGCGACCAGTTCGGGCACCGCGGTGTAGGTACCACCGAGCACGACGACGATCGCGACCGAGAACGGCATGAGGGTGCGTACCGAGGAGTCATGTAGTCGAATGTGGATGAACCACAGGGCGGCAAGGATGACCGCGACCGGAACGGTGACGGCAGCACCCGTCACCAACGCGCTGCCGTCACCGTGATGAGTCCAGAAGTCGACGCGCGAGGCCAACCCCGCACCGATGGCGGCAGCGGCGGCGAAGATGAAGTAGTGACCGAACCCCCAGACGAAGGGTGAGACGTTGTCACCGCCGATCACTTCGCCTGCATTGCGTTGGAAGTAGAGCCACCACAGGCTGAAGACAATCAGAATGCCGCCGATCACGACGTAGGTGACCTGCGCTGCCGGATGCTCACCGTCGACCGCGTCCTGAATCGCGATGGTGGTCGAGAGGATCGTCTCGCCCAGAACGATGATGAAGAACAACGAGTACCGCTCCGCGATGTGATGCGGGTGCCACGGCGTCATGCCCGGCTTCTCCGACCAGATCGGTACCGCGAATTCGCACAGAACCAACACCAGGAACGTCGGGACGTAAATGGCGGATGGAACGAAGTAGAAACCGATCCAACCGATCTGGACCAACACGATTCCGAGAGCGTATCGACGAGCCGTGAGCGCATGTTCGGGGTCGTTCCGCGACACCCTGAGCCATTGGATGACCAGGGCTATTCGCATGATGACGTAGCCGACGATGATGAGCAGGGCGTCGTCGTTGAAGAAGCGGACGATGCCGGCGGCAAGGACCAGCGATCCGAGGATCTGGAAGATGGTCAGCAGCCGGGCGATTCCGTCGTCGTTGTCGTACGCCGAGGTGAACCACGTGAAGTTCAGCCACGTCCACCAGATCGCGAAGAATGCCATCGCGAAGTGCCCGACGCCCGAAGCCGCGTGCCCTTCGCTGATCGCGTGGTGCAGACCGGTGGCCGCTTGAGCGACCGCCACGACGAAGCAGAGGTCGGTGAGCAGCTCGAGCGGCGTCGCCACCCGATGCGGCTCGTGCGGATCCCGCGGAACCAACGGCCGGATGAACGAACTGGTGCGATTCACGAAGGGCAGAGTAGCGCGATGATTGCCGACGCGCTGCCCGTGGCTGCAACCTGTCGTCTCAGATATTCACGCCGACGCCCCGATCTGGGCTCGGATTTCCAACTGATCGGCGAGTTCGGCGCCTATCGCCCCCGCGCTCCCCAAGGTGAAGGCGATCTGCCGTCCCCACAGGAAATAGCGGTGAATCGGGTAGTCGACGTCCGCGCCGATTCCGCCGTGCAGGTGCTGGGTCGCGTGCACCACACGCAGGCCGCCGCGCGACGCCCACCATTTGGCGACCAGCGCCGCTGCTTCCGCTTCACTCTCGACTCCGCTGTCCATCAGCCAGGCAGCGCGGTGCGTGGTCAACCTTGTGCTCTCGGTGTCGAGGTACGCGTCGGCGGCCCGGACGGCAACTGCCTGGTTGGTCGAGAGTGGACGACCGAATTGCACTCGCTCGGAGGTGTATTTCGCCGTCATCCCCAGCGCTTCCTCGCAGACGCCGGTAGCCAGGGCCGCAAGAGCCACCCGTGCACGCCGCAACGTCCAGTCTCGAACCACCGCGCCGTCTGCGGGAAGTGCGTCAGCTGCAGTAACCGCAACCCCGTCGAACTGCACAGCGCTGTTGCTCTCGCGGTTCGTCACCGCAAGCGGTGTACGCACCAGCGCGTCCCGGTCCGTGGGCACGATCATGACGCTGACACTGCCGTCCGGCATCGTCACCGGAACGACCAGCGCGGCCGCGAACTCCGCGGCAGGCACGGAGTCGACGTGGCCTGACAGAACCCAACCGTCAGGCGCCGGTTCGGCGCGAACCGCCGTCTCGGCGTTGTAGCCGGTGTCGAATGCGCCGGTGACGATCACCGAGCCGTCGAGCAGTCCCGGAAGCCACGACGCTTTCTGCTCCGTGCTGCCGAACTCGGAAATCGGCAGCGCCGCCGTGGAAATCACCGACCAGAGCGGCACCTGGGCGACCCGGCGGCCCTGTTGTTCGAGCACCGCGGCCAGGCCGAGCATTCCGAGTCCTGCTCCCCCGACCTCTTCCGGCAGAGCGATTCCCAGAACGTCGGAGTCGGCGAGGAGCTTCCACAGTTCGGCGTCGAAACCGCTGGTGCTCTCCACTTCCCGCAGTCGGTCCACTCCGGACTTCGCCGAGAAGATCGATTCACTCAGATCCCGCACGGCGGACAAGTTGTCGTCGAATTCGAATTCCATGTCAGCTCTTTTCGTTCTGTGCAGCGGGCCGGCGACGCGCAGCAAGCGCCATGCCCAGGCATTTTGCGGCGACAATTTCACGCATCACTTCGTTGGTACCACCACCGAAGGTGTTGTTCTGGGCGCGCCGACCCAGGTTCTCGACCCGCCCTTCCAGTACCGCTCCGGGTGTACCGGGGCGCAGTAAGCCCTTGGCACCCAGCACTTCCTGCAGCATGCCGTACGCACTGACGACGGCTTCGGTACCGAAGATCTTGGCCGCGGCCGAATCCCCGCCGCCCAAGGTGTTGGCGGCGACGTCCGCCACCAGTCGCAGGTTCATCAGGTCGGCGGCGCTGAGCAGCGCGTAGACTTCCGCCAATTTCTCACGTACCCAGCCGATGTCGTAGACGTGGCCGTCACCGGCGGGTTCTGTCTTTGCCCACTCGACCACCTCGGCGAAGAGCTCGTTGGCGATGCCACCGCGTGCTGCCAGGGCAACACGTTCGTGGTTGAGCTGGTTGGTGATGAGCTTCCACCCCTGATTGAGCTCACCGACGACATTGCTGATCGGCACCCGAACATCTTCGTAATAGGTTGCCGAAGTGCTGATTCCGCCCACGGTGTGAATTTCGGTGACCGAGAACCCCGGCGAATTGGTCGGTACCAGGACCACGGAAATGCCCTGATGCGTCGGCGCGTCAGGATCGGTGCGAACGGCAAGCCAGACCCAGTCGGCAAACACACCGGCGCTGGTGAAGATCTTGTTGCCGTTGATGACAAGCTCGTCGCCCTCGATGCGGGCGCGTGTTTCGAGTGCCGCGAGATCGGTGCCCGCATTGGGTTCGGTGTAGCCGATGGCAAAGATCAATTCACCCGCCAGGATCGGACGCAGGAAGAAGTCCTTCTGAGCTTGCGTCCCGTGCTTGATCAGAGCGGGTCCGACGGTGTTCAGCGTGACCAGTGACAGCGGCGCATTCGCGCGAATCACTTCGTCGTAGAACACATACAGAGCTTCGGGGTTCTCACCCCGACCGCCGAATTCCTCCGGCCACCCCAAGCCCAGCCAACCGTCTTTACCCATCCGGCGCAGGATGCGATCGAAGACGGGGCCGCCTTCGGTCTGATCCACGAGAGCACGGCGGTCTTCGTCGTTGATGATCTCTGCGAAGTATGCGCGCAATTCCTTGCGCAGAGTCTTCGACTCCTCCGACAAATCCAAGTACATGGTGAAGCTCCTAAGATCTACGAACGCGGCAGGCCGAGTACGCGCTGCGCGATGACGTTGAGTTGGATTTCGACGGTTCCGCCGCCGAACAGAATCGAGGGAAGTCCGATGTGGTCTATTGCGTAGTTCGCCGACGGGTCGACAACTGCGGCGCGCGGTCCGAGCAGTCGCAACAGGTCCCGCGAGCCCTCGCGCTGCGCCAGGGCGTTGTACACCTTCGACACGCTGATCTCGGCGCCCGGTTCCTGACCCGCCAGTCGCGCCGACACTCCGCGCAGATTCATCGCGGACAGTGCCAACTCACGAGAGATACTGCGGCCGAGGCCTTCCACTGCGTCTTCGCGGGGGCAGTCGTGGCTCGCGTCGGCAATCACCTGACGGAACAACCGACTCGAACCGTGGTGCAGCGTGCTGCCCATGCTCAAGCGTTCGTTGGACAGCGTTGTCGCAGCCAGTTTCCACCCTTGCCCAGGTTCGGCCACCAGGCAGTCGTCCGGCACGAAGACGTCGTCGAGGAATACCTCGTTGAATTCCGACTTGCCGGTGGCTTGCTTCAGCGGGCGTACGTCGACGCCCTTCGAGGTCATGTCGACCAGGAAGTACGACAGCCCAAGATGTTTCGGAGCGTCCGCGTCGGAACGCGCCAGGCATACTCCCCAATCTGCCTCGTGCGCACCCGAGTTCCACACTTTCTGACCTGACAGGACCCAGCCACCGTCGACCTTGCGCGCTTTCGTGCTCAGACCGGCCAGGTCTGATCCCGCGCCCGGCTCACTGAACAGCTGGCACCAGATGATGTCGGCACGCAGCGAAGGCTCGACGAACCTGTCCTGCTGCTCGGCGTTGCCGTGTTCGAGAATCGTGGGCAGCACCCATTCCCCGATCACCGTGGACGGTTGAGCCCAACCTCGCATCGCGAATTCATGTGCGATGACGGCCTGTTCCCTCGGTCCCGCTCCCAGCCCGTACGGCGCCCGATAGTGCGGGGCAACCAGTTTGGCGTCGGCAAATCGGGCGCGTCGAGCGCTCCCCTTGGCCGGCGCCCAACTCGCGCTGGTGGTTCCGTCGTCAGGCAGCAGCGCAACCTCGTCCAGAACCCTCCGAACCTGCTCTCGTAACTCCGGCAGCATTTCCGGGTCGACAAAGGAGAAATCCCGTTCCGACTCGGCGGACCGGTCTCCCAATGTGTGTGCCCACTTCACCTCGGAACCCGCCACTGCCGCGATACTGATCGCCCGGCGCCAGTACAGATGCGCGTCATGCTCCCAGGTGAATCCGATTCCGCCGAGCAAAGTTACACATTCGAGGGCGTTCTCGATGCCGACGGGCAAAGCGGCCAACGCAGCTTGAGCCGAGACAAGTTTCTGCTGATCCTCGTCGTGGTCTTCGGATCGAGCGGCGTCCCACGCTGCGGCACAGGCAATCTCGGAGCGGACCAGCATCATGGCCGCCTTGTGCTGAACTGCCTGGAAGCTTCCGACCGGACGGCCGAACTGCTGCCGGGACTTCACATAGTCGACTGCGGTCCGTAGCGCCCACCCGGCGATACCGCTCGCCTCCGCAGCCAACACCGTGTTGACGATCAGTTCGGTTCGGTGCGCCTGGAGGCCGTCGACGATCAGCCCAGCCTCGACCTGGTGATCGGTCAACGTCAGTGTTCCGATCGACCGTGTCAGATCCACCCCGTCTTCGATCACCACCGCAGCGGAAGTCGACGGTTCGAGCCGGAACCACAACTCGCCGTCTTCGCTGTTCGCCCGCACGAGAACGACATCAGCTCCGGGCAGACCTAGAGCTGGGTCGGCAGAACCGCTCACTGTCCACCCAGCGTCGCTGCGAGCCGCGCGCAATCTCGTTCCGGTGCAGACTGCTCCGGTTGCACCGGCGGCCAATTCGGTCAGCATTGTTTCCGCAGCCGGGCCCGCAACTGTTGCGAGAATCCCACTGGCGATGACCGTCGGAACGTACGGTCCCGGATAGAGCGCATCACCCAATTGCTCGACTACCACTGCAAGTTCGGCAAGACCCGCCCCGTCACCGCCGTACTGCTCCGGCAGGTGCACTGCGTGCAGGCCCTGACGGACCAACCCATCCCACGAGTCCGGCCGATCACCGGCGGCGTACCTCTTGACGTTGCTCCGGGTATCGGCGATTCCACCGAAGCGGTTCGCGAATGCGGCTACCGCTTCCGCCAGGTCACGGTGATCTTCGAGCAGGGGTAGTGCCATGGCAGGTTCCTCAATCTTCGGTTCTTGTCAGATGCGTTCGAGAATCAGGCAGGTGGTTGCGGCGGACGCGCAGATCGCGATCAGTGCGATGGACTTGTTCCGGCGTTCCAGTTCGTCGATGACATTGGCCAACAGTCTGATTCCGGTTGCACCGGCCGGGTGGCCCAGTGCGATTGCACCACCGTTGACGTTCAGCAATTCGGGATCGACGCCGTGAACCTGCGCGAACGACATCGGTACCGAAGCAAATGCCTCGTTGACCTCGAACAGATCGATGTCGTCGATTGTCAGACCGGCGCGTCCGAGCACGATGTTTGCCGCGTCGACGGGACCGTCGAGCATGAACTCGGTGTCACCGCCGATGACGCACTGCGCCAGTATCTTTGCCCGTGGCCGCACGCCGAGGGCCTTGGCTCGCTCCTCTGACATCAGCAGAGCTGCACTCGCACCGTCCGAGACCTGCGAAGACGTTCCAGCGGTGTGCAATCCGCCCTCTTGAACGGTGCGCAGCTTCGCGAGCCCTTCGAGACTCGATTCGCGCAGACCCTGATCCCGATGAACCGGAACGTCAGAGCCCGGAGCGACCACATCGATGATGTGCGAGTCGAATCGGCCTGCCTCCCACGCCGCCGCCGCCCGCTGCTGCGAGCGTAGCCCGAAGGCGTCGAGATCCTCGCGGCTGAAACCGCGCTTGACAGCAATCCGATCGGCCGCGGTGTACTGGTCGACGGTATCGAGTGACCACGACTCCGGACGTGGTGTTCCCAGGCCGGTACCCACCTTGTACGTCAACGGAGCTCGGGACATCAACTCGACACCGCACGCCACACCCACGTCGACTGCACCGATGGCAATCTGCCCGGCGATCAACTGCACCGACTGCTGTGCAGTTCCGCACTGCGCGTCGATCGTGGTGCAGCCCGCTTTCAACGGAAGGCCCGCATGCATCCAGGACGTACGCACGATGTTTCCGAACTGCTCACCGAGAGGCGTCACACAGCCGCCGATGACCTGGTCGACCGCGTCAGGATCCACGCCCACCCGATCCAGCACGCCTCTCTGCGCATAACCCAACAGTTCCGCCGCGTGGACTCCGGACAGCCAACCCTCACGCTTGCCGAACGGCGTTCGTGCTGCGTCCACGATGACGGGCTTCATGCCAACTCCTCGGTTCGTAGTGCCGTTCCGTCCAGACCGCGTACGGTCAGGGACCACTCGTCGATCAGGTCCAAGCTGACGCTCGAGCGCGCGGTGAACTCGGTGTCGCAATCACACAGCGCTGTGACCGCTTCCACCATTTCTTCCATAGATTCGACCTGATCCGGCCGGATAGTCTCACCGACCAGGACTTTGGCGCCCTCACTGAGCACCGCTGCCCGCGGTTGAACCGTGTTGACGCGAACCCCCTGGCCGTAAAGTTCCACGCCCATGCCGTTGCTCATCCTGTTGAGCGCTGCTTTGGACGCGCCGTACACGGTCATGGCAGTTCCCGGTTCGACCCACGTGAACGGCGGGCCATGCCACGGTTTGACGGTGCCGCTGGACACGTTCACGATCCAGCCGTATCCGTTTGCCACCATCCCCGGCACCACGGCTTGCATCAGATCGAGCGGTGCATGGACATTTGCCTCGAACATCAAACGTCGCCGCCGCAGTGGGTAATCCGACAGCGGCTGATAGATCGCCGCTGCCGCGTTGTTCACCAGGATGTCGATCGTCCCGCCAAGCTTCTCGATCGCCAGCGGCACCACCGTGTCGCGCTGCTGCTCGTCCGTCAGATCTGCGACAACTATCTCGACTTTGGTTCCGTACTTGGCAATTCGAGCCGCAGTCTCTTCGAGACTGCCCGGCAGGGTTGCATGCGTGCCGAGCGTCCGAGCCACGAGGGCGACGTCGGCACCCTCGGCTGCCAGTCGCTCTGCGACGCCCGCACCGATTCCGCGACTGGAACCGGTGACAAGCGCTCGGCGGCCGTCAAAGCGCCTCGTCATGCTATTTGAACTTCGAGGCGAAGCGATTGATGCTCTCCGCGATCCGGGCAACTTCGTCTTCACGCAGGCCGTGACTCATGCCGAGTGTCATTCCTCGGGCGAAAACCGCGTCGGCTTCCGGCAATCCTTCGGCCGGCTGACGGAACTCGATGTTGTTCATCATCGGGTGACGAGTGACGTTGCCGCTCCACACAGTTCGTGTGTCGATACCGTCGGCCTCGATGGCTTCCTGCAGGTCGCTGCGCGTGAAGGGGGCGTTCTCGTTGATCATCACCGGGTAACACAGCCACGCCGTGTCGAGACCGTCGAGTTCTACCGGCGTCGTGAAGAATTCAGGATGGGCGCCGTATGCCGCCGTGAAGGCCGCAAACGTTGCCTTACGCGTCTTGTAGTTCTCTTCCAGCTTGTCGAGCTGCACGACTCCGTAAGCTGCGCCGAGTTCGGAGGGCTCGAAGTTCCATGACATGAGCTCGAAGATGAAGTCGTTGTCGTAGTCGACGCCGTCGAGTTCTTCACGGAAGACTCGGCCGGATTTGGTGCTACCGAACAGGTTCGGCTCGCTGCGACGGCCCCAGCGGCGAAGCAGCAAAGCCTTGTCGCGGCTGGCTTCATCGTCGACGCACACCATTCCACCGGTTCCCGCGCACGTGATGATGTGTGCCATCGAGAAACTGGTGACGACGATGTCCGCCCGAGACCCGGTGGGAGTACCGCGGAGCGTGGCGCCGATCGCGTCACACGAATCCTCGATCACCTTGAGTCCATTGCGATCAGCGATATCACGAATGACGTCCCAGTCCGGGCAGTTGCCGGCGAGGTTCGGCATGAGGATGGCACCGGTTTTTTCGGTGACCATTGCCTCGATCTTGGTGACGTCGACGTTGAACGTGTTGGGTTCCACGTCCACGAACACCGGCACCAGACCGGCACGCACGATCGGTGCGATGTCGGTGGAGAACGTCAACGGCGACGTGATGATCTCGCTTCCCGCAGGCAGTCCGAGCAGCTCGACTGCCAAGTACAAACCCGAGGATCCCGAGTTGCACATGACGCCGAACCTCTTGCCTGCCAAGGCCGCGATACGTTCTTCCATCTCGAAGACGTTCTTGCCGATGCGCAATCCTTGATGCCCGCTGCGCAAGACGTCGACAACCGCCTGTATTTCTTCCTCGCCGTGTGTAGCCCTGGCGTAGGTGATCCGCTCACTCATCTGGTTCCTGCTTTCTCGAATTGGCGGCAGATTCAGCGATCTGCCGAGAGGACGAGCGCACTGTGCGGGACGGGAGAGCCGCCGGTCACGAGCACGTTGTCCAGAGTTTTGGTGGGTTGATTGGTGGAAGTGCCGCGGATCAGGCGTACACCTTCGGCAATACCGTTGACGCCGTGGATGTATCCCTCACCGAGTTGACCGCCGTGGGTGTTGATCGGCAGGCGACCGTCCAGCTCGAGATTGCCGTCGGCGATGAAGTCTTTTGCCTCGCCTCGACCGCAGAATCCGTACTCCTCGAGTTGAAGCAGAACCATCGGGGTGAAGGCGTCGTAGAGAATTGCGGCATCGATGTCGTCCGGGCCGATACCGGCCTGGTCCCACAATTGGCGCGCCACGAGTTCGACTTCCGGCATGCTGTCGATGTCTTCGCGGTAGTAGCTGCTCATCGAAATCTGTTGTGGACCTACACCTTGCGCAGCACCGCTGATGATCGCTGGTTTGTGCGGCAGGTCGCGGGCGCGCTCCGCGCTGACGATGACCAGCGCCTGTCCGCCGTCACTTTCCTGACAGCAGTCGAGCAGGCGGATGGGGTCGGCGATCATGCGCGAGTTCTGATGATCCTCGATGGTGATCGGGCGTTCGTAGAACCAGGCCTTCGGGTTGTTCGCGGCATGCTTGCGTGAGAGAACCGAGATCTGACCGAAGTCGGCGCTGGTTGCCCCGTACTTGTGCATGTAGAGCTTGGCGAGGAAGGCTTCCTGCTGCGCCGGCGTCAGAAGCCCGTACGGGTTGATCCAGTTCCGATACTCCTGGTCCGTCGACGCGTTGTACGCAAAGGGTGGTGGCCCGGCGCCGAATCGGTGACCTGATCTTTCGTTGAAGGCACGGTAGACGACCACGACGTCGGCGACACCACTGGCGACGGCAAGCGCTGCTTGTTGAACCGGTGCGCAGGCACCGCCGCCGCCGTGTGGAATACGACTGAAGAACGTCAGTTCCGGGATCCCGAGAGCGCGTGCGACCGCAATCTCGGGATTGTTCTCCATGGTGAACAGTGCAAATCCGTTCACCTCTTCTGCCTCGATGTGAGCGTCGTCGAGCGCGGCGATCACGGATTCGCACGCCAACTGCCATTCACTGCGGCCGGAGTTCTTGGAGAACTCGGTGGCGCCGATCCCGGCGATGGCGGCTTGCCTCGAAAATCCTCGTGTCATGCGATTACCCTTTCCGCCGGTTCGAGAGTCACGTCGGCTGTCACGTGCGTTCCGCGAGCGTTCTTGCCGAGAACCGTCACGGTGAGCGCCCGGCCGTCGGAGTCGATCACCTTGCCGGTCAATGTCATGGTGTCTCCGGGAAAGTTCGGAACACCAAGCCGTAGTGATGTTTTGACGATTCGCGATCCCGGGCCTGACCAGTCGGTGATGTAGCGGTCGATGAGCCCGTTGGTGGTGTTGATGCTCATGAAGATGTCGGGAGTTCCGCGATCCTGCGCCTTGCCCGGATCGTGATGCACGTCCTCGAAATCCTGAGAAGCGATCGCCGTGGCGACGATGAGCGTTCGGTCCAACGGCAGTTCGAGGCTGGGAAGGGCCGAACCTACCTCGTAATCAAAAAGATTCGTCATTGCGCCGATCCCCGTCGCCTCAGTTGCGGCAGCATCTCCCCGTGGGCGTGCTCGGAGAACGCCACTTCGAGTTCCATACCGAATTCGAGTTCCTCGTGATCGATGCCCGCGATGTCGGCAACCAGACGCGTCCCTTCTTCGAGATCGACGAGTCCGACGGCGAGCGGGTACTCGAAGGCAGGATCCTTCGGGTGATGAATGACCGTGAAGCTGTGCAACGTGCATCGCCGCGTGGATTCGACTGTGTCCCAACTGAACGAGCGGCATTCCGGGCAGGCGGGCGCTGGCGGGTGGCGCAGTGTCTTGCAATCCGCACACCGTTGGATCTCGAGGCGACCCTCTTTGGCCGCGGAGAAGAAGAAATCGTTGTCGTCGGTGACGGTGAGTCTCGGCACCGCGGTGTGGCGGGAGCCAGTCTCGCTCATGCGATTACCTCCTGGGCTTCGGGCTTGGTATCTGTCTGGGTATCTGGTTTGAATCTGAGCAGTCGAAAGCGCTCTTCGACCAGCGTCTTTCCGTCCTGGTCCACGTACTTCTTGAACAGAGTGATGAAGCACCCGTGACCGAGAGCCGTCTGTTTGAACGGTGAGATCGCTTCGATGGTGAAATATGCGGTGACGTGGTCTCCGGGACTCAACTCCGCGAAATACTCCTGCTCGACGTTGGTCGCGACTACGGACGTGTAGCCGGCCTCGTCCAACAGCCCGAGTAGTCGTGAATAGGCGAAATCCTCGGAGGCTCCGTCGGCGCGAAGTTGTTGGACCTGCCGATAGCGGCGGTAGCCCGCCATCACCCAGGTCGAGATCATGGCGGGTGGGCAGACGACGTCTCGACGGCCAGTGCTGCGAGCAGCGTCGGCGTCGACGTAGATCGAGTTGCGGTCGTCGTGTGCCTCGACCCAGTTGCGGATCATCGCCTCGTTGACGGCGTAGCGGGCGACGCGGGGTGGTTCGGCCTCTGCGCCGATGAAATTCGGAAACTGCGTCTGCAGGCTCTGCACTGAAATCCTCCGTGAACGAAAGTTGAGCAAGCGCTTGATTTTGAAGCTAGCATAGGAATCCGGAAGTGGAAACACGCGATCTCACCGACGAATTGGTTCGAGCCGGAGCCATCAGGCAGGATTGCGCTACGTTCGACGCCGGCAGCCCGGCACCCGCGAAACCCTGCCCTGAGCAGGACCGACAACCAGTGGAGATTTCAGTGGCATCACCAGATCGTCGGGAGAAGATCCTGGAGAGCTCAGCCGAGCTGTTCGCCAGGAAGGGTGTCGCCACCACGACCGTTCGCGAGATCGGCGACGCTGCTGGAGTGTTCTCGGGCAGCCTTTACCACTACTTCAAGTCGAAGAATGCGATAGTCGCCGAGCTCATGCGCGGCTTCATCACCGACATTCAACTCCGCTTCGATCAGGTGGAGAAGACGGCGAACGACCCCGAGGACGTCCTACGCGGCCTGATCCGCGAGACCCTGGTCGTCATCGAACTGCACCCGCACCCGACGGCGATCTACCAGAACGATCGGGCGTATCTACGCGACAACGACCTCCTGCAATCCGTCGACGGTCCTTCCCGCCAAGTCCGCGAGCACTGGATGAAAGCGATCGCCGAAGGCGTCGATCAGGGAATCTTCCGCAGAGACGTGGCCCCCGAGATTTTCTATCGATCGGTTCGCGACACCCTGTGGTCGACCACGCATTGGCCGGACCGCCAGAAGTACACCACCGAAGAGTTCGCGGATCTGATGATCACACTCTTCCTCTCGGGATTCAGGGTCGCCTGACGAGATCCGGCAGGTCCAGATGTTTCGGGGTTCGCCCCTGCGGCAACAGGATCGACACCGCGAATACGACCACCGCGCAGCCCGCGCACACCAGGTAGGCGACGGAGAATCCGGTCCACGACGTGGAATGTTCCGAACCGCTGATCACGAACGCGGCGAGGATCGTTGCCACCGTCGCGCTGCAGATCGTGCTTCCGGACGTCCGCAGAAGTGAGTTCACCCCGTTGGCTGCAGCCAGTCGCTGACGGGGCACGGCAACCAGAATCAGCAGCGAGAGCGTGCTGTAGACGATGGCGGTCCCGACTGCTGTGATACCCAGTGCTGCAACCACTCCCCACAGCGGCTTACCGGCAACGGCGTGAATCCCGTACCCGCCGGCGAGGAACACGGCACCGGTCAACATCGCGGTCCGTGAACCGAAGCGGTCGGTGATCCGCACCGCAACCGGTGAGAACAGCACCATCGCGATACTCGCCGGAATTTGGCAGAGCGCTGCTGCGATGATCGACAGGCCGTACCCGGCGCCCGGCCCCTTCATCCCCTGCAGCAGTTGTGTAGTGATCAGTGTGTTCCCGAAAAATGCGAACCCGACCAGCAGAGCCGCCAGATGCGGGATCAACACCGCACGTTTCACGAGAGCGCGGACGTCGACCAGCGGATTGACGTTGCGCCGCTGTTGAATTACCCAGAGCGTGAACAGCACCGCCGACGCGGCCAGCATGGAGATCACCGCTCCGCTGGTCCATCCCCAACTCGACCCCTGAGTGATCGGCACGAGCAGAGCGATCATCGCGGCGCTCAGACCGACAGCCCCGACGCCGTCGAATCTTCCCGACGGATTCGGCTCGGACTCTCGAATGAACAGCACCGCAGCAAGCGTCACGGACAGCCCGATGGCGGTGGTTACCCAGAACAGGACGTGCCAGTTCGAGTACTGCGCGATCATCGCAGAAAACGGTATGCCCAAAGCGGTTCCGACGCCGAGCGTCGAACTCATCATGGCCACTGCGCCGTTGACCTTGTTGCGTGGCAATTCGTCACGGAGCATGGAGATTCCGATGGGGATGACCGCCGATCCAGCTCCCTGCAACGCTCTCGCAAAGATGAGGACAGCGATGTCCGACGACAGCGCACACAACATCGAGCCGAGAGTCATCATCGAGAAGGCAACCAGAAGCATCTTCTTCTTGCCGAACATGTCGGCGAGCCGGCCGAAGATGGGAGTGACGACGGCGCCGACCAGCAGCGTGACGGTCACCAGCCAGGACACCGCCGTACGTCCAGCGCCGGTGAAGTGCGGCAACTCCGGCAGCAGTGGAACGATGACCGTCTGCAGAACAGCCTGGAACACGGCGGCGGCGACAACGATGGGGAAGAGAAAGCGGGAGCGCGGCTGCGCGGGACTCGCGTCGGGGGTGGTGGCTGCAGGCGTGCCCGGCGGACGGTCGAGCGTCGTCACCCCACACCGCCTGTTCCCACTAGGTAAATATCCGTTCACCTACATTAGGTGAACGGATATTTACCAAGCAAGAATTGTGATGCCGCTCACCCGTCGAGTAGCTTTTGGACAAGTGGTGCGTACAGCGCAACCACTTCGTCCTGGGTGCCGGTGGCATGGCCGGCCATCATCCGTCGGCGCATGATCGCCACTCCGACCACCATCGACATCGCCAGTTCCGCGCGCAATCTCGCGTCGGGGCCGGACAGGCGAGCGGCGAGGGTGTCGATCATCTGCGTCGAATAGTTCTCGCGCAGCTTGCGGTTGCTCTCTTCACTGACGCCACTCATGAACAACAAGCTCATGGACAGCGGCTTGTACGACTCCAGCGGCTTGGTGAACAGCGAGACCATGCGCTCGCCGAGCGAGTCGTTCGGGGCGTCGAAGACCGTGACCGCTGCTGCCCGGAAGTCGACCAACTCGTCGTACAACTGCTCTTTGGAACCGAAGTACTTGATGATCAGCGGAGCGCTGACGCCTGCGTCTTCGGCGATGTCCTTGAGCGTGATTTCGCGGTACGGCCGAGTCGCGAATGCTTTCCCGGCCGACGCGATGATCTGCGCACGCGTCTGCTCGGACGTACGACGCACCTGCTGACCTTGCTCCGTGCCGCTCATCAAGCGTTCCGCGACAATTCACGACGGCCGGACAATGCCCGACCCAGCGTCAACTCGTCTGCGAATTCGAGATCGCCACCCATCGGAAGACCCGAAGCCAACCGAGACACCGTCAGCCCCGGAATGTCTCGCATCATGCGAACGAGATAGGTAGCTGTCGCCTCACCCTCCGTGTTGGGGTCGGTGGCGATGATGACCTCGGACACGTCGACGCCGTCCTCCTGATTTGCGATGCGAGCCAACAACTCCCGGATACGCAACTGGTCCGGCCCGATCCCCGAGAGCGGATTGAGCGCACCGCCGAGCACGTGGTAGCGACCCTTGAACTCACGGGTGCGCTCGACAGCCTGGACGTCCTTCGGTTCCTCCACGACGCAGATCACCGTGCGATCGCGACGCGCGTCGGCGCAGATGCGGCACTTCTCCTGATCGGACACAGTTCCGCACACCGTGCAGAACTGAACGCCGTCACGGATGCGCTGCAATGCATTTTTCAAACGGTCGATCTCGGGAGGCTCCACGGAGAGCAGGTGAAAAGCGATGCGTTGAGCGCTCTTCGGCCCGACTCCGGGAAGCTTCCCGAGTTCGTCGATCAGATCCTGAACCGGACCTTCGTACACGCGTTCTCGTTTCTAGAAGCCGGGGAGACCGGGAAGGCCTCCGCCGAGTCCGCCGGCCAACGGGCCGAGCTTCTCAGCAGCGACTTCCTGTGCTTTGCGCGAAGCGTCCTCGATCGCGCCGATCACCAGATCCTGCAGCGTCTCGACGTCTTCGGGGTCGACGACCTTGGGATCGATCTGCAGACCGACAACCTCGCCGGTGCCCTTGACCGTGGCGACAACCAGTCCGCCACCGGCCTGACCGGTCACTTCGGCCTGAGCCATTTCCTGCTGCGCCGCCATCAATTGCTGCTGCATCTGCTGAGCCTGAGCCAACAGAGCAGACATGTCGGGTGCTCCACCTGGTTGCACGAGCGGTCCTTTCTACAGAGTTATCCCCACCAGCGTAGTCGGTGCGCGCTACCGTGAGCGGGTGCGCCGGAACCAGTCAGACACCGTAAAACCGTCAGGTAGGTCAAACATGGCATCACGTGTGTTCCGCTCCACTGCCCTGATCGCCGTGGTCGGGGCTGGGCTTCTGAGCGCTGCGTGCACGATTCCGACCGAGACTGCCGAGGCCACGACTTCGGTCGAGGTGTCTCCGCTCAGCACTGTGGCCGCTGGCGTCCCCGCTGCACTCACCGGCAAGGTCGTCTTCCTCGATCCCGGGCACAGCGGGGCGAACGACGACAGCATCAACACCCAGGTCCCCACGGGCCGCGGCGGCACCAAGAACTGCCAGACCACCGGCACCAACACCGATGCCGGGTTCCCCGAGCACACCTTCAACTGGGAAGTCGCGAGCCTGGTCAAGAGCGAGCTCGAAGGACAAGGCGCAACTGTCGTCCTGAGTCGACCCGATGACGTCAGCGTCGGATCATGCGTCGACGCACGTGCCGAAGCCGCCAATTCCTCCGGCGCCGACGTAGTGGTGAGCATTCACGCGGACGGCGCAGCGGCCGGGGCCGAGGGCTTCCACGTCTGCTACTCCGCGCCCCCGCTGAATACGGTGCAGGCCGGCCCGTCCGTCGCCTTTGCCGAAACCATGCGCGACTCACTCGTCACCGCCGGGCTCACCCCGTCGACCTACATCGGTGACGGCGGGTTGGCGCCACGCGCCGATCTGACGGGTCTCAATCTGTCGCAGCGGCCGTCGATTCTGGTCGAACTCGGCAACATGCGAAATGCCGACGAGGCAGCGCGCATGACGAGCCCGGACGGTCAGCAGGAGTATGCAGCCGCCGTCACCAGCGGAGTCACGGCCTTCCTGACAACCCCCTGACCTGGCTTCTGTGGAGAAATCCTGATTGTCCACAGGAAAGTCGGCACCGCCCCGCTAGCCAGCTCACCTGGATACGGTTCTGCCATGGGGCCGATACTTCAGGTAGATTTCGCTGCTCTGCAGCAACTTTCAGCTGATCTGTCTCGAATTGCGGATCAGATCTCGGGGATCGATTCCGCCGGCCCGATTTTCGAAGCCGCGGCGGCCCTGAATTCGTCCGCTGTCGCGGCGGTGTCGACTGGGAATGCCGGCGTCATCGCCGACGCGTACCGGCACCTGGCTACGCAATTGGGACTCATGGCGTCGGGAACCGCTGCCGCAGCACGTCTGTACGACGCTGCCGAGGGCGAAGTGGTGTCCGAACTGCGCGGAGCCTACTGATGCAGCCCACCGTCTCTCAGCTTCGAACATGGTCACCGGAGAAATTGCGCACGAGCACTTCGGAACTGATCGACATCGACCGGCAGATCGAAGCTCTCGGCAATGACGCCGGACGCAGCATCGACGGCGTCCGCGAATTCTGGCAGGGACAAGCGTCGAGCGCGGCGGCAGTGCAGTGGTCTGGCATCTCGCTTTCCTCGTCGCGGCTGTCGATTGCTGTTCGCATAGTTGCGGATCTATATGGCAGAGCAGCCAATACGATCGGTGCAGCGCGAAAATCAGTTCTGGACCTGGTCGAGGAGGCGACTCTCGAACACGGCTTGACGGTGTCAGACAGTGGAGCTGTATCGGCGCCTGAGACGAAGCAGCCGTGGAATCTGGCCGACGTCATGCAAGATTCCGAAAACGCCACGGCTGCAGAGATTTTTCAGCAGAGGATCTCCACTGCATTGACGGCACTCGACGATGAAGAAAACCGGGCCGCGACTGCTCTGGGTGAGGCATTCCGGGAGATCGGATCACTCCTTGGCAATCAGACTGATCGCCTCAACCGCACTGTCGTCGACATCATCGATGGGAGGTCGACACTCCCCGGGACACCAACGGAGCTACACCGACTGTGGGAATCGCTCACTCCCAACGAGAAAGACGCGTTGGCGAGGTGGGATCCGTCCATCGGTAGCCGCGACGGCCTTCCCGCTCTAGACCGGGACTACTACAACCGGCGGTACCTCTCTGCGCTCGAGCAGTTGCCGGATCGAACGGTAGCTGCCGGATACACGGCCGTGCGCGGCGAACTGCGACCGGACACGTTCCTTCTCTCGGTCACGGATGGGCACGCCGTAGTGGCAGTCGGTAATCCCGATGCCGCCGACAACGTCGCAACACTGGTTCCCGGAACCGGCTCCGGGCTGTCGGGCGTCGGCGGAGATCTGCAACGAACCAAGGCCATGTACGACTCGGCGGTGAGGGCGGCGCCAACGGAAGCCACATCAGTGATCCTGTGGTCCGGATACGACGCTCCCCCAGGCATTCCCGATGCAGCCTCGGATCAGCACGCCAACTCCGCGGCACCGAGGCTGGACAGCTTCCAGGACGGGTTACGAACCTCGCATGACGGTCAGCCGTCGCACAACGTGGTGATCGGTCATTCCTACGGCAGCACCGTCGTCGGTGCTGCGACTACCCGTGGCGCTTCTCTCGACGTCGACGAACTGGTTTTTGTCGCAAGCCCGGGCGTCGATGCCGAGCGCGTGAACGAACTGAGCCTGGACGGCGTCGACTCGGACGAGGTGGCGCGCCATGTTCATTCGACGACGGCCTTCTGGGATCCGGTCCAATTGATCCCCAAGATCCTCGGAGTCCACGGGTTCGACCCGTCGGATCCGGAATTCGGCGCGCAGATATTCGCCGGATCACCCGGGCAGCCTGGGTTCGGAGTTCACAGCGACTACTGGGAAAGCGGAAACCCCGCACTCACCGAATTGGGGCGGATCATTACCGGCCCATGAAAGAAGGCGCCGTACCGGTGAAGGTACGACGCCATCTCGGTGATGCAGGATCAGTTAGACGAGTTCGCGCTTGAGGTTGTCCAGGACCTGGGCCTGGATGCGCTGCAGACCCTTCGGGGCGAACGTGCGCTCGAAGAATCCGCCGATACCGGTGGCACCCTGCCACTGGGTGAGCGTCGTCACCGTCGTTCCGGTGCCGTTGGGGGCAACGGTCCAGGTGGTGACGAGGCTGGAGTTCGCGTCCTTCTCGGTGATGACGTTGCCGTCGACCGTAACGGTGGCCTTGACGTTGCGCGAGCGCTTTTCCGTCGCCTTCAGCGTCCACTGCGCGACGGTGCCGTCACCCTGGCCGCCTTCGACGACCTTGTAGTCGAGGTACTGCTCGGACAGGATCCGCGGGCGAACCGTCTCGTAGTCCGCGAGCGCCGCGAGCACCTTGTCGGGTGCTGCTGTGACGACTATCGAACTCATTGCATTGACCTGACCCATATGCCCTACGTCTCCTTGCTCGACCAACGCGGCTCGATACCGCGAATGACTACCCGAATCCGCACCTCGAACTGCGCAGATATTCCTTTCCATACTGCCTGCTGCGCCCGGGTATCTCGACCATCTACCCATTCCGTGTGAGCTGGTTCACCACTCGGAGCATTTACCGAGTTCGATTGCAACAACTCGATCAAATTCGGGCATTAATACCCCTCCGGATAGCTTGCACACGCAACTACCGATAGCGTCAGGGTGTGACTCTCTCGTTCAATGGGGTAGTTCAGAAGTTAGATCGAATCCGGACAAAGCAAGGCCCGGGTTCCGATGCTGCGCGTGAAATGGGGTTCGAGCAGCACAGAGAAGGCGTCGAACGCCTACTCGCGTCATACCGCGCCATTCCCGCCGATGCTTCTGTACGCCTGGCAAAGAAGACATCCAATCTGTTCCGCGCTCGCGCCAAGACGTCGGCCCCCGGCCTCGACGTCAGCGGTCTGGCAGGTGTCATCGCCGTCGATGCGCAGGCGCACACAGCCGACGTCGCCGGCATGTGCACCTACGAAGACCTCGTCGACGCGACACTGCCCTACGGTCTGGCGCCAATGGTCGTACCTCAACTCAAGACCATCACCCTGGGCGGTGCGGTGACGGGCCTGGGCATCGAGTCCACCTCGTTCCGCAACGGCCTGCCACACGAGTCGGTGCTCGAAATCGACGTACTGACCGGCAGCGGCGAGATCATCACCGCAACGCCGGACGGCGAACACGCCGAACTGTTCTTCGGTTTCCCCAATTCCTACGGCACACTTGGCTATTCGACGCGATTGAAGATCGCACTCGAACCCGTCAAGAAGTACGTCGCCCTGCGTCACGTGCGCTTCGATTCGTTGAAGAAGCTCGAAGAAACGATGGATCGCATCGTCACCGAGCGCGAGTACGACGGGATCGCCGTCGACTATCTCGACGGGGTGGTCTTCACCGATTCCGAGAGCTACCTCACACTCGGCGTACAAACCGACGAGGAAGGCCCGGTCAGCGATTACACCGACCAGGACATCTTCTACCGGTCGATCCAGCATCCGTCACTCACACAGCCCAAGACGGATCGCTTGACCATTCGGGACTACCTGTGGCGCTGGGACACCGACTGGTTCTGGTGCTCACGGGCTTTCGGTGCACAGAACCCGAAGATTCGACGCTTCTGGCCCAAGCAGTACCTGCGCAGCAGCTTCTACTGGAAGCTGATCGCCCTCGACCACAAGTACGACATCGGAGATCGCCTCGAAAAGCGCAAGGGCAAGCCCCCGCGCGAACGCGTCGTCCAGGACGTCGAGGTACCCATCGAACGAACCGCGGACTTCGTCTCTTGGTTCCTCGAGGAAATTCCGATCGAACCACTGTGGTTGTGCCCGTTGCGTCTTCGTGAGCCCAGCCCGGCCGCTGCCTCAGCTTCTCGGCCGTGGCCCCTCTACCCCCTCGAACCCAAGCGCACCTACGTCAACATCGGCTTCTGGTCTTCGGTGCCGATCGTTCCCGGCGAGCGCGAGGGGGCAGCAAATCGACTGATCGAAGAAAAGGTCAGCGATTTCGACGGACACAAATCGCTCTACTCCGACTCCTACTACTCGAAGGAAGACTTCGAGGAGCTGTACTACGGCGGCGACCGGTACATCGGACTCAAGGAACGCTACGACCCGAAATCCCGTTTATTGGATCTATTTTCTAAGGCGGTGCAACGTAAATGACCACGTTCAAAGACTCCAAAAGCCAGGACAAGCTCTCTATTGCCGAGATTCTCGAGACGCTTTCCGACGGCATGCTGCCGCTTCGATTCACCGCGTACGACGGCAGCACCGCCGGCCCCGAAGATGCCGACTACGGACTGCACCTCAAGTCGACTCGCGGAACCACTTATCTCGCAACGGCGCCCGGCGATCTCGGCATGGCCCGCGCGTACGTCTCCGGCGATCTCGAAGCCGAGGGTGTTCACCCCGGTGATCCGTACGAGATCCTGCGCATCATGGGTGACGAACTCCACCTCAAGCGCCCGTCGGCACTGACACTCGCCAGCATCACCCGCTCACTTGGCTGGGATCTGTTGCGGCCCATCGCCCCGCCGCCCCAGGAACACCTTCCTCGCTGGCGTCGCGTCGCAGAAGGACTGCGTCACTCCAAGACTCGTGACGCCGAAGTCATCCATCACCATTACGACGTCTCCAACACCTTCTACGAGTACGTCCTCGGCCCGTCCATGACGTACACCTGTGCCGCCTACGACAATGCGGAACAGACGCTCGAAGAAGCCCAGGAGAACAAGTACCGCCTGGTGTTCGAGAAGCTCGGACTCCAGAAGGGTGATCGACTTCTCGACATCGGTTGCGGCTGGGGCTCGATGGTTCGCTACGCGGCCCGACGCGGCGTCAAGGTGATCGGCGTGACTCTCTCACGCGAGCAAGCGGATTGGGCACAGAAGGCCATCGAGGACGAGGGCCTCGCCGATCTCGCCCAGGTCCGTTTCTCCGACTACCGCGACGTGGCCGAAACCGGATTCGACGCAGTGTCCTCCATCGGCCTGACCGAGCACATCGGCGTCGGAAACTACCCGGCGTACTTCGAGTTCCTCAAGGGCAAGCTGCGTGAAGGTGGGCGTCTGCTCAACCACTGCATCACCCGTCCGGACAACCGAAGCAGTGCAAAGGCAGGCGGATTCATCGATCGGTACGTCTTCCCCGACGGGGAGCTCACCGGTTCGGGTCGCATCATCTCCGAGATCCAGAACGTCGGTCTCGAGGTGCGCCACGAGGAGAACCTGCGCGAGCACTACGCACTGACGCTCGCCGGATGGTGCCAGAACCTCGTCGACAACTGGGACGCCTGCGTCGCCGAGGTCGGCGAGGGAACCGCACGCGTCTGGGGCCTGTACATGGCCGGCTCACGACTCGGGTTCGAGCGCAATGTCGTTCAGCTGCACCAGGTTCTGGCCGTCAAGCTCGGCCCCAAGGGTGAGGCGCATGTGCCGCTTCGCCCGTGGTGGAAGGCCTAGGGAGCTCCGCTCCCTGTGAGTGGTTAAGGAGTCTCTGCACTCCTTAACCACTCACAGGCCCCGCAGGGGTTCTCCCCTCTTCTCTCCCAACCTCCCCGCCGCAAGACCGTCTCCACCTCGTGCGCAACCTGGCACGGGGTCTTCATCACCTCGTCGAATCCGTAGACCAACCGCGGACGACGCGCCAGCTCTGCCGCGTTGTCACGACGGCGATCACGGAATGCCACCTCGGCCATGGAATGCGCCCACCGACCGTCGAGACGCACGATCAGCGGCACACTGACTTCGCTGTAATCACAATCCTCGTACAGCGTGCGACCGTCGACGCGAACCGGTGATTGGCGTCTGGCCGCGGGCAACCCGTGTGCTTGCTCCACATCCACCGCATAGTGATATTCGAGAGTCGATTGCACCCCGTCTGCCAAAAGCTTCACCGCACTTTCGAGGGCCTTCCGGTATCTACGGGGTGAGCGCTCCTCCATGCGTCGGCGGATGTCCGTCAAGCGGATGCGGCCGTTGGTGACTGTGGTGATGAGGCTGACATAGGCCTCGCGCGGAGTCGGTTCTGCGACGGCCAGATCGAGTGCTGTATCAGCCTTGCCGGTGCGCGGCATCTGCGCGTCGACGCCGATGTGACGATGAGCCCTCGAACGGTGGACCACAACGCCGGGATGGAGGACAGTGCCGATCAGGGGTGATGGATGTCGGTCGGCGCCGAGGCCACGAACGAAAGTGGCGGCCTGAGAGATTGCAGACTTCCCGTACGGAACGGTGATATGTACGGGTGCAGTGTTGTCCGGCCGACGCATCGACCATTCCTCAGCGGCGGTGTGATGGCTGAGCATCGACGACCCGCCACCGTACAAGAGCGCGGCCTCGAGTACGGCATACCTGGTCAATGGGCCCGTGGTGACGGAGTAGACGCCGCGAAGAACAGTTTGCCAGCGTCCGACCTCAACTCGTTGTTTCACGCGAGAGCGAGGAAATCCGATGGTGTGAAGTTGGGTGTGAGTGACCAGTCCGTGCTGAGCATCGACGACGGTCTGCAATGCATCGATTTCTGTATGTGAAGGCATACGACGAGCCTGCAAATACATACAGAAGGAATTCGCCGAGAAAACCAACCTGTGGATAAAGCTGTGCGCGGTTAGGAAGTGTTGAGACTCCCTAACCGCGCACGGGGGCTATGCCCCTAGCGAAGCCGGCGGGGTGAACCGCGGGCCGTACTGCGCAGCGAGTTCCTTTGCGCGAGCAACGAAGCCGGCCGTGCCGCCCTCGTATCCGACGATGAACTGGTGAACGCCACCGGTCCAGGCCGGGAATCCGATGCCCATGATGGAGCCGATGTTGGCGTCCGCCGTGGTGATCAGGACGTTCTCGTCGAAGCACTTCTGCGTCTCGATCGCCTCGATGAACAGCATGCGGTCGATGAGGTCCTGGATCGGAGCATCGGAGGTTCCGGAGTTGAAGTTCTCGCGGAGTCCGGACCACAGGCCGGTGCGCTTGCCCTCGGCGTAATCGTAGAAGCCGGCTCCACCGAGCTTGCCCTTACGATCGAACTTCTCGACGAGGGTGTTGATGACCTCGCCGGCCGGATCTGCCGGCAGTTCCTTGCCCTCGGCCTTGGCGGCGTCGGCAGATTCCTTGCGGATCTTCTGCATGAGGGTGAGGTTGAGCTCATCCGAAAGCTGAAGCGGCGCAGCCGGGTAACCAGCCTGCATACCGGCCTGCTCGATGGTGGCAGGCTCGACGCCCTCGGCGAGCATGCCGATGGCCTCGTTGATGAAGGTTCCGATGACACGCGAGGTGAAGAAGCCACGCGAGTCGTTGACCACGATCGGCGTCTTGCGGATCGCCTGGACGTAGTCGAACACGCGAGCCAGAGTCTCGTCGGAAGTCTTCTCACCGCGGATGATCTCCACCAGCGGCATCTTGTCGACGGGCGAGAAGAAGTGGATGCCGATGAAGTCTTCCTGACGCTTCACGCCGGTGGCGAGACCCGTGATGGGCAGCGTCGAGGTGTTCGAGCCCAGCAGCGCCTTGGGATCGACGATGTCCTCGATCTCCTGGAACACCTTGTGCTTGAGTTCCTGGCTCTCGAAGACCGCTTCGATGACGAAGTCGACGCCGGCGAAATCGGCCGGGTCGGCCGTCGGGGTGATCTTGGCGAGGAGTGCGTCGGACTTCTCCTGCGTGGTCTTGCCGCGCGAGAGTGCCTTGGCCTCAATGCCTTCGGCGTACGCCTTGCCCTTGTTGGCAGCCTCGATGCTGACGTCCTTGAGGACGACGTCGAAGCCGGCCTTCGCGGAGACGTACGCGATGCCCGCGCCCATCATGCCCGCGCCGAGGACGCCGACCTTCTTGATGGTGGACTTCTCGATGCCTGCCGGACGTGAACCGCCGCCGTTGATCGACTGCAGGTCGAAGAAGAACGCCTGAATCATGTTCTTCGCGACGCGGCCGGTCACCAGCGAGGTGAAGTAGCGAGCCTCGATGAGGAGCGCGTTGTCGATGTCGACCTGCGAGCCTTCGACGGCTGCGGCCATGATGGCGCGCGGAGCCGGCATCGGAGCACCCTTGAGCTGCTTACGCAGGTTCGCGGGGAACGCCGGAAGGTTGGCAGCGAATGCCGGGGTGGACGGGGTTCCGCCAGGGATCTTGTAGCCCTTGACATCCCACGGCTGAACGCCGCCTTCGGGGTTGGCCTTGATCCATGCCTTCGCAGCCGGAACCAGTTCTTCTACCGAGCCGACGACCTCGTCGATGAGGCCGACTTCCTTGGCCTGAACTGGTCCACGCTGCTGCCCCTGGAGCAGGACGCCCATGAGCGCGTTCTGCAGACCGAGCATCCGCACGGTGCGCACGACGCCGCCGCCGCCGGGCAGCAGGCCGAGGGTGACCTCGGGCAGGCCGATCTTGACGCCCTTGACGTCTGCCGCGATGCGGTGGTGGGTCGCGAGAGCGATCTCGAGGCCGCCGCCGAGCGCCGCGCCGTTGATGGCGGCGACTACCGGCTTGCCGAGAGTTTCGAGGCGACGCAGGTCTGCCTTGATCTCGACGCTGTGGTTGTAGATCTCCTCGGCCTGCTCGGGGCCGACCTTGATCATGTTCTTGAGGTCGCCACCGGCGAAGAAGGTCTTCTTGCCTGAGGTGATGACGGCACCGGTGATGGAGTCCTTCTCGGCGACCAGACGGTCGACGGTGGCCTTCATCGACGCGATGTACGCGTCGTTCATGGTGTTTGCGCCCTGGTTGGGATCGTTGATGGTGAGCACGACGATGCCGTCGGCGTCCTGGTCCCAGTTGATGATGTTCTGATCAGTCACTTTGCTTGACTCCTGGTAAGCCTCGTTGGAAGGACGGACGCCGCGTCAGACGCGCTCGATGATGGTGGCAACGCCCATACCGCCGCCGATGCACAGGGTGATGAGGGCGCGCTTGCCGCCACGACGCTCGAGCTCGTCGACCATCGTTCCGGTGATCATCGCGCCGGTTGCACCGAGCGGGTGACCCATTGCGATCGCGCCACCGTTGACGTTGAGCTTCTCGTCCGGGATGTTCAGGTCCTTCTGGAACTTCAGGACGACGGAAGCGAATGCCTCGTTGATCTCGAAGAGGTCGATGTCGTCGACCGTCAGGCCGGCAGCTGCCAGAACCTTCTTCGACGCCGGCGTCGGGCCGGTGAGCATGATGGTGGAGTCGGCGCCGCTGGTGGCGGTGGCGACGACGCGAGCGCGCGGCGTCAGACCCATGTCCTTGCCGGCCTGCTCGCTACCGACGAGCACGAGGGCAGCGCCGTCGACGATTCCCGAGCTGTTGCCGCCGTGGTGAACGTGGTTGATCTTCTCGACCCAGTGGTACTTCTGCAGCGATACGGCGTCGAATCCGCCGATTTCACCGATCACACCGAACGCGGAAGCCAGGCCGGCAAGGTTCTCGGCCGTGGTGCCCGGACGCATGTGCTCGTCGTTGTCGAGGATGGTGATGCCGTTGATGTCCTTGACCGGCACTACCGACTTGGCGAAGTATCCGCCGGTCCACGCCTTGGCGGCGAGGTCCTGCGAGCGCACGGCGTATGCATCGACGTCGTCACGCGAGAAGCCCTCGATGGTGGCGATGAGGTCTGCGCCGACGCCCTGCGGCACGAAGTAGTTGTCGTAGTTGGTGGCGGGGTCGAGCGCCCACGGTCCACCGTCGGATCCCATCGGAACGCGGGACATCGACTCGACGCCACCGGCGATCACCAGTTCGTCCCAGCCGGACCGAACCTTCTGAGCTGCCATGTTGACGGCTTCGAGGCCGGAAGCGCAGAAACGGTTGAGCTGAACGCCGCCGACGGTGTCCGGCAGTCCCGCATCGTTGACTGCAACGCGGGCGATGTCCATTCCCTGATCGCCAACGGGGGTGACGACGCCCAGGATGAGGTCGGAGATCCGATCCTCGTCGAGGTCGGGAAAGCGCACGCGCAGTTCCTGGATCAGACCCGTGACCAGCGAGATCGGCTTGACCGAGTGCAACGACCCGGTCTTCTTGCCGCGGCCTCGCGGGGTACGGATGGCTTCATAAATGAATGCCTCTGTGGTCACTGTGAGGTGTTCCTTCCGTGTAATTCGTCGAACCGGTCTGCAGATCGTCCGCGCCGCCTTCGGTGGTGGCGCATGGCCGAGGTACAGACCTCAGCCCTTTCACTGTAGAACGTGTTCCAAATTCATGGGAAGGACCGAAGCGATCCTGCTAGGTGACCGAGGTGATCCGACGCGCGAACGCCTGCCCGCTTCGGTTCATTTCGAGAGCGCCCCCGGAAGCACTCACGGCACGATGCGATACGGCAACATCATGTCGTGATCTTCGTGATCGAGTAGATGGCAATGCCACACGTATCCCTGGAGCCGACCGGTGTTACTCGCGTCGTGGTTGCTCATGCCGTGATGCCCGTTTCCCTGATGCGCCTGATCACCGCCCGTCATCACAGCGCTCGTCATCACAGCGCTCGTCATCACAGCGCTCGGAAGACGATCGAACATCGCGTCGGGATCGAAACCCAGCTCATCCTCGGTGGGGAATCGCACGATGATCCGGGTGACAGTGCCGCCGTCCACCCTGACGGTGTCCTTCATCCCCGCTTCCCACGGCGCCGGCGCGATCATCGGCCCCGCCTCGAACCCGTCGGGCGACGGAGTCCACTTGTTGCCGATCACCGGCTGCGGATGGCGGATCAAGTACTCCAGCGTCCGCATCGGTGTCCTGCCGAGAATCCGGAAATTCACCAGGTGCAGGTGTATCGGATGCGGGTCCGGCGTGGTGTTGACGATGTTCCACTGCTCGACGGTGCCTTGCCGCGGCCTCTCGACGTCCGTGGTGCTGAACGTCAGGTTGTTCAGCGTCATCTGAGCCGGTGGATTCCGCAGTTCCAGTTGCTGGCTCACTGTCACCGTGCGAATTACCGTCGGCTGCTCCAACGGGGCGAGAACGTCACGTTGTCGGCGCCCACCGCGCAGTTGCGACGGAACACCACCGGTGAATCCGCGCCTGGAGTCGCCGCGGAACCGGCAGAACAGCGGCATCGTCACTTCACCGATGACAGCAGCGGGCAGCGGGGGCGCCTCGTCGTTGCGGAGCTCCACCGTCGAACCCTCCGACAGTCCGGTGAAATCGACGAGGAGGTCGTACCGCTCCCCCGGTGCGCAGCGGAAGGCATTGACCGCGACGGGTGCGTCGAGCATTCCGGCGTCGTTGCCGATGACCCAGAACGTCATCATGTTCGAGAAGTGAAGATTCCACACACTTGCCGACGACGCATTGACGATGCGGAAGCGGTAAAGGCCCCGAGCCACAGACAGTTCCGGCCACACCTTGCCGTTGACCAAGCCAACGTCGCCCACCGCGCCGCCTTCCCACGATCCTTCCGGGATCAAGATGGTGGATCGGCCGTTCTGGGCGCCTGTCGGCGTGAAGATCTTCTCCTGCAGGATCAACGGGATCTCGAATTCCTCGGCCGGCAACCCCAACGGATTTCCCAGTTTGCCGGTGTCGAATTCATCCCTGATCAGATAGTTGCCGATCAGACCGGCGTAGACGTTGAGCCGGGTGATGCCCATCGCGTGATCGTGATACCAGAGGTGGGCGGCTTCCTGACCGTGCGAAAAGTGATGCATCGCAGCCTGTCCCGGCATCACCAGCAGTTCCGGGTGGCCGTCGCTCTCAGGTGAAGTGACTCCACCGTGCAAGTGCAACGACGTCGGCGGTTTCGCACGAAAGTCGGCCTGCATTCCGTGCAGCGTCATATCCATGTCCGCTGCCAACGGATGTCCGGTCAGATCGTTCTCGAACGTCAACATGATCGGCTCGCCGGAATGCGCCTCGACGGTCGGGCCCAGATAGCCGCCACCGATCTCTCCGCTGCGGTACGACAGTGCCGGGGACGATGGAAAGTCCCGATGAAAGGCATGTTGCCCCACTTGCGCTGTCAGCGTGATCTCGTTTCCGGAAAGCGTCGACAACGAGGGTAGTTCGTCACAAAACGGCTCGAACTCCGGCGAATGAAAAATCAACGGCGACTCGATGTCCGCGCTCCCGGTTGGAACAGCACTTGCCTTTGTACCCAATGCAACCGCCACCGTGCCGACTGCCGACCCCTTCAGAACCGACCTTCTCGAAACCCCGATACCCATACATACCCCTCCCCATCGAAACGGGTTGCGTTCTCCGGCAAGGAAAACGCAACCCGTCTCTCCACTTCGATCTCGGAAAATCCCCCGTCTACTTTCCGTCGATCGCCTCCAGCACCGAATCGATCAGTGACTGCGGAAGTTTCGACGGCGGAGAGATTTCCAGTTCTCCCGGAGCGCCCGGCATCGTCCAGACAGTTCTGTGCCGAGCGATCGCGAGCTTCTCCCGTGATCCGTCCTGATTGACCTTGAAGTACTCGAACTCGAGGTCGATCCCCCTCTCGTAGAGGGCAGCCAAGGACATCGTGACCAGGACGTCGTCGAACGGCATGACCTCGCGCAGATGCTCAACCCTGGTGTGCACACAACGCAGTTCCCCGAGAGCGCCTCTGGCCGCCATGGCCTCACGCTGAGAACGGGCGAGGAACTTGTCCCGAACCCTCGACTGCCAGATGTAATAGTTGCCGAAGTAGATGTTGCCCACGACGTTTCCGTCCTGCATCGTCGTCGAGAACACCTCGGATTCGAGCAGGTACGGATTGCGCGGCACCATCGGAGCCGAGCGGATCAAGGAACCACGATCGACGTCCTTCGGTTGTGTGGGGACAGCGATGTTCTTCGCCCCCGTCGGAATCGTCATCGGCTCGATGAAATCGTGGAAGTACTGCGGCATCGGCCGTGCCGCCACCACACCGTGGGAGAGGATTTCCACCCACGTCGTCTGCATCGCACTCCACCCGATGTGAGTGCGCGTCTCGCCGTCGACCCGGCACCATTCGACATGCAGATTGGTGGTTGCCCGATCCGGACCGGTGAGCTCGGTGATCCAGATCGTCCCCTCGACAATGTCGTCGGTGTACAGGTTCGCATCGATGAACACCTCGGAGTTGTTGGTCACCATGCCCCAACGACCCGTCGCCATGTCCTCCACGATCTGCTTCGAGATCGGTCCGGTTCCCCTCTCTCGCAAAGCGCCCAACCACAGCGCGAAGCTCGCGAACCCCACTGATCCACCGACGTTGCACGCGTCCCGGAACCCGACGGGGAACCGGATCGACACCGCCGGATAGCCGCTTCGGGCCACCACATGCACGTCGGAGCCGTAGGCCATCGGGTCGAACTGCGCGAGAGACTTCGCCGACAACGGGCCGGTGTCGAACTGTGGTGCCGGGTCCTGCGCCGACTCTTCGGCATCCTCCTCGTCCGAAACACGCTCTTCGGCATCCGCCTCATCGGTCACAAAAGCGAGAATCCGCTCCTCGTTGTCTGTCAACAGAGCCGGAAAGGTCAGAACCACCACGCTTCCCTCTGCGCCGCCGCGGAAGGTCACTGCGTCGTCCTCCCTGGCGCCCATCGCCAGAGAAACCGACATCTGCCCCGTGGCCTTTCGGATCGCCTCGGCCGCCGCCCACAGCCTGGTGCCCGCACGATCGAGTGATTCGCCGCCTGCGATCAACTCGTCGAGCAGCGGAATCCGCGCCGAACCCAGAAGCGCCTTCCACTGAACGACGGTTCGGGAGCGAATCGGTTCGATGTCACACCCCTGAGGCCAGTCGCCGGCCGAACTGAGTGACTTGCTGCCGTCGTGCGAGAGCGAGACATCCACAGAGGGTGGAATATCACCGACAACGACGGGCTTTCCGGTTTCCTGCCATTCGATGGCAAAGGCATTACTCATTTGATCACCACATCCTCATCGAGATGAATGTTCACGGCCGCCTCGGCGATCGGTTTCTCCTGCTCGTGGCGTTCCGACTTGGTCAACTCGTGAATCCCCGGGGTGTGCGCGACCACAACCCGCGGGCTCTTCACTCCCAACGCCCGGCTGTGTTGCGCGAGCTTGTCGAGAATGATCTGTGCGTCGCGCGCAGTCGGATCCGCGATTTCCTCAGCCGTAGGACGGCTTTCGTCGTGGGAGAGAATCTGGGAGCGATATCCCTCGAGCTGCATCACCACTCGTCCGTCCTTCACCACCGCCACGTCGGCTTGCATGTGGGTCTCTGTCTGCACCTTGTCGTAGGCGTACGCGGTGAACGAACGAGCCTCGAATCGTCCGTCGTACATGTCGATTCGCGCAATGTTGACCGGAAGGCAGATCTCCCGCGGAACCATGATCTGGCCCGATTGGAGCAGGGAATCGAGGAAATACGGATCACCGAGGAGGTGCTGCTTACGGTCGGCTCGCGAAATAGCACTGAAGAGAATGTGCTCGGAATCGAGGCTCGAGATCTCTTCGAGTCGGCGGAAATCGCCCTCCTGGAACAGCAACCACGAGTAGAGGTCGTCCAACGGATCGATGTCGAGCACCGGTCGCGGCAACTCCTTCTCGAACTCCGGCAGTGATTCGTCCAGCCCGAAGATGAAGTCGGCCGAGAAATGGGGCCGCCCGTACCCGGTCCGTTCGGTGCCGATCGTGACATGCACCCGCGTTCCTGCGGCATCACGATCCTGCTCCACGACGCTTGCCTTGATCTCGACTCTGGTGCCCTCGACGGTGTCGACGACGATCGGTCGATCCAGTTTGATGTCGTCGATGCGGACGCGACCCAGGGTCACGCGTCCGGTGACATACGCCGCCGCCTGCGACATCGCCTCGAGCCCGAACACCGTCGGAAGCAGCGCCGATCCCTTCCAGACATGATCGAGGACAAAGGGATCCGCCGAGGTGGACAACGTCGTCCGGGTCACCAGTTCTACCTGCGGCTCGAATGTCACCACTTGGTCGATGTAGCGCGACACCGCCGGCAGAGCCGGTGCTGCCGGCGCCCAGGTGTCGAGACCGCCGAGTCGACTGGTCACGACGATACGACTCGCCTCGGGTCCGCTGTCGACCAGGCGAAGGAAATGATCCACTCCCGCAGCCGTCGAAATCGGCATGACACCCATCTTCGCGAGGTGGTTGACACTGCCCATGCGGGCGCCCATCCCGGTCTCTCCCCACACGCTGTACGCGAGCGAGAACGTCCGAGTCTTCGGGTGCCCGGCGGCATACCGCACCACCATTTCGTCGAGAAGCTCGTTTCCGTATGCATACCAACTGTTTCCGGGCATACCCGTGAATCCGATGATGGAAGAGAAGCCCACGAACAGCTTCAAGTCACGATCAGCGAGCGCTTCGACGAAGTTGGCTGCGCCCAGGACCTTAGGTGCAACCTCCTTGAAAGCCGCAGCGCTGTCGACTCTCTCGAACCGCCGCGGAACATTTGCCCCCGCACCGTGGACAAACCCGGTGATCGGCCCCACCTCGACCTCGATCTGGGCGACGACGCCGGTCACCGCCGCGGCATCCGTGACGTTGCAGCGATAGTAGTGAGCGCTCAAACCGGCAGACGTGAAGTCCGCAAGAGTGGAGGCGATTTCGTCGCCCGCTTGTCGCTGAGAGCTTCCGATCAGCACCAGTTCGGCGCCGGTCTTTCGGCCGAGGGCCAGAGCACATTGGGCCATGATGCCTTTCGCGCCACCGGTCACGACCACGACATCCGAACTTCCCAATCCGCTTTCGCGGACGGTGTAGTCGTTGGAGGCGAGAACTCGCGGTTGCAGTGCCGTGCGTCCCATCTCGGCGTCGTAAGTCGCGAACACATAGGGTGCAACCGAATCCAACTCGGAGACGACAGTGGCTGCCACCTCCGCGTCCGCAGTCGAGCCGTCGAATCCTATGACGCGCACATCCAGTTCGGGACGCTCGTGATGCACCGAAGCGGTGAAAGCCGCCACACTCGGCACCGGCGCTGGATTGCTCAACTCGACATCGGTGAACTGAACCACTGCCAATGTGGTTCGCGCGCCTCCACTTTGCTGCGCCGGAACTATCTTGTACATGTGTTCGATCCCACGGCGCAAGCCGCTTTCGGTGACGGAATCATCGGTCACGCGCGGCATGACGGCAACCACGTGGTGTGCATTCGCAGTAGTGCTGTCGGAGAATGTGCGAATGTCGACCTGAGCACCACGACCTCGAAGTTCGGATTCCAACCTTCCGACCAAACCGGCGTCGTCACCGATGACGACAAACGTCGTGTCCGTGAGGTCTCGGACTCCGTGCAACGCTGTCTCGCTCCGAACCTTTTCCAGGGTGTAATCGCGAACCCAGGTGAAACTGTCGGCTGATATACCCTTTGCCTTCGCCGGCAGCGCCCGAGCAGCCGGCTGCTGCTGCCCCGACTTCTCCTTCGCGGACCGATCGAGCACTTCGATCAGTTCACCCAGGCTGACGTTGACGAGTTCGGCCGGATCCAGGTCACCCTGAACACCCAATCGTGTTGCCACCGTCGCGATTGCATCGGCGGCCTTGATCGAGTCCATGTTCAGGTCGTCCAGAAGGTGGAGGTCGACGTCGAGAGACTCCACCGGAAATCCGGTGTCCTCCGCGATTACCTCGAGCAGTATTCGCGACACGTCCGACTGCGCAGAACTCGCTGCTGGAACGTCAGAACCGGGATGCGGTGATGCCGCAAGGATCAGCGATGCTGCTTCTCCGATGGTGGCGTTGGCCAACTCGGCAGGGTCGAGGTCGACAACCTCGAACTGATGTGCAACCTTCGAAATAGCCTCTGCCGCACTGATCGAGTCGAGATTCAGATCATCGAGCAGACGCAGATCCGTCGTGATCGACTCGGCGGGGAATCCCGTCGTATCGGCGAGGATCCTGATCAGCTCACTTTCCACGGACCCGGCGCCCGCAACAGCCGGCTCTTCGACTACCGGAGCCGAAACCGGCGAAGGAGCTTTCGCTGCTACAGATTCGTGGCCGTTGGTGACTGCCCGCGAAGTCGGAGCAGATGGAGAAGACGGAGAAGTCGCTCCACTGCCTACATCCGCGCGAATGACGTCGACGAGGAAGGTCCCGCGTCGGCTCAGGTAATCGGCCAGCGCCGCAGCCGGATCCCCGCCGGACGTACCAAGTGCGAGCGGTTCGGGAGCAGAGGCAACCGTCAGTTTCGCCTCGGCCAGGTTCTCGATGAACACCTTCTGATCGGCAGGAACGAATTCGCGCACGAACCGGCCGTCGAAAAGTTCGTTCCAGCGGACCTGAGCGCCGTGTACGTACATCGCGGCCAGTGCGACGTTGAAGTCCTCGTCGCGTCCGGACTTGGACGCAACGGGGAAGCAGCGCACGCCGTCGGTCCCATTGATCGCCTTGGTGAGCCCGGTCAGCACACGGCCGGGTCCGACCTCGACGAGCAGGTCCACTTCCTGCGAGATCCCACTTACCGTCTTGACCCAGTCAACCGGTGAGACAACCTGTTTGGTGACCAGTTCGCGAAGTGCCAGTGGCGTCTGTACGCGTTCCCCTTCGACGCAGGAATACACGGGGCAAGTCAACGAATCGACTTGCTCGTCAACGGGCGCAGTGGACTTCAGCTCCCGTTCGGCCTCGTTCATCATCTCGGAGTGGAAAGCATTCGACACGGCAAGCGCCTGAGCCGACACTCCGCGGGTCTTCGCGATGGCAACCACATCGTCGACCGCGTCTTTGGTACCCGAAACCACACTCTGCGTAGGCGTATTCAGATTCGCGACGGTCGCGTAACCCTTTGCCTCCGCGATGATCGCCTCAGCCGTCGATCGGTCGCAGGTCAGGCTCGCCATTGCGCCGTTTCCACCACCACTGACAGCCATGGCCGCACCCTTCGCCGCAGCCAAGGTGATCAGCGTCTTCTGGTCGTAAGCTCCGGCCGCGTAGAGCGCAGTCAACTCCCCGAGACTGTGGCCGGCGACAGCACTGGGTGTGACACCCAATCGGCGGAGGTACTCGAACCAGAGCAGCGACGCCAAGGCGACGGCGGGCTGGGTGAACTGTGTCTGGGCGAGGTCCCGCTTCCACTTCGCCAATTCCGCAGCGTCTGCGCTCTTGACCGGGTTCCGCAGAATCCGCGGCGTGATCGCCTCCGCTCCAACTCCCTCCAACCAGCCGTCCGCATTGGTCGCCAGTTCGCGCGCCCACTCGAAGCGCTCGATCAGCACGCGAGCCATCTCGAGTTGTTGGGATCCCTGTCCAGGGAACAGGAATCCGATGTCGTGGCGGACGCTGTTCGAAATCGAGATCTCGTTGCTCACCACCTTGACCTGGCCGGAAGCTGGAGCGGAGTTCTCGCAGATCACGGCAAGCTGACGCATGCGTTCGGCCAACTGCGCGGGACGTCCGGCCACCACTGCGGCACGGAAGGGCGCGGTCGGCGAGATCACTCGCGAGAGTTTCGCCGAAAAGTCCAGCAGCTCCGCAACACTCAACGGAACCGCCAGATCTGCAACATCCCGCGCTCGGGTCGCCAAGTCCACCGCGGAATCTGCAGAGAGTACAAATACCTCGGTGTCCTGATACGACGCCATCATCGTGCGGACGTCTTGCGAGGGTGTCAGCTTGCTGGACGGTGCATCAGCCGATTCGATCGCGACGTGGCAGTTGATACCGCCGAAACCCATGGCTTGCGCACCGGCACGCATCTTCTCCGACGGATCTCTGATCTCGCCGTTGACAAGCGGAAAGAGTGCCGGTGCTTCGGTTCCGAACGCCGGGTTCGGGTCGGTGCAACCGGCGAGCGGCGGAAGGATTCGTTGATTGACGGCCATGGTCGCCTTGATCAGCGCAAGGATGCCCGAAGCCGCCTTCGTGTGCCCGATCAGCGACTTCAGTGAGGTCATGCCGATGCTACGAGCCTCGACTGGTCCGTCCGTCTGCGCGGCCTGCTGGACTCCGGCCAATTCGACAGGGTCCCCGACGGGAGTACCAGTTCCGTGTCCTTCGACAAAGGCAACCTCGCTGGCCGCGAATCCCGCTCCCGAGTATGCGCGACGGATCATTTCGGCCTGAGTTTCGGCGCGGGGCTTGGTAATTCCCCCCTTGCCATCGGTAGAGATGCCCCAGCCGCGAATCGTCGCGTACACGTAGTCGCCGTCCGCCCTGGCGTCCTCGAGTCGTTTCAAGGCCACGAATCCGCAACCTTCACCCGGGATGAATCCGCTTCGGCTTGCGTCGTACACGTTCATGTCGCCGCGTGTCAGTGCACCCAAACGGGCGAATCCCACCAGTTCCAAAGGATCCAGGCTGACGTCGACTCCACCTGCCAATACGAAGTCGGCCGCGCCGGACGCCAGCTTTTCGGCTGCAGTCGCCACCGCGAGCATTCCGGACGCGCACGCACCGTCCACGACGTACCCGCCGCCGTTGAAGTCGAGGTAATTGCAGATACGGCCGGCGATCGTATTCGACAACATGCCGGCCAGAGTGTCTTCACTCGGCTCCACCAACGGGCCTTTGTAGACCTCTTCCATCGTCTCGGCGAGAGCATCGGCGACGGAACTGTCCAACTGGCGCGCTTCGGCTGCCACAGCGAGTGCGCGCTTGACGTAAGGCCAACGCAAACGCATCGACCACATCCGGGATTCTTCACCGGTGAGGGAGTTGCCGACGATTGCGGCGCTGCGTCCAGTTGGCACCGATCCTCGGCTGTAGCCCGCGTCCGTCAAAGCCCCGAGTGCTGTTTCCAGCGCCAACCAGTGTGTGAGATCTGTCGACTTGAAGGTTCGCTCCGGTATCCGGCGACCGACCCAGTCGAATTCGAAACCGTCCATGAACGCGCCGCGGTCGGCGTATGTCTTGTCGACGTCGTCAGGGCTCGCGCTCCAGTAGTCGTCGAGCGACATCCGCGACTCGGGGAACTTTCGGAATTGCATCCGTCGCGCGAGGACGTTCTCCCAAAATCCTTGCAGATCATGGGCACCGGGAGACCACATGCTCATCCCGACTATCGCGATCGCGGGATTAGTTGAATCTTCAGTCATCTTACACTTCCTATTTTCGCGCGCATCCACGGGAGACTCAATCGACCGAAGACTAACCACGCGTTCAGCCGTGTGTAAAACGCAGATTCACCTCAAGGCATAAACAAATAACAAAGGTCGTTCAGCTCCGTGAACATGTGTCAGCAATTTGATAGCAATCGAGAGTTAGCTGTAACTCAGAGTTACTTATTTGCTTCGTCGCCGGTCAAGCAGTGGTTTGAACATCCGTACCGGATGCCGGTTTCACGGCCACCTTTTTCTCGAGATCGGCAAATGCTCAGTTGAGTGCGCACCGAAATGCCGCAATGCCGAATATGTGGCCAATTCGCCGAATGTCCCAAATTGGTCGATCACCGCAAAACAAACATCCGACAACTATCAATCTGAACATTCGTGACACACTGAGAATTAGCAACAGCACGCGAATGTCGATCAGGCAACAAGAAATTCCAGATATTCTTCGGCGACCATCGTCCGAATCGATGTTTCGTTACACCGGAATTGGGCGAACGAATGTGCCAGCAAACCGGCCACACACAATTCAGCTTTGCCGGGCCGAGTCGGTGCCCTTTCGACACGTGCGCACACAAAAGGAACGGCACTTATAACAATTCGATCACACAGTGGTGCCGCGGCATTCCGACAGCCGTTTCACGCGCACGGACCGAGTCGGCAACTCAGCTTTCGAGGCGGCGTGCCCCGAGGACGTCCTTGAGGAGTTCCTTTGCAACGTCCTCGGGATCACGTCTGGCAGTCGGATCAGCGGGCTCAGCCGCCTCCGCGAACATCTCGTCCTCGTCCTCCGGCGTTGCAGGCGGAGGAGTTGCCTCGTAGTCGACCTCAGGAGCAGGGGCCGGTCCAGGGTCTTCCGGATAGTCGGGGGCCTCAGGCGGCGGAATGTCGTCCGAATCTCCGCGCTGGGGCTGCGGGGCCTTGGGCTGCTGCGCTGCACGCTCCTGACTGGGGCGCGAGAATCGGGGCGCAGCGGCCGGGCGGCTCGCAGCTTCTGTCGCCTTGGGTGCGCTCGATGCTGCCGGCGCTGTGGGCGCACCTTCTTGATACTCGACTTGCCAAGTGCCACCGAACATCTCGGCAAGGACCTCGCAGATGACCGCCGCGTTGTGCGGTTGCGTCACACGAGCACCCAGGACCGGCGAGCCGTGAGCGATGACCACAACATGCCCACGCACGTCGTGAACCGTCGCAGCGGACAGCATGGCCGGAAGAACCTTGTTTCGTTCACCGACCTTGTTGCGCAAGGTGTTCCACGATTCACGGAGGGTCTCGACTGTGGGGCCCGCCGAGACCGGCGCAGCTTCTGCAGCCGCCGGCTCCTCGTACTCGGGCTCGGGCTCGTAGTCGGGTTCCGGCTCGGCAAACCCGATCAGCTCTTCCGCTTCGACCGGAGCAGGGGCCGGTGGTTCAACCACAGGAGCTTCAACTATTGGAGCTTCGGCAACCGGAGCTTCAACCACTGGTGCTTCAACCACCGGAGCTTCAACCACTGGAGCTTCCGCAACCGGCGGTTCCACGATCTCGACGGTGGGAGGCTCGACCACGGGAGCTGCCGCTACCGGAGGTTCGACGACAGGAGCCTCGACGACCGGCGGCGCCGCCGGAGCCGGGGCGGCTGGTTCCGGCCGTGCCTCAGGCTCGGCCTTGCGTTGGGAGGGCCGTTGGAACTTGGAAGCAATCTCCGGTTCGAGCGGCGGCACAGTCGGTGCCGGCGTTGCTGCCGCGCGAGGGGCAGCGGCAGCCGCGACTCCGGCAGCCGGAATACCTTGTTCCAGGCGCTCGAGCCGCTGCAACACAGCCGACTCGGTGTCGGAGGCCGAAGGAAGCAGCATTCTCGCGCACATCACTTCGAGCAGCAGCCGCGGCGCCGTCGCCCCACGCATTTCACTGAGACCAGCGTGGACGGTTTCGGCGAAACGGGTGAGCGTGGCCGGGCCGACTCGCTGAATCTGTTCACGCATCGTGACCAGCTCGGCCTCCGGCGCATCGACCAACCCTCGTTCGCTGGCATCGGAGACTGCCTGCATCAAAATGAGATCGCGTAGACGTTCGAGGAGATCGAGCGCGAATCGGCGTGGATCGTGACCGGCGTCCATCACCCGATCGACAGTGCCGAACAAGGCGGCTCCGTCACTGGCAGACAGGGCGTCTACTGCTTCGTCGATGAGCGCGACGTCGGTGACTCCGAGAAGAGAGAGCGCCCGCGGATACGTGACACCTTCTTCGCCGGCTCCCGCGAGCAACTGATCGAGGACACTCAACGAGTCGCGAGGCGAACCGCCGCCAGCCTTGATGACCAGGGGATAAACAGCAGGCTCGACCGGTACGCCTTCCTGGGCGCAGATCTTTTCCAGGAGTCCGCGCATGGTCGACGGCGCCAACAGGCGGAACGGGTAGTGGTGTGTACGAGAACGGATGGTCGGGAGAACCTTTTCCGGTTCCGTCGTCGCAAAGATGAAGATGAGGTGCTCCGGCGGCTCTTCGACGATCTTGAGCAGCGCGTTGAAGCCCGCCGCCGTCACCATGTGTGCCTCGTCGATGATGAAGACGCGGTAGCGAGAAGCGGCGGGGGCGTGGAACGCCTTGTCTCGGAGTTCTCGGGTGTCGTCGACGCCACCGTGACTTGCGGCGTCGAGTTCCGTCACGTCCAGGTTGCCTGTGCCGCCCGGGCCAAGCGAAACGCACGAGTCGCATACATCGCACGGCGTCGACGTCGGTCCCTGCTCACAGTTCAGCGAACGCGCCAGGATTCGCGCCGACGACGTCTTTCCACAGCCACGCGGGCCGGAAAACAGATAGGCATGGTTGATGCGTCCGGTGTCGAGGGCCGTGCTGAGCGGTGCGGTGACATGCTCCTGCCCCACCACCTCGGCGAAGGACGCGGGTCGATACTTCCGGTACAGGGCCACGCGCAAAGACTACCGGCGACCCACGACAGGTGATCCGGTGCGGGTGCAACGCCGACTTCTCCCGAAACATGTTCGCAACACAATCGCAGTGCGGAGGAAACCGCACGCACCCATCGTGGGTTCCGTGCACGCGGGCTGGTCCGCATGCGTGAGGAGAAAACTGTGCCCGCCACCATCGATGCCGGAGCAACTGCCTGGTTGCTCGTCAGTACTGCACTCGTACTTCTGATGACGCCAGGACTCGCGCTCTTCTACGGCGGCATGGTCCGCTCGACCGGCGTACTCAACATGATCATGATGAGCTTCGTCTCCATCGCACTCGTCACGGTCGCGTGGTTGTTCGTGGGCTACAGCCTCGTGTTCGGCGACGATCACGGTGGCATCATCGGCGGACTCGAACACATCGGCATGGCGGGCATCGACCCGTCGACCGTGCACGGGAATGTCCCGGAAGTGTTGTTCGCAACCTTCCAATTGACGTTCGCAATCCTTACTGCAGCACTCATCAGTGGTGCGATCGCCGACCGCGCGAAGTTCTCCGCCTGGATGATCTTCGTCCCCATCTGGTCCTTGCTCGTCTATGTCCCCGTCGCTCACTGGGTGTGGAATCCGCAGGGATGGCTCGCCCAGATGGGCGCACTCGACTACGCCGGTGGCCTCGTGGTCGAAATCGTGTCCGGAGCGTCAGGCCTGGCATTGGCACTGGTCCTCGGCCAGCGGATGGGTTTCAAGGCCGAGTCGATGCGTCCGCACAATCTGCCGTTCGTCCTGCTCGGCGTCGGTCTGCTCTGGTTCGGTTGGTTCGGATTCAACGCCGGGTCGGCCCTTGCGGCTGACGGTATGGCCTCGCAGATCTTCCTCAACACACTCGTCGCCGGCTGTACCGGACTACTCGGCTGGCTGTTCGTCGAGCAGAACCGTGACGGACACCCCACGACGTTCGGCGCAGCTTCGGGCGTCGTCGCCGGTCTGGTCGCGATCACCCCGTCGTGCGGAACGGTGAACATGTTCGGTGCGCTCGTCATCGGTCTGATCGCGGGCATCGTCTGCTCGTACGCCGTGGGATGGAAGCACAAGCTCGGCTACGACGACTCCCTCGACGTCGTCGGCGTGCACCTCGTCGGCGGAATCGTCGGCTCGTTGCTGATCGGACTCCTCGCGACGGCCGTGATGACGGGCGGTCCGGAAGGTTTGTTCTTCGGCGGTGGATTCGCGCAGCTGGGCAAGCAGTTCGTCGGTGTCGTCGTGGTCGCGCTCTATGCCTTCGGTGTGACCTACGGTCTCGGAAAGCTCATCGACAAGACCTTCGGCTTCCGTATTTCGCGTGAAGACGAGGCCCGCGGAATCGACGTTGCCCTGCACGCGGAGTCCGCCTACGAGCACGGAGTCCTCGGCCACGGTCCGATCGGCGGACAGAACCCGAGCCCGTTCCTCCAGCGTCAGCGTGAGGAACGGGAGAACCGCGAGCGGGACTGACCGCCGTCACCGGTTCGCGATTTCCTCCATCAGGATCGGAACGCCGACATTGCAGGAGTGAATCCCGACGACGGTGGTCAGTTTCAGCACCTCGAGAATCTCCTTCGGGGTCACTCCCATGTCGAGCGCAGCGCGAATATGGCGTCGTACGCCGGGCGCGTACATGTGTGTGCTCGCTGCATCGACGGCTATGCACAGCAACTGGATCACCTGAGGTGACAGCACCCCGCTGTTCCAGGGCTGCATCGCTGTCTTCATGTACAGCTCGGTCCACTCGGGATCCAGCTCCGAAAGTCCGTCCCACAACGGATTCCAGCCACCCGAATCCTTCATGGCCTGGGTCACGGGAAAAGCTTCACTTGCTCGAACGTCAGTCATCGATCTCCTCAGACAATCGAAAATGCTTGATTCAGTTCACGTTTGAGAATCTTTCCGGTTGCCGTCATCGGCAGCGACGGCACGAACTCGATGCGGCGCGGATATTTGTAGGCGGCCATCTGTTCCCGCGACCATTCCACGAGATCCGATTCGGAGATCTCTTCACTCGGCTCTCGGATCACGTAGGCGACAATTTCTTCGCCGAGGCTCGTGTCCGGCACCCCGACGACAGCGACGAGTGAGACGGCTGGGTGGGTGAGCAGAACCTCTTCGATTTCGCGTGGGTAGACGTTGAATCCGCCCCGCACGATCATGTCCTTCGCGCGGTCGACGATGTAGTAATTTCCGTCGGTGTCGACCCGTGCCAGATCCCCGGTGCGAAACCATCCGTCGCACGTTACTTCCGCCGTCGCCTCGGGTCGGTTGAAATAGCCCTTCATGACGTTGTGCCCGCGAATCGCCAACTCTCCCACTTCATCGGGGCCGGTGATCGTACGCCAAGAGTCATCGACAAGCCGCGCTTCGACGCCCCAGATCGGCACGCCGATCGAACCGGGCCGGGGGTCGCTCTCCGGGTCACTGAACAAGGCCAACGGAGAGGTCTCGGACAACCCGTACCCTTCGAGGATCTGAACACCGAAGCGTTCCCTGAACTGTGTCAAGATTTCGACGGGAAGCGCTGCACCACCGGAGATCGCGCACCGCATGTTCTGTGCAACGGTCTCGACATCCACCCCGGATTTCACTACCTCCTCCAGTACGCCGAGCAGTCCCCAATACATGGTCGGGACGCCCGCGAAGACCGAGATCTTTTCGCGTCCCATGATCTCGAGTGCCGCGGTCGCATCGAAGCGCGGCATCAACACCAAGGTGGCACCGACGCAGATTCCCGCATTCATGGTCACTGTCTGGCCGAACGAGTGGAACAACGGCAAAGTCAGGAGATAACGCTCATGCATGGACGGAGCGCTCTCGAACAACCGGTTGGTCGACAGTGCATTCAAGACCATGTTGCAGTGAGTGAGTTCGGCGCCCTTGGGCTTTCCGGTCGTGCCGCTGGTGTAGAGAATGACCGCGGTGTCCGTCGGTTCACGAACAACCGCGGCTGCAGGCGTTTCCGTGCCGGACACGGATGCCAGTGCTTCGCCTAGAGTCTCGACTCCGAGGATCGACGACGGTGCACCCGGCTCGGCGCTGATCACGATCAGGGCCGAACAGGTCTCGCTCTGCTCGAACCCGGCGATGGCGTACTCGGCGATCGGTAATTCGGGACTTCCCTCGAAACAGAAGTACAGCTTCGCTTCCGAATCAGCCAGGTGATAGGCAATTTCGCGCCCCTTGAGCAGGATGTTCAGAGGAACGACGACGCCACCGGCCTTGAGAATGCCGTAGTAGACGATCGGGAACTCGAGAACGTTCGGGCCGGACAACGCCACCTTGTCACCTGGCTCGACACCCCGCGAGACGAGCAGATGGGCGATGCGATTCGCGTACGCGTCGAACTGCGCATACGTCAGCCTCGCTTCCCCGAGAACCAGCGCATCCCGTTCCGGGTACCGCCGGGCCGAGTCTTCCAGCAGAGCAGCAAGATCAAGCATGACTGTGTTCCTCCTGCGCATCGGAATCCGTGGCATGAGACGAGGCAGCGCGCGGCACCGACTCGAGCAGTTCCCACACCAATGATTCCGCCCGCGGCCAATACCCGTATCCGGACGCCGGATTGAGATGTCCGACCTCACCCAGATCCAGCAACCGACTCCCCCATCCTTCAGCCAAACCCACAACTCGGCGATATCCGGCGAGCGGGTCGTTCCGACTCGCCGCGACCGTGCTCGGAAACGGCAGACGCTGACGCGGTATCGGTAGCCACCCGTTCCGATCGAGCTCCTCGAGAGACGGATAGGACTCGGGTAGAGGAAGTTCGAGATCCGCCGGCGTGACCAGAAGTGCGCCGGCAACATCTCGATGATGCGCCCTCGCCCAGTGGGCAACTGTCATGACTCCGGCGCTGTGCGCGACCAGGACCACCGGGCTGGAAACACTAGTCAACACCTCGTCCAATACCGCAACCCTGGCATCGCGACTGAGCTTGTCGGTCTCGAGGGGAGGAACCGTCAGAACGTTGTCGAGCCTGCGCGCGAGGTGAGTCTGCCAATGATCCTCGACATGATCGCGCAGACCGGGAACTATTACTACCGTGGGTGATTCATCCATCAGGAACTCCGAACTTCTGCTACTTCAGTGGCGCCGGGGATCTCGGGCCGATTCTGCAACGTCGCCAACCGCCTCATCCCGGCGGGATAGGCACGCTTGCCGGCTACCAACGCGAGGGCCGCGACGACATAGACGAAGGGCGAAAGCTGTAGAGCGCCGAGAAGACCCAGGTGATCGGCGAGGATGCCGACCACGAAGGGACCGAGCGCCAGCCCAAGAAGGTTGTTGGCAACGGTGAGCGTTCCCATGGCCGACGCTCGAATCGAGTGATGGGTAAGGTTCGCGACCATAGCTGCCGTCGGCCCCGACGAACCGGCGGAGAAGAATGCACCGATACCGAGCAATACGAGTTGCGCTGTCCCCGTATCCAACCGGAGCCCGATACTCAGCGTCACCAACGAGATGGCGCAGTAGACGATGGCGGTGGTCCATTTCCGCGCCGAATCGTCGCGGCTGAATCTATCCGTGATGAACCCGCACACCACCATCCCACTTCCGACCAGGAGGACGAACACGGAAGCCGTGACGCCGGCCTTGTCCGGGGCCAAATCGTAGTAGCGATTGAAGAAGCTCGGCAACCACGCCAGAAGTACAGCGGCGGTGAACATCTGGAGACCACCACCGATGTAGGCGAACAACACGGCGGGATTGGTGAACAGCGAGGACACCGGCGCACGAAAACCGTCGTGTCTCACCGCTTCCCCGGCGGCATCCGGCGCGGCCTCGACGGCGTAAGCGGTGAGCTTCTTCTCGGTGACGAGGGCACGGAACAGCGCAACCAGAATCAGACCGAAGATCGCCATGGCGGCAAAAGACCACCGCCAACTGAACTGGACTGCGATGAACCCACCGATTGCCACACCGATGACCGAACCGAACGATCCACCGGCCATGAAGGCACCGGCAAGAGCTGCGTGCACGCGGGGCGCAAACACACTGAGGACCACGGCGATACCCACGCTGCCGTACGCCGCTTCACCGACACCTACCAAGAATCGGGCGCCCAACATCTGTTCGTAGGTCTGAGCGATTGCGCACAGCAACGTCGCGACACTCCACAACACCGCCATCAAGATCAAGCTCTTGACGCGGCCCCAGCGGTCCGCGAGCAGCGACAACGGGAACGTCAACAGCCCGACCATCAATGCCACCACGCTGCTCAGGGAGGCGAGGTGCGAATCGGAGAGATCCCAGTCCGCTTTCAGGATCGGGAAGACTGCACTGAGCACCTGCCTCGACATGTAGTCCGAGAGCAGAAGACCGAAAGCCAGGGCGAAAACGATCCACGGGTATAACTTTCGTCGTCCGCCGATTCCGAGCGCGGTGTCCACACGTGGCGTGGCGGGAGCTTGCAGTCCCATGACTCTCCTAGAAGTACTCGAGGTAGACGGGGGGATTCGGGGGTACGAACCGTCGCGGTTCGTACCCCCGGAACTGTTGTACGAGAGGGTGCGAACTCAGGCGTGCTGCGTGAATCCCAGCTGGCCGATCCGGCGGTTGGGCGCGTAACCCAGCTTCGCCAACGTCTCGTCGGTGTCGGCATACGTCTCACCGATCCGGTAGATGTCCCGAGCTTCCTTCGCGGTAGCCACCTCGCGGCCCAATTCTCCTGCAATGCGCACCAACTGCTCGATCTGCTGCACCGACGTCATCTTCTCGCCCTTGCGGCCCCAGATGGTGTCCTCGTTGCCGCAACGAGCGTGCAAGCCCATCGCGATGGCCATCGTGTTCACCGGCAGGACGCTACGCATCAGCGTTTCCAGCGTCAGGCACGCACCGTCGGGAACACGCTGGACGAAGTTCATCATGTTGTACGGGTTGGGGCCGTCGAAGCCGCCGCCGATTGCGACCCACGTGAGGTTGACCGGACCCGTGTAGATGCCGCGTCGGATCAACCGCTCCACCGTTTCGAGCTGCGGAATACTGGACAACTGGAAATGCGGCTGGATTCCGGCGGCCTGCAACCGGCGCAGGTGCTCTGCCACCCACTCCGGACCGGCGGGCACGGTCATTTCCCGATACGTATCGGCCAATTCCGGACGTTGCATCGACGTACCCGCGATGTCGTCGTCGGTCATCAGTTCCATGATGTTCATCTGGCTGGTGTTGATCGCGATCGTCACCTGGTCGGGAGCCGGCTCCAATTCCGCCAGCATGTGACGCACGTCGTCGGACAACCACTTCGCATCGGCGCCTTCCCCCTCCGGGGCAAACGAAATCGAGCCGCCGACCTGCAGAATCATCTCGGGAACGGCCTCACGCAAGCGGCCGAGAAGCTCGTTGAACTTCGACAGTCGCTTCGAGCCCTTGCCGTCGAGTTCACGCACGTGGATGTGGAGAACGGTGGCACCGGCGTTGAAGCAGTCGACGGCTTGCTGGACGTGCTCGTCCATCGACAACGGGAGGTCTTCTGCAAAATCGTCCGGCTCCCACTCCGGTCCGTAGGGAGCAACGGTGATGACAAGCTTGTCCTGGGTTTCGGGGAACAGTGAATCGTCGTGGAAATGCATAGCGTGACTCCGATCGAGTGAATGAATTATCTTCGGGGCTGGGAAGAGAGATCAGAACGGTGCGTCGCCGATGATTCCGGCGCGCTCCATCTTTCGAACCGCGGGCCAGTAGTCCTGCACCGCGTAATGCTGTGTCGACCGGTTGTCCCAGATCGCGACGCTGTTCTCGGTCCAGCGCCACCGAACCTGGTACTCGGGAATCTGAGCCTGGCTCGCCAGGTAAGTGAGCAAATTCCCGGCGCCGGGGGCGTAATCGATTCCGTAGCGGACGTTCTCGGGCGTGTGATAGTTCACGAGGTGTGTGGCGAACGAATTGACGAAAAGAATCTTCTCGCCGGTCTCCGGATGTGTTCGTACCACGGGATGTTCGGCGTCGGGAAAGCGTTCCTTCAGCTGGTGCCGCTGATCGATCGGCATCCGAGCGCCGAAGGTCGACTCGATACTGTGCCTGGCACGCAGGTCCTTGATCTGCTCCTTGACCCGCGCCGGCAGATTCTCGTAGGCGAGTGCCATGTTCACCCAAATCGTGTCGCCGCCGACCGGAGGTGTTTCCACACAACGCAATACACATCCCATGGGCGGGTTCACGCGCCAGGTGGCGTCGCAGTGATACGCATTCTCGAAATGCTCCGGCGGGCTGTCCAGGTCTTTGTAGATGCGGACCAGGCCCGGGTGGTCGGGGTCGCTGCCCAGGGCCGGATGATCCTCGAGTTCACCGAATCGCTGGGCAAGTTCTACGTGCTCGGCTCTGGAGAAGTTCTGGTCGCGAAAGAACAGAACCTTGTGCTCGAGCAGCAATCCCTTGATCTGGGCAAAGAGTGCAGCATCTCGTGCGACCTCGCCGAGATCCACCCCGGACAACTCTGCCCCGATCGAACAGGTCAATTTCTCGACGTGGATCGTGCTGGTCGACGAGGGAAGGTTTTCTGTCAACGTTGCGGTGTTGGTCATGACAATTCCTCTGGGAAGTGCTGTTTCGGTTCAGACGGAGAAGACGGAGGAACCGATACTGCGACCGGACTCCATGTCGTGGTGCGCACGCACCGCATCTTCGAGGGGGTATCGCTGGTTGATCTCGATCTTGATTCGCCCGGATTCGACGTGTGAGAACAGTTCGCCCGCCAATTCGGCACGTTCCTCGGGATCCGCGATGTAATCGGCAAGTGCCGGACGTGTGAGGAAGAGAGATCCCTTGACGGCCAACTGCATTGCCTGAATCGGCGGAGTCGGCCCGGACGCCGTTCCGAAGCACACCAGCAGCCCGCGCCTGGCAAGGCAATCGAGAGAGATGTCGAACGTGGATTGCCCGATACTGTCGTAGACAACCGGCACGCCGACGCCCCCGGTGATCTCCTTGACACGCGCTACGACGTCCTCGCGGGTGTAGATGACGACTTCATCGCACCCGTGAGCACGGGCAACGCTCGCCTTCTCGTCGCTCGACACCGTTCCGATCACTTTGATTCCCAACAGTTTTGCCCACTGGGTGAAGATCAGTCCAACCCCGCCCGCCGCAGCATGCAGCAACACGGTGTCTCCCGCTTTCAACGGGTAGATACGACGCAGAAGGTAGGCGGCGGTCAGTCCTCGCATGGTCATGGCGGCCGCGGTGTCGAAGGCAATGCCGTCGGGTAGCGCGATCAGGTCGGACGACGCCATGATCCGCTCGGTGGCGTACGCACCCAGCGGACTGCCGGTGTAGGTCACACGGTCCCCCACTGCAAAATCGACTACTCCCTCGCCGATCTCTTCGACCACACCGGCGCCCTCAACGCCCATCCCGGCAGGCAATTGCGCAGGATAGAGGCCACTTCGAAAGTAGGTGTCGGCGAAGTTCAACCCCACCGCTTCATGACGAACCCGAACCTCTCCGGCACCCGGTCGTCCTACCTCGATCTCTTCCCAACGCATGACGGACGGTGTGCCGATCTCGTGGAACCGAATGGCGTTTGCCATCAATGCTCTCCAATTCTGTGGGCGGGCTCGACTCGATTACGGTCGAGCTGTATTCGTACGCAACAACTTCCAGAAGTCGGTGCTCGACTTCGCGGTCGTGCCGAACTGATGTGAACAAAACTATGTGAGATCCGGCTCACATGCTTAACTTGACGAGACACACAACACAACATTTCGGGACATCGAGTAAAGGGGGCCCTATGAAGCCACTCGCCCGCTACGCGTCACTGAACCGATACGTCGACCTGTGCCGAACAGTGGACGTGGACGCTGTGGCCCTCATGAGAAGTGTCGGCCTGAGCCCGGCAAGCCTGGCGAACCCCGACCAATGGGTACCGGCCGCCTCCATCGCATCGCTCCTGGAGCGATCGGCAGCGGAGTCCGGACACGAAGACTTCGGGCTTCTACTCGCCGGCCTGCGTCGACTGTCCAATCTCGGTCCCCTCAGCTTGGTCATCAGGGAAGAACCAGACGTCAGGAGCGCACTCGACGTATTGATGCGATACGAGCACACGTACAACGAGTCATTACGCATTCGACTGAACGAGGTCAACGGACTCGCCACCCTGCGAATCTCGCTCGAGGTCGGCGAACCGGTCGACACCAGACAGAGCGTCGAACTCGCAGTCGGCGCGACGCTGCAGATCCTGCGAAGTTTCCTGGGTTCTCGATGGCATCCGGTCAGCGTGGGATTCACGCACAATGCCCCGAAAGATACGAGCACGCATCGACGAATCCTCGGCGACACCGTGGAATTCGATCACGAATTCACCGGAATCGTTTTCTTCGCCGCCGACCTGGATGCGGCAAACCAACTCTCCGACGAGTTGCTCCGGCCGTACGCTCGCCAGTTCCTCGACTCACTTCCCGCATCGGAAACCTCCGACACCCTCAGCCGAACCAAGGAATTGATCGAAGTTCTGCTTCCGACCGGCCGCTGCTCTGTCGAGCAGGTGGCACGAAGCCTCGGGTTCGACCGGCGGACACTGCACCGTCATCTCGCCGAATCCGGAGATACGTTCACGGCCGTTCTCAATTCGGTCCGAAGCACCCTCGCGGAACGATTTGTCGCCAACCCTCGCTATTCATTGACCGAAGTGGCGGTGCACCTGGGGTTTTCGACGCAGGGTAGTTTCTCGCGCTGGTTTCGCACTCAGTTCTCGACGAGCCCGAGCGCATGGCGGACTCAACGCTCGATCAGCTGACCAGCACGACTCCGACGTAGGCGATCGTCGCCACCCATACGGTGGAAATCGCGGCCAGAACGAATGGTCGTGCGCCCACTCCACGAATGACGCTCAGCCGCACCCCCAGCCCGAGAGCGAACATCGCAGCAGCCAACAGCGCCGTCTGCACGGTCTTCGCCAATCCGAGAAGCTCATTTGGCAACATTCCGGTGGAGCGCAAACCCATGCAGCCGATGAATGCCACGACGAACAACGGAATCAGCGGGGGCCGCTTGGTGGCGGTGTTGTCGACCATCGTGCGTTGCCGAATGCTCAGAAACGCCATGACCGGCGCCAACATCAATACGCGCGCAAGTTTCACCACGGTCGCGACACCCAACGCGGTGGCGCCGAGAGCGCTGCCGGCAGCCACTACTTGTGCCACTTCGTGGATCGACCCACCGGCCCACATGCCCGCCTCGATCTCGTTCATACCGAAAGCATCGGCCAGCAAGGGGATCGTCGGAATCATCAGAGTTCCGAAGATCACCACCAGCGCTACAGCGGTCAGCAACTCTTCCTCTCGCGCATTCACCACACCGTCCGCAGCAGCCACAGCGGCAGCGCCACAGATCGAGAAGCCGCAGGCAATCAGAATCCTCTGCGACCAACTCAATCCCAGAAGCTTTCCGGCATACATGGTCCCGGCGATACCGAGGAACACTATCGCCACCACAACGGCGATCACTCCCCAACCCAAACCGACGATGTCGGAGAACATCAATTGCAGCCCGAGCAGAGCGATACCCACCCGAAGTAGCCGTTTCGCCGAGAATGCCAGGCCAGGTTGGAATTTCGCCGGCAAAGAGACGGTATTCGCCAACACCGCACCCGCCACGATCGCAATCAGCAACGGACTCACGGCGGAGGTGAACTGACCTGCTATCAGCGCGACCGTGGCACCCAAGGCGCACAACGCAACTCCGGGCACCAATGCAGCCACACTCGACCACCGTCGTACTTCTGACGAAGGGGCGACTGCGGGTTTCTCGGCCACGGACTTCACATCACGGTTCACTCATCCAGCGTCCTTGAGCCACCATCGCTCCGGTAGGGCGATTTCTACCATCACGACATATCAGATCGATATGGAATAGATGCTGGGTATAGCCTGTCTGCATGACCAGAAGGTGGCCCGACCTCACCACACTCGAGCTACTCGTCGGCATCGATGATCACGGAAGCCTCAGTGCTGCAAGCCGTCTGGCTCACATCGCACAACCGAATGCCAGCCGCGCCGTCAAAGCCCTCGAGCGGCAGCTCGGGATGCCACTCATACACCGAAGGTCGACGGGTGCGACTTTGACTCCGCAGGGGACCGTCATCGTCCACTGGGCGCGCCGCGTCCTCGCCAACTCGAGGCAGCTTCTCGACGTCGCCGAAGGGATGCGGACCGAACGATCCGCGGAATTGACCGTGTGTGCCAGCATGACCGTCGCCGAACATCTGATCCCGGCCTGGCTCGGCGTCTTTCGATCACTGCATCCTGGTGTCACCGTCCACCTTCAGGTCTACAACTCGACACGCGTACTCGAAGCCGTCGAAGTAGGAATGTGTGACCTCGGATTCGTCGAGTCACCGACCGTTCCGAAGAGCCTGCCCAGCGTCACCGTCGCTCGTGACTCGCTGGTCGTGGTCGTTCACCCGGATCATCCATGGGCGCGTCGACGAAAGCCGCTGACCGTCGCCGAACTGGCAGCGACACCGCTGCTGGTGCGTGAGCCCGGATCGGGAACCAGAACGACTCTCGACCTGGCGTTACACGAATACGAGCGCGGTGCACCGTTGTTGGAACTGGGTAGTTCGGCCGCGATTCGAACCAGCGTGCTCGGTGGCGTCGGCCCGGCGGTACTGAGCACGCTGGCCGTCGACGACCAGGTGAAGCAGGGAGAACTTCGGGTCGTAGCCGTCGAAGGCTTGGAACTCGACCGATCCCTGCGTGCAGTGTGGCGCCCGCCGCGTCAGCTCGAGGGCCCCGCAGGCGACCTGATGAAAGTAGTGCGTGCCAGCGGGTCCCGGAAATCCTGAAAGCGGCTTACTTCTTGTCGGCCTTCGCTGCGGCCTTTGCGGCCTTCTTGAACTCGCGGACCTCGAGCAAAGACTGTTCGTCGACCACGTCTGCAATCGAGCGCCTCGAGCCCTCGAGCCCGTAGTCGCCGGCCGCTTGGCGCCAACCTTTCGGCTCGACGCCGATCTGTTTTCCGAGCAACGCCAGGAAGATCCGGGCTTTCTGATCCCCGTAACCGGGTAGGGCTTTGAGCCGCTTCAGCACTTCCTTGCCGTCGGGATTTCCCGAAGTCCAGATCGCCGCGGTGTCGCCGTCGTAGTTCTCGACGATGAACTGGCACATGAGCTGGATACGCTCGCCCATCGACTTGGGGAATCGGTGCACAGCCGGAGGCTCGGCACAGATGGCGATGAACTCGTCGGTGTCCATGTCGGCGATACGCCTGACGTCGATACCGCTGAGCCGATCCGCCAGCTTCTTCGGACCGAGGAAGGCCGTTTCCATCGGAACCTGTTGATCGAGAAGCATTCCGATCAACAGCGCCAACGGGTCCTCGGCCAGGAGGGCATCCGCTTCGGGGTCACCGACAAGGTTCAGTTGAAGTGCCATGAGTCCGATACTGCCACGTCAGGCGGCAGTTGTGACCGGCGCCGACGCATCCGGAGCCGGAATCTTCCACTTCTTCCAGCCGAACAGAACCAACGTCGAGACCGCGGCAAGCGTGAAGACCCAGAGGTAGACGCCGACGGTCGGAATCCGCAGATACTCGGGCGGCACGAACATGAACAGGCCCATTCCGACAAAGCGATCCGTACCCGGAATGACCGACGGGTCCCACCAAGTGTGAGACCAGTTCAAGACTGGGAGCAGGAAAACGAACGGCGCCACCCACGCCCAGCGCTTCTTCGACACCATCGCGTAGTGCGCGGCGAGGACGACCAGCGGGACGAACCACACCCAGTGATGACCCCACGAGAACGGCGAGACAGTGGTCGCAGTCAACCCCGTCATGGTGAGGCCGAGCAATTTCTGGCCGTGCCGGTGAGCAATCCACGCGGCACCGAGTCCGAGGCATACCGCCAGCGCACTGAAGACGAGGACCAGGACCCGCGACGGCGTCGGAGTGTGAGTGAGCTGAGCGATCAGACCGGACACGGACTGGTTGCTCGGAGCATCCGTCGGTCCGACGCGTTCGCTGTCGACAAGAGTGCCGGTCCAGTACTTGTACGCATCGTTGTAGATCACGACGAAACCAATCGCGACGGTCGCCGCGAACGTCACGACGGCCGTCACCAACGCACGCCATTGACGAGTGATGAAGAGGTACGCCCAGAAGAAGGCCGGGGTGAGCTTCACGCCGGCGGCGATGCCTGCCCCGATTCCTCGGAGCCGACTCTTCTCGTCCCGACCGAGGTCCCACACGATCAAGAGCAGCAGGAAGATGTTGATCTGCCCGAGCCAGAGCGTCGTACGTATCGGTTCCATGAACAGAAAGATCGTGGTGGCCAACGCACTGACGGCGTACGCCTTCACGTCGAGCCGATAACCGAGGTACTTCCAGCACAACACGATCACTGCGAACAACGCAGCGATGTTCAAACCCGTCCACACGACAATCGCCTGTTTGAACGAGAGCACCGCCCACACCGTGAACAGCAAAGCCGCAAACGGGGTGTACGTGAACATCATCCCTTCCAGGACTGGCCCGTCGTACAACGGAAGGCCCTGAACCACAACGCTGCCGCCGTGGCGGTAGACGTCGAGATCGAGGAAATTTTCGAAGATCCCCCAGTACCGCGTATTCATCGGCACGGCGAAAAGAACCATCAGCACGGACGCGACTGCCAGAACACCGAGTACAGAGAATCCGAGAACACCGACACGGAGACTGCGTCGCGGTATGTCAGCTTCGATGACCGACTCTGATTTCGCGGTGTGCGCCTCGAAAGAAGGCCCATCCGAAGCGTTGATCGCGCCCGTCACTACAACCTCCGGGATTTACACCCTATGTCGGGAATTGATGCTCCGAACGGTACAAGACGAGACCGAAAAGTACCGACCGGGCACGCCGCTTCGAGAACTCAGATCTCGGAGAGACGCGATTCGGTCGCTGCGAGCAGGACACACGTCGCCACGCCGTCCATGGCAACTTCGAGTTCAGCCGTGGACGGGAAGCTCGGGGCCAACCGGATGTTCCGGTCGTCCGGATCCGTGCTGTACGGGAAAGCCGATCCGGCAGCGGTGAGCGCGATACCCGCGTTCTTCGCCAGTTCGATGACCCGCTTGGCCGTGCCGTCGACCACGTCGAGGCTGATGAAGTATCCGCCCTTCGGCTCGGTCCAGGACGCGACCTTCGAAGCACCGAGACGATCCTCGAGGATCCGCAGTACGAGCTCGAACTTGGGTGCGAGGAACGCGCGATGCTTCTCCATGTGCGCACGAACGCCGTCGGCATTGCCGAAGAAACGCAGGTGGCGAAGCTGATTGACCTTGTCAGGTCCGATGCTCTTCTTACCCAGGAACTTCTGGTACCAGGCAAGGTTTTCCGCCGAGCTACCGAAGAAGCTCACACCAGCGCCGGCGAAAGTGATCTTGGACGTCGACGCGAACACGAGCGGACGGTTGGGGTGTCCGGCCTCCGCTGCCATCGAGAGAATGTCGTAGGAAGGTGCGGTCTCGCCGACAAGTGGATGCACGGCATACGCGTTGTCCCAGTACAGGCGGAAGTCCGGCGCGGCCGTCGGCATCGACGCGAGCGTCCGGACAATTTCTTCGGAGTACACGGCACCGGTGGGGTTCGCGTAGACCGGAACCGCCCACATGCCCTTGATCTGCGGATCTGACGCAACAAGTTCGGCGATCTTGACGACATCCGGGCCGTCGTGGTTCATCGGCACCGCAATCATCTCGATGCCGAGGGACTCGGTGATCGCGAAGTGACGGTCGTAGCCAGGTGCGGGGCAGAGAAACTTGATCTTCTCTTCCTGTGCCCACGGCCGGGCCGAATCCGGAGTGCCGTGCAGCAGTGAGAACACGACGTTGTCGTGCATGATCTCGAGGCTCGCGTTGTTGCCGGCGAGAAGGTTCGCAACGGGGATACCCAGCAGCTCACCGAAGATGGCGCGCAGTTCCGGCAGACCGGTGAGTCCACCGTAGTTGCGGCAGTCGGTGCCGCTTCCGTCACGGAAGTCACCGTCGCCGGGCAGCGTCAGCAGTGCTGAGGAAAGGTCGAGTTGTTCCGGGGAAGGCTTACCGCGGGTCAGATCGAGTGCGAGCTTCTGCGCCTGGAGTTGCGTGTACTTCGCGCTCTGGCTCTCATGCTCGGAGGTGAGTTCTTCATGGCTCATCAACCCGATCTGGGTTTGGATAGGCATCCGGAGCGGCCTTTCACCGACGAGGCGGGGTCGGGTATGTGAAAAAATAGAGGACCCCGCGCACCCGGCAGAGCCCGTTGACCCTTGCTGCCTTCCGGCCCTGGGGGAGTTCACAGGATGCGCGCCGCGCGGGATCCAATGAACAGTGTAGACGGCTTTCGTCGGCCGCTGCACACCACCTACCGGGGTGGAGATGCAAACCCTGAGATCCACCGGTTCTTCGCAGGTCAGGTACCCGTTTAACGCTTCACGCCTGCAATTGGGTATGCTGCTCCACGGAGGATTCGCCTAGTGGCCTATGGCGCTCGCCTGGAACGCGGGTTGGGTTAACGCCCTCAGGGGTTCAAATCCCCTATCCTCCGCCAGGGAAGTCCCCGACCAGTCTTGGTCGGGGACTTTTTCTTTGCCACGAAGCATCGCCGAGCAGCGATACTGTCGACGAATGCGTCCCTCGACAACTGGCCGGGTCATCGCAGCAGGTACCGGCCTGATACTGAGTGCACTTGTCGACGCCCCCGTGAAAAAGTGGATGTCTCACCGCCGAACACCTGCCTACGCCGCCGGCCTCGTGGTCGCCGCGGCCGTTTATCCCGTGGCTCGGCAGGACAAGCTCGGCAGGGACGCCTGGTCGACGTCTCCATTCCCGTTCGCGAATGGAGTGCAGTGTCCGCAACATTTGTGGTCTTCGTCGGCGCACTGGTTCTGCAGCCGAGTACCGCACGGCGACTGGTTGCAGCGAGCTGGGCCGTCCACCCGATTTTCGACCTACTTCACGAGCGTGGTCCGGAATCACGTCTGCCGGATTGGTACCCCGCAATTTGCGCGGGATACGACCTCGGAGTCGCTGGACTTCTTGCTGCCGAACCACGCAATTTCGTTTGACAGACTCACGAACTCGAAGCCAGACTTTCCGTCCAACCCAACAATCGGGAGTACGCGTGATTGCCGGCCAGACCAATCTGCTCGCGGATTGCAGCAGTTGCTTCGGCCTGTGCTGCGTCGCACTCCCCTTTTCCAAGTCCTCCGACTTCGCGACCAACAAGAATGCTGGCGACCCCTGCAAGAACCTGCAGCAGGATTTCCGCTGCGGCATTCACACCGGATTGCGAAAGAAGGGCTTCACCGGTTGCACCGTGTACGACTGTTTCGGTGCGGGACAGAAGGTTTCACAGCAGACCTACGACGGCATCAGCTGGCATGATGCCCCGGAGACCGCGTCAGACATGTTCGAAACGTTCCCTGTCGTACGCCAGTTGCACGAACTGCTCTGGTATCTCGCCGAAGCCCGCTCGCTGAAGCAAACCCACTCGATACGAAAGGAACTCGACGCTGCACTCGCAGAGACGGAAAGCCTGACCAACGGCACGCCTTCGCAGATTCAAGCCGTCGACGTCTCAGCACACCGAGCGACAGTCAACACACTGCTCTTGCAGACGAGTAACCTTGTGCGCTCGCCGATCTCAGGCAAGAAGGGTCGCAAACTCGACCACCGCGGCGCAGACCTCATCGGCGCCAAATTTCGTGGTTCCGATCTACGTGGAGCCAACTTTCGCGGGAGTTACCTGATCGGTGCAGACCTCCGCGACTGCGAACTCGATCGAGCTGATCTGATCGGTGCAGACTTGCGCGGCACCGACATTCGCGGCGCAAAACTCCGCGGCAGTATCTTTCTCACTCAGTTCCAGATCAACGCGGCGGTTGGCGATTCGGCTACCACACTCCCCGATTCACTGACCCGCCCCAGCCACTGGGCCTGAGCCCGACTGTCAACTCCGTCGACTGTCAACTCCGTCGACTGTCGGCGACTGTCAACTCCGTCGACGGAGAACGACCTTGTTAGCTTCCGGATCGACGGACACCCACGGCGGGTCACCGTCGGTTCCGTCCTCACGATGCATCAACGCACTCTGCCGCTGTTCGAATTCATGATGCTTGGACCCCTGAAACAGGGCAGCAACCTCTTCGAAGCCCGCAGCCGAGACCGGACGAGTCGTGCGCCCCCTGGTCCACGGCAGGGCCCGGCCACCGGTGAGCCGGTTCCAGAGAGTCTCGGCGAACGCGAACAGGACCAGCAGCACGAGCAAGCCTGGCAGCGTCAACGCGAACAGAGTGCCCATGAAAGAAGTCTAGCGACGAACGCCCCAGGTTCCCTCAACTTTTGATCAGCCACCTTGTTGTGGCCATGCGGTGGATGATCTGCCAGAATGCAAGCTGTTACGACTAGTAACACCTTCGGGGGGAGGATTTCACGTGAGCTTGATACTTGCAGCTACCGACCGTTCGGAGCTTGCCCAGACACTCGGGGCCGAATTAGTACATTTTGGTCATCAAACACAGCTCGTCCGCACCGGGCGCCGCCTACTCGACGACCTGGACACCGACAGTTTCGATATCGCCGTGATCGATCTCTTGTTGCCGGACATCGACGGCTACGAGATTGCACGACAGATCCGCTTGCGCAGTTCGATGCCGATCATGATGTTGGTGGATACCCACGAGGACATCGACGAAGCACCACATGGCGCTGTCTCGGACTTCGTACTGAACCCGATCGATTCTCACGCGCTCGATCTTCGGGTCACCGCGATCCTTCGTGAAACCGCGCGTCCCGCCGCCGGAAAACACCAACGTCACGGTGACCTGCTCCTCGATCGACGTGCGATGACGGCGACGATGGGCGGAAAGCTGCTCGTCCTCAGCCGGACCGAATGGCGGGTACTCCTGGAACTGTCGACCGAGCCTGGGCGCGTGTACTCGCGTGATCATCTGATCCGAAACGTCTGGGGTTCCGACCACGAAAAGACACGTGTGGTCGACGCGACCATTCTCAGCTTGCGGTCCAAACTCGAATCCAATCCCGCGAAACCGAAGTACATCAAAACCATCCGGGGGTTCGGATATCGCTTCGGCCCGGTCGAATGAACTCGCCTTCGTGTCGGTGGCGCTCGATAGACTCTTGTCATGGGTTGGTACACAACACAATCGGTCGCCCCGGATCTCTCCGACATCCTGGTGTGTGGCTGGACGGCGTGCGCAGAAGGTGAACACCTGCTCGTGCCCGATGCTTGCATGGACGTGCTGTGGATACGTGGCGTCGGCATACGCGTCTGTGGCCCCGAAACCGCTGCATGGTCATTCACTCTTCCGCCCGGAACACGCTCCGTGGGTGTTCGATTCCGCCCTGGATCGGCATCGCCGATGTTGCGAACCTCGGCGTCCGAGCTTCGAGATTCTCGCGCTGACCTCAGCGCTGTAACCGACGCACGCACGGAACGAATACTGTTGAACCGCTTGGAAAATTCCGAAGACCACGAACAAGTCTCGATCCTCGAAAGCGCTGTCCGGAGTTGGGCAAGTTCGAGTTTCCGTCACGATCCGGTGATCAACCACGTCCGCACCGCACTGTCCGAACATTCGTGGAATGTCAGCACTCTCGCCGACGCTGCGGCACTGACTTCGCGCCAACTCCAGCGTCGATGCAACGACGCCTTCGGATACGGCCCTGCAACGCTGCGCTCGATCCTGCGCCTCCAGCGTTTCATGGCGCTCGCCCGCAGTAGACCCGCACTGGGCCTCGCTGAATCCGCAGCCCACTGCGGATTCAGCGATCAGGCCCACTTGACGCGTGAATGCCGCCGAATCTCTTCGCTGACCCCGGCAGCTCTACTGCGAACCCAAGCCCCCGACTGGCACGGGTCGGAAACCGTTGTCGCGCTGGCAGAGGGAGACGCGGTCGCATGATCGCTACCGCGCTCCCCCGCCGTCACTTCTGACTGAAAAGCGTCCTGGCAGACCACAGCCCGCCGAGGGAGAGCACTGCGACCGTCATGTAGTAGTAGCTCGGAGCGTCGAGCGAGCCTGTTGTGCTGATCAACCAGGTCAAGACCAACGGCGCGATTCCGCCGAGCAAGGTCACGCCGAGGTTGTACGACAACGACATCCCGGTAGCCCGGATCTCCGCCGGGAACAGCGAACTCATCAAGGCAGGCAACGGGCCGAAGGCAAACGCCATGATGACGCCCAGGACCGAAACAACCAGGACGAGCGTCAGAGTCGAGGGGTGATCGACCATCAGTTTGAAGAGCGGCCAGGCCAGGACGATTGCCGCAACGGCGGCCCAGGTCATAACTCTCGCAGGTCCGACCCGGTCTGCAAGATGACCGATCAACGGCACGGTGATCAAGGTGACCAGCCCGGCGACGATTCCGCCGAGGTAGCCGGCAGAGGCGGATACTCCGAGGTTCTTCACGGCAAACGTCGGCATGTACAAGATGAGGTAGATCGAGATCGTCGCGACGCCGACTACTGCGGCGCCGGTCAGCACCCGGCCGAGATGCCTGGTCAGCGTCGTCTTCAGCGGGGCCTTTTCCGGGACGCTCGTCTTGAAATCGTCCGTTTCATCGAGCTTGGCGCGGATGTAGAGACCGACCGGCCCGACGATGATGCCGAAGAAGAACGGAACGCGCCAGCCCCACGAGTAAAGCGCTTCATGCGAGAGATGGGTATTGAGCACGTATCCGAACAACGATGCCAGGAAAACCGAAGCACCCTGGCTGGCAACCTGCCAGGAAGAGTAGAACGCCTTCTTGTGCGGTGCAGTTTCCACGAGGAAGGTTGTAGCAGTACCGAATTCACCGCCAGCGGAGAATCCTTGAATGAGTCGCGAAACCAGGATGACGACGCCGGCCCACGGCCCGATCATCGAGGTCGTCGGCGCCACCGCCATGATGAGCGTGCCGATCATCATCAGCATCATCGTCAACGTCAAGGCGTTCTTGCGCCCGCGACGGTCGGCATAGCTTCCGAGAACCATCCCGCCAAGCGGCCGGATGACGTATGAGATCGCGAACGTCGCGAACGTCAGTATCAAGCCGAGAGTGTTGTCGCCGCCGGGAAAGAAGTTATGGGCGATGACCACTGCAAATGATGCGTAGACGATGACGTCGAACCATTCGAGCGCAGCGCCGAGCGAACTGCTGATCACCGCCTTGCGAGCAGCGGCCAGGCGTTCCGGGGTGACTGCTCCGGAGGTTGGCGTAGTTGCCGTGGACATGGTTTTCCTTAGGGGGGTGAGGGTGGGTCAGGCGCGGGCGTGAGCGATGACGTTCCGAACGAACTGCTCGCACTGTGCCAATTGGTCAAGTGTCACGTACTCGTCAGGTGCATGCGCCTGAGTGATGCTTCCCGGCCCACACACAACAGTGGGGACACCGATACTCGCGAACATCCCGGCCTCGGTGGCGTACGCGACCTTTTCGTCCGAGGCCCGACCACCCCATTGTTCGACCAGTGCGGCCGCCGAAGCATTCGCGTCCGTCTCCAGGGGAGGAACCGAGGCCGACACGTGCATCGTCACGGAGGCTGACGGGTTTTCTTCCTGCATCAGGTTTTCGATCCGATTCGCCTCGGCGGCAAAGCGTTCGAGCAAATCTGCGGCGCCAGCTGAGCTGATGCTCCTGAATTCGAAAGTGATGGAGCAATCCTCGGGGACAGTGTTCACTGCGATCCCGCCGGATACGAGATTGACCGAACACGTCGTCCAGGCCACGTCGAATGCGTCGTCGTACGGGCCGGACGCACGGAGCTCGTCGGCCGCGCTTCTGACGAATCGAATCAACTCGGCGCCGTATTCGATCGCGTTGACTCCTTGCGGAGTAAGCGACGAGTGCGCCGAAACACCATGCAGATCAACACGTATGACGTTCATCGACTTGTGTGCGCGAATGACCCGCATCTCCGACGGCTCTCCGACGACGCACACATCAGGGCGCAGGTTCCGGGAAACAACCTCCTCGACCAACCCGGCCGCACCGATGCAGCCGACTTCCTCGTCGTAGGAGAATGCAAAGTGAATCGGCTTCGCCAGCGGCCGAGCAACGATGTCGGGGATCGCCGCGACAACGATCCCGATGAACGACTTCATGTCGCACGTGCCACGTCCGTACAGACTTCCGTCGCGAATTTCGGGAGTGAAAGGGTGGCTGCTCCAGTCTTGATCGTCGACCGGCACTACATCTGTATGGCCGGAAAACATCACTCCACCGGCAGTGCTTCCGTCAGGAGGCGTGAATGTTGCCAACAGGTTCAGCTTGGAACCCTCGTCGTCGGAAACGAGTATCGGCTCGACCCCGTGGCGACGTAGTTCCGCGGCGATAAGATCGATCAACGGTCGATTGCTCACGGCACTCGTCGTATCGATTCCGATGAGGCGCTGCACCCAGTCGAGACTTCTCTCGGTTGGAACAGCGGACAACGTGGTGGACGACATCTGGGTTCTCCTTTCACAGCACGAACGCGGTGGGCACTTGCCACCGCGTTCTGCCCTTCGAGCATGAATGAAGTGATCCCAGACACAATGAAGATGCACGATACTTGCAAGATGATCGAAGAAACGCAGGATTCCGCCGTGCTCGACGACGTCGACCTCGCCCTGATCAATTGCCTGCAACTCGACCCGCGAGCGTCGTGGCGCACGGTTGGTGACGCCCTCAAAGTTGATCCGGTTACCGTCGCGCGCCGCTGGCAACGGCTACAGGACTCCGGCACCGCCTGGGTCTCCGCGAGGGCAACCGGCCACGGCCGTCCGGAATCGTGTCTGGCTTTCGTGGAAGTCGACTGTACGACTTCGAACGCCTTGGCGATTGCGGAACGTCTTGCCCGCTGGCCGCAGGTTCTGAGCGTCGAACACACAAGCGGCCCAGGCGACTTGACTCTTCTCGTCGAGGTCAGAGACATGGCTTTCCTGTCGCGTTTCCTGCTTCGCTCACTCGCGTCGGTGCCCGGGATCGTCAGTTCGCGTGCACACCTCGTCACCGAGGTCTTCGCGATCGGAGACGACTGGAAATTGCAGGTACTCGATGCCACGCAGCGGGCGGTGATGACAGACCGGCCTGTGCGCTACAAATATGCTCCGACGGATCAGCGCCATCACGGGAAGACTTTCGACGCGGTCGACCGCCAATTGATATTGAAGCTGGGCGAGGACGGTCGATCCTCGATTGCCGAGCTCACGGTCGGTACCGGCCTCAGCGAAAGTACGGTCAGGCGGCGACTTGCCGAACTGACGTCGCGCAACCAAATCGTGTTCCGCTGCGACGTGTCTCTACCGCTGTCCGGCTGGCCCCTCGTGACCTGGGTGTGGGGATATGTCGATCCCACGGACCGGTCGACGATTCGTGCTCTGGTGGAGCGAGTGCCTGGAACACGAGTGTGCATGCGGATATCCGGTGGACGCGCCAACACACTGCTCGCGATCGCCGCACACTCCCTTCGCGAAACTCCCATTACCGAAGTACAACTCGCACAAGAGGCACCGGGCCTGGTGGTGCTGAACAGGTCAGTGGTGCTGCGATCGATGAAGAGGGTGGGCCGACTTCTCGATGACGAAGGCAAGAGCGCCGGGGTCGTACCGATGGACATCTGGGCGGAAGCCCCGGAGATCGAGTGAATGTCCGAAATAATCAATCATGACGCGCCGCGGTGGAGAAGGATTGCTGTCATGACTTCAACAGAGATCTCCCCCGCCCAGCGTTACCGGGATCTGGCCGCCGGATTCACGGCGCGGATCGACGCCGTACCCGCCGACCACTGGGACAACGCTTCCCCCTGCGAGGGCTGGACCGCCCGCGACGTGGTGAGACACGTGCTCGACAGCGAACGAGACATGGTCAAGGTAGTCGGCCTGGAATTGGCACCCGGTCCGTCGGTCGACGACGACCCGTCGGCAGCCTGGGCGGCCGTCCGAGATTCGATGCAGGCCATTCTGGACGATCCGGCAAAGTCCACCCTCGAATACGACGGGCACTTCGGCCGGACCAACCTCGGGGCCACGGTCGAGGGGTTCTTGTGTTTCGATCTGGTCATCCACGGTTGGGATCTCGCAGCCGCGACCGGCACCGATACGACGATGCGTGACACGGACGTGGAGTGGGTGTCGGAGATCGCCGCGGGCCTCGGCGAGTCGATCCGTATGAGCGGTGTGTGCGGCCCGGAAATACAGGTTCCGGACAACGCTGACAAAGCGACGAAACTCCTTGCCTTCCTCGGCCGGAAGGCGTGAAAAAGCACCCCTGACGTGGGCATTACTTCCATACACATGTAATGTCGCGGTATGCCGGAACGCCGAAAATCCTCCACGAGTCCAGACCTGCTTGCGGCGGCATTGTTCGATGTCGCCGCGGAATCCGGACTGGAAAATGCCAGCGTTCGCGAGGTCGCAAAACGGGCGGGTGTCTCGATCGGCGCAGTGCAACATCATTTCTCGACCAAGGACGAGATGTTCGCATTCGCACTGCGAACACTCGTCGATCGATTGTTGACCAGACTGGCCGAATCGTCCGCCGACGCGGACCCGCATACCGCCCTGTTCCAGGCGCTCTCGCAACTCCTGCCCCTCGACGAGCAACGCACGCGTGAGGCGCATGTGCTCGCCGCGTTTGCCGTGCGCGCCGCAACCAGTGAGTCACTCTCCGAAATCCGCCGGACAACCCTGTTCACAATCCGCACCGGCATCTCGACAGTTCTGATCGGGATCGGAACTCCGGAAGCGGAAACCAGAGCGGCACTTCTACTTTCAACCGTCAATGGATTGGCCCTCGACGCACTCGGAAGCCCCGCCATGTATCCGCCGCAGTACCTCGATCACGCTTTGGAAACCCAGATCCGCCTCACCCTGCACGACGCCGAGAACCCGCTCGCCTCCGTCGGGCTCGCCAGCTGACGTGGCAGGAGCAGGGCGCTTCGCGCCGAGCCCGTCCGGCGATCTCCATCTGGGAAACCTCCGTACCGCCCTCTTGGCCTGGCTGTTCGCCCGCACCAGCGGTCGCGACTTCCTCATTCGAGTCGAGGATCTCGACCGTGTCCGACCCGGCTCGATGGAACGACAACTCGACGATCTGCGCAGGCTCGGCCTCACATGGGACGGCCCAGTCGTATTGCAGTCGGACCGTCTTCCCTTGTACCACAACGCTATCGAGCTATTACGCGAGCGCCACCTGACCTATCCCTGCTTCTGCACACGCAAGGAGATCCTGCAGGCACCGTCCGCTCCCCATGCTCCCGATGGCGCCTATCCCGGCACGTGCCGGAACCTGTCGGCGGCCGAACGCGCCGAGAAATCGGCAAGCGGCCGATCCCCCGCGCTGAGGCTACGGGCCGACATCGATTCGTTCACCGTGCACGACGAACTGTTCGGCGAGGTGACGGAGCAAGTCGACGACGTCGTCCTGCTCCGCGGAGACGGCGTACCCGCCTACAACCTCGCCGTTGTCGTCGACGACGGTGCGCAGAACATCGATCAGGTGGTCCGCGGCGACGACCTCCTGACCTCGGCGCCGCGTCAGGCGAACCTTGCTCAACTGCTCGACATCGAACCGCCGTCGTACGCCCACGTTCCTCTCGCGTTGAACAGTGAAGGCAAACGACTCGCGAAGCGCGACGGCGCAGTGACTCTGGCCGATCAACTCGAGGCCGGACGCAGTGCCGAACAGGTCCTGACAATGATCGCGTCGAGCATCGGTCTCGCTGAACCCGGCGAAGTTGTCACACCACCCCAATTGGCGGATCGATTCGACTCTCGCAAGATCCCCCGAACCCCGTGGATTTTCCCGGCGAAGTAAGTGAAGTTTCAATCGACACCTCGTCGGGACAAAAGCTCGATTGTCCGATATGACAAAGCCGTCCGCAATAGCTATTCGTTGGCAATTCTCGATTAGTGAAGTACGGTCAAGACTGGCGAAGGAAATTCAGGGCGAGTAGTCCCTACAAAACTACGCCCGGGATCTGAACCTGGGATCCGACCGCAGTACCCACTTGCAGCATCCACGCTGACACGCACGTGCGGCACGGGCGACTCAGGACGAAAAGGAATACGCATGGTCCGCGAGCTTCGCGAGGCACTCGACGACCATCAATTCGAGGTGTTGTATCAACCCCAGGTCAATCTGAACTCGTCAGCAATTATCAGCTATGAAGCACTTCTGCGGTGGCGCCATCCGCTTCGAGGGTTGATCGAACCCCAAGATTTCATGCGCTCCGCCGAATCCTCTGGGCTCATCATTCCCATCGGGCTGCAGGCTCTGGACATGATCTGTGCCCAAACAGCGTCGTGGCCTGAGCACATGATGGTCGCGGTCAACTTTTCACCTCGCCAACTCGCTACCCCGCACGCCGCTCACGAGATCCTCGGAGCGCTGGACAGTTCAGAAACCCCACTGAGCAGAATCATCGTGGAAGTCACCGAACTCGGCGTCGTGGGTCGGCATGCCGCCGAGACCCTTCACGTCTTGCATAACGAGGGAATTCGAATCGCGCTGGATGATTTCGGGGCGGGCTTCGCGTCTTTCTCCGCGTTGTCGGAATTGCCGCTCGACATTCTCAAGATCGACCAATCCTTGACCTGGGCCGTCAGCGCAGCGGGTCGTACTGGAGACCGCGCCTTCATGGTCATGGAGTCAATCGCCGACATCGCTCGAAAACTCGGGCTTGATTCGATCGCCGAGGGCGTCGAAACCGCGGAACACGCAGCCAACGTCTTGCAGGCCGGCTGCGACATGGGCCAGGGCTATTACTTCGGGAAGCCGCTTCCTGCGTCGTCCATAGTCACTCCCGTGTGAGCGCCAGCCACTTCAGTACGACGCCACTTCAGTACGACGACGATGCGCTCGCGATGAGTGCGACCACGAGAATCACGGCAAAAATGGCCAAGAAGGTTGCTCCGACCGCAATTCCGGCTATCGCAAGCCCGCGTCCCTCTTGACCTGTCTGCTTGATCTGATTGAGCGCGACGATTCCCAAAATGATTCCGATGATTCCGCCGAGACTGTAGAAACAACCGCCTGCAAGCGATACCACCAACGACGCAATTGCGAGACCATTGGTGCCGACTGGCTGCATCGGCGGGATGTATCCACCAGCGAATTGGTTCGGTTGACCGTACGCATTCGGCGGTTGACCGTATTGGGGCTGTCCGTATTGAGATTGTCCGTATTGTCCGGGTTGCTGATATTGATTCGGCTGATATTGATTCGGCGGTCCGAAATTCTGCGGCGGCAGGTATGGATTGGGTTCACCAATTCCACCCGGCTGAGGCGTATTACCGGTTGGGTTGTACGACGGCGGCGGATAACCCGGGTACTGCTCGTTGGGAGTGGTATATCCGGGAACTTCAGGTGAAGACTGCGTTTCGGACGGGGACACGCCGTACCCCTCGGGCGGCAGGCTCGGAAATTCTCCGTATCCAGGTTTTGCCTGGTAATCGCTCGAAGAATCGTCGTTGTTGCCCCCGGAACTCGTCATACAACGCAGCCTAAACCACAGGTGACCTCCGAATCCAAGTGAGCAGATGTCATCCACATCGCTCTTTGATCCCAGTAGGGTCATATCCACTGTCACACTCGAGCGCGATATTTACGACTGAGGGGAACACATGACAACCGGCGGGTACGACCCCAACCAGAATCCAGAAGGAGGGAAGCAATTCCCACCCCAGGATCCATATGGCCAGCAGGGAACACCTCCTCCCGGAAGTTACCCACCCCCCGCAGGCCCCCCGCAGGGCGGTAGCTACCCGCCTCCTCCACAGGGCGGGAACTTCCCGCCCCCTCAAGGTGGCAACTACCCGCCGCCCGGTGGATACCCGCCGCCTCCGCAGGGCGGCAACTTCCCGCCGCCTCCGCAGTTCAACGACCAAGGTGCGTACGGCGGAGGAAATCGACTGCCCTCGGGCGCCGAAGCCGGTGGACTGGGTATTCGATTCGGCGCTCGCCTTATCGACTACATCATTCTCGGCCTAGTGGTCGGGCTCCTGATCATCTTCGTCGACTCGGGATACTGGATAACAGGCCTGCTGACTGCCCTTCTGACATTCGCATATTTCGTTGGGTTCGAGGTCACACAAGGTTGGACCCCAGGCAAGAAGCTCCTTGGGCTGTCGGTGAAGGCCCCGGGAGGCGCGGGCCTTCCCACTCCGCAGCAGTCCGCAATTCGCAACGCATTCAACCTCTTGTCGATCATTCCGATCATCGGAGGACTTCTCTCGCTCGTTGCGTACATCGTCATCGCGGTCACCATCAACAACAGCCCCACCAAGCAGGGCAAGCATGACGAGCTCGCTGGTGGGACTCAGGTAGTCAAGGGTTAGGTAGACATATATGACAACCGGTGGGCAAGACCCCAACCAGAACCCAGAAGACGGGAAGCAATTCCCACCCCAGGATCCGTACGGCCAGCAGGGAACACCCCCTCCGGGGAGTTATCCTCCACCGGCCGGTCCTCCGCAGGGTGGAAGTTATCCCCCGCCCGGCGGCTACCCGCCGCCCCCACAGGGCAACTTCCCTCCACCCCCGCAGGGTGGAAGCTATCCCCCTCCCGGCGGAAACTACCCGCCTCCCGGTGGGTACCCGCCTCCTCCCGGTGGTGGCAACTTCCCGCCTCCGCCCCCGAATGACTACGGCGCAGGCTTCGGCGCCCCCCAGCTTTCTGTGGGTGCGGCAATTTCCTACGGCTGGAACAAGTTCAAAGACAACGCACTGGTCTGGATCGGGATCTCGATCATCGCTTTTCTGATCGCCGGACTCATCCAGGGTGCTTTCAACGGCTTCGACTACACCAATACCGAATTCAGCGCGCTGTCGATCGTGGGTGGATTGGTCACCGCAATCGTCGGCTACATCATCCAAGCCGCATTCCTTCGTGGAGCGTTGAGCGAATTGGACGGAATCAAGCCGGCTTTCGGCACCTTCTTCCAATTCACGAACATCGGTGCAGTTGTTCTCGGCGGTTTCCTTGTCGCCGTCGCCACCTATGTCGGTTTGGTTCTGTGCATCATTCCCGGCATCATCGCGGCGTTCCTGCTCTACTACACGCTGACCTTCATCGTGGACAAGAATCAGGATGCGATTTCGGGCATCAAATCGAGCTACGCGTTGACCTCGTCGAACGTCGGAACGTTGATCCTGCTGGCGCTCGCTCTGATCGGTATCAACATCATCGGCGCACTGCTGTGCGGAATCGGTCTTCTCGTGACGGCGCCCGTCGCGCTGATCGCCAGTACCTACGCATACCGCGTGCTGACCGGCGGCCATGTAGCTGCCTGATCAGTTCGTTTGCATCACCGAAGGCCCTGCGGTTCCACGTGAAACCGCAGGGCCTTCGGTGTGTTCTGCGCAACTGGACGGTCGCCAACTCGCATCCGAGCGCCTTGTGGTGCTTGGATGACGGACGTGACAGCTCAGGATCAGCAAGACGAATCGACCCACGAAACCAAATTTGCGCACGTCAGCCGGGGTTATTACCCGACAATCGTCGCGCTCTTCACCGCAACGCTGCTGATCTCGAACGTGGCGGCGACAAAGGGGGTCGCCTTCTTTGCGGATTCCGACTTCTCGCTCGGTCCCTTGCAGATTCTGCCCATCATCACCGATGGTGGATTCTTCTTGTTCCCGCTTGCCTACGTCCTCGGTGACGTACTCAGCGAGGTGTACGGCTTCAAAGCGACCCGACGCGCGATCTACCTGGGCTTCGGCGCACTGATTCTTGCCGCCGCATGCTTCTGGATCGCTGTGCAACTCCCGTCGGCAGAGTTCTACGAGAACCAGGCCGCCCTCGAAACCGTGGTCGGCGTCATTCCCCGGCTGCTGGTCGCAGGATTGGCCGCCTACCTCGTCGGCCAGCTGCTGAACTCCCTGGTCCTGGTCATGATGAAAAAGCGCATGCAGGAGAAGCACCTGTGGGCGCGGCTGATCGGCTCGACCGTCGTCGGCGAATTCGCCGACACCCTCATCTTCTGTTCCATCGCAGCCGGTGTCATCGGCATCAGTACGTGGGAAGACTTCATCAACTACGTGCTGGTCGGCTTCCTGTGGAAGACGCTTGTCGAGGTTCTGGTCATGCCGATCACCTACCGCGTCATCGCCTACGTGAAGAAGCGCGAACCGACCTACGTCTGAGGTGCAGGCGTCTTCGCCGCATAGAACTTTCCGAGCATGTCCGCTTTGAAGTCGTGGAAGTATCCGCCTTCGATGCTGGCTCGGATGTCGTCGACCAACTTCACGGTGAATCGCTCGTTGTGGATGGTGCACAGCGTCGACGCGAGCATTTCCTTCGCCTTGAACAGGTGATGGATGTACGCGCGGGTGTAATTGGCGCAGGTGTAGCAGTCGCACTCGTCGTCGATAGGCGTGAAGTCACGACGGAATCGGCTGGTATTGATGTTGAACCGGCCGGAGCGGACGTAGATCGCGGCATTGCGAGCAACACGCGACGGATTGACGCAGTCGAAAGTGTCCGCGCCGTTCTCGATTGCTACGAAGAAGTCGTCCGGTTCACTGATGCCGAGCATATGACGCGGCTTGTTCTCGGGTAGTTCCTCGTTACACCAACGCACAATTGTGCCGAGGTTCTGCTTCTCGAGGGCGCCGCCGATGCCATAGCCGTCGAAGCCGTATCCGTTCTCGCCTTCGATCGACTCGAGTCCGCGGCAGGCTTGACGACGTAGATCTTCGTATTGCGCGCCTTGAATCACGCCGAAGAGAGCCTGATAGGGCTTGTCAGCGCGTTCAGCGGTGAGCTTCTCGTGCTCGTTGATGCAGCGGATCGCCCAGGCCTGCGTACGCTCGACCGATCGCTCCTGATAGCCGCGGGTGTTGAGCAACGTGGTGAGCTCGTCGAACGCGAACATGATGTCGGCACCCAGCTGATGCTGAATCTGCATCGACACCTCGGGGGTGAAGCGATGCTTACTGCCGTCGAGGTGCGATTTGAACGTCACGCCCTCGTCGTCGACTGTCGCGAGACGCTCCTTGCCCTTCGCGATGACGTCGTCGGACTGCACACCGACGGCCTCCATCGCGAGCACCTTCTTGAACCCGACACCAAGCGACATGACCTGGAAGCCGCCGCTGTCGGTGAAGGTGGGCCCGTCCCAGTTCATGAACTTGCCCAGCCCGCCGGCCTCGTCGACGATGTCGGGTCCCGGCTGCAAGTACAGGTGGTACGCATTAGCGAGCAACGACTGCGCACCGAGTTCCTTCATGGACTCGGGCAGCACGGCCTTGACCGTGGCCTTGGTTCCGACGGCCACGAACGACGGCGTCGCGATATCGCCGTGCGGTGTGTGGATGGTGCCGGTTCGTCCGAGTCGGTCCTCGAGCCTGGTCCCTATCGTGAAGATCGACTCGGGACGCTTCGAAGGAGACGCGTCAGACTGAGGCTGTACTGCAGAATTCACGTGCCAATCCTGTCATAACTGCGAATACTGCCGCCGCGGCATGCTCGCGACGAGCACCTTCGACAGTTCTACTGCGCCGCCAGAACAGTGGTGTCCGAAGGTTGGCGTCGGCCCACTCCGGTCCACGTGAGACCCGCTCGCGTCAGGACGTCTCGGTCGAGCAGATTTCGGGTGTCGATCACTCGAGGAGTGCCCATCGCTGCGGCGATCCGCGGCCAATCGAGCGTGCGGAACTCCGGCCACTCGGTGAGCACCACGGCGGCGTCGGCTTGTGCGACTGCGGCATACGCGTCGGCGACCAGTTCGATACCCTCCAGTTCCGGATACGATATCGCGGTGGGGAGTGCGGGATCGAACCCGACCAACTCTGCGCCCGCCTGCCGCAGTAGAGCGGCGATCATCAAGGCTGGAGAATCACGAAGATCATTGGTGCCGGCTTTGAAGGTCAAACCGAGCAGTGCCACGCGAGTGCGGGTGAGTGAGCCGTTTCGATTGCCCGTCACAGCCAAACGAATCTTGTCCACCATCCGCTGACGTTGACGGGTATTGGTATCGATCGACGCCCGCATGAGACGGAACTCGAAATCAGCAGCATCTGCCACCTGGAGCAACGCTTGGGTGTCCTTCGGCAGACACGATCCACCCCACCCTGGGCCAGGATTGAGAAACTCACGACCGATCCTACGGTCGTAGCTCATACCTTCGGTCACATCCAGAATGTCTGCACCGAGTCGCTCGCACAGTTCAGCCACCGCGTTGACGTACGACAACTTCATCGCCAGAAATCCGTTGGCCGCGTACTTCACCAGTTCGGCACTGGCCGAATCGGTGAGCACAGTCGGCGCGCCGAGCCTGGAGTAAAGCGCCGCGACGCGTTCTGCCGCGTCCTGTGCCTCCCCACCCACGACGATTCGATCGGGGTTGAGGAAGTCGCGAACCGCGGTGCCTTCTCGCAGAAACTCTGGATTACTGGTGACCGCGACATCGGATCGACCCAACAACTCCGCAGTTCGCACGGCAGTGCCGACTGGGACGGTGGATTTGTTCACGATCACACAACCGGACGGGAGCGTATCGCGGATTTCGTCCAGTACCGCCTCCACAGCTCGCAGATCCGCAACGCCGCCGACGCCCATCGGCGTTGGCACACAGAGGAATACAACCTCGACGCCTTCCGCATGTTGTTCGACTGCGACTGCTGCGCCGACAGTGAATGCCAGACGCCCGGCAGCAAGGCCTTCCGCCACCAGGTCCGACAGGCCGGGCTCGAGGATGTCCACCTTCCCATCCTGTAACCGCCGAATCTTCTCCTCGTCGACATCGGCGCAGATCACATGATGTCCGAGTGACGCCAGGCACGCACCCGTCGTCAGCCCCACATACCCCGTACCGACGACAGCTATCCGTCGCGCAAACACTTAGCCTCCACTGAAATCGGCCATCCCCCGGACCGCAATGATGTTGCGGTCAAATTGCCCGCACGGGCCGCACTGACGCTATTCTCTAGCATACATCGAGAAGCTTGACGTCCAACCTGGTAGACAGACCAAGCATACTCAATTCAGCAATCAACCAGTGACCACAACACCGAAACCGGACATACATGAAAAAGCGGCTAGCTGGCACGCACAGCAAACTTCACGCAAGAAGGCGGCCATGACACGTCGCATCGGTTATGCACCCGGCGTCTACGACATGTTCCACATCGGGCACCTCAACATCCTCAGCCACGCAGCGAGCCAATGCGACTACCTGATTGCAGGAGTTGTATCCGATGAGATGGCACGCCTGGCCAAAGGTCGTGACCCGGTGATTCCGCTAGCCGAGCGGATCGCGATCGTGGCGAGCATCAACTGCGTCGACGAGGCTGTCGCCGAAACCAAGCCGCACAAGATCGACACCTGGCGCGACGTGGGATTCGATGCGATCTTCAAGGGGGATGACTGGCGAGGAACGCCGAAAGGCCTTGCGCTGGAGCAGGAATTTGCCGCAGTCGGCGTCGAGGTGGTCTATTTTCCCTACACGCTCGACACCTCCAGCACCTTGCTGCGCGCAGCTCTGGAAAAGTCCGTCAAATCGCGACAAACCGGGACTCGGTAGCGCATGAATCAAAGAAAACAGCACGAAGCGGGCAGCAATCGATGAGAACAGCACATGTGATTCACAAGTCCGCCTCGGCGCCTCGAATGGTCGGAGTGTCAGCACTGCTGGTGATAGCTGCGCTGACGGGGTGTTCCAGCCCAGCTTCCGATACATCGAACGGTGACAGCGTCACGCCGCCAGGCGTCACCGTGGGCACGCCACCGCCGCCGGGTATCACCGACGACCGCGCCGAGGACATCTCCACGCTGCCACCAGTGCCGGTCGACCACCCGAGCCCACTGGCCAACGGTCTCGAGGTCACCGCGGTGACTACCGAACCGCTCGAACTCACGGCCAACGGTCCAGGTGAGATCGCGGGCAGCGGCTTGAGCGTGACGCTCGACTTCGTGAACAAGTCCACCACGGACATTTCGCTGGACAGTCTGACCGTCAACGCCTACTACGGCGACCGACTGCCGGCGGCACCCGGCGCGACCGACACAGCCACGCCGGCCAGCGGACTGCTTCCTCCTGGCGACCACCAACAGGGTGTCTACGTGTTCCAGGTACCGGAGGACGGGATCGACACCGCCGTATTCGAAGTGGGCCACAGCGATTCCCAGAACGTCATCGCCGTCGCTCGCTGATGGCGGCCGAGGTGGTCGCGCATACCGCGCTGTCCAGGCGCAGCGTGTTCCGTGCTGCGACACTTCTCGGATTGGGCCTTGCGAGCGGATCGGCGACGAGTGCCTGCAGTAATTCCAGCATCTCGGCCCAAACGCCGTCTCACCAATTCCTCTCCCGCGGTAGGTATTTCATCGCGCAACGGGGGGCAAGCGACGAGGCACCCGAGCACACGCTCGCCGCATATTCGCGAATCGCCGACCGCGGCGCCGAGGCAATCAGCGTCGCCGTCCACCGCACCAGAGACGGAATCCTCGTCTGTCATGAGGACCCGACGTTGAGCCGAACAAGCGGTCAGAACATCGCAATTGCGGACGTCACTCACGACGAACTGAGCAATCATCCCGTCGATCTCACCCGCTGGGTAGGTCCGGACTGGGGGATGCACCCGATTCCCACATTCTCAGAGGTGCTCGAAAGACTCGGCAAGCGGGCTGTCCTGTTTGTCGAATCCAAGGACCCGGAAGCCACCACCGACGTGATCGGCGCTGTCACCGCGAAACAGCTGGGCGGCACCACCGTCTTCACACAACCGTTCACTGCCAGAGAAGGCGAGTCCGCTGCGCGCAAAGCAGGGCTGACCATCTGCACCTATTTCAGCTCACATGCAACCGGTGCCGAAATCGACGAGGCCGCAGACGGATCGGACGCAATCGGAATCTTCGCAGGCGTCCGCAGGGAGAACGAGCGGCAACAAACTTCGATCCAAGGCGCCGTGGCGACAGGCAAACCGGTAATCGCATGGTCGGTAAAGCGCCGCTCCCAACTCCCCTACCTTGCTGAGGCTGGGGTCCGAGGGTTTCTGTCCTCTTCGTGGAGTTATGTGGCCGGGCCCTCCGAACCTAGTCCGCACGACACCTTTTCCACTGGGCGGATCGCACCAGGCGACCTGGCGGGTAACAATTCATCGTCTGCGGCACCTGAATGGGGACCGAACGGTTCGATTCTGTTGGCAACCGGCGCATCACCCCAATCCATATCCATGGGATCGATGTGCCCGGTGCGCGCTGCCCCGTACGTCATCACCGTCGAAGCGCAGTTCGGCGCGGCGCCTCCGCTCGCCTCCGATCATCTGGCAGTCGTCATCGGACGCGACGACGATTCCGCCTATCGACTCGGCGCGGTCTCGCCCGGAACCACCCAAGGTCAGCTCGTCGTCCTGCGGTCCACCGGTGACCTGGAATTGCGCAGCATTCCGGAGGGCAACGCACTCTCCATTTTGCAGTCGTCCGTGGCCGGGAACAAACCAGTCGTCGGTCAATGGCTGACGCTACGGATCATCGTGAAACCAGATTCCGTTACTGCAGAGTGTGATTCAGGACAGGAGCCGGAGCCGACAACGGTCAGCGCGCCTCGCACAGCTTTCGGGGGTTACTTCACATTGGCACGCAACTATTCCGGTGCCAACGCCCAGGCGTCATTTCGCAACATCAGCGTCGCATACCGCTGACAAACTCCCCGAAGTACAACACCGCGCGCCTCCTGGCAGTACAGGGGCGCGCGGTGTTGTATGCACGTCTACTCCGGTCGAGCGACCTCGAAGTTGTCGAACCGGGCCACTACCGGCTCGGTGGACGATCCCGAAATGTACACCGCCAACCCCGTCGAACCCAGAGCTTGCAGTTCCGGAGTGGAATCGGTGACGGATCTGGTCCACTGCACCGGCTCTGGCATTTCCTCGTCCCACACCTTTACCTGCAGGGTAGACGGTGACGCACCGAGAACCTGGGCACGGACCCGCAGATGCTTACCTGCCGTGTACGTCAGGCCAGGCAACGTCACGACCGAACCGAGTACCGTTTCGGTACCCGCCACCACTTTGGTCAACGACACCTGTACCGAACCGTCAGCGAGAATCCTTACCCGCGAACGGTAATCGCCGGAAGCCCCACTCCGCAGCACGGTCGACAGATACGCGCCGCCGCCGGTCGGCATCACTTCGAGCCACATCGAATGCGACACGTCTACATCACCGGACGCTACCGCGGGCAACAACATCGTCGCCGAACGGCCAGCGGGTACTGTCACTTTGGCCGAACCCGACTCGACTGAAGCTTTGGCTCCACCACCGGTCACCGACCAGACGCCACCGACCTCTGCTTCGCCGAGACCCGAGACCGTTTCCCTGTCGAAATTGTCTTTGGCTACCTCGCCGTCAGCCGGGACAACCGCGTCCTTGACGGTAACCGGATGTGTTGCAGTGCTTTTCGCACCGGAATTGTCCACGACGGTCAAGGTCACGGCGTACGTACCGGCGACAGCATAACTATGGTCGATCTTCGCGTCGGCACCTGTAATAGTGGCACCTGTCGCGTCGTCACCGAAGTTCCACTCGTACGAAACGATTGTCCCGTCCGGATCTGCCGAAGTGCTGCCGTCGAAGGCGACTGCCAGATCCGTCACGGTTTCCGTGAACGCCGCGACCGGCGGCTGATTCGCTACCACGCCCTGGCCACGTTGCCAATGCGCCTGCACCGCATCCGAACTCAATGCCGAGTTGTAGACCGCGACCTCGTCGAGCGCGCCTGAAAAGTTGGAACTGAGAGGTGCCGAGGGCCAACCTCCCAGACTGTCGCCGCCGACCCGCCAATATCCCGCGGTGCGGTACTCGGCTTGAACGGTATCGGCACGTTCTGCCACCTGCTCACCGTCGACATACAGGCGCATCCCGGTCGATCCCAGTACACCGACGACGTGATGCCACTTGCCGTCGTTGTACGACCGTGGACTAGCCACCGTCCGGAATCCGTTCGCGTTCGCACCGAGTAACAGCTGACCCGAATTGCTCATGTACACATGACGATCGCTGGAGGCGCTGTTGTTGGTGTTCACGCTGCCGAAACCGATGATCTTCCCTCCCCAACGGGTGGTCGTGTTGAACCACGCCTCGGCGCTGAACGACTGAGGCCCGAACTGTGCGGACCCACCCGTCTTCGATCCGGCCGTGAACGACGTGGAAGGGTTCGGATCACCGACGATCGCACCACCGACATTGCGCTGGGCTGATTTGAGAGTCAGATCGGCATCACCGGCCCAATCCGACGCGAGAGTCCCCGATGCCTCCCCCAGACGCCAGTAATGAACGGCGCCGTCGCGGGCAACCAACTCCTGGTACACACTTGGCGGCGACGCGATTCCGGCCGGCACTGTGGCTGTCGCCGTCGGCCCGACCATGGTGTTGCCGAATGCGTCCGTGACCCGAACCCGGTATGTCTGGGTCGATCCCGGCGGCGCCGAGGTATCCGTGGCACCCATCCGGCCCCGGTTCCACCACTGTGCATCGTTGGCGGTCGTAGCCGCCACCGTCGCAGTCGAAAGTTGGGCACCTCGAAGCAATTCGTAGGTCAAGTGACTGTTGTCGCGGTCCCAAGCCGCCGTCCACGTCGCGCGGACCGCACCAGGACCGACTCCGGTCATCGCAGGCAACAACTCGTTGTAACCGTTCGGCGCTTCCTTGTTCGGCGCCTGATCCTTGATCGCGAACCGAACAAGCCCCTCCTGCGGCACACCGTTGACCTTCGGAAACTCGCCACCGAGGACGATGTAGCGATCGTTTCCGGCGATCGACCAACCCGCCTGCTTCTGGCCTGTGAACGTTCCGGGAGCCAATGTCGGCAACCAGTGCAACAACTCCGGTGCCGGTTTGCCGAGGAAGTTGCCACTCGAATTGATCGGGCCGGACGCATTCGTACGAAATGCCAACGACCACTGGTAACTCCACGGTTCGGTCTGCGGAAGGCCGCCGATTTGACTGCAGTCGTGCGGATGTCCGGCTACGTACATCACGTCGCCGATCGTGACGTTGGAATACGTGTCGCCTCGGCAGCCGCTGACCCAGCGTAGATTTCCGGTCGCGACATCGGAAGCGAAAACGCTCTCCAGGTTTCCCGACCCGTACGAATAGCCGGTCCCGTACACGGTGCCGGCATCGCTGCTGAGGCTGTAAATCGCGGAGTTGATACCGGAATTCCGCACAACTGTGTTGGTAGGAAACGAGATAGTGGCGCCAGATGTGGCATCGAGAGAGCCGACGCCGACGTTGTTCGCACCGTTGAGCGTCGTGAAGCGACCGCCGACCACTACCTTGTTGCTACCTGGTGGTGCCGTGATGGCCATTACCTCGGCGTTGGCCTTCGGCGCCCACGGCAAAGCTGCACCGGTTGCCACATTGAATGCCGCCAGCCGCTGATGCGCTTGTCCGCCAACGGTATTGAAGATTCCACCGACGTACAGCGTGTCGCCTTGAACTTCGAGAGCGCGCACACCCGCGTCAAGTGCCGAAGTGAAGATGTTGAGCACCGTGCCGTTATCCGCGTCAACAGCAGCCAGCCGATACCGGTTGACACCACTGACATTGGTGAAATCCCCACCAACGAAGACGGTTTTGCCGTCAGCGGACGCTTCGAGGGCGCGCCCCTGACCGTTGAGTGCCGGAGCCCACGGCTTGAGTTCGCCGGTATCGAGGTCGTATGCCAGCGCGTTCGACCTCGGAACGAGATTGGTACCCGGAGCCGCACCAGCAGGCCTGGCGTTGGCGAATTTCCCCGTCACGTACACCGTGTTGCCTACGACGATCTGCGCCCAAACGACCCCGTCCACCTGAACGGTGGGTAATGCATCCGCGGACACCGTCCGCGGAATTGTGGGGACAGTCGGCGCGGTATCGGCAGTTGCTGTACCGATGCCCAGCGATCCCACCACCGCTAGAACTGTCCCCACCGAAACGAACGCGTTGACCAAACCACGCCACTTCTTCCGGTGATCCTGATATCCGTCGGCGCGCATACCGGCGATGTCGACCATTCGTACTCCTGGTTGCAATAAGGAACGCACCCGGAATCTTCCCCCCCGTTATGCGCTGAGTTCACCGACGAACACGCTGTCAGCAACCCACAGGCTACTTCGTTTTTCGGGGATTGCGAACCCGTACGAGAGCGCCGGTAGAAAGCCAAACATTCCGCGGCCAGTCACCAACGGACGTTTTGGGCGCGAGGATCGCACAATCTCGGATTCCCGACGTGCCGAACCTGTTGTTCTTGATCGTCAGACCGATCGCACCCTTCCCCTTTTCATCGACATTGATCGTGCATTGACCACCGGACAGAATGTTGTCGTTGATCTGGATGTTCACACCCCGCGCATAGTTTTGCGTGATCATCGCCGCGGCGTTGTACGCACCCTCCAAACGACTGTTGTGCACGGAGATATTGCTGCCACCCTCGATTTGCACATTGTCGTCGTGGGTTTGGTTGTCCCACTGCTTAGGCCAGGGCGAATAGTGCAAATTGTCGTGTAACCAGCTGTAACCGAAATCGACGTTGTCCCCGAAAATCACCACCGAGTCGACAACGCCCGAGATGTCGAGCCGCCTGGCGTAAAAGTTTCGACCCTTGATTCCGTCGACGTACGGTGACAGCGTCGACGGCCGCAGGGTCGTGTCCTCGATCCTGAAATTTCGATGGTCTCCGTAAGCCGCGACCAGTGATTCATTGATTTGCCCCGGATTACGTCCGCGAATGATGGACCGGCGGATCGTCACATTACTGGCCTCGATCCGGACAAAACCACGGATATCCAGATTTTCGATCACCGTACCCGGTGTCCGAATCGTCAGGTCGCCGTTGTGCACTCGTAGCGGTGTTCCTGCAGGTAATCCGAAGGTTGTCGGCACCGCAGCCTCGACTTCCGCCGGCATACCTACGTTCAAACCACCGGCCGCAAGCAGTGCGGCAAAAGCAAGACCCATTGCACGAAGGGACCGTTTAGGGCGAGCACTCCACAACATTGAAGAACTTCCATTCTCCCCCAGCGTTGCGCCATTGACGCGTTTCAGCAAACATGTAGCGCTATCATATTCCTGGTGATCAGCAGTGAACGTAACAATTCGACCATTGATTCTGTTTCCGGAAATCACGCGTCCAACCTATCGGCTGTTGTGGCCGTTTTGACATACCGACGCCCCGATGACCTGATGGAGTTGCTTCCCGAATTGCTGCACCATTGCCGTCAGGCATCCGTCGGGTACGGTATTCGACCACCAACCGTGCTTGTCGTCGACAACGATCCGGCTGGTGGTGCGCGTGAGACCGCAAACCGGTTCGGCACCGGCGTCACCTACGTACACGAACCGACTCCCGGTATCGTTGCTGCCCGCAACCGCGCTCTCGCCGAATCGGTCGACGTCGATCTCCTCGTGTTCATCGACGACGACGAACGTCCCACATCCGACTGGCTGACAGCCCTGCTCGAAACCCGCAGACGCACCGGTGCCGGCGGAGTTGTCGGCCCGGTCGTGTCGGCATTTGCGGCACCACTCGACCCCTGGATCGCCGACGGTGGTTTCTTCGATCGCCGACGCCTACCCACCGGCACCGAAGTGCGTGTGGCCGCGACAAACAACCTGCTCCTCGATCTGCGTCTGGTCCGCTCGATTTCGTTGCAGTTCGACGAAAGATTCAGCGCAAGCGGCGGATCCGACAGCTTGTTCACGCGCCGATACACCGGAGCCGGTTTTACGCTGGTGTGGTGTGACGAGGCAGTGGTGACCGATGTCGTTCCAGCAGAACGGGCCACCCGCGACTGGGTAATACGTCGACGCTATCGAATCGGAAACTCTTGGGCTCGTACGGAACTGGCACTCATTTCGGGCAGTGCGCAGACCGTTCGGTTACGCGGAGCGCTGCTACTGGCCGGGGCGACCCGAGTGGTGGGCGGAACTGCTCGCGCGACGCTCGGCGTGTTGGGTCGCAGCCCCCGTAATCGCGCACACGGTATCCGAATCGCCGCTCGGGGCGCGGGAATCGTCGCGGGCGCCTTCGGCCGGACCTACCTCGAGTACCGCCGTCCGATCGGCGCCTGAGTACCAATGAATCTCGCGGACAAGGCCGCAAGGGGCGGCGGCGTCACGCTTGCGTTCCAGGCGGTGAAATTCATCGTTCAGACCGCGTCGTTGATCCTGTTGGCCCGGCTGCTGACGCCGGAAGACTTCGGTATCGTCGCGATGGTCGTCGCCATTACGGGCGCTGCAGATCTGATCCGCGACTTCGGCCTCTCACTCGCCGCCGTGCAGGCCAAGCAGTTGAGCGACGCTGAACGGACCAACCTGTTCTGGGCTAATACCGGCATCGGGTTCGTCTGTTGCGTGGTCGTCTCGACCGCGGCGCCACTGATCGTATGGATCTACGACAAGCCCGAGCTCCTACCTATCGTCTTTGCCGTTGCCGGCGTATTCATCGTCAGCGGCGCGGCCACCCAGTTCCGCGCTGAACTCATGCGCAGTCTGCGCTTCACAGCACTGTCCACCACGGATGTTCTGGCAAATGCCATCGGAGTCGGCACAGCAGTGGTGCTTGCGCTTTCGGGCGCAGGATACTGGGCGATTGTCGCGCAGTTGATCATGGTTGCTGTTGCCACGCTGTTTCTCAGTGCCGTGATCTGTCGGTGGCGCCCGGGGCTTCCACGCCGAGGCGTATCGATCAAACGGTTCTTCCGTTTCGGTGGCGGACTACTCGGCACCCAACTGCTCGGGTATGCCACCAAGAACATCGACAGCATTGCCATCGGCGCGATGTACGGGCCAACCACGCTCGGGTTGTACAACCGCGCATACCAACTGCTGATGACTCCGCTCAACCAGATCAACGCTCCACTCACCAACGTCGCACTCCCCATCCTGTCCAAAGTTCAGGACAACCCGGTGATCTACGGGCGGTACCTGGCCAGAGCACAATTGATCGGCGGGTACTTCACCGCTTCGGTTCTCGCGGTCAGCGCCGGCGTCGCAGAGCCGCTGATCACCGTCGCCTTCGGTGAACAGTGGCCTGCCGTTGCCCCGATTTTCGCGCTCCTTGCAATCGGTGGCGTATTCCGCTCGGTCGCCCAAATCTGTTACTGGGTCTATCTGTCTCATGGACTGACCGGCGCGCAGTTGCGCCTGTATCTGTTTCTCCGACCTGCGGTCATCGTGATCACGCTTGCCGGTCTCCCGTGGGGCGCCGTCGGAGTCGCGGCAGCATCGTCGATCGGCTTTCTCGTGGACTGGCTGGTCACTCTGTGGCACGTGCACCGCGTGGCCGGTGTCGACAGCATGATGTTGCTGCGGAACTCCTTGCGCGCGATCCTCCTGTTCGGCGCACCAGCCGGACTGCTCGCATTTGTCGGATCTCACCTGTTTCTCGCACCATCCGCGTCCTTGGCAGCCGGCATATTCTCCGCCCTGGTCGGAGCTACCCTCTCCACAACGCTCTTTCCCACTGTCCGAAGCGATTTGACCACTATGCTCGACTTCGCGAGAAGAGCCGTTGGCCGTCCTCCTCGTCCTCCGAAGGAACCTGTCGACCGAAATTCACCGCTCGGCTTTGGCGGACGAGACGACCGCAGGCTCGCGTCCACAGTTTCGGCGAGCACGATGACGCTGTGGAACTACCTGACTATCGTCAAGAACCGATGGCGCATTTTCATGACGGTATTGGTGATGACACTGGCTGTCGCCTTTTCCACGATAGCCTTGACGCCACAGACCTACATCGCCAGATCTGAGGCAGCCCTGCAACTCGGCGTCGTCGGCACTCCGCGCCAGATAAGTGATCGCTATCCCCAAGCGCTGTCGCTCACCCGTTCCTTTGCCGCACTCGCCACGTCCACCGCCGTCCTCGAACCGGTGATCGGGCGCCTAGGGCTCGACACCTCCGCCGAATCTCTGGCCCGCGACATCGAAGTCACCATCCCGACCGATACCGTCACCATGCAATTCACAGTCCGGGCAAACACGGCCGACGGCTCGGCCCAGATCGCCGACGCCGTCGCCGAGCAGCTGGCCGATCTCACCGGTCGGATGATTCAAATAGAACAGCCGGACATGCTGGGGCTCACCGTCACGCGGGCACCCGTACCTGAATTCGCGTCTACGCCGCGCCGCGGCTTGATCCTGCTGACCGGCGCCGCGACCGGGCTGATGCTCGCGGTGATCGCCGCCGTCTCGTGGGATTGGCAATTGAGTCGCCGACGCACCGGCACTGACCGGTGGCGTGCACAACTAGGCGGTTGACTCCACCCGCTGCTTCGTGTGCCCACGCCGCGAACCATGCTCGGGAAGAGGGGCAAACACGGCGAACATCAACGGAAGTACGGTCACAGCAAGAAGAAATGCTCGGTCGACGAACCCGAACGAAACTTCCAATGTGGATGAAGCGAATAGAGCCACCAACAGCGTTGCCGGTTGGAAAATGCCACGCGCACTCCATTGCGATGCCGCCCATGCGATCGTCACGAACATCGCCGCCACGAGGAACAGGAAGATCAATCCGCCCGTTGCGAGTGTGTGTACGAACTGGTTGTGCCCGTGGAACGCAAAGCCGCCGAGGCTCCCGACGTGTTGCGGCAGAACTGAATACCAATTCGATCCGGAACCGAACCAGGGCGTGTTCCCCCAGGCATCGAGACTGTGACGCCAGATTGCACCGCGGTTGGTCAACGCATCGTCTGCCGGAGTGGACAGCGGCCACCAAATCATCACCGCCCCGGTCGCTCCCACCAGCCCCCAGGACATTGGTCTGCGCAGCACAGACGGTGTGACCGTCATCAGCACCCACATGCCGCATGCGAGGGCAGCCGCGGCCAACGACGATCGCGAGGACGTCCACACGATCGCAAACAGGACGACGGCGATGCCCGCCGCACGCACCATGCGACGTGGAATCAGCATCACTGACGCCAGGCCGAGAACCAGGTACTGCCCGAGATTGTTACCGTCGGTGAAAATTCCGATCAAAATACCGAGCGGCAAAATCTCTTTCGTCGGTGCCACTGCGGTACCTGCACTCGAAATGAAAATTCCACTTTCCGGCAGGAAGACCCCCAACGCAATGCACATCACTGCCGTCAGGACAACGAGGTACCCGAGCACGGCGAGCTTCCTCAATTGTGGCCGCAGGATCCAGATCGCGACCACCAGTACCGGATAGAGCATTCCGCCGCGCGTCGGGACATGATCGATGTACAGATCTCTGACCACCACGTACACCCATGGGGCAAGCATGAGGACCAACGGCATGCGCCGATCGGTAGGCAACGCCGCTGTGCCACGGAGAATGACGAACGCACACAGGGCAAATACGAGCAGCAGTAGCAGCACTTCCAGCTTGACTGCCAACGGGTTCATCGGCAACGCGTCACCCACCGTCGCCCGCCGTTTCACTCCTGTCAGCGACTGCACCAGCCGTGGCGTCGTGTACATCGCCCACACGAGAACGATCAGCGTGACCGTGACGTCCGGCCGAAAATGCCTGGAGGTCACGAGCACTCCCGGATTTGTTCGCAGCGAACCACCAGTGCGCCCAGGGATTCACTAGGTTTAGGATACGGTCGCATGACACCTCGAATCGGCAACGACGGCCAGTCCGGCGAAGACGCGTTGAGAGTCTTGCTGTCCACTCGCGGGCCATTCAAGACGACCAACCCATACGTCGTACAACTGGCCGACTCGATTCGAACCTGCGGCGCAAGTGTCCGGTATTTCAGTTGGCAAACAGCTCTTTTCGGCAGTTACGACATCTTGCACATCCATTGGCCCGAAGTAATGATCCGCCGTGACGGCGCCCTCGCGCGGGCGGCCTCCCAAGTCCGATTCATCATGTTGATGCTGCGCCTGCGGCTCACCGGTACACCTATCGTCCGTACGGCACACAATGTTCGAGCACACGAAACCGGTAGCCTCACGGAGACCGCACTCTTGCGGTGGTGCGATCGACAGACCCGAACCTGGATCGTGATCAACGAATTGTCCCCTGTACCAACAGGAACCGAACGGGTACTCATTCCTCACGGCGACTACGCCGACTGGTTTGCGGGATACCCGAAATCTGAACCCATTGCCGGCCGGGTCATTTCGTTCGGATTGATCCGACCATACAAAGGAACCGAGTCGCTGCTCGAGTCCTTCGCCCACGTCACCACTACCGGCGCAAGCCTGCGTATCGTCGGCAAGCCGAGCACCGACGAACTCCGCGCCGTCGTAGAATCTGCGGCGCGCAAAAGCAGCCGAATCACTGCTGCCCTCGACTATGTCGAGGACAGCACCTTGGCGCTGGAAATCACAGCAGCGCAATTGGTTGTCCTCCCGTATCAAAACATGCACAACTCGGGCGCACTGCTGCTCGCGCTTTCACTCGAACGCCCCGTGCTCGTTCCGGATACCGAAATAACCCGAGCACTGGCCGACGAGGTCGGGCCCGGCTGGATCCACCTCTATCAGGGCCCCCTCACCACGGCGACACTTGATACCGCGCTCGCCGCCCCGTCGCCTGCCGAATCCCCTGACCTGTCCGCCAGGAAATGGCCGCAACTCGGCCGCGCGCATATCCGCGCCTACCGAGACGCCGGCCGAAGAACTCATCCGCCGTACGGCGATCAACGTCTACCGTCCTGAAGTCGTTTCCTACTCCGCATCAGAACTCGTGCAAGTCCCGAGCGCCGTTGTACAAGAACAACGCCGGCGAGAATTCCTCCCGCCGATGACAGCCTGTCGACCGCCGCAGCGAGGTCACGACGCGTGGTCTGCCCACGCCGCGCCACCAAAACCGTGACCTCGGCAGCGGCGGCCAATGTTGCACCGTCCGCTACGGGTATTGCTGCACCACCAACCGCAAGGAGCATCTTGTAGCGCGTCGACTCGACCTTGAGAAAGGGTTTCAGTCGCGTACTCACCAACAACTCCGCGGCATTTCCCTCAGCTCTGCCTGCGGCGACAAAATCCAACCCGGACCTCACCTGGAGCGTCTGACCGAAGTCTGCTGACCCCACCAGGATCTCCGCGAGGCCAGGAGCCGATTCGGCGCCGAGCATGCCCGCTACGGAAGCCGATCGTAAATCACCGTCGACCAACAGAATTCGATCTCGTGCCCGAGCCATGACCAACGCGAGGTCGACGGCGACTGCCCGCGCGTCGTCGCTCGCAGTCACCGGAACTACGGCGACTGACTTCACGCCCCCTCGTTTCCCACACGCCGCTGCGATGTTGGTGTGCAGCACCAAGGTCCCGGCAGCACTCTCCGATCCACGAGGGTCGACGGGTGCCACCGACCGTTTACCGTCGAATGTGATGGCTGCAAGTGCCGGAGTCGACGACACGTTTTCGACGTCGGACACCGACCGAACAGGTCTGGTCACCGATTCCCAGATTCCCACGATCGCCACTGCCACAAGCAAACCGCCCAGCGCGCCGAGCAATTCGAATGTCGCCCGATTTACGGTCGACTGCTTCTCTGAGGCAACCGCGGGAGATACCGACGACATTCTCATTGCGGGGTTGTCCTCTTCACCGCGGGGCGAGAGTGTGCGGACCGCTTCGTCAAGGCGTCGGATCACCGCATTGGCCGTCATCGCCGCGCGCAGACTGGACGTGTCTGTGACTGTCACGTTCATCACCGTGGTATTCGACGGCACGTCCACCTGGATTCGGCCGGCGAGGTTCCGGGCCGTTGCCTGGAGGCCAAGTTCCTCGATCACCGGATCGAGAACGATCGGTGACTTCACGATCTGAGCGAACGAAGGCATGACGCTCTGCGCGAACGAGCTTCCCGCCGTGTAGTCGCTCGCCGTCTTGGCACGGTCGACAGCAAAATAGACGACCGCAGTCGAGCGGTGATCAACCGTGATCGTTCCCGAGTAGACCGCACCACCGATCGCACCGAGCAATACACCCGCAATCAGCAGCAGCCATCTCGCACGAGCGAGATTCCATACGTTTTCCACTCATTCTTCTCTTTCTTCCGAGCTTCGGAGACCAAGTGGACATTGCCTCACGATGAAGACTAGCCTTTCCGCAACTATATGGTTACATCCGCTTTCGCGGCAGATGGCACCGACGGTCGACTCTGAGTTGGACATTCCGGGGGGAATACTTGGCTTACATCGGGGCGCCAGCCCACCGCGCGCTCGTAGCTCATCCGGGTGCCGAGCTGTACGGCTCGGACCGAATAGTGCTGGAATCGGTAACTGCCCTGACAACTACGGGCTGGGACGTGACCGTGATGCTGGGGTCCCCTGGGCCGTTGGCAGCACGTGTGGAGGAAGCCGGCGCCGACGCCGTGATCATGCCGATACCAGTTCTGCGCAAGTCGAAGATGTCGCCGACCGGCCTGCTCTCGCTTGCTGTGGAGGCAGCCCGCTCGACGCCGTCCATCGTGCGGACGCTGCGACGCTTCTCGCCCGACGTCGTGTACGTCAGCACTGTGACCATCCCCTGGCTGGCCGTGGTCGCGAAGCTCCTCGGCTACCCAGTGATCTTCCATGTGCACGAAGCTGAAGACACTGCATCCAAGCCGATCCGAATGGGGCTGAGCGCCCAACTGTTGTTGTCGCAGCGGGTCATCGCGAACAGCAACGCCTGCCGTGAACTGATCCTGCGTGACATCCCGACGCTGGGGCGCCGGATTCGCGTGATCTACAACGGCGTCGCCGGCCCGAGTACCGAGCCGACTGCCCCCAGGCTGAGCCTGACCGGGCCGACTCGACTCGTTTTGGTCGGGCGCATCGCCCCACGCAAGGGCACAGACGTTGCGGTCGAAGCACTCGCAATCCTCGTTCGACGCGGGGTGGATGTGACACTCGATCTGGTCGGAGGCGTCTTTGCCGGCTACGAGTGGTTCGAAGACGATCTCAGCCGTATCGCTGCTGCCTCGGATGTCAGCGACCGCATCCGATACCTCGGCGTGGTCGAACAGGTATGGGAAACAATGGATTCCGCAGATATTGCCCTGGTGCCGTCGAGAGCCGAACCGTTCGGCAATGTTGCGGTCGAAGCCCAGCTTTTTGCAAGGCCCGTGTTGGCCTCTGCAGTTCAGGGCCTCACCGAGATCATCGAAGACGGCAGAAATGGTCGCCTTGTCGAGCCAGGAAACGCTGTTGCGTTGGCGGACGCAATCCAATCGACGATCGAGAGTTGGGGCAGCACGCGCGAGCAGGCAATCGGTGCGCGCACCGAAGCCTTGACCAGATTCTCGCCGGAACGGTACCGCACCGACATCGCCGAGGCCTTTACTGCGACAATCAGGAGCAATCGAAAATGACCGTCCACCAAAATAGTTCACTACCGGAGGAGTCGTTCACCGATACCGTGCGACGACTGGCAGGAGCGCAGAAGCCGCCCGCCAAGGGGTCGCCCGCATATTCCCGGTTCGTCAACAGAAAGATCGGACGCGTCATCGCAGCAGCCGCGTACCAAGTCGGCCTGACACCCAACAAAGTAACGTTCATCAGCGCCGGTTTCAGTGCCGCCGCTATCGCGGCTATCGCACTGGCACAGCCACATTGGTGGGTCGGCATCCTCATCGCCATTGGACTGCTGGCCGGTTACGCATTTGATTCGGCAGACGGTCAACTCGCACGCCTGCGCGGGGGTGGCACGCCTGCTGGTGAGTGGCTCGATCATGTGGTCGACAGCATCAAGACCACCGCACTGCATCTCGCGGTGTTGATCGGTTGGTATCGCCACTACGACGTCACAGATGTCAGATTGTTGTTGATTCCCATCGGTTTCACACTGGTGGCATCCGTCTTTTTCTTTGTCCAGATCCTGACCGACCAGTTGCGACGCGCACACCCGGATCGCGCACCTGCACCGGCAGATACCAGCACCAGTGCCACCCTCCGATCAATTCTGGTCATCCCCACCGACTACGGCGTCCTGTGCGGGATCTTCGTTCTCTTCGCCTGGCAGTCGATCTTCGCCATTTCGTACGCCTTGCTCCTGATCGGCACGGCCCTGTTTCTGTGCGCCGCGCTGCCCAAGTGGTACCGGGAGATTCGGCATTTTCGAGATTAAACAGACTATTCGCCTATGAATAACCATTTGTCTCAATTCTTGTGAATAGTACGTTTTAACTGCACTAAAATATTTGCTGAAGGTTGTCTATTACTTGGATAAGGTTTCGATTTTTGATAGCCTTTTCCAAATCTCGGGATCCTCGGACTATTCAGCGCACGACATGACACGTGCATCGGACGCCGCATCCGACAATTCCCGAGCACAAAACAACAAGGGGGGGTTCGCTCATGCGAATCGCAATGATCGGGACACGGGGAGTGCCCGCACGCTACGGCGGATTCGAAACGGCTGTCGAGGAGATCGGCTCACGACTGGTCGAAGGTGGCCACGAAGTAGTGGTCTACTGCCGCGGCAAAAACAGATCACCGAGCTACCGCGGGATGGAAAGAATACCGCTACCCGCTTTGAAACACCCCATCCTGGAGACCTTGAGCCACACAGCACTATCAGTCGGGCATCTCCTTCGTCACCGGTGCGATGCGGCGATCGTTTTCAACGCTGCCAATGCGCCACTGCTGCCCGCAATCCGCGCAGCTCGCATCCCGGTAGCCGTGCACGTCGACGGGTTGGAATGGAAGCGCGGAAAGTGGGGCCCTGTAGGCCGCCGGTACTACCTGGTAAATGAGCGTGTATCCGTCTGGCTTGCTGACGAATTGATCTCCGATGCCGAGGGAATTGCGGACTATTATCGCGAGCGATATGACACCCCGAGCATGTTCCTGCCTTACGGAGCGCCAATCCGTGACTCCACCGATCTGAGTCGTCTGTCGGAGCTCGATCTGACCGAGCACGGCTACCATCTGGTCGTTGCCCGCCTCGAGCCCGAGAATCAAGTGGACAGGATCATCGAGGGTTATCTACAAAGCGACGCACAGTTGCCCTTGATCGTTGTCGGCTCCGTTCCGTACGAAAGTGAACACGAGAAACGAGTCAACGAGCTCGCCGAGTCGGATCCCCGCATACGCCAACTGGGCGGCGTCTGGGATCAGGACCTCCTCGACACGCTGTACGCGGGAGCTGCAAGTTACCTACACGGGCACACGGTCGGCGGCACCAATCCGTCACTACTGCGAGCAATGGGGGCCGGTGCGAATGTCATCGCCTGGGACGTCAACTTCAACCGTGAAGTGCTGGGAGACAACGGAGTCTTCTTCAACGGACTGACCCAGCTCAGCGCAGCACTCGAGGAAACTGAATCCGATCCGACCGCCGCCGCAGAACGCGGTCTCCGGGCACGGACGCATGCGGCTGCCACCTACAGGTGGGACGAAGTAACCAAGGGTTACGAACAGCTCTGCGAAGAGATGCGCGCTGGAACCCGAAGCCGCAAGCTACGCAAACAGGCCCACGGATCCCAACAGTCCCTTCGCTCCGCCGCCCGAGTACCACAAACTCGGTAAGTCTCTCTCCACCTGAAGGTCAATCTCAGGGACTGCAACGAGGAAACTAGATCTCCGCGCCCACGAATTGGCTGTTGTACAGACGGAAGTACGCGCCGCGGGATTCGAGCAGAGCCTCATGGCTCCCCTGCTCCACGATGCGGCCTTCCTCCATCACCACGATCAGGTTCGCATCACGAATTGTCGAAAGACGGTGCGCGATGACAAAACTGGTGCGGTCACTGCGCAAAACCGCGGTGGCGCTCTGAACCAGTAGTTCGGTGCGTGTGTCCACCGAACTGGTCGCCTCGTCGAGGATCAGGATGGACGGCTGCGAAATGAAGGCGCGGGCGATGGTGATGAGCTGCTTCTCGCCGGCACTGACGTTGCTGCCTTCCTCGTCGATGACCGTGTCGTAACCCTCAGGCAGAGAGTGCACGAACTTGTCGACGTAGCTCATCTCGGCCGCACGACGAATCTCCTCATCGGTGGCACCAGGCTTGCCGTACGCGATGTTCTCGCGGATGGTTCCACCGAACAGCCACGCGTCCTGCAGAACCATGCCGATGCGTGAACGTAGATCGTCTCGCGTCATGTCGGCGATATCGATACCGTCCAAAGTGATTCGGCCGGAATTGAGTTCGTAGAACCGCAGGATGAGGTTGACGAGGGTGGTCTTGCCTGCCCCTGTGGGGCCGACGATCGCAACCATCTGGCCGGGCTCGGCGGTCAGGGACAAGTCCTCGATCAGCGGCTGTTCCGGCTTGTAACTGAAGGTGACGTTCTCGAACTTGACGCGGCCCTTGTCAACCGTGGGCGACTTCGCGCCCTTCGGGTCCTCCGACTGCTCGTCTTGGTCGAGCAGCGCAAAAACACGCTCGGCCGAAGCGACACCGGACTGCAGCAGATTTGTCATCGACGCGATCTGCGTGAGCGGCTGGGTGAACTGACGCGAGTACTGGATGAACGCCTGCACGTCGCCGAGCGTCATCGTTCCGGATGCGACGCGCATACCACCCACCACTGCGATGGCAACGTAATTGAGGTTGCCGAGGAACATCACGGCCGGCATGACCAGACCGGAGATGAACTGCGCCTTGAAGCTCGACTCGTACAGATCCTCGTTCTGCTTGCGGAAGCGCTCCTCGACCTCGTGCTGGCGGCCGAACACCTTGACCAACTCGTGGCCACTGAAGGCTTCCTCGACCTGTGCATTGATTCCGCCAGTGCTCTTCCACTGCGCGACGAAGTGCTTCTGCGAACGCTTCGCGATGAACGCCGTGACCATGATCGACAGCGGAACAGTTGCCACCGCAATCAGGGCGAGTAGCGGCGAGATCCACAGCATCATCACCAGAATGCCCAGGACGGTCATCACCGACATGACCAACTGGCTGAGCGTCTGCTGCAAGCTCTGCGCGACATTGTCGATGTCATTGGTCACGCGCGAGAGTACGTCACCGCGGGCATGGGTATCGAAGTACCGCAAGGGAAGTCGATGAATCTTCTGCTCGACGTCCTCACGCAGACGGCGAACGGTCCGTTGCACCACGATGTTGAGCAGATACGCCTGCAGCCAACTGAACAGCGACGCGCAGACGAACAGCAGCAGCACGATCATCAAAACCTTGCCGACGGCGTCGAAATCGATTCCGGTTCCGGGCACTACGGCCATGCCGGACACCATGTCGGCGAGCTGACCCTGCCCCGAAGCACGCAATCCTTCGACAGCCTGTTCCTTTGTCGTCCCCGGCTGGAGTTGCTTGCTGACGATGCCGTCGAAGATCAGATTGGTGGCGTTTCCCAGGATCTTCGGCGCGATCGAGGAAAGTACGACGCTTGCCGTCACCAAAGCGAAGATCAGGATGACGATCGGCTTGTCCGGGCTCAAGCGACCGAGGAGACGCTTGAGCGAAGGGCCGAAGTTCATGGCCTTCTTGGTGGGATCGGCGCCGCCGGGCGGGCCGATGGGAGGCGAGGAAGTCGGTCGATTGCTCATGATGCGTCCTGTACGGCTAGCTGAGAGGCGACAATTTCGCCGTAGGTGGGACAACTGACCACGAGTTCGTCGTGCGTGCCGATCCCCACGATGGCGCCGTCGTCGAGCACGATGATCTGATCGGCCTCGACGATAGTGGAGATACGCTGCGCGACAACGACTATGCAGGCGTCTTGCGTGACCGGCCGGAGCGCCGCCCGCAGCCTTGCGTCCGTAGTGAGGTCGAGTGCCGAGAAGGAATCGTCGAACAGATAGATCTGCGGCTTACGCACCAACGCTCTGGCGATGGCGAGTCTCTGACGCTGACCGCCCGATACCGTCGTACCGCCTTGTGCCACCGGTGTGTCCAGGCCTTCTGGCATGGCGCGGACGAAGTCGGCAGCTTGGGCGATCTCGAGGCACTCCCACAGCCATTCGTCGGTAGCTTCGGGGTTTCCGTAGCGGAGATTGGTGGCGACAGTGCCGGAGAACAGATACGGCTTCTGCGGGACCAGACCGATCACCGAGCAGAGCAGCTCCGTGTCGATGTCGCGGACGTCGACGCCGCCCACCGATACCGATCCGGAGGTGGAGTCGATCAAACGTGGAATCAGGTTGAGCAGAGTGGTCTTTCCCGATCCGGTGCCGCCGATGATCGCCGTCGTCTTGCCTGGTTCGGCGCGGAAGGTGATGTCGCGCAACACTGGCTCCTCGGCTCCGGGGAACTGGAACTGAGCTCCACGAAGTTCGACGACGCCCGGGTCCTTCAACTCCAGGACCGGATTCTCGGGCGGAATCACCGAGGAATCGGTGTCGAGTACCTCGGAGATACGTTCGGCGCACACCGACGCACGCGGCAGCATCACCGCCATGAAGGTGGCCATCATGACGGCCATCAGGATCTGCATGATGTAGCTGAGCATCGCGGTGAGCGAGCCGATCTGCATCGAGCCCTCGTTGATCTGATGGCCACCGAACCAGATGACCGCGACGCTGGTGACATTGCTGATCAGCATCACGAGCGGGAACATCAGTGCCATGAGGCGGCCGACGCCGAGTGCAGTCTCCGTCAGTTCGCGGTTGGCGTCGCCGAAACGCTCTACCTCGTACGGTTCCCGTACAAACGCTCGGACGACGCGGATGCCCGTGATCTGTTCGCGAAGAACACGGTTGACGGCGTCGAGGCGGCCCTGCATGACCCGGAATCCGGGGACCATCCGGGCAATCAGGAAACCCATCGAGACTACGAGGAGCGGGACGCTGATCCCGAGGATCCAGGAAAGATTCAGGTCCTGTCGTAGAGCCATGATGATGCCGCCGATACACATGATCGGAGCCATGACGAGGATGGTGCAACTCATCACGACCATCATCTGTACTTGCTGGACGTCGTTGGTATTGCGGGTGATCAGCGAAGGCGCACCGAAGTGCCCGACCTCCCTGGCCGAGAACGTCCCGACCTGATGCAGCACCGACGCTCGGAGATCGCGTCCGACGCCCATGGCGACTCGCGCTCCGAAGAAGACGGCACCCACCGAGCACAGGATCTGCGTCAGCGTGACCATCAGCATCATCCCGCCGGTGGAGAGGATGTAGCCGGTGTCGCCTTTGGTCACGCCGTTGTCGATGATGTCGGCGTTGAGACTCGGAAGGTAAAGGGCCGCCATAGTCGAAATAAACTGCAGGACGACAACGCCCGTGAGTTCACCCCGGTACGGCGTCAGATAAGTGCGCAGCAGCCTGATCAGCATAGTGAGCGAAGGTTACCAATCCTGGCCGACATGTGCCGCTGGATATTTCGATACACAAAAACAGCTGTGCGCCTTTATTAACCGCGGGGGGTTAATAAAGGCGCACAGCAGAGATCAAGCAGATGCGGACTGCAGTTCCGCTTCCTTCTCGTCACGGAGGGCCTTGCTGAGCTTCTCACCCTCGATGTCGACGTTCGGCAGAATCTTGTCCAGCCACTTCGGCAACCACCACGCCTTGTCGCCGAGCAGTGCCATGACGGACGGGATGATGACCATGCGCACGATGAAGGCGTCGAAGAACACCGCCGCGGCGAGCGCGAATCCGATCGACTTGATGAACGAGTTCGGTTCTGCGATGAAGGCACCGAACACGGAGATCATGATGACCGCGGCCGCACTGACCACGCGGGCACCGTGGTTGAAGCCGATTGTCACGGCCTCCTTCGCGCTCGCACCGTGGACGTACTCCTCACGCATACGCGTCACGAGGAACACCTGGTAGTCCATCGCCAACCCGAACACCACGCCGATCAGGAAGATCGGCATGAAACTCACGAGCGGTTGCGGGTTCGAGATGATGCCCAACCAACCGTGCTGGAAGATCGCCACCGTCGCACCGAATGTCGCGAGCACGCTGAGCAGGAAGCCGAGCGTCGCGGTCAGCGGAACCAGGATCGAGCGGAACACCAAGAGCAACAAGATGAATGCAAGGCCGACCACTACGGCAAGGTAGGGCACCAATGCATCCTTCAGCGTGTCCGAGACGTCGCCTTCGAGTGCGGTCTGACCGGTGATGCCGTAGCTGACGCCGATCGAATCGTTGAGTCCCGCTTCTGCTCCGCGGAGGCTGCCCACCAGATCCATCGTGGCCGGATCGGTCGGTCCGCTCTTCGGAGTGATCAGTACCTGCGCGGTGTTGCCGGCCTCGTTGACTCCGACGACCTGTGCGTTCTGGACGTCACCGAAGCTCGAGATGGTCGAGACGACCTCCGCAAAGGCCTCCCCGGCGGGGACGCTGGCATCCTTGGCGTCGACAACGGCGATCAGCGGTCCGTTGCGGCCGTCACCGAAGCCCTCGTCGATCAGGTCGTACGCCTGACGCGCACTGGTCGCCGGGTCACCGGTGGCCTCCGACGGCAATGCCAGGCTCAATCCCGTTGCGGGCAGAGCCAATGCGCCCAGAAGGACTACTCCACCGATCAGCGGCACGAGCGGACGACGAACGACGGCGGTGATGAAGCGCAGAGCCAGCTTCGGCTTGCCTGAATCATCGTTTTCGGACTCCTCCGCACGCTTGCTGAGGAAGGGAATCTTGCCGGCAAAAGCCTTGCGCCCGAACATACCCAGGATCGCGGGCAGCAAGGTCAATGCGATCAGGACCGCGATCAGCACCGTGAAGGCCGCTGCCGCACCCATGTCCGAGAGGAACGGGATACCGACGACACGCAAGGCAACGAGCGCGATGATGACTGTCAAACCGGCGAATACCACTGCGGAACCGGCGGTTCCGACGGCGCGACCTGCTGCTTCGGCACGGTTGTCGGTGAGGGTGAGCTCATGCCTGAACCTGGACATGATGAACAGCGAGTAGTCGATCGCCACGGCCAGACCGATCATGATCGCCAGCGTCGGAGTCATCGAACTGAGATCCATGAATCCGGTGGCAACCGTGATTCCAAGGCTGCCGATAGCGATACCGATGATCGCGGTGAGGAGCGGAAGCCCCGCGGCCACAAGCGAACCGAACGTGATGGCCAGAACGACAGCGGCAACGGCGATACCGATCAGCTCGGTGACACCACCGGGCATCTCCGCTTCCTGAGCAGCAGAACCACTGACCTGGACATTGAGTCCCTCGGCCCGACCGACATCGGCTGCGGAGTTGATCGAATCACGCAACGCCTGATCGAGATCGGCGAAGTCACCGCTGAACGGAACCTCGACGTACCCGACCGTGCCGTCGGCACTGAGCGGCGACAACGCGCGCGCGTCGTCCACGGCCTGCGTCTCGGAAGTTCCAGCCGCAGCAGCCTTTTCCTTGAACATCGCAACCATGGAGTCGTTGCCGGTAACCGGATTGACCAACGCCTTCGCGGCCTGTTCCGGAGTGGCAGTCGCCGGGTCCACCTTGGCGGAGTCGGCGACCTTGTCGATGCCACGAATACTCGCGAGCATGTCGTCCATGGCCTTGACGTTCGCCGGATCGGCCAGCGTCGTGCCCGCCGGAGCTTGCACTACGTATCGCGCGCTCAGCGAATCCATCGGGTTGGGCGCGTCGGGAAAACGCTCCGCCATCAGGTCTTGCGCCTGCTGTGCCGGGGTTCCCGGAATGGAGAACGAATCCTTGGTGGGGCCGGACAGAGTGGCTGCCCCGACGCCCATCAGGACCAGGATTATCAGCCAAACGCTGAGGACCGCGCCTTTTCGCCGGTAGGCGAACTTGCCGATCCGATAAAGATAGGTGGCCACGACGGGCTCCTTGCTGTTTCGGTGCGTGTACGTGGACAGGTATTACGTGTGGGGCTCAGAGACGGGACATCTCAGGGACGCGACATCTCAGGGGCGGGCGGCGGCGCGGGCAATCCGGCACGAATCTGCCGAAAAGCGTCGTGAACCAACTCTTCCGGACTGGAAGCCTCCGACTTTCCGCCAGTCCAGACGTCGATCACCGATTTAGCGGCTCCGCCCACCGCTCCGAGGAGGAGCGTCGGGTACAGGTCCTTCTCGGCGTCGGTACCGGTGCGTTCCGCCAATGCCTGAACGACTGCACGGTTGATCCGCTGATGCATGTCTGCGGCATCCCGGTAGAGCGCGGGACTCGAATCCGACAGCAGCCAGATACTTGCCTTCTCACTCCCACTCGGACCTGAGTCGTTCACGATTTCGACCACAAGTTCTTCGAGGACGTCGAGAATTGGTTCGTCCGCGGGCCGCGACGCAAGCGCCTCGATCCACAGGTTCACCGATTCCTCGAAACTGGCGAGCACTGCCTCCTCCTTGCTGGAGAAGTAGTTGTGGAACGTCCTCGTCGACACTCCGGCCTCGGAGGCGATCGCGTCAGCGGTGACGCATTCGATCCCCAGCGCACGAGCGAGCCGTGCTGCCGCGCCACTGAGTGCGGCACGGGTTGCTGCCTTCTTGCGGTCGCGAAGGCCTTGTTCGATGATCACTCCAACACGGTACCCAACTTGCAGAGCTCTGCAACTTTGCAGAGGTCTGCAATATTGTGCGATCGAACACACAGCACGGAAACTCGAGGCGTACCTCACACTCACGCACGGCAAATGCCTGAACAGCGCGACAGAGAGAGTTGTGAGCAGCTCCACGGCGTGACGCCCACTGCCAAGTTGACGCGTGAATCAACATGGCCTGACATACTTTGCGGTGAATTAACCGCAATGTGCTCGGCGAAGGAATCTGATGGACCCGCTCCTGCATACCTGGCCGGTTTCGTCCACGGTAATGCTGTGGGGATCGAAGTCCGGACGAGGCTCCGTACTACGTCTCGTCCGTCTCACCATCGGATTCTGCTCACTCAATTTCTCGATCGTGGCGTTCCTGTTTCTCCTCAGCGGAGAGGGCCCGGACGGACCGTTTGCGCGCAGTTGGCTCGTCGGCATTGCGACCGTCAACCTGATCCCCACGATTCTCTGGTTTGTCGGCCGAATCAGAGGTTCACGCATGCTCAAGCTCTACGGTCTGTGGGCGGATCTCGGAACTGCCTCGATTCTCATCACCTTCACCAGCCATAACGCCGCCCTTTTCGGCGCGGCACTCTTTGTGGCCACCGGCGCCTACTTCACCTATTTTCTCGACCGCCGCTGGCTGGCATTCCACCTCGCCTTTGCCACGACGTTTGTCATCGCCCTGACCGTGCTCGGCCTGACGAACGGCGACTACTCGGCAACCAGCGTGATTGCACGCACCGACGTCGTACTGTGTGCCGTGATCTTCATTCCGGCCACCATTCAATTCACCTGGCGGCAATTACTCTCGCGCGCAACGGGATCCAAGGTGGATGTACTCACCGGACTCCTGAACCGGCGAGGGCTGTGGGACATGTCGGAGCGTATCTGGTCGGTCGCGTCGGCAAATCGTGCCGACATTGCTGTTGCCGTCGTCGACATCGACAAGTTCAAGGCTGTGAACGACACCTTCGGTCACGAAGTCGGTGACGCCGTCATCATCCGGACAGGAACGCGCCTGCAGGAGCATGTGAACGGTTTCGGCTACGCCGCGCGCACCGGCGGCGAGGAGTTCACCGTTGTGATGATCGGCACCCCGTACGGACTTCGCAAAAGAATCGCGACACTGCCCAAAGCCGTCGTGAACGCTTCCGACGACCCCTTGGCGACGGTCAGCGTCGGAGCAGCGACGCTACCTTTCATCCCGCATCAGGAAGAGTTCGACTACAACGAGTTCTCCCGAGCAATCGTTGCGGCCGATCATCTGATGTACGACGCAAAATCCGCGGGAGGCAACACTGCGAACACTGCTCCTATGACTGTTCCACGTCGACGGGCACACTGAAACCGGGCTGTATCAGCGCCGATTCCACGCCTCGGGATCTGCCGTCAGTTCGTGAATGAATTCGGGCAACTCCCCACCTGCAACATCGGTGAGTGTGACATTTTCGAGCACAGCACGGAGGTTGACGCGCACTGCAATCCACACCTCCTTGAGGGGCGTCGCCGGCCCCCCGTAGTCGACGTCTTCCGGTCGCTGACCCCGAATCGAAGCAAGCGGTCCCTCGACGGCTCGTATGACGTCGGCAATCGTGATCTCGTCCGCGGACCGAGCGAGCCAGTATCCCCCGTCCGGGCCTCGACGGCTGTTGACCAAGCCGCCGCGCCGCAGGTCCGAGAGCACCGCTTCCAGGAACTTGTGGGGTATGACCTGGGATTTGGCGAGAAACTCGGCCTTGGCCGGGTCAGGACCTACTGCCGCGAGCTCGACCAGAGTCCGCACGGCGTAGTCCACCTTCGCGGTGATATGCACCGGCAATTCCTACCATCGTTCTATGAATAGTCGCAACAAACCTGCGAGTTCTTCGCCGCAAAGGGTTCCATGGCGTTACATTTTGATGCATGATGTAACGATCGAAGCTAGAGAACAGGACAAATCGCGTGTGGGAAACCCTTCTCGAATCATGGAAGTCACTTCTCGAACCGCTCCATGATCCAGTCACGCTCGCAATCCCCGCGTTTGTCATCTTCCTGGCAATCGAATGGTTCGCGGCCCGAGCTCTCGAGGATCATCCCGACGACGCCGACGGACGCGCACGACCCGAGGAAGGCGGCTACCGAAGCGTCGACGCCAGAACCAGCGTTCTGCTCGGACTCGTGTCGATCGCAACGAGCACCTTCTGGAAAGTGCTGGCGCTGATCGGCTATTCCGCAATCTGGGTGTACCTCGCTCCGTGGCACCTCTCGCCGACGGCCTGGTACACCTGGGTGATCCTGCTGCTCGGAATCGACGTCCTCTATTACGCGTATCACCGCATCGCGCACCGAGTTCGGGTCATCTGGGCCACACACCAGGCTCACCATTCGAGTGAGTACTTCAACTTCAGCACCGCACTGCGGCAGAAGTGGAACAACAGCGGTGAGATCATCATGTGGTTGCCGTTGCCGTTCCTCGGGATTCCGCCGTGGATGGTGTTCGTCGGCTTCTCCGTCAGCCTCGTCTACCAGTTCTTCGTCCACACCGAACGTGTCGGAAAACTTTGGCGGCCCATCGAATTCATCTTCAACACGCCGTCGCACCATCGCGTCCACCACGGCTCCGACGCCGAGTACCTCGACCGCAACTACGCCGGAATCCTCATCATCTGGGACCGGATGTTCGGAACATTCGCAGCCGAAACCCACCGGCCCACCTACGGACTCACGACGCCGGTCGGAACGTACAACATCTGGAAGCTCCAAACACGCGAATACGCTGCCATCGCTCGCGACTGGAAAGCGTCGAAGTCGTGGCGCCAGCGCGCAGGCTACGTGTTCGGCCCACCCGGCTGGGCACCGAAAGCCGAGATTACTTCAGCAGAATCCACAGCCCCGTCGCACTGAGCAGGAGCAGGGCGACCGCGAGAGCAGCACCCATACCCAAAGCAGGCGTTGCCTTTTCGGCTGAGAATTGGGCCAACCTCCTGGGTCGCGACCGACGTTCGTAGACCGTCACCGCCACGACAAGCACGGCAGCGAGGGACGGGCCGATCAGTGCTACCGAACCGAACGGCGGCAACCATCTCAAACAGGCGGCAGACAAGCCGAGGATCGACAGACTCGTCCGTACGAACGAGAGCGATGTGCGCTCGGACTGCAAGCCCTTGTCCGGAGGCTTAACACCTTCCGACGGTTCCAGCGCGGTCAATCAGTTCACCACCTCGACCACAAGGACGGTCGCGCAGATCACCAGCACGATGCCGACCACCGGCGCCATGAGCGGTACCGGCAACGGGCGCTCAGCACGCAGTGCTCGCTCGGCGCTGATCCAGTGAACAAAAGAAGTGATGGCGATCAGAGCGCCGCCGACGAGTAACAACGCGGCCAAGCCGGCACGAACCGTCGGGTTGAGAATGTCGCCGCCGAACGCTTCGAGTCCGACGCCCGACGCGACAAAGGCCGTCGCCGTGCGGATCCAGGCCAGATACGTCCGCTCATTGGCGAGAGTGAACCGTGGATCGGGGTCTTCACCCGTTCGGAACGGTTTCCACCGGGGCATCACCTGTTCATTCCGTCCGGGCAGAAATCGCACACTGTCTTCGGAACGGACAACAAGAAAGGAAGGTCATGTCCTTAATCTTCCCTGCCCGCCCCGAAGCAGTGCGAATCGGGTAGACGTAATTCAGCTCGCGGCGAGTGAGACGAGGAAGTCCACCGATCCACTGGCGTCGACGGTGACAAAACCGAGGGACGGGGGTTCAACTCCGAAATCGGTCCAGGTGACCGGAATCGAGCCCGATGCGATCAGCGAATCACCCGAATGCAGCACGGTCATGTCGACCGACACCGGCTTGGACTGACCTTTGAGTGTCAAGGTGCCAGACACCGTGACCGTCGCCGTTGTTCCGTCCGTCGGCACAGCAGCCAAGTCCACCGGCGAGTCGATCGTGAACGTCGCCGTCGGATACGTGCTGGTATCCATCACATTGCCCGTGAACTGGCCGTCGCGCCGATCCGAGTCGGTCTTGATGCTTGCCACCTGCACCGTCACTTCGCCTGAAGTGAGCTTTTCACCCTCGACAACCGCGTTTCCGCTCACCTCGCCCGTGGTTCCGACGACGGTCACACTCGATCCGTTCAGAATCTCGTGCACGGTGTATCCCGCTGCCGTCTGGTTGTCCCCCTGCCCGGCGACGACGGTCCACTGCCCGTCGATCGATCCGGACGCCGCTTCTGCGCCCTGAGTGGATACCACGGCCGCCGGCGCATCGTCTTCAGCGATGAATTTCCCGTACGCCCACGGCCCCACAAGCAGGGCGAGTACGACCACAACTACTGCTCCGCCGATCCACCAGATCTTTTTCATGGGTTCGACGATAGTTGCAGCTTCAACGATTGTCAGGACTTACGACCTGGGAGAACCCTGTGAAAGCGCTCCACGAACACCGAAAGCGGGCACACCCGCAGCCATTAGTAATCATTTGGTAAAGTGGTTTTGCATTCCGGCCCCCAGCCTGGAGTGCCTGGGCCGTGCGCATCGAATCATGCATCGATCCCGATGCGCACGGTCTGCCCGAAACACGAATCACACCGATCGGGGGGGGGCTCGCAATGGCGGACCTGACGCTCCTGACCGACGACGAGTTACGCGAGCGTCGGATCGCCCTCAGTCGATCCCTCACTACCGCAGCAGATTTGATCCCTACCCCGCCACCCTCGTTCTTCGAGAAGCTGAAGCAGGACATCGATGCCGCCGCTGCAGAGTGGATCGCTCGCCGCTCCTGAACTTCGTCAACCTGTGAATGTCCACCGGAGGACGGCCCCTCCCCCATAAGACTTAGTGCGGCTTCCGATCTCCTCCGAAGTCCAGCGCTGTCCTCGTCCGAATGGCGGACTGGCCGGTCGTCCGATGGTCCAGTCGGAGCGTGTCCGTCCTGACGGTCGTCAGCGCTCGCACGCCAGGTTTACCATACAAAAAAGCTCCCCACCTGCGTGAACAGGTGGGGAGCTTTGGCGGTGGCGGAGGGATTTGAACCCTCGGACGGGGGTTACCCGTCACACGCTTTCGAGGCGTGCTCCTTAGGCCGCTCGGACACGCCACCGTTGGTGACTTTACCGGATGGAGTGCCCGTGGCCGAAATCGCCAGGTGGAGCGGTATTACGTGAGCTTGTCCTTGATGCTGGATGCGGCGTCCTTGACCTTCTCGCCGGCATCCTTGACGGCCGATTTCACCTGGTCGCCTTTACCTTCGTTTTCGAGGTCCCGGTCACCGGTAGCGCTGCCAGCAGCTTCCTTGGCCTTGCCCCCGAGGTCTTCGGCCTTGTTCTGAGCCTTGTCTGCGATTCCCATGAGTACTCCTCTGTGAACGCGAACGAATCACCTTCCGGCGATTCGCCGATACCCTGACGGCATCTGATCTCCACCATGCCCGTGATTACCGGTTCCGGCTACCCGAGTGTGCGATCACTCTCGATGGGGAATACCTATTTCAGGCCCGCTGCTCGCGGAAGAAATCTTCCAAAAGCCCAGCGCATTCGTCCTCGAGGACCCCGCCGCGCACCTGCGGCCGATAGGTCAATCTTTTATCTCGAACTACGTCCCATAATGATCCGACGGCTCCGGTTTTCGGCTCCCACGCCCCGAAAACGACCCGAGAAACCCGGGCGAGGACCAGAGCGCCCGCACACATCGTGCAGGGCTCGAGGGTGACGGCCAGCGTCGCACCTTCAAGGCGCCAGCCGTCGCCGTAGATTTTTGCGGCAGCACGCAGCGCCAGGATTTCGGCATGCGCGGTCGGATCGGACGACGCTTCCCGGGCATTGGCGGCCCGAGCAACTTCGACGCCGTCTGCGTCGAACACCACTGCCCCGACCGGGACGTCAGCGTCGGAGGCGGAACGTGCGGCCACGATGGCCGCACGGATCATGCGCTGATCGTCAGCGAGAGTCATCTAGCGCGGGAGCTTGTCGAGCGCTGCGCCGAACTCGGATGCGAACCCGAGTCGCTGCGCGATCATCCCCAACTGCTCGTCCGGATAAAGATCGGTCTCGGCCGCGATGACAGCGAGCACGGGTTCCGGCAGGCCCAGATCGGCCAGCACGGACAGATCGCCCTCTTCCCAGGGTTCGACATCGTCGAGGTCGTCCGGGTCGATGTCGGGGATCTCGATGTGCAAGGCGTCGAGGACGTCAGCTGCGATGTCGTAGTCGATGGCGGCGGTCGCGTCGGAAATCAGCAACTGCGTGCCGGACGGCGCCGGACGCAACACGATGAAGAACTCGTCGTCGACGTCGAGAAGACCGAAGACGGCACCCGAACTTCGCAGCTCACGCAGCTGCGTTTCGGCGGCCGAGAGCGAGGTCAACGCGTCGGGCGTCAGTGCCTTGACCGTCCAACGCCCCTCTTCACGGACCACCGCGACACCGAAGCCTTCAAGCTCCTCCGACTGGTTCGAAGAGGCGCTCTTGTTACCCGCGCGCTGTGCACCCATGGCGCAACGGTAGCCCGCCTGGTGCCAGTGAGTGAAGTCCGAGCATCGATGTGCCAACCTGAACTCGTGTCTGCGATCGATTCCGCCCCACCAGTCTGCGTTCTCGGCCTCGGATTGATCGGCGGTTCGCTACTTCGCGCCGCCGTCCGATCCGGCCGTCAGGCGTGGGGTTACAACCGTTCCAGCGAGTCCGCCGACGCGGCCCGAGCCGACGGTTTCGACGCCGACACCGATCTGGTTTCAGTGCTGCAGAGAGCGAACGAGAGCGGTGCGATCATTGTGATCGCCGTGCCGATGCCTGCCGTCGACGCCACCTTGGAGGCAATCGCCGCGCATGCGCCGAACAATCCGATCACGGACGTCGTCAGTGTCAAGGGCGAAGTGAAGGCCGCGGTCGAACGAGCGGGCTTGAGCGCCAAGTTCGTGGGCGGTCATCCGATGACGGGGACGTCAGCTTCGGGTTGGGCGGTCGGGGATGCCGATCTGTTCGTCGACGCGGTGTGGGTCGTTGCCACCGACGAAGGCGTCGATGCAGACGTGTGGTCGCAGGTCGCCGACCTTGCACTCGACTGCGGCTCGGTGGTCGTGCCGGCCGAATCTCTCGAGCACGATCGAGCAGTCGCGCGTATCTCTCACCTGCCCCACCTACTGGCGGAAACACTCGCGATCACCGGAGCTGCCGGCGGCGAACTGGCTCTTGGGCTGGCCGCCGGGTCATTTCGCGACGGCACCCGCGTAGCCGGGAGCGCTCCTGGCCTGGTGCGGGCGATGTGCGAGGGCAACCGTGACGCCCTGCTGGTCGCGCTGGACGAAGCGCTCGACCTTTTGCAGGGTGCACGCACCGATCTGCTCGACAACGGCTCCACGGCACGATTGGTCGACTCGGGGTTCGCTGCGCGCGGCGCTTACGAGTCGCACGAGCGTTGGGACATCGAAGACGTTCAGGTCGGAGAACCCGACTGGATCGAGCGGATGCGGGACGCCGGTCGACGCGGTGGTGTCATCCGGCGATCCGAAACCTAGAAGTACGAAACCTAGATTCGAGTTGCCAGACCCGGGTAGTCGAGAACAAAGCCTTCGGTATCGACGGCCAGCGTCGAGCTGGACACCGGGGACAGCACACTGATTCCGTCGGTGCCGCTGCTGTAGGTGATGGTCGCACCCTCGACACGCAGGTCCAGAAGGTTGACGTAGACGACCGGGACCTCGGCGTCTTCGATGTCGTTCTGCAAGCCGACGCGGCGGATGGGCAGCGTGTTGAAGAACGGGCTGAGGATCACGTCGACATCGAGTGCGCCATCGAACGCAGAGCGCTGGTGACTGGCGCCGTTCTCGACCATCCAGGTGCCTTCTTCGTCCCGGCTGATCGACATCTGACGCTCACCGGCGGCCAGGGCGGTCCGCACCGACAGCCTGCGGGTGATGCCGGCCTCGTCGGTGACCAGGTCGTATGACGCACTGAATGCCGGGTGCTCACTGCAGGCTCCACCGATGATCCGGCCGGAAGCCTTGATGCGATTTCCGTTCAGCTGCACACGAACAGACTCCATACGAGGAGCGTTGTGGGCCTGCCAGGTCAATACCGCGGGCCAGGACGCGTCACCGGAAGGTTGGATGCTCACCCGACCACGGTAATGGACGAACGGGCGCGGAGCACCGCTGGTTCGGGTTATTGCTTCGATCAGGGACCTTTTAGGGACTTCGATCGGCCCCGAAGATCTCGATGTAAGCCGTTTCACAACGCTTCTTCCGCCAGGAGCACCCCGCAGACCGAATAGTTGGCAAACGGTGTCGGAGTTCTCGAGTACCGTGCTTCTAGGTCGGTTCGTGAGGAAGGGTGCTGTGACGTCGTCGCGGAGCATGGTGGGTTTGTTTGCCGGTATCGGCGGGCTCGAGTTGGGGCTCTCGGAACATGGGTGGAACACCGAACTGCTGTGTGAAATCGATCCGGGCGCCCAGGCAGTTCTCCGTTCGCGTTTCGCCGACGTGCCGTTGCACGGCGACGTCACCAAACTGCGCGCGCTGCCCAGCGACATCGAATTGGTGGCCGCCGGTTTCCCCTGCCAGGACCTCTCTCAAGCCGGCAAAACAGCAGGCATCACCGGCGCACGCTCAGGCCTGGTGGACGAGGTGTTCCGTCTGGTCAAGCGCAAGAAAGGCCCGCGCTGGCTGTTGATCGAGAACGTTCCGTTCATGCTGCAACTCGGCAAGGGCGCTGCCATGCGGCACATCACCGACGCTCTCGAAGACCTCGGATACACCTGGGCATACCGGGTGGTCGACGCCCGCGCCTTCGGACTCCCCCAGCGCCGCCAGCGCGTCATCATGCTTGCCTCGCGCACGGACGATCCTCGCGAAATCCTGTTCGGCCAGGACGCCGGCGAGCGCCTGGGAGGTGATCCCGCGGACTACCCCTGCGGCTTCTACTGGACCGAAGGCACCCGCGGACTCGGATGGGCCGTCAATGCCGTGCCGACACTCAAGGGCGGCTCGTCCGTCGGCATCCCCAGCCAGCCGGCGGTCCGGTTGCCGTCCGGTGAGATCGTCACTCCCGGCCTCGTCGACGCCGAACGCCTGCAGGGTTTCGATCCCGACTGGACGCTTCCGTCCGTCGAGGTTCCCGGCCTACGCCACAGCCACCGATGGAAGCTCGTCGGCAATGCCGTGAGCGTGCGGATGGCGTCGTGGGTCGGTGGCCGGCTGAACGATCCCATCGAATACGACGCCGCCGGCGAAACGCCACTCGAACCGGGCGACGCGTGGCCGAGTGCGGCGTGGGGCCGTAACCGCCAAGCCTTCCGCGTCCACACCTCGACCTGGCCGGTCCAGTACGACTACGAGGATCTGAGTGGCTTCCTCGAGGACACGCGGTTGCTGTCGGCGCGGGCCACAGCCGGCTTCCTCAAGCGCGCACGCATGGGCAATCTTCGGTTCATCCCCGGTTTCATCGAGGACGTCGAAAGCCATCTCGAGCGGATGGGCGGATACCCCGAGGCCGCGGCATGACGGAATCACTGTTCCCCGAACCTGAAACACTATTCCCCGAACCGCTGTTTTCCGAGCCGGAACACGAACCACTCTGGAGCGCACTGCAACTCGCGGGCGACAAGCCCCCGGCCGACGCCGATCGCGGCGAGAAGAAGAACTACGCCCAGCGACTGTCCAATCAACTGGCACAGACGGTGGCCGACGCTCTGCGTCCGCTGTATCCCAACATCACCCCGACAGCGTCCGGCGAAGGCCAGGAGGCAACCGTTGATGTCGCCAAGGGCCGAAAGCGCTTGGACGTCAAGGCACTCGACCCCACTCTCGGCCTGATCCTCTGCGTCTCCATCAAGACGTACAACTTCCAGGACTACAGTCCCCGCAGCGGAAAACTTGGACGGTGGACCAAGAACATCGTCCGCAACGACCACGAATTGCGTGGCGAGGCAATGGTTCTGCATCAGCGTCAGCCGTACAGCGTGTTGGTCGCCGTCATGTTCGAGCCGTACGCCACGTGCGACGACGGCGACCCGACCAAGACCAGCGACACCGGCAAATCCTCTTTTGCACACCACGTCACGACGCTCTCGAAGCGCTCGGGCCGGGGCAAGCGCGCAGTGGTCGGCGTTCCAGGAAAGGCCTGGGTGGATCTCGGCGCCGAGGACACCCGCTACGACCTCTTCGAGAAGGTCTACATCGGACTCTACGAACCCGATGGCGCGGTTCGGTTCTTCGACGTCGACGAGCCGCCGCCGCGCAACGGCCGGCCCACCGAAGCTCAGACGCTCTCGTTCACCGACTTCGTGACCGTCGTGCACGGTGAAGTGGAGCGTCGCAACAGGTTTGCGCCCACCTGGTCCGATCCCGAAGACAGCGACGATTCCGACGGCTGAGGGAACCACGGTGCCTGCGACGGATCCTGCCACCAGCGCTCGGATGAGCGCTCAGCGTCGGCGCGACACCAAACCTGAAATTGCACTTCGACGCGAGCTTCATCGGCGCGGACTCCGGTACTTCGTGGACCGGGCGCCTGTCAAAGGTGTTCGCCGACGCGCTGATCTGGTGTTTCCGCGCCGCAAAGTCGCGGTGTTCGTGGACGGATGCTTCTGGCACAGCTGCCCGCAGCATGCGACGTTTCCCAAGAACAACGCGCAGTGGTGGACGGACAAGTTGGCCGCCAACGTGGTTCGAGACCGCGACACCGATGCACGTCTGGCAGAGCAGGGTTGGACCGTCATCCGCATCTGGGAGCACGAAGATCCGCTGGTAGCAGCCGAACGCGTCCAGAAAGCCCTGCTCGGTCCGTAAGCTCGATTTCGTGAAGGAACGCAACGTTGCGCGGTGGGGTTTGGTGGCTGCGCTGGCTCTGGGCGGAATTGTCTACTCGTCGTGGATTCTCGAATTCTTCCTCGACACCGGCCTCGACCCGGTGACATCGTTCCTCAGCGAACTCGATGCCGAGAACCAGAAATACCGTGACGTCTTCGGCAATGCCGACGTCCTGTCCGCGATCTTGATGTTGATCTCCGGAGCGCTGGGTCTGCTGATCACGCCCAGGCGCAGGCTCTACGTCACGGGCTGGATTGCACTTGCAGTGTTCGGCATCGCCACAATCGCCGACGCGTCGTTCCCTCTCGAATGCTCGGGCGAGGGTTGCCCGTCGAGCGCACCCGACGGTCTACTTCCGCAGCTCCACCATGTTCACGCATTGACGAGCAGCGTGGCGGTGTTCGCGATCTTCACCGCGATGATCGCATTCACCGTGGGAGCGTTCAGGTATCGCGAACACCCTTCTTTGCGGACGACGGGTCTGACCATTTTGATCCTGACTTCCCTTGCGACGGTGTGGATGTTGACGACCAACAGCATCGAAGTCTCCGGCGGCGGTAATCTCGGACTGGGTATCGCTCAACGCGCACAGGTGCTGGGGATGTCGTTGTGGTTGTGCACCCTGGCATTTGCGATGTCGAGGCCGCCATCCACCGGGCTCCCGGCGTCGCCGCGCTGACAGGTTTTCCGGCAAGCGATTCGGGCGATCCTGGAACTACAACTGAAAATGGCTGCCCCGAACTAGCGAAGGTGTGCCCATGTCTCTCGCGTCGTCGTTCTTCGCCCATCCACACCAGGCGTTCACTGCCGGTTTCTACCGCAACGAGTCCTTCGACTTCGAGCTAAGAGTCGTTCTCGGGCAAGCCACCTACGGCGCGGCAGATACCGGCGAAGTGCTCTCGGCCATCGCTCATGTCGGCGAGAAAGACCTCGAGGGCTGGTACGAGGCCTGGTTCGACCTCGGCACACGAGTATTCGGGCAGGCCGATGAGGCAGCCGCGGCCGGGCATTCGCGAAGCGCGTCCAACGCGTACCTGCGGGCGGCGTCGTACTTCGGTGTGGCGATCAACGCCGTAGACGGTCTCAGCGACGATTCGGTTCTGGTCCCCACTTTCAAACGTCACCGACAGGCATGGGACCGCTTCGTCGACACCACCGCCCAGCCCGTCGAACGCGTCCGGATCCCTTACGAGGACACCTACTTGCCCGGGTACTTCTTCCGGCCGCCCGGCGACGTGCGACGGCCGACGTTGATCATGGTGAACGGTAGCGACGGCCCGATCAGCGGACTGTGGGGCAGCGGCGGCGCCGGGGCCCTCGAGCGGGGCTACAACGTGTTGATGTTCGACGGTCCCGGTCAGCAGTCGATGCTCTTCGAGCGCAACATCCCGTTCCGTCACGACTGGGAATCCGTCATCACGCCCGTCGTCGACTATCTCGTGGACCGGCCGGACGTCGATGCGTCGAAGCTGGCGATCTACGGGATCAGTCAGGGCGGTTACTGGGTACCGCAGTCGTTGGCGTTCGAGCATCGGATCGCGGCAGCGATCGCCGATCCGGGGGTCGTGGACGTGGCCGCGTCGTGGCTCGCCCATATCCCCAAGAACATGCAGAAGCTGCTCGACGAGGGGAAGTCGGAGGCCTTCGACCGCGACATGGCGATAGGGCTGGGGATGAAATTCTCGAAGGACAGCGCCCGGATCTGGCGTTTCCGAGCGCGTCCGTACCTCGCCGACGGTTACTACAACACTCTCGCCGAGGTTCGGAAGTACCACCTCGAACACGTCGCCGGCTCGATCTCCACTCCCCTGCTCATCACCGATCCGGAAGGCGAGCAGTTCTGGCCCGGTCAATCCAAGCGGCTTGCCGCCCTATCCGGCGGACCGACGACGGTGGTTCCCTTCACCGCTGCCGAAGGCGCGAACTTCCACTGTCAGCCCATGGCGAGGCGTCTGACGGATCAGCGAATGTTCGACTGGCTCGACGAGCAGTTGGATCTCTGAATCAGGACACTTTCTCTTTTTTCGTCAACAGAGTGGCGAGCATCGGCAGCAGTAGAACGGTGATCGCCCCGGCCGCGACAAGAATCGACGCGTTGTCCGACGACATCTGATGCGCGTCGACGGCAGCGCCAGTGACCGCCACGATCATGGGCAGACCGGTAGCCCCGTACAACGCGACTTGCGCACTTTCGCGCGTGGTGAAGGGCGGCTCGGCCTTCTCGAACTTGGTCACGAAGAACACCGGCACGCCGCGGACGACAACGATCAGAATCAGAAAAGCAATCAGTATGCCGGGACTGGCGGCGACCGCCGAGACGTCGATTGCCATGCCTGACGTGATGAAGAAGATCGGGATGAGGAACCCGAAGGCGATCCCGTCGAGCTTGATCTCGAGGCGCTCGTCGCCCTCTGGCATCAGTCGCCGCAGGATGAAGCCGGCGGCAAACGCACCGAGAATGACGTCGAGTGAGAACACGGCCGACAGCACTCCGAGGCTGACCAACAACAGAACGGTGAGGCGGACCGTCGTCTGCGCCGTGGTGTCCGCTCCTGCCCGCACCAGCCGATGTGTCCACGAGCCTTCGTGAATCAGCTTGCCGGGCAGCACCGCCACGACGATGGCGATCAAGGCGAAGACGGCAAGAACGATGAGCGACAGGACGGCACCACGGGCACTCAGCAGCACCGCCATCGCGACGACCGGCCCGAGTTCGCCGACGGCCCCGTGATTGAGGACCGTCTTGCCCAAGCGTGTGTCGAGGAGTTTGTTGTCCTTGAGGATCGGCAACAGCGTGCCCAGTGCGGTCGACGTCATTGCGATGGCAACAGCGGCTTCCGCGGAGATCACGTTCCTCATGCCAAGCAGCGCGACCACCGTGAACGCCAGCGCGAGGCAGAACAGCCACGTGTAGAGCGCTCGACGTCCGCCGCGCCCACTGAGTTCCTGTCGGTCGATCTCGTAACCGGCGAGCAGGAACAGCATGCCGAGGCCGAGTTCGCGCAGGATGCCGATCGCTTCGCTGTCAGCTGCGATGTTGAGGGCGAACGGCCCGACCACTGCGCCCGCGACCAGTAGCAACACCACTTCGGGAACCAGTCGACGCGGGATCAGGCCCGCGACTATCGGCGCGATGGCCGCGATCAGCGCGATCCAGAACAGCGATGAGGCAATTGAAGGCACGGATCATTATCGGACATAGGTGACGGATCTGCGCTCAGTACAGGTACTTGCGGTACGCCTCTTGTCTGGCGGGTTCGAGGTCCTCGACGCGCAGGCTGTGTTGCTCCGCCATCATGTCGCGCAGACTCGGCACCTCATCGGATGCGGGCCACGTCGACGGATCCCACAGCTTCGCCCGCAGAATTGCTCTCGCGCAATGCAGATACGCCTCGTCGATCTTCACGATCACCGCAAGCTGCGCCGGCTTGCCGTTCATCGCCATCGAGTCCAGCAGATCAGGATCGGTGGACAGAGTCGCCGTGCCGTTGACGCGCACGATCTCGTCGTGCCCGGGCGCGAGAAAGAGGATCCCCACGTGAGGATTTTCGATCATGTTCCGGTACGAGTCAGCGCGCCGGTTGCCCGGACGATCCGGGAGCACGAGCGTCTTCTCGTCAGGAAACAGAACCTGACTGACCAAGTCTCCGCGCGGCGAGCAGTCGCAATTTCCAGCCGCATCGGATGTCGCAAGCACAAAAAACCTTGCCTGCTCGATGAATTCACGGATCAACGGAGTCGTGTAAGCGGTCTGCTTCTCCATGATCGTCGGATGGGGCTGTCCGAGAATCGCATTGAGTTGTTCCACGGATTCGATCTGCCCGCCCGGGGCGTTCGACGCCGTCACGTCAACACGTCGTCGAGGACGTGGTGGCGCCCGAGCGGCAACACCAACGGCTTACCCGAGATGGGGTCGGGGATGATTCGGCTCTCGAGACCGAAAACGGTGCGGACGTTGTCACTGGTGAGCACCCCGGCAGGATCACCCGCCGCGTAGACCCGGCGATCGGCCATGGCGACGAGGAAGTCGGCGTAGCGGGCGGCGAGATTGAGATCATGCAGAACCATGACAATCGTTGTACCCCGAGTCCGGTTCAGGTCGGTGAGCAGGTCCAAGACCTCAACCTGGTGGCTCACGTCCAAGAAGGTAGTCGGCTCGTCGAGAAGAAGCAGATCGGTTTGTTGGGCGAGCGCCATCGCAATCCACACACGTTGGCGCTGACCACCGGAAAGCTCGTCCACCGATCGTTCGGCCAATTCGGTTGTGTCCGTTGCCGCAAGCGCCTCGGCGACGGCGGCGTCATCCTCGCGACTCCACCTCGACAGCACCCGCTGATGTGGATGACGACCACGGCCGACGAGATCGGCGACAACTATCCCTTCCGGCGCGATCGGTGACTGCGGCAGCAGACCGAGGGTGCGAGCGAGCTTCTTCGCGGGCAGGCGATGAACATCCTTGCCGTCCAAGAGAACATGACCGCTTCGGGGACTGAGTAGCCGCGACATCGACCGCAGTAGCGTCGATTTGCCGCACGCGTTGGCGCCCACGATGGTCGTGATCTTTCCCGGCGGCACCGCGAGGTCGAGCGATTCGACGACGGTCCGTCCTCCGTAACCGAGTTCGAGGTTTTCGACAGTCAGAGTATGGGATTCGGTCACAGCGAACCTCCCGTTCGGTTGGAGCGAATGATGAGGTAGACGAGATACGGCGCTCCCAGCGCGCCAGTCACCACGCCAACGGGGTAGCGGGTGCCGAAGGCGTACTGTCCGCAGAAGTCGGCAACGAGCACCAGCAGCGCTCCGACCAGCGCCGACGGAATCAAAAGTGATGTTCCCGGACCGACGATGCGGGCGGCGATGGGCCCTGACAGAAATGCGACGAAGGCGATGGGCCCCGCAGCGGCAGTGGCAAAGGCGATGAGTCCGACGGCCGCAATGATCGACAGAATGCGCGTTCGTTCCACTCTGACGCCGAGCGCTTGTGCTGCGTCGTCACCGAGCTGGATGGTCGAAAGGTTGCGCGATTGGCTCAGCAGCACCGGTCCGAGGACAACCAGCGCCAGGAGTACGGGAACCGTCGAACCCCAGTTGGCACCGTTGAGGCTGCCGGTGAGCCAACGCATCGTCTCCTGCAGATCCCATGCGGCGGCGGTACTGAGCAGGTAGGCGGTGACGCTGTCGAGCATCGCGGCGATGCCGATACCGATCAGGATCAGCCGAGTGCCCGCTACACCGTCTCGGAAGGACAGAACGTAGATCAAGACTGCGACGCCCAGACCGACAGCGATGGCGAAGATCGAGACCTGCGAGCCGCCGAGCGAAAGCGAGATGATCGCGAAAGCCGCTGCAGCGCTTGCGCCCGAGCTGATCCCGATGATGTCGGGGCTCGCGAGCGGGTTGCGCAGCATCGTCTGGAACGTGATGCCACCCAAGCCGAAACAGATTCCGCCGACCACAGCGAGGACAGCGCGAGGCAGCCGGAGGCGGCCGACGGTGAACGAGGCACCGGGCACGTTCTCCCCCAGCACGACGCGAAGCACATCTGACGGCGGGTAGAAGGTTTTTCCCACCATCAGAGTGACCGCGAAGGAGGCGACGACGAGGACCGTCAGCACGGCAATCACGATGCGGCGGCGTCTACCTCGTCGGATACGGCTTGCTCCGACTGCGTCGACCTCGACTTCGGGAGTAACGAATGTAGTGGTCACAGCTCACGTATTTTCTGACGGCGGACTATGTAAATGAAGAAGGGCGCTCCGATGAGCGCGGTGATGATGCCGACGTCGATTTCGCTCGGTCGGGCGACAATTCGTCCGAGAATGTCGGCGGCGACGAGAAGGCCGGCACCTGTCAGCGCAGAAAACGGTAGTAGCCAACGGTTGTCGATACCGATCAGCAACCGGCACAGATGCGGGACAACCAAACCGACGAAGCCGATCGGTCCGGCAATGGCAGTGGCTGCACCGCAGAGCAACACTGCACCGAGCGCTGCCACTGCACGAACCACCGCGACGCGTTCGCCGAGACCTGACGCAACCTCGTCGCCGAGCGCAAGAGAGTTGAGACTGCGCGCTGACAGCAGACAGATCACGAAGCCGACAATGAGGAAAGGCAGACCCTGCCGGATCACCTCGAAACTCGCGCCACCGACGCCGCCGATCTGCCACGAACGAATGTTGCCCGCAATATCGTTTCGCGGCAGCATGATCGCAGTGATGAACGAAGCAAACGCAGCCGATGTTGCGGCCCCGGCAAGAGCCAACTTGAGTGGCGTGGCTCCACCTCGCCCGAGTGACCCGACTACGTAGACGAACAATGCCGCCCCGGCTGCACCGAGTACGGCCACCCAGATCATGCTGGTCTGGGTCCACAATCCGAACCACGCCATTCCGATCACCACGGCGAGCGAAGCGCCCATGTTGACGCCCAGGATTCCGGGATCCGCCAAAGGGTTTCGGGTAATCCCCTGCATCACCGCGCCGGCAAGACCGAGCGCAGCACCCACGACGATCGCGAGCACCGTCCGCGGAATGCGCTTGGCAATCGCACCCTGACCGATGTTGTCGGTGGAACCGCCAAGTGCGGCAACGATGTCGGACCAATCGACCTCACGAGAGCCGATGACGATCGAGGCGCACATGAGCACGGCGAGGACCACGAGAAGGGCGATCAGCCACAGCGAATTGCCGAACGTCGGGCGCCGCGTATCGCTGGCGCCCGACGTCGAATCCTGCGAGGTTACAGTCACTCCGACTTTCCAGCAGCCCCGGCGAGCAGATCGACATAGTCGCCGAGTACCCACGATATGGCGAGCGGAGTCGGGTTGGCCGCCGTTCCCATCGGGCCGGTTCCGTTGAGGAAGACGATCGAATTGTTGGCTACAGCAGGCATCTGCGAGAGCAGCGGGTCAGCCTTGAGTGCGTCGACAAGTGCCTGGTCACCGTAGGTGACGATCAGTTCGACGTCGTCGAAGACGTCCACACGCTCGGCACTGACCTTCTTCGAGAACTCACCACCCGTCGAGGCGTCGGCAACGCTCTTCGGCGTCGAAAGTCCAAGGTCCTCGAAGAACGCGGCACGTGTGTCGTTCGCAGTGTAGAAGCTGACCTGACTCAGGTCGGCAGTGTCGACGTGCGTCAGGAACATTGTTGCTTTGCCGGCAAGCTGCGGATGTGAGGCAACCTCGTCGGCGATCTCCTTCTCGATGGTGGAGATCAGTTCCTGCCCTTCGGATTCCATGCCGAGGCCCATGCTGTTGAACTTGATGACGTCACGCCACGACGTCGCCCACGGCCCCTCGGGATACGCCACAACCGGAGCGATCTCACTGAGAGTGTCGTAGTCCTCCTGCGTCAATCCGGAGTACGCGGCAAGAATGACGTCAGGGTTCGTATCGGAGACGGCTTCGAAGTCGATGCCGTCGGTCTCGTCGAAGAGCACCGGCGGCTTCGCGCCAAGGTCGTCGAGCTTTTCCTCGACCCACGGCAGCATTCCGTTGCCGTTGTCGTCGCCGAACGTCGCCGCTGCCATTCCGACGGGAACCACGCCGAGAGCAAGGGGCACTTCGTGATTGGCCCAGGCAACGGTGGCAACTCGCTCCGGCTTGGCGTCGATCGTCGTAGTTCCGAAAGCGTGCTCGATCGTGACGGGGAAGGAGCTGGATCCGCTTCCGGCGCTGCCGCCGTCGGCGGTCTCCGAGGAGTCGGAACTGCAAGCTGTCATGCCGAGGGCGACTGCGACCGCTGCTGCGGCCACCGCCAAGAAGCGTCTTGAACGCATGAAAACAGAACTCTCTCGAGAAGGGGTACGGCCCTCAACCCGGCTCAATCGGGCACTTAGGTGAGGTTTGCCTAAACCGTATACGGGAGGGCATTGTGGCGCAATCGCGTGTTTGGGACACCCCGTGTAGCGATCGAGACAAGGTGTGATGGCCGATCAGCTAGCCCTGAACATCCCTGGTGTGGCCCCGGTGGTGCGCCGGAATGCCGCACCGAACGCACTGGTCGAGTGGTAGCCCACGCGCTCGGCAACCTCTTGCAGATCCAAGCCGTGTGCAAGAAGCGTCACCGCCCGTTGGGCGCGCACCGCTGACACCCACTGCCCGAAACTCATCCCGGTCTCCGACCGAAATACCCGGGTGATGGTTCGCGGGCTGACGCCGAGGAGCCTTGCCCAGTCGGACAGCGTTCGCATGTCACTCGGATCGTCACCGATCGCGTCGACGATGGGTTGCAGAAGCGCCGAGTCCGGCACCAGAACCAGCAACTCGTTGGGTGACGGCGCCAGTACGTCGATCACCATCTGCTCTGTGAGCGAGCGCGAAGAGGTTCCGAGTGAATCGTCTGCCAGTCGCTCGAGGAGATTCCGCAACAGCGGAGTCACCTCGATCGCCACCGGCACGTCGGACAGAGACGGAACCGATGCGATGTCGAGCTGAGCGGCCCGATACCAGGTTCCGGCGGGCGCGATCGCCGAGTGCAGGACGCCGGCGGGCATCCACAGACCGACGGTCGGGGTGATCGTCCACGTGCGCGATCCCACCGTGGCGCTCGACGCTCCCCGCTCGTTCCACAACAATTCGTGGGTCGGGTGCGAGTGCGCCTCCCACCGGGTCTCGCGAGAGACAAGCTCGTCCATGCCCGCGATGACAAAGGGCACCTCGACCGCCCCGGCCGAGTAGACCGGGAGCGTCCGACTGTCGACGGTCTCCAACGGGTTCTCCTCGGTTTGCGCGGCTGCTCCGGAGAAAGCATAGGTCGCGGGGATCGGTTGTTGGTTCCTACGATCGCGAGGGTCACCGACCGAAATTCGCCGAGGTGACGTCACACACATTCAAAAATTGCGAATGCACCACAACAAAAAGAAGGTCACAGACCGGAGTCTGTGACCTTCTTTCTTGTGCGCCCGAAGGGATTCGAACCCCTAACCTCTTGATCCGTAGTCAAGTGCTCTATCCGTTGAGCTACGGGCGCATGTTCTGTTGTCTTGCTGATCTTGCGTGTCTTGCCGTCGTACTTTCTATCATTTCTAACCCGCCGGTCAAAATCACCGGCTTGGCGGAGGCGAGAGGATTTGAACCTCCGGTCCCTCGTAAAAGGGACAACTCATTAGCAGTGAGTCCCATTCGGCCGCTCTGGCACGCCTCCCTGGGGGTTCCGATCCTTTCGGACCGCCGGATCGAAAGATTACACACCCTTCGCCACCAAAGGCAAAACGTGTGGTCAGCGCCTTGTTTTGTCGACTTACCGCAGGTGGCTGTCGAACCAGTCGAAGATCCGGGTCTGAGCTTCGACGATCGAAGCCGAATCCGGGTCGTCGAGGTCGGCGTCCTCGGACAGCTGTGGCGGCTCGTCCGCCCGGTGAGCCAGTCCGGCGTAGCTGACCACCAGTGTCGCGACGTCGGCCTTGGCGGTCGCTTCCCGGAGCAGAGTCACGTGCTCACGCGGCGTGCTGGGATCGTCCTCGCCGTACAGCGCCAGCCACGGCGCCTGCAGGGAAGTGGCCGCGTCGACGAGTGCCTGAGCATCCACCGACAAGGCTTCGACGATTCCCCGGGCGGCGACGCTCACCGCGGCACCGACGGGACGGCTGGTGGCCACGAGCATCGCGGCGGTCCCGGCGTCGTCGAATCCGAGCACCCCGACGGTGTCCGCGAGAACTTCGCGTCCGACGAGCCAATCGAGGGTCGCGTCGAAATCGGCGAAGAGGTTGTCACCGAACACCTCGCCCTGCATGTGTTCGGGTTCGCGGTGGAACAGGTGCGGTGCGACGCTCACCCACCCTTCGCCGGCGAGTGCGCACATCAGATTCAGCAGAGCCGGGCTGAACTGGCGGGCTTCATGCAGGACGACGATCCCGCCCCGCGTCGGGCCGTCCGGCTCCACCACCGTCAGCGGAACAGCCGTGGCGACCTCCCCTTCGGCTCCGCGCAGATACGCGGTGGCCCGGAAGATTTCCGACATCTTCTAACTCTGACACGCAGACGGCCGCTACGCACCAAATCGGTGCGCGCATAATCGACTCGTGACCGCACACATTCGCCCTGACCTCGCCTCCATCCCCGCCTACGTTCCCGGACGCAATTTTCCGGGTGCGATCAAGCTGGCGAGCAACGAAACGACCGTAGGGCCGTTGCCCGGTGTGCGTGACGCCGTCGCCGACGCGGTCGCCAATGCCAACCGCTACCCGGACAATGCCGCGGTCGCACTCATCGAGGCGCTGGCCAGCTTCCTGAAAGTCGAGCCGGCCAACGTCGCCGCTGGTTGTGGCTCCGTGACGCTGTGCCAGGAACTCGTGCAGATCACCTGCGATCAGGGTGACGAGGTCATCTACGCGTGGCGTTCGTTCGAGGCGTACCCCGTGGTCACCCAGGTCGGCCATGCCGTCTCGGTCAAGGTTCCGCTGACCGAGGACTTTGGCCACGACCTCGACGCGATGCTGGCCGCGATCACGGATCGCACGCGGTTGATCTTCGTGTGCAACCCCAACAACCCGACCGGCAATGCACTGTCGAAGGCAGAGCTTGAGAGCTTCCTCGACACGGTCCCGGCGCACGTCGTCGTCGCACTCGACGAGGCGTACTTCGAATACTCACGCTCGGACGCCGACGGCATCGAACTGTTCCGCAGCCGCCCCAACGTGGTTGTTCTGCGCACCTTCTCGAAGGCGTATGGCCTCGCGGGAATTCGCGTGGGTTACGCGGTCGCGGATCCTGAGATCATCGTGGCCCTCGGCAAGGTGCACACCCCGTTCACCGTGAGCGCTGTCGCGCAGGCCGCCGCAATCGCTTCCCTGGCTGCAGCAGACGAACTGCTTGCCCGCACCGAAGGCGTCATCGCCGAGCGGACGCGAGTGCGCAGTGCACTGATCGAAGCCGGGTACACCGTCCCCGAGTCGTCGGCGAACTTCGTCTATCTCCCCCTCGGAGAGCTCTCCCCCGGTTTCGCCGAGGCGAGTACCGAGGCGGGCATTCTGATCCGTCAGTACGGCGTCGAGGGCGTCCGGATGACCATCGGCGATCCACACGAGAACGACGCGTTCCTCGCTTTCGCGAACACCGACGTCGCGAAGCAGGCCGCGGGCATCGGCGTCACCGCGTGACACTCGATACATAACTGTTACGCCGAGGACTGGAATTCGTTTCGGCGGACGGGCACACTCAGGGAGGTTCGAGGCCGGTCCGAGTGAGGGAGCACGACGCATGACGCGACGCATGACACGAACGTGTGCCGTGCTCGCAACGACCCTTCTCGCCACCACCGCGACCTCCCTGAGTGCCGTCGCCACCGCCGAGTCCCAGGACACGGTGTCGGTACGTCTGCTGGCGTTCAACGATCTGCACGGCAGCCTCCGCCCGCCGGAAGGTGTTCGCAGCGAGATCAGGCAGGCCGACGGCTCGCTCACCCCCGCAGGTGGCGCGGCGTATCTCGCGGCATACGTGACGCAACTTCGCAGCCAAGCCACCAACTCGCTGCTGTATTCGGTCGGTGACAACTGGGGATCGTCGGCATTGGAATCGGCGATGTTCAACGACGAACCGACGGTCGAACTGCTGAATCGGATGAAGATCGACGCTTCCGCGATCGGCAACCACGAACTGGACAAGGGGCTCGCCGAGTTCCGTCGTATGCAGTCCGGCGGTTGCTCCGCCGTCGACGCGTGCACGTTCAGTCCGTCCTTCGGCGGCGCCAACTTCCCTCTGATGGCCGCAAACATGACGTACACCAACGGCACTCCGGCCACGCTGCCCTTCACCGTGAACATGGTCGACGGCATTCCGCTCGGAGTCATCGCGATTTCCCCCGCCAACACGTCGCAGATCGTCACACCGGGCGGGATCGCCGATCTGCAGTTCGGCGACGAGGTCGAAGCGATCAACCGCACCGCCGATGTCCTCGACTTCTTCGGCGTCAAAGCCATCACCGTTCTCCTGCACCGTGGGGACGAACCGGCCGTCGAAGGTGGGCCCAACGACTGCAACGTCGAGTCCGGCCCGGCCCGCGACATCGCTCTTCGTGCCTCACCGAAGGTGGACGTCATCTTCACCGCCGACAGCCACCAGCAGTACAACTGCGAATTCCCTGATCCCGCAGGCAATCCCAGAGTCGTCATGCAGGGCGCTTCGCACGGCCGGATCGTGTCCGTCGCCGACGTCACCATCGACCGCAACACCCGCGAGGTCGTTCGCGATCAGACGTCCGCTTTCAATCAGATAGTGACGCACGATATTTCGCCGGATCCCGATATTCAGGCTCTCGCCGACCGGGCCTGGTCGGAGGCGTCGGAAAGCGCTCAGCGACCGGTGGGGACCATCACCGCCGATCTGACACGGGATCGCGTCCCCAGCGGTGAATCGACACTCGGCAACCTGGTCGCCGACGCTCAACTCGCGGCCGGATCGACACGAGGCGCTCAACTCGCGTTGACGAACCCGGGCGGTATGCGCGAGGACTTGGACTTCGGCACTTCCGGCCAGGTCACCTACCGCCAGGCCTACGGTGTTCAACCGTTCGGCAACAGCCTCGAAGTGCTCTCCGTCACAGGAGCGGTGCTGAAGGACGCTCTCGAACAGCAATTCCAGATCGACCTCGACGGCACCGCTACCGAGCGCATCCTCTCCCCGTCCGCGGGCTTCACCTACGCCATGGACCGGCGAGCAGCGCCGGGCTCGCGAATCTCGGAAATGCGCTTGAACGGGCAGGACATCGCCCCCGACGGCGTCTACAGCGTCGTGGTGAACAAGTTCCTCGCCGAGGGCGGGGACGGTTTCACCGCACTGAAGAACTCCACCCAGATGACCGGCGCGGGCAACGACCTCGACGCCTTGACTGCCCTGTTCGCAGCCGGGTCCCCGGTCTCGCCGCCTGCCACCGATCGCATCCGCACCGTCGGCTGAATAGGCATCCCCCCGCTCGATTGCCTAGTCTCGACGGGTGATCATCGCGACCCATAACGGCAAGTTCCATGCAGACGACGTCTTCGGCGTATCGCTGCTCAAGCAGCTGTACCCCGACGCCACCGTCGTTCGCAGCCGTGACGAGTCCGTCCTCGACAGTGCGGACATCGTGCTCGACGTCGGCGGTCGCTACAACCCGGCCGAGGGTCGCTTCGACCATCACCAGCGCGATGCCGGCGAGCGCAGCAACGGCATCCTGTACTCCGCTTTCGGTCTGCTCTGGCAGGAATACGGCCTGCAGTTCTGCGAAGGCGACGCCTCCGTTTTCCGCCGAATCGACAGTCGTCTGGTCGAGGGCATCGACGCCGTCGACAACGGCCAGGAGATCTACACCCTCAACGACTACGGCACCAAGCCTTTTGATCTGTCGTCGGTGCTGGACCTGTTCAATCCGATCTCGTCCACCGACGAAGAGTTCGACACCCAGTTCGAGCTGGCCGTGGTTCTCGCAACTCAGGTCTTGATTCGCCTGCGCGCCAAGTACGCCGGCGACGCTGCAGCCGAGCGCGAGTTCACCGAGACCTACGAGAAAGCAACGGATCCGCGCTTCGTCGTGCTGGAACGCTTCGTTCCCCACGGCCGCGCCGCGTCGGCCCAGCCAGAACTTCTGTTCACCATCTTCCCGAACACCAACGGCGGCTGGTCGATTCAGACGGTCAAGCCCGCTGACTCCAAGTTCGGTTCACGAAAGCTGTTGCCGGAGCCGTGGCGCGGCCTGAACGGCTCGGACCTTGCCGCCCAGACGGGCGTCGACAGTTCGGTCTTCTGCCACAAAGCTGGGTTCATCGCGGCTGCGCAGACCCGTGACGGCGCCCTCCAGTTGCTCGAACTGGCACTGGCCGAGTAGTTCTCAGCTCACAGCCCAGTTCACATTCCCAGGGCGGTCTTCACTGTCGGCCAGGAATCGTGAAGCGCGTCTTGCCAGTACGGCCATGAATGGGTGCCGACGTTTCGATACGCGAACACTGCGGGAATCGACAACTCCCCTAACCTCGCCTCGAACAGTTGCGTGCACGTGTTTGCCAGTGCCTCGAGCGGCCCGCCTTCGATGGCCGTCTGCAGGCCGCCCGGGGTGAAAATGTTGTCGTATTCTCCGGGTGCGCCCGTGCCCGAGGAAACGTAGATCGTCTTTCCTCGCAGCGTTTCAGCATTGGTGGACGGGTCGTGCTTTTGCCAGTCGGGGTCCGATGACGGGCCCCACATGTTGGTGGCGTCGCCTGCCTTACTGGCCACGGTGAGCCGCACGGAATCCTGCGAAGACGACTCGGAGTTGTCGAGACAGCCACTGTACGAGGCTAATCCGGTATAGAGCTTCGGGTGATGTGTGATGAGGTTGGCCGCGCCGAGCGCACCCATGGACACCCCGCCGACCACATTCGTCCCATTTCCGGAAAACGCAGAATCGATCAACGCCGGAAGCTCTTCAGCGAGAAACGATTCCCACTTGTTCACACCGAGGTTCGGATCGTCGTTCTTCCAGTTGGTATAGAAACTGCCGGTACCGCCAACAGGGAGAACGACGTTGACGTTCTTGTCGGCGAAAAACGCTTCGATGTCGGTCTTTTGAGTCCAGGTGCTTTCGGAGTATCCGGATTCCGAACCGGCACTGACGCCGTCGAGTAGGTAGAAGGACGGTCGCGAACCGGCACTCGACGCTGGATGCAGAACCTGCACTTGCACCTCGCGCCGCATAGCCGGCGAATCGACGAACACGGCACTACGAGTGGGCGACAATTGCTCGATGCGATTGATGTGAGCCCCGGTCTGACCTGTCAGATCTCCTGGTGGATTTTCGGGCGCCGGTTCGGCATACGCCACTCCGCCCACAACAAGCGCGAGCACGACCAACACAATCCCGACAAACCCAAATCTCCGCATCCGTCAAGTGCCCCCTGAGCATCGCACGACTATCGCTAACCCTCGATTGGACAGGACGAACGTCCCGAGGTCAACCCACTGGTTGGGATTTATTACTCGCGGGTATCCAATGGAGTTGGACAGTTTTCCACCGATGCACACACAGGTGTGGATAACTTCATTCACATCCACTTCCCAGTTGTGCATAACCTGTGGACAAAAGGATGAATTACAACAGAGTTATTCCTTCTACCTGCAACGACCCGTTTCCCCACAGTGTGCATAACTTTGTCGATCACGGCTCGCGAGACGCCGGATTCCGGGCGTGTCCACGCAGTTCACACCGTCGCGCCCTTCTTTGTTCACAGGCACGACACCACCAACCGAGAACGCTCCCCACCCCGGCTTCATACTTGTTGCATGCTGACCGCTCTCCTCGCCGCCACAGCTGTGCTCGCCCTACTGACTCTGGTCCCGGGGCCGGACATGGCCGTCGTGACGCAGGCTGCTCTCGGCGCGGGCAGATCCGCCGGATTCCGGGTAGCGGCCGGCATCGTCTCGGGCCTTCTGGTGTGGGGTCTGCTGACCGTCCTCGGACTGTCGGCGATCCTGGCCGCGTCGGCGGAGGCGTACACCGTCGTCAAGCTCGCCGGTGCTGCTTACCTGATCTATCTCGGTGTGCGAGCACTGTGGGAGAGCCGGACGTCGCGGATGCAACACAATGCCGACGCTCCACGATCGCAGAAGGCCGGAACGTGGAAGACGGGCTTCACCACCAACCTGCTCAACCCCAAGATCGCCGTCTTCTACACCGGACTGCTGCCGCAGTTGGTTCCGGTCGGGTGGCCGACGGGACCATCGCTTGCGCTGCTGGTGCTCATCCACGCAGCCATCACCATCGTGTGGCTCATTGGCTACGTGGTCCTTCTCTCGCGAGCGCGTAGCACCTTCGAGAAGCCCCGAGTGCGACAGGCACTCGAGCGCATAACCGGAACAGTTCTTCTAGGATTCGGAGCGAAGATCGCGCTCGAAGCGCGCTGACACGGCAATCGGAAAAGAGTAGACAGTGGGCGCGTGGGGATCGGGACCGTTCGATAACGACGGTGCAGGGGATTTGATCGCGTCCATCGGACACGGTGACTTCACCTTCGAATCGGTGGAGTGGGCATTCGAGGACGACTACCTCGAGGTGGACGGCGGCCAAATCGCCGTCGCCTTGCTCGAATTGGTGTTGATCGTGCGCGCCGATCGCAAACGCGACCCCGCCGCCCAGGACCTCGATCTCGATTCCTTCACCTCGGCCCTGACCAGCGAACGGCTCACCTGGCTGATCGAGATGGTGGAGCGCACCATCTCCTCGACCGATTCGGAACTGTTCGAACTGTGGGACGAGCAGGGACCGGAAGAGCTTGCCTCGTGGCGCGTTCCCGTCGTGGACGGTCTCGAGGATTTGCGTGTTCTGTCGGTTCAGTAGCCCGCCGACGGATCGATTACCGCAGCAAGGTCCTCACCCGCAGCGAATCGAGCGACGTTGGCGGCCACGTGATCTGCCAGCACACGCGTGAGCGTCGTAGCCGGGTTGGCGACGTGCGGAGTGATGATCGCGTTGGGCAGCTTCCACAACCGGTGCCCGTCCGGCAGCGGCTCGGGGTCGGTGACGTCCAGTGCCGCCCCGCCGATCGAACCAGCTTCGAGAGCATCGACCAGCGCGTCCGTGTCGACCAGGTTGCCGCGTGCAATGTTCACGATCCAGCTCGACTCCGACATCTGGTCCAATTCAGCCTTGCCGACCAGATGCCGCGTCGCGGACGTCGACGGTGCTGCGATCACGAAGTGATCCGCCTGGGACCAGATTTCACCGGTTCGATCGGCCGAGAGCGTTTCGGAGGCACCTTCGACGGGGGATCCCGAGCGGGTGACGGCGATGACTCTGACCTTGGACGCGGCGAGGTACGGGATCAGCGCACGGCCGATTCCGCCGCAACCGATGATCGCCACTGTCGAGCCCTGCAAGGTGCCCACCCGTGGATCGAACTCTTCTTTTCGCCACGACTGCGCCACCAATTGTTCGGGGAGAGAACGCACTCCGGCGAGGAGGAGCATCATCGTATGTTCGGCCACATTGCCCGCGTAAGCCCCGGCAGCGGACGTCCAGACCCGCTTGTCGTCGATCACGTCGGCATCGAACCATGGCTCGATCCCGGCGAAGGGCAACTGCACCCAACGAACCGAGTCAGGTAGCGACGACGGGAACGTGTCCGGACCATGTACCCAGACCACGCCCTCTGCCTCGGCGAGTGGAACGAGAACCCCACCGACTCCGCGAATTCCGTCGGCAATGTGCGGATCCTCGACGGGGCCGAGATGGATGCGAGGGGCGCTGGAGTCTGTCATTTAGGTGCGTTCCTTCGAGAGTGGCGGGGCGATCGGATCAACTCATCGGTGTGCCCCAGCGTACGGGCGCCTCGCCAATTCGGCCCGTCTAGCCGTTCGCCTTTGCGATCGAATCCTTGCCTTCGGCCGCTCCGCCCTCGATGGTGTCGTGCTGGATGGGAACGAACTTCTTCTTCGGCAGCAGGAACAGCCACGTCGCGAAGACGAACGGGCCCGTTCCGGCCGGCAGGCTGATCGGAGCGAACGCAGACACCAGCGTGCCGTGGATGACAACAGTGACCAACACTCCGAAGACGGTGTAGACGAACACACGCCACGACGGGTTGTAGAACACCGATCCGAGAGCAATTGCCGTCAGCACCGAACTGAGCCCGTAGAGACCATTCCCGATGTCGACGGTGTTGGCGCCCAGCGCCAGTACCGAACCCATCGCTATCGCGGAACCGATGAGCGCGAACAACGCCGCCCAACGCGACGCGACCAGCAGCGCGATCACGAAGATAATGCCGGTGACAGTGTTGTTGATCAGAAAGATCTGGGAGACGTTGCGAAACAGCGTGTCCCACAAGAAGTTGAAAGTGATGTCGGCATGAACCGACGCGTCCCCGATGTGCTGGGGAAACTGGCCGGCGCTGAGGTCCGACGTTTCGATCCGCAGGAACTGGAACGCCGCGAGGAGGAAAAACCAGTTGACGAGGTTGAACGGAAAGGTCAGCGCCGGTACGCCCCAGGTCTTGAAGACATTGGCGACAGCCAGGAACGCGATGGTCGACGCGGCAGCTCCCACCACGAGGTAGATCCACAGCATCACGCCACCGGCAAGGAACGTCGGAAAGGCAGCTCCCACAAGAATTCCGTTGTATCCGTACAGGCCGATACGCATCGAATCGTCGTCGGAGTGCAGCATCATGCCGGTGACGGTGGATACCACCAGACCCACCACGGCACCGATCGCGACGGTGATCGTGTCCGCGGCTATCGCTCCCCAGAAGATACCGACCAGAAACAGCAGGCCCGTCAGCGCATTGCCCTGGAACATCACCTGCCCGGAGCCTTTGAGATTGGTGTCGATGAATCTGAGCACGACGTTCTTGTCCGCGACGTCGTCCCACGGTTTGGTGATGGTGGTCATCGCACGTCCCTCGATCCTTCTCCGGCGATCCGCGTCATCCCCAGAGCGGGACGGGCGGAATGGTGGTGTCCAGAACTGCCTTTCGCACCAGAGCCCAGAAATCACGAACCTTTGCCTTGACGGGTTCGCTCTCCGGACCGAGGACTTTGAAGATGAGACCGGCGTCGTTCGGTAGCCGACTCGCTCCGGAAACGACCTTGCCGTCACGGCCCGGAACTACCTCTTCGAGAATCGCGTCGGCATGCTCCTTCGGTGTCAACAAGATGACATTGCCGAACACGTCGTGGTCACCCATGATTCCGCCGTATCGCACGGGGAAGCGTGCCGGTTCGATCACCAACTTCTCGGTGAAGAGGTTCTTCCCGTCCGGACGCTCCGCCTTGATCATTGTGGAGTACAGGTCGTAGACGAACATCTCTCCGCCGTCGTGGTACTTGCGACCCGGCATCACGATCTCCGAGAACAACAGCGTTGCAGTCGGATCCACCGTGATGTCGGTGCGCGCGTAGTACCTCGCGTTGCGGTGTGGGATCGTCACCCCCGGCATCAGTTCGAGATACGAATTCTCCGCGAGCACCACTTTCTGGAGTTGCGACGCGTGATTCGCATCCATCCGGTGAACCTTGGTGGCCGACTGAGTGGTCACGTGCGCGAGAGAACCCGGCTCCATCTCGATGGTCAGGAACAGTCGATCACCTTGCAACACACTGCCGGACGTCGAGATCATGTAGACGCACGGCATGGTCGGCAACGCTTCGTCCCAGTACAGCGCCTGCTGAACGAGCAACGGTGTCTTGCGGTACATGTCCCGCAGAATCGTCTTGTCGCCACGGTCGACAAATCGCATCTCGAGAACGCCGGTCTTCCCGACCTTGCCGGCCGGAGCCTGCTTCGGCTGGTCCTGGTACTGGTCGAGTTCCGGGATGGTCGGGATCGGACCCGGGAGCGCCCGCGATGCTCCCGGGGCGGGCGGTGCGCTCACGGTGCGCTCGCTCCCACTTCCTCTTCGTCGAAGAGGACTCCGTGCACGATGAGGTCCACCACTTCCTTGATGCCTTCCCCGGTCATGCAATTGGTGAAGACGAACGGCTTGTCTCCCCGCATTCCCTTGGAGTCGCGATCCATGACTCCGAGATCGGCGTTGACGTACGGTGCGAGATCGGTCTTGTTGATGACCAGGATGTCGGACTGCGAGATTCCCGGACCGTTCTTACGCGGAATCTTGTCGCCTGCGGCCACATCGATGACGTAGATGAAGAAGTCGACGAGAGCCGGACTGAATGTCAGTGTGAGGTTGTCGCCACCACTTTCGATGAAGACCACGTCAGTGTCAGGGAACGTCTTCTCCATGTCCTCGACGGCCGCGAGGTTCATACTCGGGTCTTCGCGAACGGCGGTGTGCGGACAGGCCCCCGTCTCGACGCCGACGATGCGTTCCTCCACGAGAACACCTTTGAGAGCCTTGCGCACATGCTTGGCATCTTCGGTGGTGACCACGTCGTTGGTGATGATCAGAACGCTGGTGCCCCGCTTGATGAACTCCGGCGTGATCGCCTCGATGAGTGCGGTCTTACCCGAACCCACGGGTCCGCCGATTCCGATGCGCGTTGTCTTCTTCATCGTTCTCCTTCTAGTTCATGAACATTCGGACGTGCGCCTTGACGTGAACCGCAGCCAGAATGTCGATCATCGGGGCGAAATTGGACATGTCGTCGAGTCCGTAATCACGCACTGCGGCGTACTCACGGCCGGCGCTCTGATTGACCTCGAACAGAATCTCCTGTGTCGCAAGGTGATCTACTCGGACGATGCGAAGGGCAGCGCCGAGCAACGTCATCGCGACACCGTACTGATTGACCGTGAAAGCGTCCTCCTCCGGAGAACCCATCTCCGCGAAAGCAATTCCGAGGCCGACGGGGTAGGTACCCGGCGTCTCCCCCGATGCGATCGCGGCCAACCACTTGTTGAACAGGGTCTCACCGGCCAAGCGCCCGCCGAGTTCGGCCAACTTCTTACCCATCCGGGTACTCATCGTGCGTGCTTCTTCGTTGAGCTTGCGTTCGATCACTGCATGATCAGCGGCGAGGATCGCCGAGAAGTCACCGGCGGTCGCGCCCCGGTGCGCCGCGAGTACGGCGATACCGTCGCACGTCGCACCCTGATGGGTGGCCGAGAGCACAAACTCCCGCAGCGACGGACCGCCCGTGACAATTCCTTGCGCCACGGCCGATTCCAAACCGTTGGAGAACGAGAAGGAACCGACCGGGAACATGGAATCGGAAAACTGCATCATCCGCATCGCGCGGTTGATGCTGAGCCCGGATCCCTCAGACGAGAGGGTCATGGGTATGCCCCTCGCCCTCACGCGCGGCCGCACCGAACAAACGGCGTGCCTCGTGTGGAGCGATGTAGGGAATGACCTCGGCGCCCGGGATGAAGGTGTACTCGATGCCCTCGAAAGCATGTGTCCGCATCACCGAGCCCATGACCGCCTTGTCGACGGTCAACGGAACGTAGACCTTCATTCCCTTCACCACCGCAGGCCAGTGCTGGTTACCCACGGCATGTCCCAACTCCAGGCACGTCTGAATCATCTTCTCGGGCGTGACGTCGACCAGCGCGCTCAGGTCGATCTCCAACACGTCCTTGAGGTTGATCCTGGCCACGACCACGGTGTTCGCCGGCTCGTCCCACAGCAGAATGTCGCCGTCCTGCAACTGAATACCCCGATCGAGCGAGACGGCCAATTCACGGCCACCGATCGTGGTGCGTCGTAACCGACTCTTCTGCGCTTCCCACTGATCGAGCGACAAGACGTCGACTACCGCATTGTCGAGTCGACCGGCCCACTCCTCGTCGGTCTCCTTCCCGAGCAGCGCGTCGACTCGCGTCGGCTTTCCGCTCGGCGCGGTCATCTCGCCGTGCGTGTGTGGCGTCGCATCGGCGCCGTGCGTGTGTGTGATTGTTCCCGACACAGGAGACCCCTAACTGAAGAAGTAAAGTTGGTTCAAGCGAATGGATTCGGCAGGTTCGACGTATGCGTGGACGCCGTCCGCAGTCACCGCGAAGGTCTCCGGGTCCACCTTGATTTCCGGAGTGGCCGAGTTGCGAACCAGATCACGCTTGGTGACTGTTCTGGTCCCCTCGACAGCAACAACCTGACGTTCGAGACCGAGCCGGTCCTTGATGCCGTCGTCGAGTGCCGCTCGCGAGACGAACGAGACCGAACTCTGCGGCAACGCCTTGCCGAATCCACCGAACATCGGCCGGTAGATCACCGGTTGTGGTGTCGGGAGCGACGCATTCGGATCTCCCATGGCGTGCCAGCTGATCAGACCGTTCTTGATGATCGTCTTCGGCTTCGCACCGAAGAATGCGGGCTCCCAGAGAACAAGATCCGCCATCTTCCCGACACCGATCGACCCGACCACATGCGAAAGACCGAACGTCAACGCGGGATTGATCGTGACCTTCGCGACGTAACGCAACACGCGGAAGTTGTCGTGCGTCGGCGAATCCTCGGGCAGCTTCCCGCGGGACCGCTTCATGCAGTCCGCTGTTTGGATCGCGCGTAGCCAGTTTTCTCCGACGCGGCCCATCGCCTGTGAGTCACTCGAGAACATCGAGATGACGCCCATGTCCTGCAGTACGTTCTCGGCCCCGATCGTCTCGGCGCGAACGCGGGACTCGGCAAACGAAACATCGGAGGGCACTTTGGGATTGAGGTTGTGACAGACCATGATCATGTCGAAGAGTTCGGCCTGAGTATTGATGCCGTACGGCAACGTCGGATTGGTCGACGCCGGAAGTACGTTGTCCTCTCCCGTCACCCGCAGAATGTCGGGTGCGTGACCGCCGCCCGCGCCCTCGCTGTGATAGGTGTGAATGGTACGGCCTTCGAAGGCCGCGATGGTGTCCTCGACGTATCCGGCCTCGTTGAGTGTGTCCGTGTGAATGGCGACCTGAACGTCCATTTCGTCTGCCACCCGCAGAGACTCACGAATTGTGGCCGGGGTTGCGCCCCAGTCCTCGTGGACCTTCAGTCCGGCCGCACCGGCCTTGATCTGTTCGACCAACGACTGATGCCCGGACGAGTTGCCCTTGCCCAGCATGCATACGTTGACCGGCAAACCCTCATTGGCCTTGAGCATCATCTCCATGTTCCAGATACCGGAAGTGATGGTGGTGCCGTTGGTTCCGTCGGTCGGGCCGATACCACCACCGATCAGCGTCGTCACTCCCCCACTGAGTGCGTGGTACGCCTGTTGTGGTGACACGAGGTGCACGTGCGGATCGATGCCGGCGGCAGTGAGAATCATCTGCTCACCGGAGATCGCGTCGGTCGCCGGACCGGTGGTCAGCCCCGGAGTGACGCCTTCCATCGTGCTGGAGTTTCCCGCCTTGCCCCAGCCGACGATCTTGCCGTCCTTGATTCCCACGTCAGCTTTGACGACCCCGATGGTCGCATCGACGATGACCACGTTGGTGATCACGAGGTCGAGCGCACCGTCGATGCTGCACGACTCCGGATCCTGGCCCATGCCGTCGCGCAGCGTCTTGCCGCCGCCGTAGATCGACTCGTCTCCGATGGTTCGAAGATCTTCCTCGACCTCGATGTACAGGTCGGTATTACCCAGTCTGATCTGGTCACCTGTGGTGACCCCGAACAGACCTGAATACTCTTGTCTCGAAATGCTTGTCATGGGTGTTGCTCTCCTTCGTCCGCCGTGAACGAGAATCAGTCGGTTTGAGGTTCGGACAGGAAGCCGAGTTCCTCGGCACGCTGGACGGCTCCGGGAAGCCGAGGGCGGTAGGCGGCGTGGGTCGGCGCCCAACCGTCGACAAGTCCGTTGAAGCCTTGAACCCGTTGCTTGCCGCCTAACGGCACCAACGTCACTTCCTTTTCGTCGCCCGGCTCGAATCTGACCGCCGTGCCCGCTGGAATGTCGAGGCGCCAGCCGAAGGACTGTTCACGATCGAAGGACAACGCGCGATTGACTTCCATGAAGTGATAGTGCGAACCCACCTGGATGGGACGGTCACCGGTGTTTCGGACTCGCAACTTCAAACGGGGACGGCCCTCGTTCAGTTCGATCGGCTCGTCCCGCAACACGTATCCGCCGACCGGCACTTTCTTCTCGCCGCCGGAATCCTTCTTCGTCGATTTGCTTGCCATCTTGGAGTGCTCCTGACATCTCGGTCGGGCTACTGGATCGGAGAGTGCACGGTGACGAGCCGGCTACCGTCGAGGAACACCGCCTCGACCTGCACACGCGGAATCATCTCCGCGACACCTTCCATCACGTCGTCGACCGTCAAGGCGTGCGATGCGTCGGCCATGACCTCCTCGAGAGTCTTGCCCTCCCGAGCTCCCTCCAGAGCGGCTGCAGTGATGACTGCGACGGACTCCGGATGGTTGAGTCTGAGCCCCTTTGCCTTTCGCCTCAGTGCGACATCCGCCAACATGAGAATTGTCAGCTTGTCGAGTTCTCGCGGTGTCAGATGCATTCCGAACGCTCCTTGTCGATCATGCGGTAACTCCCTGTCGTCGAATACATGTCAGCTCCCCTGTTCCGTCGCTTCGGTGAGTGGTTCGGCCGCTTGCTGGACAAAACCGCTCCTCCTGCCGCCCGAGTACTCGTTGATCGCGTCCAGGACCGCCTGGGCATGTTCCGAGGCGACCAACACTTCGACACGCAACCGCTCGGTGAACACGACGTCGTTGCGTTGCCCGCGGAACTTGAGCGAGGCCGAGTCACTCGCGGAGACATGCGCTTCCGATACGACTATCGACTCCGCTCCGGCAGCCAGCAGCGCCTCCCGAAGCTTCTCGGACTCGATGGTCTGCAATACCGCGGTGATGAGTTCGTGCTTCGGGGCGGCGAGGTTCGGAACAAGTTTTGTCCCCTCGACCAGGACCCCCGAGTCGAACCCGCTGGTCTGCGGCGCACCACCGGCGTCGACGAACGCGGCGTTGTAGCGGTATGCGTCCATGCCTTGCTGACGACGGTCGATGTCCACCTGGTCTTTCGGGGCCAACTTGAGACCGATGGTCTTCTCGATGCCCGTGGCGATCAGCCAGGTCACTACGAACGAGAAAGCGATGACGACGATCAACGCCAACGCCTGCTCGCCGAGTAGTCCGGCGCCGCCGCCGAAGAAGAGTCCGTCGCGGCCGATCGAATTGATCGCCTTTTCGCCGAACAAACCGAGGAGGAGTGAACCGAGGATGCCGCCGATGAAGTGGACCGCGATGACGTCGAGCGCGTCGTCGAACTTGAAGATCGACTTGAGCGCGAGCGCGAAGTGGCAGACCAGTCCGGCAAGCGCGCCGATCGCCAACGCGGAGAAGGTGCTGACGAAGCCGGCGCAGGGGGTGACGGTCGCGAGACCGGCTACCGCGCCGGTGATCCCACCGATCGCCGTGGCCTTGCCCTCGGTATACCTTTCGATGACGAGCCAGACGACCATGCCGCCCGCTGCGGCTATGTGAGTGTTCATCAAGGCTTGTGCCGCAACACCATCGGCGGCCAATCCGTCGCCTGCGTTGAATCCGAACCAGCCGAACCACAGGATGCCTGCGCCGATCAACGCCAGGGGCACCGAGTGCGGGACTGCCTCGGCGTTGGGCCATCCCGGGCGTTTACCGACCACCAGTAAGATTGCCAGGGCGGCGGCACCGGCGGATGCGTGGACGACAATTCCGCCGGCCCAGTCCTGAGCTCCGCGGAGCGCCAGCCAGCCTTCGGGATTGAAGAGCCAGTGCGCAATCGGGGGGTAGACGATGATCGACCACAGCACGAGCAGAACGGCCCAGCCCAAGGGCTTGAGCCGGTTTGCGGTCGCACCGGTGATCAGCGCGGGCGTGATGATCGCGAACATCATCTGATAGACCACGAACGCCAGAGTCGGTACCGCGACTGCACCTTCGATCAGGTGGAAGCCCGGGGCGGCGGCTGTGTGTATGTCCTGCAAGCCGAACAATTTGAGGTCACCGAGGAAGCCGGAACCCCAGTCTCCACTGAACGCGAAGCTGTATCCGAACACGACCCAGGTAATCGAGACGAGTCCGAGTGGGACGAGGTTCTGCTGCAACATGACGAGCGCACTGCTACCACGCACCAGACCGGCGTAGAAGAAGGCGAGTCCGGGAACCATGAACAGAACCAGGCCCGCGGAGATCAGCACCCATGCCGTGTCCCCACTGTCTATCACTGCTTCGGCTAACACCATTTCCATCGACATCGACGACCTCCGAGCATTATTCGGACCTGAACAAAGTCATTGGTTAGAGCAGCAATTCGCGATGTTCCGGTTCGCTGCGACAGTTACGCTACGCCCCATAGTTGCACCTTCTCAGCAAAATCGGGGGAACATCCGGTTTTCACGTTTAGTAGAGCATTGTTCTGGGAAAAGATGGGACTTTGCCTAAACATTGCGGACGCTCCACAACCTACAATTGCGGGACCAATTCTCGCCGAAAGTGGTTTAAGTCTTGCAAAATGGGGAACGTAGCCGCAGGTGAGCGACACTTTCGAAGCAGAAATGCCGTTTCCAGCTCGGGACTTAGCTCCCTAACCAAGACAGCCGCGAGCGCCCTATTTGATTACCAACGTCGGTGACCCGCCTATCCAATCGGGTAGGTAATTTCACCGAACATCTTCTCACCTGTTCAGATGATTAACCTTCACCGCACTGAGGGCAATCCTGTCGTTAATATGTTCTTCATCCGTACTGGATATTTCGACCGGAAAGTCGAAGATCACCTTTCGATAACCTTTAAAGGTGAAAAAAACTCTCGCTGTAACTCTTTTGTTATGCGGAACCTAGAGGGGAGGATTGATCCCACCAGGCGAGCACTCGGATGCCGGACAAAGTCAGCCACTTCGACGGCTCCCCCGCCTCTGTGTCGACCTCGAACCACACCCGCCCCGGTTGGCGACCGGCCTGGAGCCACGTCCCATCCGAGGCTCGAGCGGCCCGGATCATCTCGATCGCGTCCGCCATTCGCGGATCAGGCTCATTTCCATACGACAACGACGCTTCACGGAAGTAGTCGGCTGCGTTGAGCACGTTGTAACGCCACCGGAACGGGTACGCGAACCGGCCGACCCAAGGCCCCACCGGTTCGCCGGTCGAGAGTCGCCGGAACAGACCGCGCTGCAGCAAGAATTCCTCACCGGATCGTCGAGCCGCGCTCGTCTCCTTTGTTCCCCCGGTCGCGATCTCGTACGCGAGAAGCCCTTTGAGTGAATTGAGGGACGAATGAAACGACGATCGCGTCGAACCTTCGATCCACTCGCAGTTCCACCCGCCATCCGGAAGTTGATGCTGCACAAACCAATCAGCCAGTTCATCAACACGCATGTCGAGCCACACACCGTTTGCCACCGTCCAGGCGTTGATGCAGCAATCGACCTCACCGTCCCAGTACGGCCGGCCCTCGTACTCCCAGCGACAGTTCTCCGCGAGCAGTTCTGCGGTACGACGCTCCCGCAGAACACCGGCATCGAGGCCCCACTCACGCAAGGAGTTGAGCGTCCAAGTAGTTGCCGTCCAGGGTTGCGGACCTTGTTCTGCTGCTTCGGGTCCCGCAAAGTCGAATTCTGCCGGGAAAAACGCCCCACCCGCCCATTGGCCGTCTCGATCCTGCAATGAAAGCAGGCGTGCACCAAATCCTTTGGTAGCGATCGACGCGCGCGTCGCCACCCACACAGTGGGCGCTTCGTTCAACAGATCGCGCTCCACCTGCCACCGAATCGCTGGATCCGAATCGAGGAGCCACGCGAGCAAGTCGGTTCGGAGTGCCATCTGACGATACTATCGAAAGGCGAAGCAGGCCATCCGGTTAACACATTTCTCGACGTCTGATGCAATGGTGAACTCCGGACCCATTGCGGGGCCTACACCGGGTAACCCAACGCCGCCCGCACCGCCACAATGTCGGCGGCAGCGACCTCCATTGGCTTGTCCCCCAACCGAATCAACGTGCCATTGAGCAGATCCTCTACCACCGCAGACTGGGGCAGCGCGCTGCGATCGAACGTAACTCCGGAATGGAAGTACGTTTCCCATCCCACCTCGACCTCACCTTTCGACCGATTCTGAAGGTGCCGGTAGTCTCCGATGCTCCACCGAGCTCGCTCCGGTTCCCAATGCTTGACGATCACTCTCATGATCGCGTCTCCGATATCCGGGTCGAGCAACCGCCGGGTACTGTCGGTGAGCTGCGTCTCCGTCGGCAACGACACCAGGACACTGTTGGGAGCACTGGTTTCCAGCCCGCCGACCCAGGCACCGACCCGGCGCGCGGTCCCATCTTCGGGTGACAAGTCGATGTCGTAGCCCGGTCCCGGGGTGTCCGAATACCCCATCTCCTTCGAGCGGGAATGCTCGAAGGTACGCACCAACCCGTCCACACTGAGATCTGCTGGCACCTTGTCGAACTCGGCAGTCGAGACCAACGACAACGCCAACTCCGGGTCGATCGCTTCCAGGTCGTCGAGGAAAGCGCGCATCGTCTGCGCCACTTCCAGACTCGACTGCACCCGCGTGCCCCAATATCCGGCTACCGTCGGCCGCCGCCCAAACATGCTCATCGCCCCGTCCTTTCCAATCCGACCTGATCTCCATAGCCCGACACTGCGCGCACTGCCACGATGTCGGCGGCACCGACGTGCATAGGCTTGTCTCCCAACCGGATCAACGTGTCAGTGGGTAGTTCCTCGATCACGGCGACTTGGGGGAGCGCGCTGCGCTCATGGCATGCCATCACATAGTTTCACCACGGCAAAGCATATGTTGGGCAAGTTGGTTCAGCCGAGCCATTCGGAGATGGTGGCGTTGTCGATACCGCCACCGAAAGAGTGGAACACCAGCAACGCTTGCCCCGACATCACCAGGCGACCGTCCTCGGTGAGGCCGATATCGAGCATCCCCGCTTGCCCATGCACCTGACACCACACAAAGTCGGGAACCCGCAACAACCCCGACGCCGGGTCCGTATCGAGGTCCGCCGGATGAAGGGACACTTCACCGAAGACGTTGTCCTCGAGCGCTTCCGCGGTCTCACGGTCCACCAACACCAGCGGGCCCGCACCGATCAGTCCGTCGGTAGGTTGCCGCGTGAACACGAAGTGCGCCCTCTCCACCGTCGGCGGCAAGGTTGCGGTATCGACAACTGTACGATCCCCGACAAACCCTGGCTCTTCCGGGACGACGACCCAGTAGTCCATTAATTTCTCCCCTTGAAGTGTTGTGGTCGAAGCAAATCCGAGATTCTTGCACTCACATGACTAACCGTCGCCCAGGTCTTCGAGAACATCGGCGAACACCGAATCCGGTAACGGGTAGTGCTCACGCACCGTGGCACGTCGATGCTCGTCGAGCCACCGCAGTGTCCTCTCTCGATCACCGGCAGCAGCGACCTCACGAAACTGTTCCCAGAACATCACAAGTGGACCTGCCGGGTCGGCAGCCCGGCTGCGGAGATAGTCGAGTTGGCTGTCGATGACCTCGAGCGGTGACCCGGTGTCGGTGATCACGCGATACGCCGCCAGAAACCTCCAGCTGGTGCTACGCGACTGGTCTCGGACCAGATACTTCTCCTCCAGAAATGCCGAGAAAAGCTCAGCAGGCTTGGTGTCGAATAGTTGCATTGCTGGGCCCTGAGCCCACTGCGTCACTGTTGCCGCAGCGGAGGCGGTGTCGAAGATGTCGATCTGCAGTCGGCGGAACTCCTGGTCCTGAAGCCTACTGTCGGGAATGTCCTGCCTCAGAGTGATGGCACGAGGAATGAGCGGTTCGAAGAGCCGGACATGGCCGATGGTCAGTTGTTCTCTGTTGGGGATCGGATCGATCCCGACGGTGTCGAACCACCACCGAACTGGCGTGTGCAGCAGTTCCGCTCGCAAACCGCTACCGATGATCGTCCAGTTGGGCCCGAGCTTCTTCACCGCCGTGCCCAGCACCTTCTCCCACGCAGCGCCTCTTCCTTTCTTCGGAGTCAAGTCTGCGATCGCATCTTTCGCCATCTCCCGCAACTGATCCCGGTCCGTTCCCAGGGACTCGAGCACCTCAGTGACCGATTTCGGTGGCTTAGGCTTGTCATCGCTCATGTGCATGCTTGCCATAAAGGACCATTCATATTATTTGGTAGACGAAAAGGAGCGACTGTGCGCACCGACAGCGGTTTCTCCGACGCGGCGCGCGATCCATCCGATTCCACTCCCTCACGCCTACTTCCCTCGGCTACGAGTCCTCAGTACGGAAAATCACATCGGCAAACGCAGAATCCCGAAGCCCGTATGCATCCTTTACAGAACGACGTCTTTCTTCGTCCAGCCACTGCAATGTCGCTAGTCGGTCTCTGTTTTCCGCGACCGCGCGAAATTCTCGTCAGAAACTTTGGACGTGGCCACCGACGTCACGGCGAGCCAACTCCCAGAGGACGCTGTCGATGACCTCGATTGGCGAACCGGTGTCAGCTATCACCCGCAGTCCAGCCGAAATCATCCAATCCCGGCAAGGCTCTTCCTTGCGGTCGGCATAAGCCTGCTCGTCTGCAGCTACCGAGTCGGGAAGCGGCGGTGCAGCAAAGAACTTGGTGGACGGACCGAGCGCCCACCAGCGCACGATCTCCGCAGCACCGCGGGTATCGAAGATGTCCATCTGCATGTTCGGTGGTCCAGAATCTGTGGGACCAGATTGATATGAACTCTGCCGAAAGGTGATAGTGCCCGGCGTGAATTCTCTCATCAGGGGCACATGACTGAAGGTCAACTCTTCCCGGTTCGGTTTGGGATCCAACCCAATGGAATTGAACCACCATCGCACTGGTAAATGGATCAACTCCCCCTAGGTGCCAGATCGTGCCACAACCCACTATGGGCCAAGGTTGCTCGCCGCAGCCTTCAACACCCGCTCCCATGCAGAACCGCGCACCTTCCTCGGGGTCGCCATGGCCAAGCCATCGATTCCCTCGAGGATGGAAGCCAACTTCGCTCTCCGGTGCATCAAACGATCGAGCGCTGCCAGTGGCCTTCTCCAGGTAAATCACGATAACGCAGCAAGAAGTCGGAAATATTCCGCCCCACGATAGGCCAGTCCCCACGTCCGTCGAGAGTTGAAGCTAACAGAACATTGAAGTCGTTTTTTCTTGTGTCGAATACAATGAAATCTGGCTCGACCACCATTGTGCCGATTATTATGTCACTCTTCAAGAAGCGCCCATCCTCGTCATCCCAGAATTCCAGCTCGCGTTCCGTAACTTCTCGAGCTTTGGGCGGAGAAAGGAGTGTTATTCCACCCTTTCCTGAGCCCCTATCGTGGTGAAGTCTGCATTCTCTCGCGCTTCTCCATAAATCGAAGAGATCTCTCGGCAGGGTATCTAGATTCCAATACTGAGACACCTCTTCAGCCTCTGCCGGCGGGTCGTAGGTGTTGCAGATGTCGAATGATCGGCCTGGATGCGTCGGGACTAGGAACCGCTGGATGTCGGAATAGGACTCCAGCGCATCAGTTATAGATATCGGCATAAAATTCCCACCATCGAGTGAAGAGTGCATGTATAGAAGTGGGCAGGGGAACTAGATTCCAGAATTCATTCGTACCTCCGTACTTTCGGGGAAGTATGTGATGCACCTCCCAGCGCCTTCGACCGCGCCGGAATCTCCCACATCGACTGGATCGCCGAAGGGTTCGACGCCATAGACAAAGGCCGCAGCCGGCCGCCAGCCTTCGAAAACGGTATGGTCTCCGCTGACCGCCTCACTACCGACCCACGAATCATCCGCACAATTAGCCCCGGCCTACCTGGCAGTCCGGACATCATCCCTCAGTATCAAGCACTATCTGCGAGGGTTCCGGAATCGCGGGATCCGGGCGTGCAGGTTCATTCACGGACGGAACAGAGGGTTGATCATGCTCGGCAGGTGGAACTGTGCCGTCCATGGCGGGTATGCCGCGCGGTGGCACTCCACCCGGAGCGTCGATCAGCTGGTGCGTAGCCGGATCGGGATCGTGGCGCAGTAATTGCGGGCAGGCTGGTCGGTCCGCGCCATCCTACCTGCAGGCAGCCCCGAGTGCGCCCAACGTAGGGCTCACAGCCGTCTGAAACCTTTGGGTAGAGGAATCTCCGGTCGTTCGGTCGGCAGTCCTGCTGCTGCGCGGATGCTTCGGATGTCCTCGACGGTTAACGGCGTGGACAGATTCTTCTGGATGACGATTGTGCCGTCCTGGTAGGGAAATGCCTCCACGCTGGGCGGGAGCTGCGTTTCCTTGATCGGCAACTCAGGACCGAAGTAGGTGCAACTGCCCACGATTGCGTCACCCGGTACGTTGCGCTGAGGCGATGATTCGGTTCGGCGGTAGAGCACGGTGACACGCGAGTCCCAGATGTCGGCTAGTCCCTGTACGAGCTTCGATGCCAGCGAAATCAGTGATTCGTCGGCAAAGGCACATGCGAATGCGCCGGACCCTGAGGTGCCCCCGAAACTAACAACGACTTTGACGTCTCCAGCGGGTGAATACAGGGTCATATGTCGTCCCAATGAGAGGGGATACATACCGCCGGTGGCATCAGGGGATCGTCTGCGCTCGATCAATGCGGCTTCGATCGATTTTTCCGTCGGAGGTACAAGGATCTGACGGATATTCGACGCCAAGGCTTGCTCGACTCCGGCACCGTCGGGGAGGGCATCGCCTACTGTTTGGTACAAGTCGACGTCGAAGACAGGATCGATGTCGCGAAGCAATCGTAGCGAACGTGCAACGAGCGCGGCCGTGACGGCCTCGCTTTCAGGCGCACCCTTTCGTGGAATGACCTTCACTGTCAAGCCCGCCGTAGGATTGCGGCGCAGTGATGATGTAGGCACTCTTCACTCCCCTCCAAATACGATGATGTTGATGTTCTCCAGCCCGATGACCTCGTCGAACGCATCCTCCATTATCTGCGCAGCTTGTTCTTGCAGAAACACCCATTGGAGGTGTGCATCGCTGCCCGCAAGAGCTATGGCTCGGACCTGTCGCTCAGCTTGCTCAAGCATGCCATCGACAATATTGTCGCGCATGAAGTCTGGTACATGCGGTCTGAACAGCATGTCGTAATTACCTTTGACCTCTTGAAGCATATTGAGTTCTTGGATCCAGTTGTCGATACTGATGCGCCCGGTTGGTCTGAAAGGCGCCGGAAGGTAGTAAGTGAACGCTGGGTCAACTCCGGTAACAAACTGCTGAAAAGCTGCGTTGGGTGTCAAATTGCCGTTCTGGTCGAACATCGACGCGATCTCTGATGGATAGGCGTTGTCCCAAATACCGTGACCGCCCTCAGGATCTCCGAGTATCGGAATACGACCTGCAGGAACGTCTGCGGGTTCACCGGTTTCGATTCCGCCAGGATCCGTCTGCGTGTTGGTAATCGGAAGCGATACGCCTGGTTCGCCAGAATCGGGCTGTAGCGGCGGGGTAGCGACAGTCGGCCGGTCTGTCGGACCTGGAATAACACCTGGCTGCTCGATCGTGCTCGGATCGGTGGCGAAGGGGTCGAATTCCGGTGGTCCGGGTTGCTGCGGAGCGCCGGGAGCATCCGGATTCACCGGCACATGACCGACATCGGGCAAAGTCGGCACACTCGGTTCCTCGACGTGACCTGGCGAGGGAGCCTTCGGTTCTGGGTTCGACCCCGGATCAGCAACCTCACCGGGCGAGGGTGATTCCCACTCGCCACGATCGGGATCGCCGGGCGAAGTGGGTTGCGAGGGTTCCGGAATCGTGGGATCCGGGCGTGCAGGTTCATTCACGGAAGGGATCGTGGGCTGGTCATGTTCGGCAGGTGGAACGGTGCCGTCGATGACGGGTATGCCGCGCGGTGGCACTGTGCCCGGCCGGGGAACACTCTGCGCCGGAACAGCCGGTGAAGTAACCGGGGGGCGGGTCGGTGCTGTCCGGTTCGAGACGATCAGGTCTTCGGCCCGGACTGCGCCAGCAATCAGACGCCCCCCACGCAATGGTGGGAGAACGAAGCTCATGATCTCGCCGGTGTAAGGCTGATCGTAAGCGACACCGGGGTCCAGATGCTGCGCGTCGCCTATCCGAACTGGTTCGCCGGTGCTCCAGTCGTACAGGGACAGTTCCGAGTTGGAATGGTCGAAAACCTGGTAGGGACGTCCCTGCTCGTCGTAGGTGACCTGCAGGTCGTGCTCTTCTCCCTGCGCGTCGGTGTACGTCCAACTCCACACGTTCGGCACCTTCGAGGGTGTGCCGGACCAGTTGGTTCCGTTTTCGTCCGTGAAGGAGGTGTCAGTGACGACAGGTTCTGTGGTGTAGTCCTGCCCGCCGATGTTCGAAGTGATCGGCTCCTGCGTTTGATCGGCGAGTATCGCGTCGCCGACAGGGTTTCCGGTTCCTGTTTCGGCGATCGGTGGTTCGGAGACCTCGTGGTTGGGGTCACCGACCATGAGCTGGCCGAGGTCTGAATCCGCCGACTCCGGAGGGTTGGCGGCGAGGACGTTTTGTGCGTCCCGGCGTGCTTGTTCGCCCTCCGGGGTCATCGGGCCGATGAAGTTCGCCTGCGCTTCGAGCGCAGCACGTTCTTCCGGTGTCAGCTCCGGGTCGGCGAGGATCGGGTACAGCAGGTTCTCTATGCCTGCGGTGTCGACGAACTGGACGAGTTGCCCGTCCCGGATCTCGTAGTGCGTCGGGATGGGTGTGCCGTTGGCGTCGTACGCCCACGGGGCATCGATTGTCGAGACCGGGTTTCCGTCGGCGTCGAAGACGGTGACCGTGCCATCGGGGTTGACGCTCATGTGACCGCCGGGCGGCACCGTCACCGGAATCACGGATTCGTGCGACGACGTTTCGTCGTGGATCAGGAAGAAGAACCGGCTTCCGCCGGTGATCGGATCGAACACCCGCAACGAGGACTGCCCGCCAGGTGCGTACGCAGTCAACGGCGACGCGACAGTCCCGACCGCCTGGGAGAGTACTGATTCGGGCGTGCGGGGGCTGAAAGGTCCCGGCCGCCCGCGCACTCCGATACCCGCAGCGGTGAACGCTGCAGCGCCGATCAGGGTGAGTTCGAGATACCGGTCACGGCCCGAGTCCTCCCCGTCGGTGGAAACATCTGCTGCCGGGTCCGGAACCGTTTGGGCCGGTGCGGTATTCGAATCCGAATCCGTGGGGATCGGTCCGGGACCACGATCGGTGGTGGTTCCCTCACCCGGGGTGGGTGTGGGTGAGGGAACCGCTGATGCCGATGCATTGGGGAATGCACCGACACCAGTTTCCGAGGCCGGGGACTCGGAAGCAATGGGCGGAACCTCGATCGTCGGCACAGGGACGATGGGGGTGCCGTTGTAGGTGGGAAAGTTCGTCGGAGCATTGGCCCCGACATTTGGGCCACCGCCTGGAGCCTGCGCACCGGGGAGCCCGACAGTGGTCGTCGGCGCAGTGGTCGACGTCGTGGACGGCGCACTCAGGCACGGGTTGATGATCTCTGGCGGGATGGGCGCACCAGGTGGCAGCGACGCAATGAGATTCAGGTAGATCTGATGATCACGTGCCCGCACCGCCGCGCAGTCTTCTTCCGGCGTCGCGTTCGCCGGAGCGGCGGAGAGTGCGATTCCCGCACCGATCGCTCCGGCCGCTCCGGTCAACAGCGCCCCGGCGGCAAGCACTCCCGCGAGAGTCCGGCGAAGTCGTCTACCGGACTTCACCGGTGCGCACCACGATTGTCACTCTTCTTCGTTCGGAGTAGCGCGATGAGTTTGTCGGCGCCCCACCAGAACAACCGTCCGGAGATCGACATCCACAAGAAGAATGCCAGGTAAACCAGGATCGTCCCGTAGTCGTTCGCCCAGCCGGCGAGCTTCCCGATCACCGCGAATGCCGCGATCAGCAACCCCAGTCCGACTGCGGTGGCGATCACAGCCTTGGAAAGTGGACTGAGTTCGCTGTCCGGATCCCAGTCATCAACGTCTGCAACGTCTTTAATATCGACGGCAGTGGATTCCGACTGGACACTGCGGCGTTCGGCGTTGTTGACGGTCATGGCTGGAACTCCAAATAGGAAGGGAGAGCGGGGACAACGGGTCGCCGGCGTTCGGCCTGGTATCAGTTCCAGTACTGCTCCGTCAGCACTATGTGCCCCTCACTGGCGGGGTGATTCGGGTCGGAGACAAAGACATTGGCATGCCCACCACGCGCGGCTGCTTCACCGAGCACAGCTCCTTCGAGGGCGTCGACCTTGCCATCGGTAACAGTTATCGCGGAACCAGGCGCCAACCAGACCCCCCTCAGCGAACCTGGAACGATGTTCGCAATCGCATCAGGAATCGGGCTCGCCGCCAGCGCCGCCGTTTCGGCGTTCGAAAGTGAAAGTCCGATCCGGCCATGTTCCGGTTGCACGATCGGAGTTGCAGCAGATGCCACGCCGGCGCCGAGAACACCGATCAGGGCGATACCTGCGGTGAGGGTTCCGGCAGTGGCCAAGGTACGAATCTTCATGATTTCTCCTCTGTGAGCGTGATGAGTAACCACCCCGGGACGGGACGGATCAGGAATTGCTCGCCAGCAGCGCTGACGACGGCTGCTCGGGGTTAGAGCCAGGTGGGATCGGAGTACACGAACAACGTGTTATCCGACGTCGCCGTCGACACCGAGAGTTGTGCATACGAGCGGATCGTCACCGGCCCCATGCACGCATCAACCTTCACGTGCACGTTCTCTGCCGTGATCGACGCCTTCGACGACTCGAGATCCTTCTTCCCCAACGGAATCGTCGTGATCGTGCCCGGCGCAATCGTCGACTGAATACTCGGATTCACCGACGCATTCACACCCACGTTCGCCGACGGGACACCCGAAATACTCACACCGACAGAAGGGCCGAGCGAAAAGCCAAGCCCCAAGCCAAGTCCGGAGGAGACATCGATCTGGCAGCCGATCTGCAATCCCTGCTCGACATAACCGGTCTTCACTGCCGAATCGCCCGCACCACCGATCGTGCCGGTCACCTTCGCCGACACGAACCCCTCACGGGTGAACGCCGTCGTCGCCAGATTCGGCACCGGGTTCGCCGACAGTTTCGTGGCGGCAAGATCCAACGACCAGCCGTCATCGGTGATCGTGCTCGCGAATTTGTCCGACAACGCCGTTGGCGTTGCCGATGCGCTCCCTGCGAAGACCACACCAGACGACAGCGCGGCAACCGCACACGCCGCGAGCCCTACCGCGGCCCTCGATCGACGATGGGATACGCCGTTTTGCGATTCGATCGACATGAACTGCTCCTCCACGTGACACAGCAACCAGAGCGGTAGCCGACAACTAACTGAATTAGTTACCGGACGGTACCAATCGTCCTGTTTGCCCGCCAGCGCGCCATCTCCCCCATCTTGGATTTAGGGTGAACTTTCGGTAACAGATATATATCGACAGCCTTATCAGCTGCGAAAAGGACCTAGGTCCCACTATGAGCAAGGTCACGGTTTAAAGGTAAGAAGATCCCTCGGAAACGGTGCGGCAAACCGGACTGAACCCACATTTCGCGGTCCTCAGTGCAGTTGAAGGCCGAAAGTGCGGGTACCAGGCCGGTGCGCGTACTTGAATATGAAACTAACAGGCATTACTTGGCAATCAATCGTGAAGTACGGCGCCCGAGCGGGGCCTGGGAGCGCAACTCTGCACAGCTCACGCGGAGATACTCACTTCGTGGTCGGCGCGAAATCGTAGAACCCACTGGCATCGCATCGTTAGCTTGTCAATCACTGATTCGCGCAGACTACGCACACAAGTAGTACGCAAGTACGAGAAAAGGCTCTGACCAAGACCGGAGTCCTTGATCAGAGCCCTACCAACTCGGGGTCGAAAGTTATGCCGGTTCTCTCATGATGCCGAGATGCCGTGCAGTCCCGGACACCCCAGGAACCTCTTGCACCGGAGACCAGGTGTTCAGCCCGTCCGTGCTGTCGGAGTAGAGATACTTTCCTTCGGTATAGGCGTCGAGATAGATCCGCCAGTCGCCGCTCGGCAACTGAACCACGGCCGGACCTTCGACAAGCGAACCCCAATTTCCGGGCGGGACAAACGAATAAGGTCCCGTCACCGAAGGAGCGACCGCATGCTCGACGACCTTCTTCGTCTCGTTCTTGGTGAACGCATGATAGGTCGATCCGACTTTGACCACGGTGGTGTCGATGTGGTCCGCACCGATCCCGGCGAGCGGAACAGGCGGGCTCCACAACCGGAGCGACGGTTCCAACGCCGTCATCAGATACGGCACAAATCCTCCACCGGTCGACATCGACAGGATGACGTTGACGCGATCGCCGTCCACAAACCATTCAGGCGCCCAGGCCTTGGTGACGAATGGTGACAGCGACGGTCCGTCGCTGAATCCGGCCGAACCCGAGAAGCCCGGGGGGCTCGCAGAACCGGTGCCATCTCCCGTACCAGGCATCAAGGCGCAGCAAAACGGAACCGGATAGTTCCCCAGCGGCGTCCAGTTGATGCGGTCGCTGCTGCGTGCGAACCCGATGTTCGCCCCACCACCCGTCGTGTAGGTGAGGTAGTACAACCCGTCCGTGTTCCGGAAGATGCTCGGATCACGCACGAGCCCAGACGGTGGCCTGTACGCCGACTGCTGGACGAGCTGAAAGCCGGTGCCGTCGACCGACTCGTAGACATCCATGTCACGGTCGCTGGCATTGCTGAACGCCACCATTGTGTATTTCCAGTCAGGCGGCGGCGCGGCGCTGCTGGCAGGGGCTGCGACCAGCAACCCCGCGACGACGAGGATCACCAGCGATACAACAGAAAGGCCGGTCCGTTTTGTCGGAATCACCGATGAAGTATGTATGACAGCAGGCCCACCATGGGTAACTTCGGTCGGAGGCAGAGCAGGATCGTTACCTAAGTCGATTCGTCTTGTAGTGACGGCGGGACGGCGGCAGGTCGGCCGTTAGCATCACGCCATGGAACTTGGGGTGCATTTCGCGCTGTCAGACAGCGTGGCAGCGGAACTTCTGAACGCGCGCGGCGACGACGACAAACTCGGCGCTGTGGTCGAGGACATCGAGGAGACGGGCCGATCCGAGTTCTCGTGCGACACGGACAAGGCGTGGGATCCGATCCTGTGCGCCCTCTCCAGCACGGGGTACGAGCGCGTGTCCGAGAACTGGCCGGCCTACGGCGTGATCCTGGGGGACGAAGACCTCAACACCGACACCGACGACCAACTCGTCACCTACCTGGCACCCGATCGGGTCGCCGAAGTCTCCTCGTACCTGGCGGAAATCACCGAATCCGAGTTCGGCGTGCGCTACGACGCGATGCCACTCGACGACCGCAACCCGGAGTACGGTTCCGACGAGCGCGGGTACGCCTGGGGCTGGCTTCAGGAAGTGGCGGACTTTTTCCAGCGCGCGGCCCGCGAGCGTCGCCACGTGGTATTCACCGTGCGGTTCTGACAGTCGAGAGCCCACTGCCGAAGCAGCGCGCCCTCGAAGAATGAAAGACCGCTTTGACAGTGGCGCTCAACTGCGGAGAACCCACTGCGCGGGTTCTTGCTCTGACAATTCCTGTGCCGCAGCGTTTCTGGGTGACCGCGTACGTGCCCTTCTCGCAGCCAGACTGAGTAGTAACGGAACCGTAACGACAGCCCGCGCGCTTCTCCGGCATTCACGATCTTGACCAGCAGTTTCACTGAAACAGTTTATTCTTCAACGGATTTCCAGTAGTGAGCTGCATCTCAAACCAACCCAATGGATTGCTCATTGTTTGCGACATGTCGTTGACTGTTACCGGAAGAATCAGACAAAGTGGCCCGTGGAGGCGCCAACTCGAGTGGGCCACCGACGAGGGAGAAGCCGAATGACGCACCTACGCAAGATGATTACCGCGGCCGCATTGATACCTGCCGGTATCGCAGCCATCGCACTCAGCGGCGCGGGCGCCGCATCAGCTGTTACTCCGATCGCCGACAACGGGCGCATCGGCGTGCAACTGAACCAAGGTGAGACGGCATTGTTCGGCCAGCTCAATGCCGGCGCTGCGATCGAAAGCATCACTAACTCCAACCAGATCGGCGTGCGCCTCGCACCAGGATCGCGCTTCGAGAGCGGCCCCAACGTCGTCTGGGGACGTCTCGACCAGTTCGCCAACGAAGCAGCCTCCCGTGGTGGAGAAATTTCTCTCGGCGTACTCAACCCGGCGAGGGGTTCACAGCAGTTCTTCTTCATTCAGAACTGGTAATACGCTCCGCCGTCGAATTGATGCTTCACTCTTCCTCCGGCGGGGCGGAGCATTTTTCGTTTCCCGTGGCAATGTTCGTCGCCGAGTGTTGAACAGGCGACGTTATCCCGGACGACTTTTGCGAGGACTGCAAACGGGCACCGATGCGTGCGGGAAATTCCCTGTGCCGCTGCGTAATAACGCATCCACAACCGACCCCTGAGGCGAACGAATGAGCTGGACTCGAAAAGAGATAGCGATCATCGTGACCGCCACCGCGGTGAAACGGGTGCTGCCGTCATGGTGCGAAATGGTGTGACGCTGTTCCCAGCAGGATCCGGTCCCACAGGGTTCAGCGTGTGCATGGTGAATGGTAAGCAAAACAGCAGCGCGGGACCATCGCTGAGGTGGTCAAGACCGTCTTTGATTAATCGTCCCCGGACCGAACAAAAAGGACTACGGAAGCAATTCCAAGAATTCTTGGATAAATTCTCGAACTGCCGTCTCATTTTTGGATGCCTTCGCGGGATCGTCCCACCGCACCGCATTTACTATTTCAATCTGAAACCACGCACCCCTCAATTCCTCGAAATCGGGCGCATTTTCGGATTCACGTGCGTCCACATAACTCTCAAATATATCGACGAGCGTTTGTAAGGATATTTTACCTTCCCTGTAATCACGACTAACTTGCTCGCCTTCAGTGCGATATTTTCCGTTTCCCGTCATATCAACTTCACTTTCCTCTTAGCCGACCAAATGAGGTCGTCACAACTGTACCGACCTCGTTAACGACGACTGATAGGTTATTTGCCGAATCATAGAATACGATCGTTGCGTCGCTGCTAGGGGTGGCCACCCCATTTCGAATTGCCTGTTCGACAAGGGAGGGGAGGTTGCCGCGCCGCTGCATTCGATCAAACGCATGCCCAGTGTATTCGCGACCGTTGACCACTCCCGGAGGATTGGTTCCTGGCTTTACGTCCAATTCGCGGCGGATGCTCGAAAAAATGGGATGAGCTGCAGAGACTAGGGGAAGAGGACTACCGCTCGCGATGGCGTTGACAGCTACTGAATTGGGCTGCGCGAAGAGCAGTTTCGAGCCATCGATCATCCTGGTTGCTGTACAGCTTGCGCAAACCGGGCGCGTGTACGCCGCCATGTGGAAAGTACTGTTTCCCATGGCATCTCACTACAAGCTGTTCGGGTACGCGCGAGGGTGGTATTGAGGACATCACGTCAAAGCGCTCTACGCGCCGGCTCAGGTGTTGACCTGATTTCCGTCAGAATCGGTATCTCGTGCTTGGCGGTCAGTGTCTTTGTAGTGCAGTTTGTCGTACCTGTTTACCGGAGGTGCATCCTTCTGCTCGCGGTAGAGCGCCCGTGTCAGCCAAGCACCGAAAACATCGTTGAATCCGGTGGGATGCCTTCGCGTGAGGAAGGGGGTCCACCACCACGCCACGAACACAGCAGCGAAACCGCACAAAAGGACAGGTCCGAGAATCGACCGCTGAGGAGCGGTGAGCCAACCGAAAACGATGGTCAGGATCGACGAACTCCAGTAGATCGTTCTCGCATGACTGCGGTACATCACGTAGGGCGTGGATGCGATCAACGCCACAGCCCCTGTGGTGATCGCACAAATTGCATAAAAGGTGGTCATGGTGCCGATTCCGCTTGAGGAACGGTGTGTTGTCGGTGCACAGGACTCTTCTGCTGGACGCTGCTGTACAGGTAGTCGGTTTTACCTGGAATCATCAGGATGTGGTTGTGTTCCTCTGGGATGCGGTAGGCGAGGTAGTCGTGATCGGCGATCAGGGCAAATGGATGGCCACCCTCGAAGGCGAAGACGTCTGAACCGTCAGCCTGCGAATCCTAATCTGCTCCCACATCACAATAAGCAACTGCTGGCCAGTGTCACTTGACATGACACTGGTCGCGCAAGTGAGTCAAAGCCTGCCTTGATTAGTCGCCCCTGGACCGAGAAAAGAGACTACGGAAGCAAGTCCAAGAATTCTTGAATAACTTCTCGCACCTCCGACTCATTTTTGCTCGAATTCGAAGGATCATCCTGGTTAATTGCATTCATTATTTCAATTTGACCCCAGGCCCCCCTCAGGGTTTCGGAATCTGATGCACGCTCCGATTCGCGTTCTCTGACGTACCTCTCGAATATTTCAACTAGCGCATGCAAGGATATTTTTCCGTCACAATAATCGCGATTAACCTGCTCAGCTTCCAGGCGGTAAATTGATTGATCCGTCATGTTTTTCACTTTCCCGATAAATTGCCAAATGAGGTGGTCACAACTCTGCCCGTTTCATTGATGATAACTGATAGGTTGTTTATCGAATCATAGATCACGGTCGTGTTTCCTCTGCTCGGGGTCGCCACCCCTTCACGAATGGCCTGTTCAACCAGGGATGGGAGTATGCCGCGCTCTTGCATTCGGTCGAACGCATGCCCCGTATATTCACGACCGTTGACTATTCCAGGACGATTGGTTCCGGGCTTTACATTTATTTCGCGATCTCCGCGCCCACCCACAGGCGTCGAGGCCGGTCTGTCTCCGACGGGAATAGTCGGATCGCTAGGGGCTCTATTCCCGGCCTCACCGGCGGTGGCGGCTGCCCTGCGACCTGCGGCTTCGGCGTCTGCGGCGGTTCCGCCGCGCCGCAGAACAGCCTCCACCGCTTCTTGCACGGCAGCTCCGCCGACTCTGCCTCCTGTGCCTACGATCGGAATGAGGGAGACGATATTTGCTGCTGCGGCAGCGATCTCAGCCGGAGAATGCTCGGGTGAAGGTTGTGCTCGTTGGCCGCGATTGAAGCCGAACGGATCGACGGCGGCATCGTGCACGGGGACTACGAGGAAGTTTCGCCACGCATCTCCGAGCGTTCCGACGCTATCGACTGTTGTGTCGACGGCACTTTCCCCGACACCCCACGCGGTGTCCCATACTTTTTGCGGGAACGATCGGTCGTCGGGCGCGTTCGGATCTGGCGGGATCGGCACATTGCCGGTGAACCCGGCAGGCACGTCCCCGTGCGCTTCGGCAAGCTGGTTCGCAGCTTGTTGACGTGGACTGACAGTGGGTTTGGGGCCCGGACTGGTTGTGGTGCGTGGCGACTGATTTGGTTGCGCGGGTTTCGAAGGTGCAACCGGAGGGACTTCGCCGTGTGCTTGGGCGAGTTGGTTCGTTGCTTGTTCCTGAGAGGTCGGCGCGGGCTTCGGTCCAGGTTTGGTGGTGGTGCGCGGTGACTGATTGGGAGATGCAGGTTTCGTGACCGGAGCGGAGCCTTGGGTGGTGATCCCGGCGTACTTACCAGCGGTGGTGCCGCTGTTCGTGGCTCCGGAAGTGTTGCCCGAGTTCGTGTTTCCACTGTTCTGCGGTTTCTGCGGACTTGTGCGCGAGGTCATCGAATTCGGCTTGGGTGCGGCGGTGTTCGTATTTTTCTGGACTTGTTTCGAAGCGACAGAGGTGGGTGCTTTCGCCTTCTTTTCCGGCGGATCAGCCAAAATCGGGTACGCGGTCGCTTCGTCGGCGTACACCGTCTGAATCAGGCGGCCGTCGCGAACTTCGTAGTCGGTGGGAACAGGATTGCCGTTGGCGTCGTACGCCCACGGAGCTGCGACGACCGAGATCGGGTTTCCGTCCGCGTCGAAGACGGTGACTGAGCCGTCCGGATTAACGCTCATATGCCCGCCGGGCGGGACGTCGACGGGGATTTCCGCTTCGTGTGAGGACGTCGCGTCGTGGATGAGGAAGAACGTACGACGTCCTCCGCCGGGTTCGGTGACTGTGATCTTCGACTGGCCACCCTTGACGTACTGCATCAGCGGTGAGGCGAGGGTACCGACTGTCTGGGAGAGGATCGATTCCGGCGTACGCCCACCCAACGGTATGCGTGGGCCGAACGGTGAACGACGCCCACGTACTCCGATCCCGCCGGCTGTGAATGCGGCGGCACCGACCAACACGAGTTCGAGGTACCGGTCACGGCCGTCGCCTTTGTCGAGCCCCGAGGGGGTGACCGTGGGATTTGATTCCGATTGCCCGGGAGCACTATTCGGCGTTCCAGAGGGAACAGGTCCGGGACCACGATCGGGGACCGCTGTGGGTGCGGTCGATCCAGCGGGTTGGGGTGTGGTCGGGGCAGGTCCGCTGGTGGTCGTCGGAACCGGGACTCCTGCAGGGTTCTCGATACCAGATGGTGTCGGCGTATTCGGCTGTCCAGGCAGCGCGGCGCCGGGGACGGGGACGATGGGGGTGCCGTTGTAAGCGGGGAAGTTCGTCGGCGCGTTCGCGCCGACGTTCGGGCCACCGCCCGGAGCCTGTGCACCCGGTAGTCCGACGGTGGTTGTCGGGGCCGCCGTCGGAGTCGTGGTGGGTGCGCTCAGGCACGGGTTGATGTACTCGGGCGGGACGGGGGCACCGGGTGGCAGTGACGCGATCAGGTTCAGGTAGATCTGATGATCACGTGCCCGCACCGCCGCGCAATCCTCCGCCGGTCCCGCAGTCGCAGGTCCAGCGGTCAGCGCGATTCCCGCACCGATCACCCCCGCCACCCCGGTCAACAGTGCTCCGGCGGCGAGTGCTCCCGCGATGGACCTGCGCAGCTTCAGCACGGACTTCACCGGCGATCGCCCGTGTTCGACTTCTTCCGCGCCTCGGCGATGAGCTTGTCTGCGCCCCACCAGAACACCCGGCCCGCGATCGACATCCACAGAAAGAACGCCAGATATACGAGAATCGTCCCGTAGTCAGCCGCCCAGCCCCCGAGCCGTCCGATCGCCGCGAACGCCGCAATCAACAATGCGAGACCGAAGACGGTGGCGATCACGGCCTTCGAGGTTTCGCTCAGCTCGCTGTCGGGGTCCCAGTCGTCGGTATCCGCACTGCGGGCGCCGCGAGCAGTGGCCGGCGGCTCAGTCATCGGGCGGGACCGAGCGTGTTCAGCGTTGCGGATGGTCATGACAGAAACTCCAAACGGCGGATAGGTGAAGTGAAACAACGAGTTCGGCGGCAGCAGTCAGGGTCTGGGTTTACCGGCCCTAGTTCAGTTCCAGTGCTGGTAGGTCTGCACGATGTAGCCCCCGGTGACGGGATTGTTCGGGTCGGACACGTAGATGTTGACGTAGCCACCCGGATGCGCAGCAGCTTCGGCGATCACGACCCGATCGGGGGCGCTGGCCCTGCCGTCGACGTTCGTGATGACCGAACCCGGTGCCCGACCAACCCACCGCTGCGAGCCGAGAACAATGTTCGCGATTGCATCGGGGATCGGGCCCGCCGCCAGTGCTGCGGTTTCCGCATTCGAGAGCGAAAGCCCAATCCGACCATGATCCGGCTGCACGATCGGGGTGGCAGCCGATGCCACGCCCCCGCCGAGAACACCGATTACGGCGATGCCTGCGGTGAGCACTCCGGCTGTGGCCAAGGTACGAATCTTCATGAACTTCTCCTGTGATGGTGATTGATGGGCAGACCCATGCCTAGGGCCTCGCCTGATGAGTGCGCGCGGACACGGCGACTTGCACGGATCGGATTTCGACGGCAGCCCTGACGGTGCCCCGTCAGGCGTCTAGAGCCAGGTCGGATCGGAGTACACGAACAACGTGTTGTCCGACGTCGCCGTCGACACCGAGAGTTGTGCATACGAGCGGATCGTCACCGGCCCCATGCACGCATCAACCTTCACGTGCACGTTCTCTGCCGTGATCGACGCCTTCGACGACTCGAGATCCTTCTTCCCCAACGGAATCGTCGTGATCGTGCCCGGCGCAATCGTCGACTGAATACTCGGATTCACCGACGCATTCACACCCACGTTCGCCGACGGGACACCCGAAATACTCACACCGACAGACGGGCCGAGCGAAAAACCAAGCCCCATGCCAAGTCCGGAGGAAACATCGATCTGGCAGCCGATCTGCAATCCCTGCTCGACATAACCGGTCTTCACCGCCGAATCGCCCGCACCACCGATCGTGCCGGTCACCTTCGCCGACACGAACCCCTCACGGGTGAACGCCGTCGTCGCCAGATTCGGCACCGGGTTCGACGACAGTTTCGTGGCGGCGAGATCCAACGACCAGCCGTCATCGGTGACCGTGCTCGCGAATTTGTCCGCCAACGCCGTCGGCGTTGCCGATGCGCTCCCTGCGAAGACCACACCAGACGACAGCGCGGCAACCGCACACGCCGCGAGCCCTACCGCGGCCCTCGATCGACGGCGAGATGTTCGTGCTTTCAATTCGGTTGCCATGAGTAACTCCTACGTCGCGGACCAGCAACCAATTCGGTAGCTGAACACTAACTAAATGCAAGTTACCGGACAGTACCAAGCGTTCCGTTTTATCAACAGGCTCCCGCGACCAACTATCGGAGACTTGCGGTGAACTTCCGGTAACAGATACATATCGACAGGGCTCAGAGCAGGGAATGGGACTTAGGTCCCAATGTGGCGAACGACACCAAACTTGGACCATCCGCCCAGTGGTGACAGTCGAGCAAACGTGCAAACAAGGCACGATCCGGAGCATTTCAGCAGATTGCATGCAACGCGGTCTCTGGCGATATGGCCACGCAAACTTATTGAACGGTCAACAGTTAATTGGTGGCGCGCAGCTCATTCGGACACCAAGCGCAAGGAGGCCGCGTAAACCACGAGCCCATCTAGCCAAGGAGGGAATCGAATTGACCACCAGCCGCACGATGCGATCACCTGGAACTCTCGTCGCCGAGCGCCGCAATGGCTGATCGTTCACCACAGCACAACGAGAACCGGCAGATTGCCGCAACATCGGACGTAGCACCGAAGTGGCGAAGCCATTGCTTCACCCGGCGACCCCAGGGCGGCAAAGATTGCTACACATCCGACTCCTCGACGCTCCTGCGCTTCGTAGGGCACGAAAAAACCCAGCCCACGCTTTCGCGCGGGCTGGGTTTGAACAACGAACATTTGGCGGAAGCGGAGGGATTTGAACCCCCGGTGGGTTTAACGCCACGCTCGCTTTCAAGGCGAGTGCATTCGGCCGCTCTGCCACGCTTCCGTGGGCGATCCTATCGGGTGTTCCCACGGACCGCGAAAACGGCTCCGGCCTCAGCGCTCGCCAATGGCTTTGTCGACCTTCTCGAAGACGTCTGCCAGCACGTCCAGTTCCTGGGGAGTCAGCAGATCGACCAGATTGTTCCGCACTCCGGCCACGTGAGTAGGCGCTGCCTCGGCGAGACGACGCCTACCCTCTTCCGTGATCCGCGCGAGCACCCCGCGACCGTCTTCGACGCAGGTGTCTCGCACGACGATGCCCTGGGATTCCATCCGCCTGATCTGGTGTGTGAGGCGGCTGCGCGAAGACAGCACGCCGTCTGCCAGGTCACTCATCCGCAACGACCCGTCAGCTGACTCCGAGAGCATGACCAGAATGCGGTAATCGGCCAACGACAGGTCGTGTGAATCCTGCAGTTCGCGGTTGAGAACCTCCATGAGGCGCTGATTACCGTCCATGTAGCCGCGCCATGCACGCATCTCGCATGGCGTCAGCCACGGTGTCTCACCGTGCGCCGCCTGCGAGGTCTCCTCGGTTGTCGCTTCAGCTGTCACAGGTTCCAAGTTTAGACCTGTGTCCGCCCGTCACAGTAAGACTCACCCTAAAGTCACGAATTGGACATCAGGATCGAACGGTCGATTTCGGCGACCGATGCCAGCCCCGCCAGCCCCATGGTGAGATCCAGGTCGGCCAGGAGACTGCGCAATGCATGACGCACTCCGTCCGCTCCGGCCAATCCCAACCCGTACACCCACGGCCGCCCGTACAGCACTGCGTCGGCACCCAAGGCCAGAGCCTTGATTACGTCTGCGCCACAACGAATTCCGGAGTCCATCAGAATGTCCACCTCATGCCCCACCGCATCAGCGACAGGACCGAGAGCATCGAGTGCCGAAATCGACCCGTCGACCTGACGCCCACCATGGTTGCTCACGACAATGCCGTTGGCGCCGGCCGCGACGGCCTCACGTGCGTCGTCGGGATGGACAATTCCCTTCACCGCGATCGGAAGTGTCGTCCACTGGCGAAGTTTCGCGATATCCGCGATCCGCACCGCGTGATTGCCGAACAACGACACCCACGTGAGAACCGCGATCTGCAGGGCTTCTGCGCTCTCCTCGGGCGGCGCCGCCAGTTTGGCGCGGAACACCGGATCCGACAGGTAGTTGGCAATACCCTTCGCCTGCAGGAACGGAAGGTGACCGAGTTCGAGATCCCTTGGACGCCAACCCATACCGGGAGTATCGGCAGTCAGGACGATAGCCTTCGCGCCCGCCGTCTCCGCCCGACGGACAAACGACTCGGCAAGCTCGTCGTCGGCCGGCCAGTACAGCTGGTACCACCAGTTCTCGCCGGAGGCCGCCGCTACGTCTTCGATGGTCGAGGATGCCGCCGTCGAGAGAATCGATCCGATCCCCAACTCGGCAGTGACCGAACCGACCGCAACCTCGGCGTCGTCGTGGACCAAGCCGAGCACGCCCACCGGAGCCGTCAGGATCGGTGCAGCCAACCGCGTCCCCAACACCTCGACGCTCAGATCACGCGCGTCGGGCGCCGCAGTCCCCCGCAACATCCGCGGCACGATCGCATGCTTGTCGAACGCCCGCAGATTCGACACCGCGGTTCGTTCGGTCGACGCGCTACCGGCGATGTACCCGAAGGCCTCCGGTGAGAGTTGCTCGCGCGCGGCATCTTCCAAGCCTGCCGCAGTCATCGGCAAAGCCGGCTTCGCGCCGCTCAGTCCAGTCAGATAGATCTCGTTCTGCATGTTCCCGAAGTAAGTCACGTCCGCGACGGTAGCGGCAAAACACCCGTCAGCGGGGAGATTCGCTAGCGTCGTATCCATGTACGCCATAACGATCGATCAGCCCGGCGGTCCCGAGGTCATGAAATGGGCGCAGCAGCCCGATCCTGAACTACCTCGCGGGCACGTACTCGTCGAGGTCGCCGCGACCGCAGTCAACCGCGCCGACCTGCTCCAACGTCAAGGCTTCTACCCGCCGCCGCCCGGCGCGAGTGACATTCTCGGCCTCGAATGCTCGGGTGTGATCACCGAACTCGGCGAAGACGTCACCGGTTGGTCCGTCGGCGACGAAGTCTGCGCACTGCTGGCCGGCGGTGGCTATGCCGAGAAGGTTGCGGTCCCGGCAACACAACTTCTCCCCGTTCCCGCTGGCGTCGATCTCCGTGTCGCAGCGTCACTGCCGGAAGTTGCGTGCACAGTGTGGTCCAACGTCGTGATGCGCGGCGGACTACGACGCGGACAGGTACTACTCGTCCATGGCGGTGGCGGCGGAATCGGCACCCACGCCATCCAGGTCGGCAAAGCCCTCGGTGCCCGCGTCGCAGTTACCGCGGGTTCGGAGGACAAATTGAACCGCTGCCGCGAATTGGGCGCGGATATTCTCATCAACTATCGCGACAGCGACTTCGTAGCATCACTCGCCGAAGCCACCGACAACCACGGCGCCGATGTGGTTCTGGACAACATGGGAGCGTCGTACCTCGGGCGCAACGTCGACGCACTCGCGATGGATGGCCACGTCGTGATCATCGGAATGCAGGGTGGCCGCAAGGGCGAGGTCGACATCGCCAAGCTGATGGGAAAGCGCGGAAACATCACGTCGACGGGCCTGCGCGGGCGTCCGCTCACCGGCCCCGGCGGTAAAGCGGACATCGTCGCCGACGTCCGTGCGAAGTTGTGGCCGTTGATCGCCGACGGATCGGTTCAACCGATCGTGTCGACCGAACTTTCGATCACCGAGGCGCCATTAGCCCATCAGTTGCTGGATTCGCCGGAAACCGTAGGCAAGGTCATCCTCACCGTGAAGTGAGCCGAGCGGGATCGATCAGCCCAGGGCGCCGAGTTCGGCGACCAGCTGATTGATCTCGTACCGAGTCGTGTACGGCGCAAGGCCGACAGTGACCGCGCCGCCTTCGTCGTTGACACCGAGGGCGTCGAGCAGCCTGGAACCACCATGCGTACCGCTGACCGTTGCGATGCGCTTGTCGGCCAGGTGCGCGGCGACCTTGTCTGCCGCCATCCCCTCGAGCGTGAAGCTGAGCGTCGGCACCCGCGTGGGTGCGCCGCCGATCACCATCACGTTGGGCAGGGCTGCGAGAGAACGCATGAGGTGATCGAACAGACCGTCCTGATAGTCCTGCAGCGAGCTGATCGAGGTTTCGAGGCGCTCACGCCTGGTTCCCGTTGCCGATTCGTCCAAGCCCGCCAGGAAATCGATCGACGACGTGAGACCGGACAGCAGCGCGAACTGATGACCGCCCACCTCGAGTCGCTCGGCGCCACGCGCGTACGGGTTGAGCGACACGGCCGGAATCCGGTCGAGCAGTCCGGGATCGCGGAAGACGAGTGCGCCCACCTGTGGACCGCCCCACGACGGCGCGCTGACGGCAACGATGTCCGCCCCGAGATCAGCCATGTCCACATGCGCATATGGCGCTGCACCGACGGCGTCGACCACCATCAGTCCGCCGAATTCGTGCAGACGATCAGCTGCGGCACGGACGTTCGGAGCCGAACCGACGACCGGTGATGCGGCCGTCAAGGCCACCAAGCGAGTCGTCGAGGTGATGAGATCGTTGAACTGCCAACTCGGGAGCTCACACGTTTCGATTTCGACCTCGGCCCATCGCACCTGAGCGCCGTAGCGACTGGCCACACGAAGCCAGGGCGCGACGTTCGCCTCTTCGTCGAGGCGCGAGAGCACGAGACCGGTTCCGAGTCCCAACCGCGAACTCAGCGACTCGGCGAGCCAAGCCAACAGTACCGCTCGGTCTGATCCGAGAACGACTCCCGCAGGATCTCCGCCGACCAGATCGGCGACCGCGGTGCGCGCACTCTCGAGAATGGCAGCACTACGACGGTTCGAGACGTGGCGACCGGAGGAAGAAGACGCAGAGGCACGGAACGCGGTGGAGACCGTCCGCGAGACGGCGTCCGGGATCTGCATTCCGGCCTGCGGATCGAGGTGGATCCAGCCGTCACCGAGTGAGGGAATCAACCCCCGTACGCGGGCAACGTCGTAAGCCATGCTCGACACTCTAGGTGCAGACGCCCGCTTAGTCGAAGGCAGTCACCCAATTACCCGTCAGTACAGTTATTCGATAGCTAACTTTTTGGGGGTTACGCGGCGTTTGTCGCCCACACACGACAAGATGGAAGCATGACGAACCCCGACAAAGAGCAGGTACTCGTTATCGGACCCGACGGTCGACCCGTCGCGATGCCGGCGGCCGAGGCAGAGGCCTCCACCTCCGGCACCACCGAAGGCGCGGAATCCGAAGCCGAGTCCGTCGCCGAGATGGTCGAGCAGCCGGCGAAGGTCATGCGAATCGGCACGATGATCAAACAACTCTTGGAGGAAGTGCGCGCCGCGCCGCTCGACGACGCCAGCCGCAAGCGCCTCAAGGACATCCACACCTCGTCCATCCGAGAACTGGAACAGGGCCTGGCACCCGAACTCCGTGAAGAACTCGAGCGACTGAGCCTCCCGTTCACCGACGACTCCATTCCCTCCGACGCCGAACTGCGAATCGCGCAGGCCCAACTCGTCGGCTGGCTCGAAGGACTGTTCCACGGAATTCAGACCGCACTGTTCGCCCAGCAGATGGCAGCGCGCGCTCAGCTCGAACAAATGCGTCAGGGCGCACTGCCTCCCGGCATGAGCATCGGGGCTCCGCATTCGCCTGCACATCCGGACCAACAGAGCCCAGGAACCGGCCAGTATCTGTAACCCGGACCACCACTAGGTCCGAGGGAAATCCGGCGCCGACGCCAGGCCGGTAGGCTCGACCTCCGTGTCAGCATCCGCAATCGAATCCGAGACGCCGGACGCACCTGCGCCCGTGTCCGACTCCCAGACGTTCCGTCGTGCGTTCAAAGACCTTCGCGACGGTCTGAATCAGCGTGAGTTGTGGCTCAGCCTCGGCTGGCAGGACATCAAACAGCGCTACCGCCGGTCGGTGATCGGTCCGTTCTGGATCACGATCGCCACCGGCGTCCAGGCCACCGCCATCGGCATTCTGTACGCGGCCCTGTTGGACATGCCGCTCCAGGAGTTCCTGCCGTATGTGACGGTGGGCCTGATCGTCTGGAACCTCATCAATGCCTCGATCATCGAAGGCTCCGAAGTCTTTGTCGCCAACGAAGGCCTGATCAAACAGCTGCCATCAGCCTTGAGCGTGCACATCTATCGACTGGTGTGGCGGCAGATGTTGTTCTTCGCACACAACCTGCTGATCTACGTGATCATGGTGATCGCGTTCGGGGTCTGGCGGAACCTGAGTTGGGCGTCGTTGGCTGCGATCCCGGCGTTGGGACTGATCGTGCTCAACGCACTGTGGGTCTCGATCGTGTTCGGAATCTTCGCCACTCGATACCGTGACATCGCACCGATTCTGTCTTCGCTGACGCTGCTGCTTTTCGTGCTGACACCGATCATGTGGACAACACAAAGCCTCGAGGCTCAGGGCGGCGCGGTCCGAGATCGTGCAAAGATCGCCGAACTCAATCCGCTGTTCCACTACCTGGACATCGTCCGCGCGCCGATGATCGGGCAGCCGCAAGAGCTTTACCACTGGTACATCGTCATCACGATCACGGTGGTCGGCTGGGCCGTCGCATTGCTGGCGCTTCGCAAATACCGGGCCCGCGTGCCCTACTGGGTTTAGGGACATCGCAATGACCGAACATGTGAACATCTCAACGCACAACGCCTGCGTCGACTTCCCGATCTTCGACGCGAAGTCCCGGTCGATGAAGAAGGCATTCCTCGGTAAAGCGGGTGGCGCCATCGGCCGCAACAGTTCCGACGTTGTGGTCGTGGAAGCCCTGAAAGACATCACGATGACGCTCAAAGAGGGCGACCGTGTAGGGCTGGTCGGCCACAACGGCGCCGGAAAGTCCACCCTGCTGCGCTTGCTCTCCGGGATCTACGAACCCACCCGGGGATCCGCCACCATTCGCGGACGCGTCGCACCTGTTTTCGACCTCGGAGTCGGCATGGATCCCGAGATCTCCGGCTACGAGAACATCATCATCCGCGGCCTGTTCCTCGGTCAGACCCGCAAGCAGATGCTCGCGAAGATGGATGAAATCGCCGACTTCACCGAACTCGGCGACTATCTCGACATGCCATTGCGCACGTACTCCACCGGCATGCGCGTGCGCATCGCTATGGGCGTGGTCACCAGTATCGATCCCGAGATCCTGCTACTCGACGAAGGCATCGGTGCCGTCGACGCCGAATTCATGAAGAAGGCCAGAGTTCGGCTGCAAAAGCTGGTGGAACGCTCCGGCATCCTGGTATTCGCCAGCCACTCCAACGAATTCCTCGCTCAGCTGTGCAACAGCGCGATGTGGATCGACCACGGCCAGATCCGCATGCAGGGTGACATCGAGGATGTCGTGCGCGCCTACGAAGGCGACGACGCCGCCGAACACGTGCGCCACGTCATCAAGGAGATGGAACGGGAGAACACCCTGTGAGCGCACCCGAGAAAATCATCGGGGTTGTCGTCACGCACAAGCGTCGTGAACTGCTGGCCGAATCCTTGAAGGTCCTCAGCACCCAGTCGCGGCCGCTCGATCACCTGGTTGTCGTCGACAACGCCGACGAAGCCGATGTGAAAGAGCTCGTCGACAACGCTCCACTGCCGACGAGTTACATCGGTTCTCAGCACAACCTCGGCGGTGCCGGAGGATTTGCTCTGGGCATTCTCTACGCACTTTCGCTCGGCGCCGACCGCGTCTGGCTCGCCGACGACGACGGGCGTCCGGAGGGCCCCGAGGTCCTGGAAACCCTGCTCGACTGTGCAATTCGGAACGACCTGGCCGAGGTCTCCCCCGTCGTCTGCGACATCGACAACCCAGACCGCCTCGCGTTCCCCTTGCGCCGCGGCACGTCGTGGCGCCGGTTGCGTTCCGAACTCGGCGACGAGGATCTCCTGCCAGGCATCGCGTCCCTCTTCAACGGTGCACTGTTCACCGCCGATGCGATCGATGCTGTCGGAGTTCCGGATCTACGCCTGTTCGTCCGCGGCGACGAGGTCGAGGTACATCGTCGCCTCGTGCGCTCCGGCCTGAAGTTCGGTACCTGCCTGCAAACTGCTTACGTCCACCCCAACGGCGCGGACGAGTTCAAGCCGATTCTCGGCGGACGTATGCACACGCAGTACCCCGACAACGACACGAAGCGCTACTTCACTTACCGCAACCGTGGATACATCCTCGCCCAACCGGGAATGCGGAAACTGCTTCCGCAGGAATGGGTTCGGTTCGGCTGGTACTTCCTGATCACCCGCCGCGATCCGGCAGGACTACGCGAGTGGATGCGACTGCGCAAACTCGGCCGGGAAGAAAAGTTCGAACGCCCGAGTTAAGTCAGTCGTCCTGAGTTGAAGCAGTTGCCCAAACATCTTTTAAATCAGTTGCACAGTCGCGTCTGCGGCTGAGACGATTCTGATCCGACGCATGGTGCGTCCTGAGAATTACGAGGAGTGAGTATTGATGACTGTCGTGTTCCGCAGTTTCAGCGCCGTCAACGTTCACACTTCTTCGTACTCGAGGACACAATCACCATGCCGGAAAACAACACGCTCCTGACCGAATACGGTTGGAACGCAACACTCTCGAACACATTCACTACCCTGGCCCCACCGGACTCCGCACCCGGGCGCGTTCTTCGCGTCGACCGCGGCCGGTGCGACGTGGCCGTCGCCGAAGGCACAGTTCGCGCACTCACCGGCAGTGATCCGCTCGCTACCAGCCAACTGTGCACGGGTGACTGGGTGGCCGTCGCCGAGGTACTGAACTCACGCGAACCCGAGATACACACGGTCACTTCAATACTCCCCCGATCGAGCAGCATCGTTCGATCCTCGGCGTCCGGAAAATCGGAAGGCCAGATTCTGGCTGCGAACGTCGACACCGTCGTCATCGCCACGGCGTCGGACGGCGACGTCGATCTCGGGCGCATCGAGCGACTACTCGCACTCGCCTGGGAAAGTGGCGCAACACCTGTCGTCGCACTCACCAAATCGGATGCAGCTCAATATATCTCCGACACTCTAGCTGAGGTCTCTGCCATTGCGCCCGGCGCAACAGTGCTGGCCGTCAGTGCCGAGACCAACGAAGGAATGGATGTACTCGATGCAGTTCTGGACGGCACCGTGGCGATACTCGGTCCATCCGGCGCCGGTAAGTCGACGCTCGCGAACGCACTCCTCGCGGACACCACAGGCGCCGATCGACTCGAGACCGGCCGCGTTCGAATCGGCGATGGAAAGGGACGCCACACCACAGTCACGAGAGAACTGATCCCCTTCTCCGGCGCCCGGACGTTGATCGACACACCCGGCCTGCGAGGGGTTGGCATGTGGAATGCGGCGGAGGGAATCGACAAGACGTTCCCCGAGATCGAGGAACTGATTGCAGAGTGCCGGTTCTCGGATTGCGCACACAACTCCGAGCCGGGATGCGCAGTCCTGACCGCACTCGGGCGCGGCGATCTGGACGAGCGGAGACTTGCGAGCTACCGGAAACTACAGCGAGAGAACGCGTGGAACGCCGCCCGAAGCAATGCTCGTCTGCAGGCAGAGAGGACGCGGGAGATCAAGGTGATCTCCCGACATCTCAAGAGTCACTACCGCGGTCGGAACCGGTAGCGAACAAAGCCTGGCAGCATGGAGGTGATCCCGACGAGAGGTTGCCATGTTCGAGCGGTTCCGTTCCAGCGCCAGGACCAAGCTTCAGCGTGCGGTATCCGAGGTGGTCGAGACCGCCGACCGTCGCAACGCCGATCGCACGCAGCAGATCCTCGACGCGCTGGCACTCTCACGTGACGAACTGGCCGAGGCCCGCGGTGACATCGCGGGCCTCCGGTCCAGGATCGACGAGCTGGAATTTCGCCAGCGTCGGGATCTGGCCTACGCCGTGGATCTAGAAGCGACAGCGTCGACTGCCGAGTTCATCCTCGAACACCTTCGAGTCGCGGAGACATTCGGCCACCCGCACGACACGCTGCGCCATGCACTGGGCTTGATCGAAATCCCCGGCATGGCACTCGAATTCGGTGTTGCCAGCGGAACCACACTCAGGATCGTCGCGGAGGCTTTCACCGAACGCGAGGGGACCGTCGCAGGTTTCGACGTGTTCTCCGGCCTTCCGGAGACCTGGCGCACCGGGTTCCCGGTCGGCGAGTTCGCTCAGGAATCCATCCCCGAAGTGCCTGGAGCGCAACTTGTTCCGGGCCTCTTCGAGGACACCTTGCCCTCGTTCCTGAACGACGAATCCGGCCCCGTTGCGTTCCTGCACCTCGACGCCGACCTTTACTCGTCCACCAAGACCGTGCTCGATCTCCTCGGCGACCGACTGGTCCCCGGGTCGATCGTCGTCTTCGACGAGTTCTTCAACTATCCCGGATGGCAGCAGCACGAATACCGGGCGTGGACGGAGTTCGTCACACGCACCGGCATCTCGTTCGAATACCTCGGGTACACCGTCGACAACGAGCAGGTCATCGTCGAGATCACCAGCTGAGAATCACTTCTCGTACAGACGTGCCCAGTTCTCTCGACTCGTGAGTTCCGGCATCGCAGCACGGTACTTCGCCGACACGGCAGGTGCTTCCTTCTGGAATCGACGCAGTAGCTTCACCGTTCGGATCAAGAGAGCACGCGCCGTAGCCTTGTCTCGCTGCCGGATACGTACCCCCGACTGCGAAGCATCGGTGACGACTACATGGTCGAACTGCGAGATGTGCCACCAGTGCGCATCCTCGCGCGGAATATTGACCAAACCGCCACGGGTGCGCCCCAGCCACTGATTCAACCCACGTTTGGCCAGAATCACTCGCATCAGGCTCGGTTCACCACCGGCACGCTCGGTGTGGAGTTCGTTCGAGGCGATCGGGGCGGTAGCCGCATCGTGTTTGATCGTCTCGGCATACTGCGCTCGGCCGGCACGGATGCTTGCCATGGCCTCGATGCCGCCGTCCCGCAACGCTTCCGGACCGTCGAGATAATCCTCGATGCCCTTCAACGTCGTGAAGGCAAGGCCGTATTGCATTCCGACGAGGAATTCGGAAATCTGGCGGAAGAACTGACGTGAAAGTCCCTTGGTGTCGAGATCGCTGTGCAAAGACCCGACGACGAGGGAGTTACGCGTACTGAAGTAGCGGGCCCAGTCGTCGAAGTCCTTCCAATAGAAATCGGCATGCCACACAGCGGCGTTGGGCAACGTGACGGTGACAAACCCTGCTTTCCGGGCCCTGATTCCGTACTCGACGTCATCCCACTGAAAGAAGATCGGAACGGGTAACCCGATGGCTTCGACAACTTCGGCGGGGATCAGGCACGTCCACCAGGCGTTGTATCCCGCATCGACTCGACGCTCTTGACGCTTCTTGAGCATGCTCGTGTTGATGAGAGCCTTGGGCACTCGTTGCCCGTGATGGAGAGTCTTCAGATCTACGTCTTCGGCACCGACATTGAGGAAATCGGGATTGAGCAGATACATCATCTGCGCACCCACCAATGTCGGTTCCACCGTCATATTCGCAAAAGCGTTGAGGCGCAACACTGTTTCTGGTTCACAGAGAATATCGTCGTCCATCAGGATGACGTCGGCGAGATCTGCCCCCTCGGATGTAGCCTCGAAAAGCCCACGTGAAAAACCGCCCGCTCCGCCGAGATTCGGCTGCTGCAGATATTTCAGCTTCTCACCGAGCTTGTCTGCCGCCTCGACGAAGCGCGCCCGATCTTTCACCAGGTCGTTACCCTGATCGACGACGTACACGGAGCTGACGAGGTCACGCACAGTGGCATCGGAAGCCAGTGCAGCAACAGTCTCGGCACAATCGTCGGCCCGATTGAAGGTGCAGATCGCCACCGAGACCGGGCGAACCGTCTCCGGAGCGGCCACGGTCCATTCCAAGTGGTCGATCGTCATCGGAGCGTCGACAGAATCCACCTCGAGCCAGAGGGCGCCGCCGTCGACGAACTTGTCCAACGATGTGGTCAACGTGACCTCCGAGGACCCCGATCCGTCGCGGGTCTCGAGAATACGGCGATGCCCGGCGATATCCGAAGCAACCATCCGGACGCGGAACCGACCCTCGCTCTCGATCCGCAGCGAAGCCTCGACCTCAGTGACAGTCGTCCACCGCTGCCAGTAGCTGGCAGCGAAACGCCCGAAATAGGTGTTGGTGCTGATACGTGCGCCCTTGTCCAGAGCGACTCGGTGCCGGGTCCGCTCACCGGAGCCCTTCCGGAACTCGACGTACAGGTCGTCGTTGACTATCGGCGACATTCCGACGAACACGCCGCGCTGGACCACCAAACGGCGAGCCATGACCTGCCCGTTCTCCGGCACCCCCACCTTTACCTGCTCGGGCATATGACTCCTACGTGAATCTTGAAAAAGCTGTACCTGTCACTCGCAGGGTATCCGAGGTGGAATTACCCCCGAAACTCGAAAACACAGCCTCGGCTACTGTCTCTGGTGCATCCACCCGTGCGACCTGGAGATCCCTTGACACTCGAACTACCCGCTCCCACCCGTCGGGAACGCTGGAGCTGGGGCGCTGTGATCCCAGCAGTCGTGTGCCTCGCATTCTTCGCGATCGTCACGGTGGACCCTCGCTACTTCTATGTCGACGACACCGAATCCGGTGCGGTCGGCAACTGGGTTCAGCTGGGCCATCTGATGCGAGAGGGACAATTCCCCTCGCTGGTTCTGGATCAGTGGATGGCTGGAAACTATCCGGTCGAGGGTCAGGGTGGGCTGTGGAACCCGGTCCAGATCTTCATCAACTACATCGCACCGTCCGTCGACAATCTCGCTTTGCTGGCCACGCTGGTGAAGTTGGCATTCGCGATCATCCTCGGATGGGGCGTCTATCGAGTCTGCCTCGAATACGGCGCGCGCCCCTACTGGGCGGCCGTCGCCGGAAGCGCAGTGCCCTTTGCCGGGTTCACCCTGTACTTCGAGTACCCGTCGTGGGTTACCTCGGTGATCGGAATGGCCTGGGTGGTGCAGGCGTGGGCCAGCGGAATTCGCTATGCCCGCGGCCGGTCGGGGCCGATACCCGTCTTCGTCTTCCTCTATCTCGCGATCAGCGTCGGATACGTCCATGCGGCATTGATGGCCGGAGTGACCGTCGGGGCACTGATGGTGGGCGAATACGTCCGCAGTCCGCAGTGGCGGACAACAGTGAAGCTCGGACTGGTCGGCGTCTCGGCCGCAGCCTGCGGCGCGATCACCTTTCTTCCCGGTCTGCTCTCCTCGGCCGTCACATGGCGCACCGGCGAAGAAGGTACGTTCAACGACAATTTCCTGACGGCACCGTGGTCGGAAACACTCACGGCGAGTATTCCGTCGTCCGTCTCGAGCATCGAGTCCTGGACGGGCGAAACCACCTACGCACCGATCACCTACATCGCCTGGTTCGCGATACCGGCACTGGCATTCATCGGCTGGCGGAAAGCACAGGGTTCGCTGCGAGAGTTGGTGACCCCGCTGCTGCTGTTGGCCTTCATTCTGCTGTTCACCGCGGGCCCCAGCGACATCGGCCAGATTCGGTGGCCGGCACGACTACTTCCCTTCGTCGCGGTGTTCTCCCTGGTACTACTCGGTGTGCTGCTGAGCCGATTCGGGACTTTGGACAAACTGCGATCACGCGTCATCGCTGCATCGTTGATCGTGTTCGTCTTGATGATTCGCGCCAGTTCTTCGGGTCCGCAGTACTTCATCCGGCATCTCACCTGGGCTGTCGTGATCATCGCCGTCGGAGCACTCGCCATCTACCTCGGTCGTAGATACGGCGCCCCGGCGATCGCAGGTCTACTGATTCTCACCATCGCTCCGGTGACTCTGTATCAAGTGATCGCGTATCCCCAGGCGCTGAACAAGTGGTACCTGCCGACCAGCCAATCCGAAGCCAAGGCGAACTTTCCGGATTTCCCGGGCACGACCCTTCAGCTCGGCAATCGCGCACTGATCCGAATCGACGCCGAAACAACCGAACTCCCGTGGACTTCGCAGGTGTACGGAAACTACGCCAAGGTGCTCGATCTCGACTACGTCAACGCGTACACCCCGGTCGGCCACGCGGACTTCGCTTCGCTGCTGTGTATGGGATTCGACGGGTCGACGTGCGACGACGCCTACCGAAACGTGTTCAGGCCGGATGAATACACCGGTCGAACCAGCGCAGACCTGATGCTGCTCGACCGCGTCGTCCTTCAACGGAAGCAGTACCCGGGCGCTGACAACGAACCCGCCCCACCCGGGTGGCACTGGGCAGAAGTGCCCGAGGTCGCCCAGGACCAGATCTACATCCTCGAACGCGACGCCGGCCCGATCTCCGGTCAACCGGGCCGTGTGTCGGCAACTGTCAATGCCGACGCACAGTCCGAGTACATGAGCGTCAAGAACGAGCGTGTGCGAGTCAGTTCACCGGGCGGTGGCAGCGTGGTATTCGCACGGTTGGCATGGCCGGGCTACACCGCGACCCTCGACGGCGAACCCATCCCGACCAAGGGCCTTGGCGGAACGTACCTCTACGTCGATCTGCCGCCTGGCACCGACAACGCGGAACTGGTGATCAACTTCCGTTCCCCAGGACAGAGGATCGGCTATGTCGGTATGGGCTTCGGGCTCGTTATCCTTGCCGGCCTCTCCGTGATCTACTACCGCGACAGGCGTCAGAGCCGGGACGGGACCTCCGCGATCACCACAGACTCGTTGTAGATGAACGGCTTTCCCATCCACCGCGGAAACGGGAACGACAGCGAGCGCCTGACTACAAGACCGTTGTCCGCACAGATCTTTTCGAGGTCGACGCCGTCGAGGAAGACGGTATGCGTGGGATCGCTGGCGAAGCCACGTTCCTGAGGGCAGATCAGCATGACGGTCGCACCCGGTTCCAGGAATGGAAGGTACTCGGCGACGATGCCGGAAGCTTCTCCCGCCGGCAGGTGCTCGAGGAGATGCGCCATCAGCATTCCGTCGAAGGTTCGCTCATCGCATTCGGAGTGAAATTCCGCAGATGAGTACGCCTCGAACCCGAGCGATCGACAGAACTCCACCGAATGTTCGTTGTGGTCCACCCCGACACTGCCAGGGGGAAGATTTCGCAGATTTCGGCCGATCCCGCAGCCGACGTCGAGCACCTTCCGGCCGCCGAGGAAACGTCGGATATTCCACTGATACGGCGCTTGCACGTTCAGAACGCGCTTCCATTTGGCGCCTTGAAGCTCACGCAACCGAGCCGTGTACTCGGTGTCGGTGGTATCACCGCTACCCGTATCGGCTCTCCCAGGAAGGCCTGTGTTCTCGCGATTGTTCTCGCGTCGATCGTTGGTGTGATCTTCGAACTCGGCCACTGGAGACTCACTTTCGTCGAGTGATCCGGATCATAACTTCACGATTCTCCGACATGTACGCCCCCACGCCGAGAAGCCGACCCTCGGCGACGTATACACTCCCCGCCTGTGAAGACCGATGGCACACCCGAGTCGGTGCAACCGCACCGAATTTCCGTCGTCGTGCCGGTTTACCAGGGCGAACACACTCTCAATGCACTCATCGACGAGATACTTCCCCTGACGAAAACCCAGACCACTCCCGGCGGGCGGCTGTTGGTCGTCGAAGAAGTCCTTCTCGTCTTCGACCACGGTCCGGACGGATCAGCTGCGGTCATCCGTGAACTCGCGAGACAACATGACTTCATCCGACCCATCTGGCTCTCGCGCAACTTCGGCCAACATCCGGCAACACTGGCGGGAATGGCGTCGAGTGGTGGCGAATGGGTTGTCACCATGGATGAAGACGGCCAGCACGACCCGGCCGACATCGGTGGACTCCTCGACACTGCACTGGATCAACAGGCCACCCTCGTCTACGCGCAGCCCGTGAACGCGGCACCCCACGGTGCGCTACGCAACGCGGCGTCGAAGTCGTCGAAATGGTTGACCACCAAAATTCTCTCGTCCGAGAACTCCGTGAAGTATCAGAGCTTCCGACTGGTCCTCGGAGAGGTCGGACGGTCGGTCGCCGCATACGCCGGATCCGAGGCTTACCTCGACGTGGCTCTGGGCTGGATCGCGGGAGAGGTCACCACCAGCCCGGTTCAACTGCGTGAGGAACGCGGACGCGCATCCGGATATCACCTCAGAAGCTTGCTGTCGCATTTCTGGCGAATGGTTCTCTCCAGCGGCACCAAGGGCCTGCGAATGGTCAGCTTGATCGGCTTCCTGTTCGCTGTCGGCGGTCTCGTCATCGTCCTCTACGTATTGGCGTCGTACGTGTTCTTCGACGCCGGCGTCGAGGTACGGGGATGGGCGTCGACGATGATCGTGATGCTGTTCGGTTTCGGGGCAGTGCTCTTCTCGTTGGGTGTGATCGCCGAATACATCGGTGTCGCAGTCAAGACGGCAATGGGAAAGCCGCCGTACCTCATCGTCAGCGACCCCGCGTCAGGCCCGTTGGGGCGCCGGAACGCCACCGAGCCACCCGCGTAACAATGAATGTCCCCACGTGGGTAGTCGGCAGCGGCGGCCTCCTCGGCAGCTCCGTGGCCCGCGAACTCGAGCGCCGTGGGGCCGACATCCGCACCAGCCGCGTCCCGTGGGGCGAACCCGCTCTGGCCAGAGAAATCCTGTTCGCCGATGCCAGGAAACTGGTTACTGACGCCGCCGGCGGCCCGTGGCGAATGGCGTGGTGCGCCGGTGCAGGTGTGAACGGTACGAGCAGTGACGAATTCGCTCGCGAGAACCAACTCATGAAGGACGTTCTCGACGAGCTGGGGACGGCGGACGCAGGCGTCGGGACCGTCTTCCACGCTTCGTCTGCCGGCGGCGTCTACGCCGGAGCTCCCGGAGCACCGCACACCGAAACAAGCGCGACCAATCCACTGGCCGACTACGGGCGAGCAAAGCTCGATGCCGAATCGATTGTTCGCGAATTCGGCTCCAGAAGCGGAACCCGGACTGTCATAGGAAGATTCGCAAATCTCTACGGCCCGGGTCAGAATCTGGCGAAACCCCAAGGCCTGATTTCGCACCTCTGCCGAGGCTATCTGCTGTCGATGCCCATTTCGATCTACGTTCCCATGGACACGCTTCGGGACTACGTTTACGTCTCCGACGCGGCCGAAATGGTGGTCGACAGCTTCACCCGAGCGGAAGCGTCGCAGGAACCGACGGTCACCAAGATCTACGCGTCCGGACGCAGCGTCACCATCGGGGCGATCCTCGGCGCGTGCCACACCGTCTTCAGAAAACGCCCCAACGTTGTGCTCGCCAGTTCTCCACTCGCTTCGGCGCAAGCCCGAGACCTACGGCTGCGATCGATCGTGTGGACTGATCTGGACCAGCGCACACATCGCCCGTTGCCTGCCGGGATAGCGTCGACCCTCGACTCCATCCGCCGCAATCTGGCTGCACGCTAGGAAGTGGTCTTCTCGCCGGCTGCCACGTATGCCTGCTCGGTCGCGTCCTTCTGCGGACGCCACCACTGTTCGTTGTCGCGGTACCAGTCGATCGTCGCTTCCAGACCACTGCGGAAGTCCTCGTAGCGCGGGGACCAGCCAAGTTCTTTCCGGAGCAGACTCGAGTCGATCGCGTACCTCACGTCGTGCCCCGGGCGGTCGGTGACAAAATCGAACTCGTCGGCGCCACGGCCCAATATCTGCAGAATCGACTCCATGACAGTTCGGTTGTTCACCTCACCGTCAGCGCCGATCAAGTAGGTCTGACCGATCCGGCCACCGTCGATGATCGCCCAGACCGCGCTGTTGTGATCGTCGACATGGATCCAGTCACGGACGTTCAAACCGTCGCCGTACAACTTGGGACGCAATCCGGCGAGAACATTGGTGATCTGCCGCGGGATGAACTTCTCGACATGTTGATAAGGGCCGTAATTGTTCGAGCAGTTCGACAGGGTGGCCCGGACGCCGAACGAACGGGTCCACGCGCGCACCAACATGTCGCTCGATGCCTTCGTCGACGAGTAGGGGCTCGACGGGTTGTACGCGGTCGACTCCGTGAAACGGTCCGGATCGCCCAGTTCGAGGTCTCCGTACACCTCGTCGGTGGAAATGTGGTGATACCTGACGTCGTGCTTGCGCACAGCCTGCAGGAGCGTGAAGGTTCCCACGATGTTGGTCTGCACGAACGGCCACGGATCAGCGAGCGAATTGTCGTTGTGGGACTCGGCAGCAAAATGAACGACGACGTCGGCAGCGCCCACCAGTTCGTCGACGAGAACTGCGTCGGTGATGTCGCCGTGAACAAACGTGATGCGGTCGGCTATCGAATCGAGCGAAGACTTGTTGCCCGCGTAGGTCAGCGCATCGAGCACCGTGACCTCGGCGTCGGGGCGCTCTGCCACCGTCTGATGGACGAAATTGGCGCCGATGAAGCCTGCACCGCCAGTCACGAGAACTCTCACGTTTGCGCCTCCACGATCACCGAATCGAACCGATCTATCTACCGGCCACGCACGATACCGTGCGCCCGAGATTTGTTTCTCCAGCGAACACTGGAACACTTCGAGGCATGCGCGGAATCATTCTGGCGGGCGGCACGGGGTCGAGGTTGCACCCCATCACGCTCGGCGTGAGCAAACAGCTGGTCCCCGTCTACGACAAACCGATGATCTATTACCCACTCAGCACCCTGATGCTGGCCGGGATTCGCGACATCATGATCATCACCACAGAAGACGACGCACCGCAGTTCCAGCGGTTGCTCGGCGACGGCTCGCAGTTCGGCGTCGACCTGACCTACCAGATCCAGCACGAGCCGAATGGTCTCGCACAAGCATTCGTACTCGGAGCCGGCCACATCGGTTCGGAATCCGCGGCCCTCGTCCTCGGCGACAACATCTTCTACGGCCCAGGTCTGGGCAGTAAGCTCACGCGTTTCGAGAACATCGACGGTGGCGCCGTATTCGCGTACTGGGTTTCGGACCCCACGGCTTACGGAGTCATCGAGTTCGACCGCGAAGGCAAAGCCGTCTCGCTCGAGGAGAAGCCGGCGAATCCGCGCTCCAACTATTCGGTGCCTGGCCTGTATTTCTACGACAACGACGTTGTCGCCATCGCCAAGGACCTCGAACCATCGGCACGCGGCGAGTACGAGATCACCGACGTCAACCGTGCGTACCTCGAAGCTGGTCGCCTCCAGGTCGAAGTACTTCCTCGCGGCACCGCGTGGCTCGACACCGGAACTTTCGATTCGCTTCTCGACGCATCGAACTACGTGCGCACGATCGAGGAGCGTCAGGGACTCAAGATCGGCGCGCCCGAAGAAGTTGCGTGGCGGCACGGATTCATCACCGACGACGAGCTACGCATTCGTGCTGAGAAGCTCCTCAAATCCGGATACGGAAAATACCTTCTCGAACTTCTCGACCGCGGCAAGGACTGGTGACATGGCAGATACTCACGTGATGAGCCAGTATCGCGAACTGAAAGTGCCAGGGGCCTGGGAATTCACACCCAAACAGTTCGGCGACGACCGTGGAGTCTTCCTCGAGTGGTTCCGTGAACCCGGATTCTCCGAGATCACCGGCCGCACCCTCGACCTTCAGCAGGCCAATTGCTCGGTCTCGGCTGCCGGCGTCCTACGAGGCATCCATTTTGCCGACGTCCCTCCCGGACAGGCCAAGTACGTCACGTGTGTCAAAGGCGCGATACTCGACATCGCCGTCGACCTCCGCGTGGGATCGCCGACCTTCGGCCAGTGGGATTCGGTCCTTCTCGACGACGTCGACCGCCGAGCGATCTTTCTGTCCGAAGGGCTCGGGCACGCCTTCCTGTCCCTCGAGGACAACTCGACAGTGGTTTACCTGTGCTCGACGGGATACGCCCCCGAACGTGAGCACGAAGTTCACCCCCTCGATCCCGACATAGCGATCGACTGGCCCACCGTGGGTCGCAGCGGTGAGCCCCTGAACATCACGCTCTCCGCGAAGGACACAGCGGCACCGTCGCTTCAAGATGCCGTGTCGGCAGGGCTGCTGCCCACGTTCGGCGAAGGCTGATGGCTTCACCGGATTCGACTGCAACACCCCCCGCCGGAATGACCGGCAGGCCGGGTCCGTTGATGCGCGTCGTCAAGAATCAGGCCCTTGCCTTTCTGCTCGTCGGTGGCGTCAACACGGCGCTCGGAACCGCCTGGTTCATTGCCTGGCAGATCGCGCTCGGCGATGAATTCGGCTACCACTTCGCGATCGTTGCCGGGTACGTCTGCAACCTGCTGTGCGCTTTTGCGATGTACCGCTACCTGGTCTTCGAAGTTCGCGGTCACTTCCTCCGTGACTTCTGGCGATTCGTCGTCGTCAATTTCGGAGCCTTCGTGATCAACCTCGCGCTGATGACCGTCGCGGTCTCGGTCCTGCACTTTCCTCCCATCCCGTCACAACTCGTCATCACTGCGGTAACCGCAACAGCAAGCTTCTTCGGTTACCGCGATTTCTCGTTCAGTCGAAACAAGAGAACAGGCAACTCATGACTCCGCGTGTTTCCGTCGTCGTCCCGGCTTACAACAATGCCGACTACATTGCCGAGACGATCGACTCGATCCTGAATCAGACCTACCAGGACTTCGAACTGATCATCTCGGATCATTCGTCGACCGACGACACCGTCAAGGTCCTGGCGCGATACGCCGACGATCCGCGGATCGAGATCCTGTCGACCGAGGCCGGCGGCGGAGCGAAGCGAAACTGGGACCGGGTCAGCGAAGCCGCGAACGGAGAGCTCCTGAAACTGGTGTGCGGTGACGACACCATCTACCCCGAGTGCCTGGCGGAACAGGTCGCGGCTTTCGACGAGCACCCCTCGGTGGTACTCGTGGCCTCGCAACGCAAACTGGTCGATGCAAACGGAAAGACCATCCTCTCCGCGCGCGGACTTGCAGGGCTGAAGGGACGGGTCACCGGGCGCGACGCGGCCCGAAAGACGGTAACGGCGGGAGCGAACATCTTCGGCGAGCCCGGATGTGTACTCATGAAGCGATCCGCCTTGAAGGCCATCGGATGGTGGGACGACACCAACCCGTACGTCATCGACGAAGCCACGTACACCGCCGTCGCACTCCAAGGCGACGTCTATGCGATCGCCAAGCCCCTCGCGTCCTTCCGCGTCAACGCCGGACAGTGGAGTGTGCGTCTGGCCAAGGATCAGGCACGCCAGGCAGCGGCATTCCACAAAGATCTCCGGGAATCGGATCCGACTCTCGTCTCCGCAATGGACGTCCGAATCGGCGACGCACGCGCACTCGCCACCTCGTTCATGCGTCGCGGCGTCTACATGCTGTTGCGCCATCGCATGTCTTGATCGTTGCCGGTTGGGTAATCTTCACCTTTCACACTCGATGGGATGACGACCGGCGGGACGGACGGCTGGATGACCAAACGTGCGGGCAGACGCGGTCTGTGGACGGCCGCCGTTCTCGCAGCCGGACTCGGCGCCCTCGCACTGGTCGCACCGCCTCTGACGCCTGGCACGATCGAGTCCGCCCCCGTCACCGTCATCACGACCACCCCACCGGCGTCGGTTGTTCCGCTCACCCCGGAGGAGCTCTCGGCCCAGGTGGTCCCCACCATCGTCACCATCACCGCGCCGGCCGGATTCACCACCACCGCCGGAACCGGGATCGTGCTCTCCCCTGACGGAGTTGTGCTCACGAATCACCACGTCATCAGCGGAGCCTCGGACGTCACTGCCGTCAGCATGTCCAACGGACTGATCTACGACGCCGAGATCCTCGGGTACGACAGCGTCAGCGACCTTGCCGTCCTTCGACTCGCGGGCGCCACGGATCTGCCGGTGGCTGTGGTCGGCAAATCAGCAGAAGCCACTCGTGGGGATTCCGTCACCGCAATCGGAAATGCGGAAGGCGGCGGAGTACCCGTCCCAGCTCCCGGCGTCATCACCAACCTCGGTGTCACCGTCAACACCCGCAACGTGTCCGACGGATCGCGAAACCAGTTGAAGGGCCTCATCGAGGTGGACGCGGACATCCGGCCTGGCGATTCCGGTGGCCCCCTGGTCAATGCCGTTGGCGAGCTGATCGGCGTCAGCAGCGCGGGCAACGCCGTCACCGACCGCACCGAAACCTCGCCGGCGCCTCAGTCCTACGCGATACCGATCGACACCGCGCTGCCGATCGTCGAGCAGGTACTCAGTGGCCGCTCCTCCGAAACCGTGCGTGTGGGACCGACGCCCGTGCTCGGTGTCGCAGTCAAGGATCACGCGGAGATGCCGGCCGGCGCGGAAGTTGTTGCCGTGAGCTTCGATTCGCCGGCCGAGCGGGTGGGGCTGATCAAAGGTGCGGTCATCACCGAGTTCGGTGGCAGCCGGATCGCGTCGTCCGCTGATCTCAACGCGGCGATGAGCTCGCGCCGCCCCGGCGACACCGTCGCAGTGACGTGGGTGGACGCAACGGGGCAACCCGGGACCGGTTCCCTGGTCCTCGACGAGGGGCCACCTCGCTAGTCGTACAAGGCGCCAGCCGTGAAAGCATCGTGGCATGACCACGGTTCTCCTGCTCACCTGTGACGGCGCCGCCCGCGAGGCGGATGTCGAAAGCAAACTCGTCATGGAAGCTCTCACCTCCTACGGCATCGCGTCGACGATGGCGCCGTGGTCGAGCCCGTCCCTCCTCGATATCGACGCCGACCTGGTTCTGATCCGGTCGACCTGGGACTACACCCAGCGCCTCGACGAATTTCTTGCCGTTCTCGATCAGCTGACCGCCCCGATCGCCAACCCGCTCCCGATCGTCGAGTGGAACGCCCACAAGGGATACCTCACCGAACTTGCCGCGGCCGGCGTACCTATCGTCCCAACCGCTGTGATCGCTGCCGGAAAGAGCGAAACACTCACCCTCCCTTCGTTCGAGGGTGCCGACGTCATCGTCAAGCCTGCAGTGTCCGCCGGCGCTGTCGGAGTGGGAAAGTTTGCCGCCGGGTCCGAGCAGGCCCACGCTCACCTCAGTTCAATCCTCGAGAGTGGCAACGACGCTCTGGTCCAGCCCTTCATCTCGGATGTCGTAGACGGCGAGCGCTCGATCATCCACCTCGGCGGACGCTACTCCCACGCCGTCCGGAAGATCCCGGCCACCAACGACTTCCGCGTGCAGGAGTTCCACGGCGGAACCAACCACGTCCACGAACCGTCCACCGCCGAACTCGCGGTGGCCGACGCGGCGCTGGCCGCAACCCCTTGCGGTCCCGGCGAATTGCTTTATGCGCGTGTGGACGTCGTGGGCCGGTGGATCAACCACTGCTCATGGAAGTGGAATTGATCGAGCCCGAACTCTTTCTGCCATTCGCCCCGGGATCTGCCGACGCCCTCGCACGGGCAGTTGTCGCGTCTCTAGGTCTGTGAAGCGCCTCGGAGTGCCTTCTTGTCGACCTTCCCCAAAGCAGTGAGCGGCAACGCTTCCACAATTGAAATCTCCTTGGGCGCCCAGATCGGGCCCTTGTGTGATCTCACGTGTGCGACGAGCTGCTCGGGCGTGACCGACCATCCCGTCTTCAGTACGACTGCCGCGGTAACCGCTTCTCCCCATTGAGGATCGGGGACACCGAATACTGCACAGGCGGCCACTGCGGGATGATGTCCGAGTGAGTCCTCGACTTCGCGCGGGTAGACGTTGAATCCACCACTGATGATCGTGTCCTTGATGCGGTCGACGATCGAGATGAGCCCAGTTTCGTCGATCCGAGCAACGTCGCCGGTGTGCAACCACCCATTCGCGAGCGCTGCAGCGGTTTGTTCAGGTTTGTTCCAATAGCCGTCCATCACGAGCGGACCTCGCACACAAAGCTCGCCGGGTACGCCCGTCGCGGTCTCGTTTCCCTGCTCGTCGAACAACACCACTTCGACACCTGGCATCGCGCGCCCACAACTCCCCAGAACTGCGGGATCGTCCGTGTGCTCACGTGTATCGAGCACCGTCAACGCATTCGGGGCTTCGACCTGACCGTAGTGCTGGCTCAGGATCGGCCCGAACACCGCCCCTGCCTGCGCGAGCCTGGTGGGGTCGATGGGTGCAGCACCGTAAAGCATCCAGTTCAGCCCGGACAGATTCGCATCCGACAGGCGTGGATGGTCGAGCAAGGCGTAGAGCATCGTAGGAACGACGAATGTAGCTGTGACTCCGTCATTTTCGATTGCGTCGACAACCCTGTCCGGGTCGAACGACCTGTGCAACTCGAAGCTTGCACCTCGCTGCAGACCGGGTGCGACGAGCAGACCGGCAGCATGAGACATCGGCGTGGTGAGCAGCATGGTGGTATCAGCCGGCCACTCCCACGTGGTGCAGGCCCAGGCATTGGCGACCAAAGATCGGTCCCTGAGCATGACGCCCTTCGGCTCACCGGTAGTTCCACCGGTGTAGAAGAGATACAAAGCTCGACCCTGACCGCCGAAGTCTGAACCTGTTCCCGCCGTAGCCAATTCACACGCTGATTCGAGGGCTGACAGTGACATCACTCGAGTCTGCGCCGCTTCGGCGCGCGTCTGGAACTGTCCGTCGGCAACCAACAGGAGATCGGTACCACTGTCTTTCAGCACCATCCTGTCGTTCTCTTCGGTCGCGAGCGGATGGAGTGCCGTGTAGCGCACGCCCGCCAGACACGCTGCCGCCATGACCGTGAATGCTTCAGGACACGGACCCGCAAGCAGGGCTACCCCGCCTCCGTCCGGCAGAGCGAGGCTACTGAGGACACCTGCAATCCGCTCGATCTGTTCCGCGGTCTGCCGATATGTCAGCTCGGCCCGATCACCGTTCCGATCCGTGAATCGAAACGCGATGTGGTCTGGTCGGCGTCGCAGCGCCGACAGAATCAGATCCGCATATCCCGCTTGCTCGTGCAAGCCTGGCGCCATCGGTTCATCGTTCATCATGTCCGCGTTCATCGTGGCCCTCCCAAGATCGTGACCGCGGCGACGGCTTCCTCGATGCCGTAGAGACCTCCGCCGTTCTCTGCGACCGCGATTCGAGCCCCGGGAACCTGTCGCCGCGCTGCTTGTCCACGCAACTGCGTGACAAGTTCGAAGACCTGCGCTAGTCCCGTTGCCGAGACCGGATGACCACGGGATTCGAGCCCACCTGACGGATTGACCGGACGCACGCCTCCCAATGAACTCGCACCGGACGCAGACCACGCGCCGCCCTCACCGATCGGGCAGAACCCCAAATTCTCGACCTGCTGTACTTCACCGAAGGCCGTGGCGTCGTGGACCTCTGCCACATCCACATCGCCTGGCCCGACTCCGGCTTCCTCGTATGCGCTCATTGCCGCTCGGCGACCGATGTGACTCTCGACGTCATCTGCGGCCCGATCCGTGCCTGACACCAAGCTGCAACCGAGTACCCGCGCCGCCCGCCGAGAGGAATCATGCCTTCGCGCAAAGTCTGCAGTGGTCACAACAATTGCCGCCGCACCGTCACTGACGGGCGAACACATCGGAACGGTCAGAGGCCACGCGACTCGCCTCGCGGCAAGCACCTCGTCGACAGTGAAGGGTTTGCGAAAGTGCGACCACGGATTGTGCACGGAGTGCGCATGATTTTTGGCTGCTACGGACGCGAGTTCGAACTCGGTCGTTCCGAATCTCTCCATGTGCGCCCGAGCAAGAGAAGCGTAGATCTCCATGAACACCGACCGCTCACCCTGCGATCCGAGTTCACCCGGCACCGGAGCGGAGAGTGAGGCAAGGCCGGCGAGCGTCTCGTCGCGATGCGCAACGTCGAGTGCACCGTCGAACACCTCCAGACTTCGAGCGGGATCCGAGCACACCAGCTTGTCCACCCCGACCGCCAATGCGACCTCGGACAGACCGGCGCGAACGTGGGCGATCGCCAGCCAGAGTGCCGTTGCCCCGCCGGCGCAGGCATTTTCGACATTGACGACCGGGACTCCACCGAAACCGTAAGGCCTCAAGGCAATCTGGCCTGGGATCATGTGCTGCCGGTCGATCGCCTTCTGACTGACGGTCGCGTAGAAGACTGCACCGACGTCACCGCGGGTCAGGCCCGCGTCTTCGACGGCGTCGATCGCTGCACGCCCCGCCAATTCCGAGGCCGAGGTATCCGCGTGCCGCCCGAAGGGAGTCGCGCCGACACCGAGAACCATGACTTCGCCGCTCACGCCACCACTCGATTCCTCAATACACCGAGGCCGGCGACCTCGAGTTCGACTACGTCTCCCGGTTCGAGGAACCGCCCGTGTTCCAAGCCGCATCCACTCGGCACGGTGCCGGAACAGAAGACTTCACCCGGGTACAGCCGCGTGGAAGTCGAGGCGAACGAAATCACGTCCTCGAAACGATGGTCCATGTCGGCGCTGGTTCCTCGGCTCACCTCGTCTCCGTTGATTCTCGCGGTCATCTCGAGCTGGTACGGGTCTCCGACTTCGTCGGCCGTCACGATCCAGGGGCCGAGGACATTCGCGTTCGAAAAGTCCTTGCTCTTACTGAGACCGAGTCCGGTGGAGATCTCCTCGAGCTGAGTATCGCGGGCGCTGAAATCGTTGAAGATGGTGTAACCGAAGATATGCGCAGGGGCATCCGCTCGTGAGATGTCGCTTCCACCGCGCCCCAACACACAGGCGAATTCGAGTTCGTAATCGCGCAGGCTCGAGTACTCGGGCCACACGACCTCAGATTCGTGTCCGGTCACCGCCAATCGGTTCGCTATGTAATACAGCGGGCGCTCCAACTGGATCTTCGGCAGTTCGACGTCCTCGAGTGCGACCCCTTGAATTCGGGCGCGAGCGTTGCGGAAGTGATCCATGAAGCAGCCGAAGTCTCGGATCTGGACCGGCTGAGGAAGCGGCGACATCCAGCGCACATCACCCGCGTCGACGATCGCACTTGCCGGCTGCTCGTCTGCCAGCCGATCCAGGATCTCCCGTGCCGCCGGACCACCTTCGATGATGGTTTGCATGGTTTCCAGTTCTGGAGCCGGTTTTCCCGTCACATCATGATGAGCTCGCTCGAGTAACAACAGTTGCTCGCCGCTGCCCGTCACCAGAGCCGTCTGCTGGGTCTTTTCGTATTCGACGGTCGCAAGTTTCACTGTGAGTCAATACCTTTCACTGAATTGTTCGTTAGGTGAGGCAGGAATTTTGCTCAGACGAACGCGACCACACGAGCCGGGGCAGCGCTGGCTCGCGCAAGCTTGATCGGGAAAAACGCCACATGAAATCCCGAGGGCGGAAGCGCGGCGAGGTTCGCCAGTTGCTGAACGATGAATACTTCACGTTCGCGTCCGGCCCGGTGCCCGTCCCAGAGAACCGAGTTGTCGCCGGTGTCACGAAATTTCTGTGCCATGACTGCAAAGCTCAAGTCCCAGCCGGCAGCGTCGGTGCCCAGCACCTTCGCGCCTTGCTCGGCGAGAAACAGCGTGCCTTCGCGACTCATCCCTGGATACTGAAAGAACCCTGGATCAGCCAAGGTGAAGCTCTCTTGTCCGGTACGGAGCAACACGGCACCATCCTGGGGAACGGACGCACCGTTTTCCGCCAGGGCAGCTTTCAGCGCGTCCACCGAGATCGGCTGATTCGCCTCGCACCGGCCGCGCAGGTCGAGCACCACTGTCTCGCAGAACAATTCATCCAACGCGATGTCTGTGATCGTGCGAGAAGGCTTACCCTCCGAGGTTGATCCGTAGTGCAACGGCGCGTCGACGTGTGTGCCCAGATGGCTGTTGAACTCACTCAACATCTCCGATCCCCACCCCTCACCGTCCGGAAGATCATGAACTCCGCACTGCAGTGCTGCCGCGAACTCGTCGCGTCCGGCACCCGCGGGGTGCGAGTAGGTCACCGAGGGGGCAACGACGGAAGCCAGTGCCTTCAAACCCTCGGGGAGCAATTCCCGATCGGCCGGATCGAGAGTTCTAGTCAGATCGATGAGTTCCATGTCCGCCCATTCCGTTAAGTTATTGGACGCTCAGCATAGAACTGGACGATCAACATAGGCAAGAGGGTGTCGCGAGAGGAATACGGCCGGTCGATGGCCGGCCTCGTAGCATGAGTGCGGTGCGCAGGTCTCGGCCCCGACGGGCACGTCGACGTCACCGCGTGCCGGAATTGGCTGCACTCGAGAACGAAAGAAGGCAGGAACACCGAATGGCGTCGACACGCAAGCAGGAGATTTCCGAGGAAACCAGACGGCGACTGGTGAAAGCCGCGGCCGAACTGGCTGCCGAAGGCGGGTCGACCGCGATGTCCGTACAAGCCGTGGCAGAAAGATCCGGTATCAGCAGAGGGTCCGTGGCCTGGCACTTCGGATCGAAGGACGGGCTTCTACGAGCCGTCGTCGAGGACGCATTCCGGTGGGGCATGGAAAAGCTACGCGCAGAGTTGGCATCACCCTCGGCGACCGGAATCGAAGCATTGATCGAAGCCAACTTCGTACTTATGTCATACCCCGAGGCACGAATTTTCTCGACCATCTTGATCGAAGCCGTGATTCCCGGGTCCACCATCCGCGAGACCTACGCAGAGCAGTACGTCGCAATGCGAACGCTGTACGCGGACTACCTGCGTTCGATCGACACCCCGGTCGCCAATCCGGAGTTGGTTGCCGTCACCCTTCTGGCCGGCACTCTCGGGATCAACCTCCAACATCGCCTCGATCCCGACAACGTCGATCGACGTTCAGCAGTAACCGAGCTCGAATCGATCTATGCCCGCGCGATGGCACCTACCGCAACGTCAGGACACGAGAATCCCTAACCGGACCGGAAGTTCAACTTCCCGAACAACTTTCGCCCGCGACCTGGGGCGGGACCGCATCGAGCCTGGCGCGAATGAACCTGGCAACGTCACGTAGCGCGGCCCGGCTCTCCGGCAAGCCAGGCCAGACGGCGGGAAACGCGTGAACCTGGCCGTTCCAGATCTGCAGCGAGCACGGCACCCCCGCGGCGGCGAGCCGTTGCGCCATCACCTCCGAATCGACTCTGAGCACCTCGGATTCGGCGGCGATCAGCAACGACGGCGGCAAAGCTGCAAGATCGCCGTCGACGGGCGAGTTCGTCTGTCCGCCAAGCTTTCCGATCGCCATCAATGCCGACACCGGGGCGATCACGTCGCGTCGAGCGTTGGCATGGACCGATTTGGTGGTGCAATCGAGATCGAGGAGCGGTGAGAGGCCGACAAGACCGGCCGGAACCTCGAGCCCCGCGGAAACTGCTGCAAGCGCCGTCGCGAAGACCAGGAAACCTCCGGCCGAATCACCAACGAAGACAACCTTTTCCGGCAAGGCTCCCTGTTCGAGGAGCCACCGGTACGCATCCAGACAGTCGTCGACGGACCCGCTGATGCTCGTGCTCGGCAACTGCCGATACGCGATGTGCAGGACCGGAAGGCCGGTTCGCTTGGCGATGCCGGCAACGACCGGCCGATGCGTGTTGAGCCCGCAGCACATGAACCCGCCGCCGTGCAGGTAGAGAACTACACCCTCGCGCAGATCAGCCGTCGAGCCTGCCGTCCGGACGAGTTCACCGTCGAAACCTGGAAAACGAATCGCTTCCCGATCGATCCCGGACGGAATGCGTACACCCGCGGCCGAGTCCAGAACTGCGGCGCGGCGCATGGCGCCAGGCGTCAGCGGCGCGATCCCGACCACGGGCCGAAGCATCCATCGACACGCGTTGTAGAGGACCTGCGATTCGATACTCGGTCTGCCGTATCGAGTTCCGGTCCTACGACTGACTGAGGGCAACAGAGACATCTGTCCAGATTAGAAGCGATCAGGCACCGAAGAGGTCGACTTCGTCGAGATCGTCGACGATCGTGACCTTTCGTTTCCGCCCGCCGATGACCTTGCCCAGACCGCGCAGACCACCGGACTGAGCTTTCGGGGCGGGCTCGATGCGCTGCGGCGCAACTCTCGTCCGCGCTGCACGCTGTACGGGCTTGGGTGCGGGAGCTGATGCCGGTGCCTCCGGAACGACGGGCGCCGCCGGAACCTCGGGTTCGGGAACCTCGGCTGGAACCACCGCTTCCGGCTCCACGAAGCCCTTAGCAACCGGGGCCTCGGGCGCGACCTCAGCGGCTTCCTCGACCTCCGCCACCTGCTCCACCTGCACCGGTCCGTCGATCACCGGGATGTCCGACGCCCAGCGGACCCGATACTCCAGACCGCGCGACGCCAGTTCACGCGCGAGATCGCCGTGCCAGACCCCGTCTTCGCCGTCGCCGTATGCCCGTGCGTCGGAGCTCACCCAGATGACGTCGACGCCCGGGTTGCGGTCGGCGAGATCGAGCACGGTCAGCCAGTTCAGCGTCGCCGGGTAGCCGTCTCGCTTCTTCTTGTCGGTATAGGGCCGACGCAGCGAGATCGCCCTCTCGGCCACCTCGAGATGCGACACGTCGACTGGATCGACCACTTCGACGCCGATCGCCACGAGGTCTTCAATCACGTCGTCGACATAGCCGTCGGCCTTGTCGTGAGCTGCGTCGACGAATCTGGTGAGGTCGCGCCGCAATCCCAGTCGGTCGTACATGCGCGCCTGGACGCTCAGGGCCGCGATCATCTCCGCCGATTCCTCGCGATAGCGACTCGCAACTTCGAGAACGACCAATCGCGGCACGACGACGCGGTGTCCGAGTGCGCGAGCGTCGGCGATGGCGGCGTCGAACCGTGCGCCCCTGGTCAGGGCCGAAGAATCGAGAACGATGATCATGGGGTCGATTCTCTCTCGAGAAACCGGACGAATGCGCTAATCCACCCCGAACCGTTACTTGATCTTGAAGATCACTGCCCGCTGAACGATGAAGTTGATAACCGTCGCGGTGCCCTGCGCGATGACGAAGGCCAGCGGCATGCGCCACCACTCGTCGGCGAGCACATGCACCATCAGCGCGTTGAGCCCGACCTGAACCGCAAAAGTGACCGCGTACAGCACGACAACAGCGATGAAGCGGGCGCGAGAAGGCTCGGCCTTGAACGTCCACCGCCGGTTGATCAGATACGCCGTCGTAGTGCCGGCGATAAAGCTGATCGACTTGGCCACGCTCAGATCGAGGCCGACGACCTTGAACAGGAATGCGTACAGCCCGTAGTCCACGACCGCCGACAGCCCACCCGTCGCGACGAACCGGACGATCTGCGTTTTCAGGTCCATCGCGTCGTCGGCGATGTCCGTCGTGACAGGAATCTCGACGGGCAGCGGGACGTGGGGTTCGTGCTGGTGACTTGCAGGTGTTTCGGGCACGACGACGAGAGTAACCACTCGAGTCGGAGCCGTCGGCACTACTCCCAGGTAACCTCTACCTTGATGTCCACGACAGCAGAAGAGACGCCGAAGCCGGCTCTCCACACCCAAGCCCGCACCCTCACCGGTTGGGGACGCACCGCCGCCACCACCGCACAGGTGCTGTCCACCCCCGACGTGGAAGTGATCGCGAACGCGGTCGCCCAGGTTGCGGAACAGAACGATTCCAAGCCCTCGCATCTGCGACGCGGCGTCATCGCGCGCGGCCTCGGCCGCTCGTACGGCGACCCGGCGCAGAACGCCGGCGGGCTGGTCATCGACATGAATGCACTCAGCCGCATTCATCGCATCGATCGCGACACCGCTCTGGTGGACGTCGACGCCGGCGTGAATCTGGACCAGCTGATGAAGGCTGCTCTGCCGTTCGGCCTGTGGGTTCCGGTCCTGCCGGGTACTCGCCAGGTCACGATCGGCGGCGCCATCGGCTCGGATATCCACGGCAAGAACCACCACAGCGCGGGCAGCTTCGGCAACCACGTCGTGTCGTTGGATCTGCTGACGGCCGACGGCAAGGTTCGCACTCTCACCCCCAAGGGCGGGCGCAACGATCCCAAGGCCGCGCTGTTCTGGGCCACGATCGGCGGCATGGGCCTGACGGGCATCATCCTGCGCGCCACCATCAAGATGACACCGACCGAGACGGCGTACTTCATCGCCGACGGCGACGTCACCAACAGCCTCGACGAGACCATCGCGCTGCACAGCGACGGCAGCGAGGCCAACTACGAGTACTCGAGCGCCTGGTTCGACGCGATTTCCGCGCCCCCGAAGCTCGGCCGTGCGGCAGTCTCGCGCGGATCTCTGGCGAAGCTCGACCAGCTTCCGGCCAAGCTGCAGAAGAACCCGCTCGCCTTCGATGCGCCGCAGTTGCTGACGTTCCCCGACGTCTTCCCCAACGGGCTGGCCAACAAGTTCAACTTCACCGCGATCGGTGAGGTCTGGTTCCGCAAGTCCGGCAAGTACCGCGGCAAGGTCCAAAATCTGACGCAGTTCTACCACCCGCTCGACATGTTCGGTGAGTGGAACCGGGCGTACGGATCCAACGGATTCCTGCAGTACCAGTTCGTGGTTCCGCCGGAGGCGGTCGAAGAGTTCAAGAAGATCATCGTCGACATCCAGCGCAGCGGGCACTACTCGTTCCTCAACGTGTTCAAGCTGTTCGGCGAGGGCAATCAGGCGCCGCTGAGCTTCCCGATCCCGGGCTGGAACATCTGCGTCGACTTCCGCATCAAGCCGGGCCTGAACGAGTTCGTCACCGAACTCGACAAGCGTGTCCTCGAATTCGGTGGGCGCCTGTACACGGCCAAGGATTCGCGGACGTCCGCGGAAACTTTCCACGCCATGTACCCGCGCATCGACGAGTGGATCGCGACGCGCCGCAAGTACGACCCCACAGGCGTTTTCGCCTCCGATATGTCCAGAAGGCTGGAACTGTGATCAACGCTGTAGGTAACCCGCAAACCGTTTTGCTTCTCGGTGGAACCTCCGAGATCGGCCTCGCCATCTGTGAGGAATACCTGAAGAAGGCGCCGCTCCGCGTCATTCTGGCGGCACTTCCCGGCGATCCGGGACGCGAAGCTGCGGTCAAGCAGCTCGAAGCGAAGGGTGCCACCTCGGTGGAGCTCATCGACTTCGACGCCGTTGATTTCGAATCGCACCCGAAGGTGATCGACCAGGCGTTCTCGAACGGGGACGTCGACGTCGCGATCGTCGCCTTCGCATTGGACGGTGACTCCGAAGAGCTGTGGCAGAACCAGCGCAAGGCGGTTCTGGTCGCAAACGTGAACTACACCGCGTCCGTCTCGGTCGGTGTTCTTCTCGGCGAGAAGATGAAGGCTCAGGGCTTCGGCAAGATCATCGCGATGTCGTCGGTTGCCGGCGAGCGCGTCAAGCGTGCCAACTTCGTCTACGGCTCCACCAAGGCGGGCCTCGACGGTTTCTACCTCGGACTCGGCGAGGCTCTCGCGGAATTCGGACCGCAGGTCACCGTCGTCCGTCCCGGCATGGTGCGCACGCAGTTCAGTGCCCACGTCAAGGAAGCTCCGCTGACGGTCAACAAGGACATCGTCGCGAAGCTCGCTGTTGCCGCCTCGGACAAGGGCAAGGAAATCGTCTGGACTCCCGGCCCGTGGCGTTTCGTCATGATGGGTCTTCGCCACGTGCCGCGCCCGATCTTCCGGAAGTTGCCGGTTTAAGCTCCTCCCGTGCCAGAAACAACAACTGCTCCGAGTACAGAACTTTCGACCCCGTCGCCGTGGCGTAATGCCGCGGCGACGGTGGTGGAAATGGCCCTCGGAGCGCTGGTCGCCGCTGTTGTAGCCGCTGTCGGGCTCTTTGCTTTCGGCCGAGTGCAGTGGCCGGCGTTCACGTCTTCCAACGTCACGCAGGCCGTCACGACGGTGCTGCAGGTGCTCTGCATCGCAGTGGTCGGTGTTGCGGTTCTGATGTTCCGCGCCCGCAAGGCCGAGCGGGTCGCAAAACTCCTCTCGTGGGCCGGGCTCTCCGGTTTCGTCACCACGACGCTCGGACTTCCCCTGGCCGCGACGAGTCTGTATCTGCACGGCGTCTCGGTCGATCAGCAGTTCCGGACCGAGTACCTGACCCGGCTGACGGATTCGGCTGCGCTGCAGGACATGACGTACGTGGATCTGCCGCCGTTCTACCCGGCCGGCTGGTTCTGGATCGGTGGACGCGTCGCGAACCTGCTGGGCATGGACGGTTGGGAAGCCTTCAAGCCCTACGCGATCGGCTCGCTGGCTGTCGTCGCCGTCGTTGCACTCGTGTTGTGGACCAAGCTGATTCGACGCGATTGGGCCGTAGTCGCAGCGTTGGCCGTCACTGCCGTCGTGTTGGCGTACAACTCCCCCGAGGCGTACGGCGCCGTCATCAACCTCCTGATCCCGCCGGTGCTGATCCTGGCGTGGGGGGCTCTCGATCGCCCGGGTGCCTCTCGATTTGCCGGAGCCGGCGCAATTCTCGGGACGGGCCTGTTCCTCGGTTTCGCCGCAACCGTCTACACGCTGTACCTCGGATTCGCCGCATTCGCCGTGACTCTGATGGCAGTCGTTGCCGCAGTACTTGCCGCCCGCGCTCAGAACACGTGGAAAGCCGCACTGGGTCCCCTTGTCAGGCTCGCCGCAATCGCGATGATCTCGGGTTTGGTCGCTCTGACGGTCTGGGCGCCCTACCTGTTGAAGGCACTCTCGGGTGCCACTGCAGAATCCGGCACGGCAATGCACTACCTCCCCGATTCCGGTGCGGTACTGCCCTTCCCGATGCTGAGCTTCACCCTCGTCGGCGGACTGTGCCTACTCGGCACGGTCTGGCTGATTTCTCGTTTCCTCTTCTCCCGCCGCGCCCGGGCACTCGGTATCGGTGTCATTGCCGTGTATCTGTGGGCACTGCTGTCGATGACGTTCACCGTTGCCGGCAGTACGCTCCTCGGTTTCCGACTGGAGCCGGTTCTGATCGGACTCCTTGCCGCCGCCGGCGTGTTCGGATTCTTCGAGTTCGCCGGTTGGATCGTCCTGGCCACCAGCGAAAATCCCCGCGTCAAAGCGGTACTGGTTGCACTCGGTGCCATCGGAGCCATCGCCTTCGCGCAGAACATCCCGCAGGTGCTGGCGCCGGATATCGCTGTGGCATACAGCGATACCGACGGCAACGGCGAGCGCGGGGACAAGCGACCTCCCGGGGCCGAAGCCAATTACGCGGACATCGACCGGATCATCCGCGAACAGTTGGGACGTGAACCCCATGACACGGTGGTACTCACCGCCGACATCGGCTTCCTGAGCTTCTACCCGTACTTCGGTTTCCAAGGTCTGACGTCGCACTACGCAAACCCCCTCGCCGATTTCCGTGCCCGCGCCGCACTGATAGAGCAGTGGTCGGAACTGAAGACCCCTGACGAACTGATAGCTGCGCTGGACGCGTCGCCGTGGCGAAGTCCCGACGCCTTCGTCTTCCGCCAGGGCGCCGACGGGTACACGCTGCGGTTGGCCGAGGATGTCTACCCCAACGACCCGAACGTCCGCCGCTACACGGTCACGTTCCCCAAGGAACTGTTCGACGATCCTCGTTTCACAGTCACCGAACAGGGTCCGTTTGTGGTCGTTACCCGCTCTGACGCGAGCTAACCAGGAGATACGTCACAAAAGGCTTACCGTCGGGGTCGTTGACGCGACCCCGACGCACCCCTAACTTCATACCGTGACCCGAACCGATGCCCGAGCGGCAATGATCGATGCAGCCGAGCGTCTGGTTGCCGAACGAGGTCTGGCCGCTCTGACGCTTCGTGATGTTCAGACCGAAGCCGGACAGGCCAACAAATCGGCTGCGCAGTATCACTTCGGTTCACGTGAAGGTTTGCTGGCGGCCGTCGTCGAGTCCAGAATGCGACCTGCCGGTGAGCGTCGACGCGAGTTGCTCGACACGATCGATCTCGACGCGAATCCACCGACGATGCGTGCCCTCGTCGAGGCTCTCGTCCTGCCGTTGGCGGAACAGACCATCTACCGCGAGGGCACGTTGTACGCACGGTTCCTGGTGCAGTCGATCTTCGACCCGGCCATGTCGTCGACCATCCGTGATCACATGCAGGCCGAGAGTTTCCGCGAAGTTCAGCGGCGGATAGTCACTGCGTCCTCGTTGCCGGCAGAGATCGCCGAACTTCGGGCGGCAACTCTGACCGTGCTCGCCGTCGTCACTTTTGCCACGTGGGAGGGTCGCGTCGACAGCCGAGAACGTGCTCACGTGATTGTTGCCGACCTGATCGAAAGTTGCCTCGGAGCACTCTCGGCCCCGGCTGCGCAAATCTGACACGCTGTCCGGCGAGTTTGTTTCCGAAACTGCCGGGGTACTCAGCCCCTCCAAGCGCAGTCGAGCAAACGGCCGCATCAACCACCGGCGGGGTAGGTGATGACAGTGAGCGAACTCGTTACGCAAAGCCGCGAGCTTGTACCGCATCGTGCAGTTCTCGATTCCGCAGAACATGTTCTGGTCATTGCGCGCGGCAAACCGTTCGGGCGCGAGCAGGCCTTCCACGAAGTGTTGAGCGTCGCGATTCGCAATCGCATCGAAGTACTCACTCTGGCAAGGGCTCTCATCGACGTTTCCGAGTCCCGCGACTACCGCGCGATCCCGACCGACACCGCACACACCGTTGCGGTGCTCGAATGGGGTGAGCTACTCGAGATCCCGACCGAACACCACGAGAAGTCCAGAGCCGAATCGGCTGGAGACGCCGATGAATCGAACGACTTCGACGATCCGATCGAGCCGGAGTATCTGGTCGAGACCGACGTGGGAGGACGCGTCGTCTTCGTCGCCCTCGCGTTCACGATCGGCGGGATAGTCGGATTCTTCGCGCACGACTGGGCGCTTCTGCTTCTGATCACCGCCGTGTACCTCGTGTGGATCGCGGCACGGCTGGTCGCGAAACTCGTCAGTGTTTCCCGCAGTGCCCATTGGGCGGACGCCGAGCCTATTCGTGGCACCGATTCGACAACTCACAACGCGGAACGCTCCCACCACCACGCTGTTGCAGCGTGAGGGCGGGAGCGCCGGTACTGCACTACAACCGTTGCGGCACACCATAAGTGACGACGGTATCGCCATTCGACGTGACAGCCTTCGCGTAGGGCCTGATGGTTACCGGCCCGATTGCTCCCTGTACGTATCCGTGAACTCCGGAGAGCCGGACGGCTGCTTCAGGTCCGTCGAATTCCTGGTCTTCGAGTAGCGCGACGTCGGTGATACCGCCCGGCGCCAGATCGACGTCCAGTTCCTGTGAAGGAATGATGTCGCCGCCGATGGCGAACCCGTTCGAAATGTCCAGGCCCAGTTCGAAGTCCGGAACCAGACCGATACCGAGGTTCGTTCCGCTCTCGACTGCCCAATCGAGGCCGGGACTGTTGAGAACAACCGTCGCGCCGGTCAACGCGATCGGGTAGCCGATTTGATAACCGATCGTCAGCTTCGTTCCGGTGAAGCTTGCCGCGTCCGGCCCGTCGATCTTCACGCCGGCAACCCCGTCGTGGAAGAACTCGACGCTCAGCGGTGAGCTGTCGAGAGGCGGAAAGACGTGGATAGCGGTATCAGCCTGATAGACCTCTATCCGATTTCCTTTGACGTCGGTGATCGAACTGGTGTTGTCGACGCCTGCCGACGCCGTCCCACCCCCCAGGACAACGGCCAGTAAGGCCACTGCTCCCACTGCGCTACTGCGAACTGCTGTCTTCGACATGCACAAGCACCATCCCATCCGGTATAGGCCCCGGACGTAGGTTCCAACTCTTCGTCGAGGATGGGATTCGTCGGGGCTGCCTGAACAAACGCGAGCAAGATCCTTGTTGCGATACCCCGGTCACGAACCCGTCAAACGATGCACGAAAACATTACTTTCCGGACAAGTCGGGTGGCCCGGTTTGTCCCGTCGACTGCGCCCGCTCGCGGACGCGAACCGTTTTGTTCGTTACTCTGACAGAGGAAGTTATCGAATCGAGACCTAAATAGGCCACCCCGAACTTCTGAGAACTGCCACTTCAGGGATGGGCGCCAGAACCGAAAGGCACCGACTGCATGACCGAGACCTTGCCCGACGTCCAACTGCTCGAAGAAGCACGTCCAGGGCGAGTCCGTTCAGCAGTGCGGCGCTCGGTCGTCCAGCGCGGGCGTCTTGTGGACCTCGCGATCATGGCGACGTTCACCGTTGCGGCGATCTACGTGATGTCGAACCTGTGGAGCGATCTGCAGTCCGGCTATCTGTTCAACGCGGGCCGCGACCAGGCCATGTGGGAATGGTTCTTCGCCGATACCGCTCACGCCCTCGCCCAGTTCCGCAGCCCGCTGTTCAGTGACCTGCAGAATTACCCGCTCGGCGTGAACCTGATGGCCAATACCGCGATGTTCGGCATCAGCATCCCGCTGGCCCCGATCACGCTGATTTTCGGACCGACGGCCACGTATGCGATCGGGCTGACCGCCGGACTCGGCGGCACCGCCATAGCTTGGTACTGGGCATTCTCGCGGCACGTACTGACCGGTGTCTCCGTCCGCTCCAAGATCGCGGCCGCCGTCGGAGCGGGGTTCTGCGGATTCGCGCCCGCCATGATCTCGCATGCCAACGGCCACCCGAACTTCGTCGCGTTCTTCGTACTTCCGTTCATCTTCTTGCAGGTAGTGCGCATCTCGAACGGCAAGCGTCCGGTTCGCGACGGAATCGTTCTCGGCCTACTCGTCGCGTGGCAGATCTTCCTCGGCGAAGAGCCGCTCCTCATCTTCACGATGTCAGCCATGGTGTTCGGCGCCGCCTATGCACTGCCTGACCTGGCCAAGTCGCGCCAGGCGATCAAGCGCGCGATGCCCGGCCTCGTGATCGGCGGCGCGGTCACACTCCTGATCACCGCGGTGCCGCTGTGGTCGCAGTTCTTCGGCCCTGCGAGCTACGACGGCGTCTCACACGGTCAGGCCGGCAACGACACCGCTGCACTCACCACGTTCCCGACCGAATCGGTTGCGGGTGATCCCGAGGGCGCGGAGTTCCGGATGAACCCGACCGAGGAGAATGCCTACTTCGGATGGCCGTTGGTGCTCCTGCTTCTCGGTGCAACGGTGTGGCTGTGGCGCATCCGGCTGACCCGCGCTGCCGCCGCCGTGATCGTGGTGATGGGTGTGCTCTCGCTCGGTTCCGAACTGACCATCGACGGTGACAAGACCGGCATCACCCTGCCGTGGAAACTCCTCGCCGACTTGCCGTTGTTCGAATCGGTGCTCGAATCCCGATTCGCCATGGGCGCGATTCCGGCGATCGGGCTACTGCTCACCCTCGGCACCTACCGCGCTTTTGTCGAACTTCGTGGACCGCGCCGCACGGCAGCCGGTGTCTGGCTGGTGGCACTCGCCGTCGCGATGATTCCCCTGATCCCGACCCCCATCGACGCCGATCAGCGATCTGCGACGCCCGAATTCATCACCAGCGGCTCGTGGGAGAACTACGTCAGCGACGGCACCCTGGTGACGGTCCCCGTCGCGAGCGCCGAAGACGCCCGCGCACTGAGCTGGCAGGTCGACGCCGACTTCGGCTTCCCCATCGCCGGCGGGTACTTCGTCGGCCCGGATTCGAAGACCCGCGCCGGAATCTACGGCGCCGAGTCCCGGCCCACCTCGACCCTGCTGGTCAATGCCAAACAAACCGGCAAGGTCCCGTTGATCGATGTGGGCACCAGAGCGAACGTCCTGACCGACCTGCGGTACTGGCACGCCGACGTACTGGTGCTTCCCCGATTCTCCGGCGACGACGCCCTGCGCCACACGGTCGACGAGCTGGTCGGCTTCGACGCCAAGCGCGTCGACGACGTGTGGGTGTGGGACGTACGAGACCTCGTGAGCGGCAAGACCTCCAACCAGAGTTGAACGGGTTGGTCAGCGGGTCATGATCACCGGACCGTCTTCGGTGATCGCGACAGTGTGCTCACTGTGCGCAGCCCTGGCGCCCGAAACGGTGCGAAGGGTCCACCCGTCGGCGTCGTGCCGGTAGTCGTCGGTTCCGTCGGCGATGAGCATCGGTTCGATGGCGATGACCAGGCCGGGCCGTAACCGGAAGCCTTTGCCTGCTCGACCTTCGTTGGGCACGTCCGGGCCTTCGTGCATCTCGCGGCCGATGCCGTGCCCACCGTGATCGGCGAGCATTCCGTATCCGAGGCCACGCGCGTACTGTCCGATCGCGGCACCGATGTCGCCCAATCGGTTTCCGGGCTGGGCGGCGGCAATGCCACGGGCTAGTGCCTCATCGGTCGCGTCGATCAGTGCCTGATCCTCACTACTTCCCTGTCCGACGGTGAAGCTGATGGCGGAGTCGCCGCACCAGCCGTCGAGTCTCGCACCGCAGTCGATACTGATCAGGTCACCGTCACGGAGTCGGTACCCATTCGGGATACCGTGCACCACAGCATCGTTCACGCTGATGCAGGCGACACCGGGAAAGGGTATCGGCGCCGTCGCCGGCCGGTAATTCAAGAACAGCGCCGAGGCGCCCGCAGCCGAAATGACCTCCGCGGCAACGGCGTCCAATTCGAGCAACGTCACTCCGACGCTCGCCGCCTCACGCGCCGCAGCCAGCGCCTGCGCGGTGATTCTCCCCGCCGCCGCCATCGCGTCGATTTCCCCTGCGGTCTTGATTTCGACCATCTCGAACACCTTCCTTGTCGAATAACTATACCGGTATTACTATAAGCACATGGTGCGCGTGCCGCTGACGGCGGAAGAACTCGAACGAGGACTACGACTGGGTGAACTCCTGCGATCGGCGCGGGGGGACCGAAGCATGGTTCAGGTAGCGCTCGACGCCGGTATCTCCGTCGAAACGCTGCGCAAGATCGAAACCGGACGCATCGCGACACCCGCCTTCTTCACCATCAGCGCGGTCGCGGAAGTGTTGGGTATTTCACTCGACACCATCGCCCGAACACTTGAAACACCACAATCCGAACAGGAAGTTGCATCCTGAGTAGTTCTCTCAGGATGTGTGGGCCCGCACTCGCCTAACATCGTTCCTTGTGCCGTCTGAAGTAGTAGTGCCCCCGAAACCCGTGCCCACTGGCCCCGAAGCTCCCCGAGAATCGGATTCCCAGAGAGTCCGGACGGCACGACTCATCGCGATAGTCACCGGCCTTCTTGGCCTGCTTCTTGCACTCGCGACGCCGTTCCTGCCCGTCAAGCAGGAAGCCGCGAGCATCGACTGGCCGCAGGGTGGGACCGTCAACAGCGTCTCGTCGCCGCTGATCTCCTACTCGCCCACATCGCTCGACATCAGCATTCCCTGTTCCACCCTCGGCCAGTTGGGCGGCAGCGGCGGCACACTGCTCTCGACCATGCCGAACGGTGCGCCGGACCGAAACGCCCGCGGCCTCACCGTCCGCACCACTGCCGACCGCCTGGAAGCACTCACTCGCGATTCGGTGCTGATCTCGGCTCCGCTCGATCAACTGAGCGGGTGCACGGCGATCACCATCACGACCAACTCCGAGCAGACCGTCGCGGCGGTCACCGGAATCGACGGCGTCGGCACCACCCTGACCGGTGACTACCGGCCACAGGTTGTCGGCATCTTCACCGACCTGCAGGGCGCAACGCCCGCCGGACTGTCCGCCCACATGGACGTCGACTCGCGGTTCTCGTCCAGCCCCACACTTCTCAAACTGTTCGCGATGATCGTCGCGGCACTCTCGACCATCGTCTCGCTGTACGCACTGCACCGGATCGACGGCGTCGACGGCCGTCGTGCCCGGCGGTTCCTTCCGGCACGGTGGTGGAAGTTCACCGGCATCGACGCCCTGGTGATCGGCACGCTGGCGCTCTGGCATGTGTTCGGCGCCAACACTTCCGACGACGGTTATCTGCTCGGCATGGCCAGAGTCTCGGAGCACTCCGGGTACATGGCGAACTACTTCCGTTGGTTCGGCGTCCCCGAAGCGCCGTTCGGTTGGTACTACGACGTGCTGGCGCTGTTCGCGAAGGTCAGCACCGCGAGCATGTGGATGCGCCTGCCCGCATTGATCGCCGGCATTCTGTGCTGGATGGTCATCAGCCGCGAGGTGATACCGCGACTCGGTGTTGCGGTGCGCCGCAACAAGGTTGCCATCTGGACGGGCGGGCTCGTGTTCCTGGCCTTCTGGTTGCCGTACAACAACGGCCTGCGTCCCGAACCCATCATTGCCCTCGGCGCCCTGCTCACGTGGTGCTCCATCGAGCGCGCCATCGCCACCGGACGTCTGTTGCCCGCCGCGATGGCCGTGCTGATCGCCGCATTCTCGCTGGCCGCCGGGCCTTCCGGGCTGATCGCCATCGGCGCGCTGATCGCCGGAGCCCGGCCGATCCTGCAGATCCTGATCGCCCGCGGCAAACGCGTCGGCTTCCTGTCCCAGGTCATGCCGATCCTCGCAGCCGGAACCGTGGTTCTTGTCGCAGTCTTCGCAGATCAAACCCTCGCAACGGTTCTCGAATCCACCAGGGTGCGAACCGCCGTCGGGCCGAACGTTCCGTGGTTCGAGGAGCGGTTGCGGTGGGACGCACTGATGACCATCTCCCCCGACGGCTCACTGGCCCGCCGCTTCGGCATGTTCGTCATGATCGTCGGACTCGTCTTCTGCGTCATGATGATCCTGCGCAAGGGCCGGATCCCCGGCACCGCGATCGGGCCCTCGCGCCGAATCCTCGGCATCGTGTTCGCGTCGCTGCTCCTGATGCAGTTCACCCCCACCAAGTGGACCCACCACTTCGGTGTGTACGCCGGTCTGGCCGCCACGGTTGCCGTGCTCGCCGCCGTCGGCGTGAGTGCGTCGAGTATGCGTTCCAAACGAAACCGCGCGCTGTTCGCCGCGGGCATCCTGTTCATCCTCGCTGTGGCGTTCACCAGCTCCAACGGCTGGTGGTATGTCTCGAGTTACGGCGTCCCGTGGTGGGACAAGCCGCCGTCAATCGCCGGCAAGGGATTCTCGACGGCCTTCCTCGGTCTGACGATCCTCGCGCTGCTGTTGGCAGCTTGGTACCACGTCATGGAGCCGCGCGAGCGAAACGGCACAGAAGACAGCGTCAAGAAGACAAGGCGACTTCGTCTTCTCGCCCCGTCACCGTTGACCATCGCGGCCGGAGCCGTCGTGCTCTTCGAGGTGCTGTCCCTACTCAAGGGAGCGGTCGCTCAGTACCCCGCGTACTCGATCGGCAAGTCCAACATCGAATCCGTCTTCGGCGGAAGCTGCGGTCTCGCGGGCGAGGTACTCGTGGAGTCCGATCCCAACACGGGCGTCCTGCAATTGGTGGACAGGCCCACCGACCTCGCCGGCGCCGGAGCTTTCGGTGCAAGCGAATCGACCGGATTCTCGCCGGACGGAGTCGCCGGCGACCTCACCGCAGACGCCGAGGACTCGACGGCGGGCAGTGCAAACAGCCTCGACACCACGACCTCTCAGTCCGGCACCACCAGCACGCCCGGAACCGGATCCGGAACCGCTGGCGGCTCGCAGTCGACCTCGGGCGTCAACGGCAGCAACGTCGCGCTCCCGTTCGGGCTCGACCCCGCAAAAACGCCGGTGCTCGGTAGTTACGGAGCGCCCCAGAACGCGTCGCTGACCACCGGTTGGTACTCACTGCCCGAGCGCAACGACGCCGCACCGCTCCTCACGGTCGCCGCGGCCGGACGAATCCGCTACGTCAACTCCGACGGCATCGTCACCCCCGGCGCGGTCTTGCAGGTCGAGTACGGCAAGAAGCAAGCCGACGGAAGCGTCGACGCGCTGGGACGAGTCGATCCGATCGACATCGGCCCGTCGCCGTCGTGGCGCAACCTGCGCGTTCCGATGGATCAACTGCCCGCCGACGCCGACACCGTGCGTCTGGTGGCCAGTGACACCGACATCAGTGCCGACCAATGGCTGGCGGTGACACCGCCGCGAGTGCCGACCATGCGCACGCTGCAGGACGTCGTCGGATCCACCGATCCGGTGCTGATGGACTGGGCCGTCGGTCTCGCCTTCCCGTGTCAACGCCCGGTCGATCATCTGTACGGCGTCGCCGAGATCCCCGAGTGGCGCATTCTGCCCGACCGCATCGGCGCGGAGTCCACCAACGCCTGGCAGGACCACTACGGCGGCGGACCGCTCGGTTGGACCAGCGAACTGCTCTCGGCCAGGGCATTGCCCACCTATCTGGACAACGACTGGGATCGTGACTGGGGTTCGCTCGAGCAGTACACACCGCTCGATCCGGACGCAGTTCCCGCGCAAATGAACGTCACCACCGAGACCCGTTCGGGCACCTGGACACCGGGCCCGATTCGTTACCAGTCGTAACTGTTACGCGTGGACCTACCAACCACCCAGGCACGGTAGGTCCACGCTCAGCCCTGACATACCATCGGTAGCCGTGCCCGACGCCGTGACAGCTTCACCCCAGACTTCGAGTTCGCCGCCTCCTGCTGGTCAGGATGCCCGCGAGCGTTTCCATCGCACTCGATGGGTTGCGATCATCGCCGGCTTGCTCGGCTTCGTACTCGCACTGGCAACTCCTCTGCTTCCTGTCGTGCAGACGACGGCGACGGTCAACTGGCCGCAGAACGGCGTGATCGGCGACGTCGAGGCACCGCTGATGGCGCAGGTTCCCATCGACGTCAACGCGTCGATCCCCTGCACCGCGGTCAGCTCACTCCCCGAGGGCGGCGGCATCCTGATGTCGACGGCACCTGCTCAGGGCGACGGCGCCGCGCTCTCGTCGATGTTCGTCCGCGTGTCCGCTACCAGCGTCGACGTGCTCGATCGCAACGTCGTCGTAGCTTCGGCAGCGCGCGAGGACGTCGAGTCGAGTCGCTGCGGCGCCATCGCGTTCAGCTCTGACGTCAACCGGACCTCGGCAGAGTTCGTCGGCCTGACCTATCCCGACGGCAACCCGATTCGTGGCCAGCTCGACGGCGACTTCCGCCCGCAGGTGGTCGGCGTCTTCAGCGACCTGCCCGACGGCGCTGCCCCCGAGGGGCTCGGCTTCTCGATGACGATCGACTCACGTTTCTCGTCGAGCCCCAGTGTCCTGAAGCTGGTCGCGATGATCGTGGCAGTCCTCTCGACCATCGTCGCGCTGGTCGCGCTGGCTCGCCTCGACGGCACCGACGGCCGCAAGCACCGACGCTTCCTGCCCGAACGGTGGTGGAAGTTCTCCGGTATCGACGGAGTTGTAGTCGGCACGCTGGTCGTCTGGCACTTCATCGGCGCGAACACCGCCGACGACGGTTATCTCCTGACCATGGCCCGAGTCTCGCCGGACGCGGGATACATGGCCAACTACTTCCGTTGGTTCGGCGTTCCCGAGGCCCCGTTCGGCTGGTACTACGAAGTCCTGGCCGTGATGGCGAAGATCTCGACGGCGAGCCCGTTCATGCGTCTGCCCGCTCTGCTCGCCGGAATCCTCTGCTGGATGGTGATCAGCCGCGAGGTCGTCCCGCGTCTCGGCCGGGCGGTCCGCCGGAGCAACGTCGCCCTCTGGACCGGCGGTCTGGTATTCCTGTCCTTCTGGCTGGCGTACAACAACGGTCTTCGCCCCGAGCCCATCGTGGCTCTCGGCGCACTGCTCACCTGGTGCTCCATCGAGCGCGCCATCGCCACCGGACGTCTGCTGCCCGCGGCCACAGCAATCTTGATCGGCGCCTTCACTCTTGCCGCCGCACCCACCGGATTGATGTGTATCGCAGCCCTTCTCGCCGGTGTGCGCCCGTTGGTGCGCATCGTCGTCAAGCGTCACCGACTGGTCGGCACACTGCCGCTTCTCGCTCCGATCGCCGCTGCCGGAACCATCGTGCTGGTGGTCATCTTCGCCGACCAGACCTTTGCCGGCGTCATGGAAGCCACGCGCGTCCGAACGATCATCGGGCCCAATCTCGAGTGGTACCAGGACTTCCTGCGCTACTACTACCTCTTCGTCCAGACGGTCGACGGCTCGGTTGCCCGACGCTTCGCGTTCTTGACGATGATCCTGTGCCTCTTCACGACGCTCTTCGTGTTGTTGCGCCGCGGCCGCGTCCCCGGCGCGGCAACCGGTCCGTCGTGGCGCCTGGTCGGCGTCGTCTTCGGCACGATGTTCCTGATGATGTTCAACCCCACCAAGTGGACTCACCACTTCGGTGCGTATGCAGGCATCGCTGGTTCTCTCGCCGCGCTGACCGCCGTGGCAGTGTCCGCGTCTGCCCTGCGCTCGCGGCGTAACCGATCGGTGTTCGTGGCCGGGCTGCTCCTGATGCTCGCGTTGACGTTCGCCGGCATCAACGGCTACTGGTACGTCTCGAGTTACGGCGTTCCGTGGTTCGACAAGACCATCTCCTACGACGGCCGTGAATCCAACACACTGTTCCTCGCGCTCTTTGCTCTCGCCTTGGCCTTTGCCGCCTGGCAGTACCTGCGTGAGGGATTTGCAGCCCCGCCCGAGAAGCCGAACACGGCCAAGGGCAGACGAATTCGCAAGTTCGCGGCCGCTCCGCTCACCGTGATCGCCGGTCTGATGGTCCTGTTCGAGGTGCTCTCACTACTCAAGGGCGCTGTGTCGCAGTACCCGGCGTACTCGCTGGGCCGAAGCAACATCGAGGCACTCGCGGGCAAGACCTGCGGCATGGCCGAGGACGTTCTGGTCGAGACCGACGTCAATTCCGGGAATCTGCGGCCTCTGCCCGCTCCCGGATTCAACGCGGAGGATCCGTTGTCCGGAGTTGATCCGAAGGGCTTCTCCCCCAATGGGGTCCCCAGCGATCTGACTGCGGATTACATCGAAGTCAAGCAGGGCATGGGTAATACCGACAGCCAGAGTGTCGGCCCCACCTTCGCCACCGGTTCCGGCGCCGGAACCAGCGGCGGCACCGGTAACCTCGGCGTCAACGGCAGCACGGCCAAGCTCCCCTTCGGCCTCGATCCGTCGAAGACGCCGGTCATGGGCAGCTACCAGCCCGGCGTGCAGGAACCTGCTTCCCTCATCTCGAGTTGGTACGGATTGCCCACTCGCAGTGAAGAATCACCGCTGGTGGTCATGTCCGTAGCGGGCCGCGTGTGGTCCGTCGACAACACCGGTGCGATCACGTACGGCCAGTCGCTTCTGGTCGAGTACGGCAAGACTCAGCCCGACGGAACAGTGCAGGTTCAGGGTTCGTACATGCCGCGAGACATCGGCCCGGCGCCGTCGTGGCGCAACGTCCGTATCCCGATCGACGAACTCGCGCCAGATGCCGATGCCGTTCGGGTGGTCGCGTTCGATCCCAACCTCACGGGCGATCAGTGGATGGCGTTCACGCCGCCGCGTGTGCCCAAGCTCGAGTCCCTGGACTCGTACATCGGCAGCGAGCAGCCGGTCCTCCTGGACTGGGCTGTCGGCCTTCAGTTCCCGTGCCAACGTCCGTTCACACATCAGAACGGTGTGGCCGAGATGCCGAACTTCCGCATCCTCCCGGACCGTCCCCTGGCCGTCAGCTCCACCGATACCTGGCAGTCCGCGGACAACGGTGGACCGCTCGGATTCACCGAGGTCCTCGCCGGTGCTACGACGGTTCCGACGTACCTGAAGGACGACTGGGCACGGGACTGGGGATCACTCGAGCGCTACGACCGGTACTTCCCGAATGCTGTTCCGGCAGAGGTGGAGACGGGCACCGCAACCCGCTCGGGCATGTGGATGCCCGGCGAGATGCGAGTGCACTAGCCTGCGCTACCTACTCGGGTGACTGCTCGGGTGCGACGTACGGAGACGGCCGAGACCGCTCCGACAACGACGACGCACCCGAGTAGTTGCCCAACGCCCGGCCGTTCGCCGAGCAGCACAACCGCCAGCAGTACGGCGAGGACCGGTTGCATGAGCAGGAGCGTCGCGCCCACCTCGGCGGGCAGCCGAGGGAGCGAGTGCCCCATCAGCATCCAGCCGAACACCTGGCCGACCAGCGCCAGTGCCGCGAGCCAGCCGAACGCTTCCCAACCCGGGACGAAATCGATCCGGCCCCACAGCGATCCGATGACGGAGCCGGCGATGCCCGCGGACGTCGTCGAGATCAACACCTGGCTCGCGGCCCGATCCGCCTCGCCCGTACGGCCGACCACGAAGATGTAACCGCCGTACGCGATTCCGGAGACGAGCGAGAGCGCCGTTCCCCACAGCAGGTCGTCGCCGGTTCCCCCGCTCCCGAACACGCCGCCCGCCAAGGCGATTCCCGTGAACATGAACGGTAGGGCGAAGACGAAGCGCATCGGAACCCGATTGCCGAATACCAACCAGGACAGTGCGGGCACCACAATCACCTGCACGTTCACGACGACGCTTGCCATACCCGCGCCGATCATCAGAATCGACTGCGACCACAACGCAAAATCCAGTCCGAGCAACAGACCGCCGAGCACCTGCAGAACGACTGCCCGCCGGCTCGGTTTGCCCACCCGGCGGTACTCTCGCCACGCCAACCACAACAGCGGCGGCAAGGCCAGGAAGCAACGGAAGAAAACGGCGGTCGAGGGCCCGACATCAGCCAGCTTGATGAGGAGCGAACTGATCGAGATCGCGGCTGCGCCTCCGACGACCAGCAATCGAGGGTCGATACGCCCCCGAGGAGTTCTGGTGGGTGTCGGTGTCTGCGCAGTCACGGAGGTCAGAGTGGTCACCCGACAATGTTCCTGCCGCTAACTATTCAGCACAAGCAAATGTTCAGACCGTATATTCGGTAGCATTACTACTGTGTTGAATCTCGAAAGACTCCGCGCCCTGCACGCTGTCGCCGAGAACGGATCAGTAGCGGCTGCCGCCCGCACCTTGCATGTCACACCCTCCGGAATTTCGCAGCAGTTGAACAAGCTCGAGCGAGAGGTCGGTGTTCCGCTCCTCGAACCGCAGGGCCGCGGTGTACGACTCACCGAAGCGGGCCGGATCCTCGCGCGCCGAACCGCAGAGGTTCTCTCGACGCTCGCCCAGGCCGAGGCGGAAATCGCGTCGCTGCAGAGCGAGGTGACGGGCCGCGTACGCATCGGGGCCCTGGTCTCCCCCAGCAGGACAGTGCTGCCGCGAGCCATCGCCGAGATCAGGCACGCGCACCCCCAGCTCGAAATCACCTTCAACGAAGGCGAATCCGAAGAACTCCTCCCCGCACTGATTCGCCGCGACCTCGACGTCGTGGTGGTCGACAGTTGGAGCACTCTGCCCGTCGAACTTCCCGACGGAGTCTCCTTCACGCCCGTGTACGACGACGTGGCGCTGCTCGCTCTCCCCGCGTCACATCCGCTGGCGGAGAACAAGGTCGTCGCGCTCAGCGAGCTGTCCGAGCATGCCTGGGCGACCTGGACCCGGGGAACGGACTTTCACACCTTCACCGTCAGGACCCTGCGCGCGCAGGGGTTCGACCCACGAATCGAGTACGAGGTCGCCGAGTTTCCCACCCAGGTCGAATTCGTCGCTCAGGGCCTCGCCGTCGCTTTGATCCCGCGCCTGGCGAGAGTTGTACCACCGGAAGGTGTTCGAATGCTCGACACCCTTCCGCCGCTGGGCCGCGACATCTACCTCGCCTGGCGGACCGACAGCGAAAGACCTGCCGTCCTGGCGGCGATAGAAGCGCTACGCCGCCAGTTCGACGCCCTCGGTGACAAGAAGAATTAGAGCGGCATCAAGTTGTGCTTGCGCGGGTTCTTGAAGATCGTCTTGTCCTTGAGCAACTTCAGCGCCTTGCGGATTTCGAGACGCGTCTGCGAAGGCTCGATCACCGCGTCGATGTATCCGCGCTCAGCCGCGATGTACGGCGTCGCGACGAACTCGTTGTAGAAGTTGATCAACTGAGCACGCACCGCGGGTGCGTTCTCTCCCGCCTCGGCGAGCTGACGACGTCCCATGATGTTGACGGCACCCTCGGCACCCATCACGGCGATACGAGCGGTCGGCCACGCGAGGTTGATGTCGGCACCGAGCTGCTTGCAACCCATGACGGCATAACCGCCGCCGTACGCCTTACGAACCACCACAGTCACCTTCGGGACAGTGGCTTCGATGTACGCGAACAGGAAACGCCCGCCACGCTTGATGACACCGACCTTTTCCTGATCGACGCCGGGAAGAAAGCCTGGTGTGTCGACGACAAAAACGAGCGGGATGCTGAAAGCGTCGCACAGGCGCACAAAATGGGCAGCCTTGTCGGAGCTGTCCGCATCGAGGGCGCCACTGAGGTACGTGGGCTGGTTGGCCACGACACCGACGGGCAGGCCGTCGACGCGGGAGAACCCGGTGATCACGTTGTGCGCGACCTGGGCTCCGATTTCGTGGAAGGTTCCGTCGTCGAAGATCCGCAGAATGATGTCGTGCATGTCGTAGCCGGCGTTGTCGGCATCCGGCATGAAGGCGTTGAGTTCGAGATCCGACTCGGTGATCTCGGGTTCGAGACCCGGGTTGATCAACGGCGCCTTCTCCGTGCACGAGGACGGCATGAAGCTCAGGTACTCACGCACCCAGTCGAATGCAGCCTTCTCGTCGGGAGCGACGTGATGGATGTTTCCGTACTCCGCCTGCTTGCGCGCCCCGCCCAGATCCTCGAGGCTGACCTCTTCGCCGGTGACCGACTTGATGACGTCGGGTCCGGTGACGAACATGTACGACTCTTCGGTCGCGACCACGACGTCGGTGTTGATCGGTGCGTACACGGCACCGCCGGCGCACTTACCGAGGATGACCGAGATCTGCGGGCAGACGCCGGACAAGGGCTCCTGACGTGAACCCATGTTGGCGTACCAGGCCAATGAGGAAACGGCATCCTGGATTCGAGCTCCACCGGAATCGTTGATACCGACGACCGGGCAGCCCACCTTCAGTGCAAAATCGTTGACGGCTGCGACCTTACGGCCGAACATCTCTCCGGCGGCACCGCCGAACACAGTCTGATCGTGCGCGAACACGGCAACCGGACGCCCGTCGACAGTTCCGTGACCGGTCATGACGCCGTCGCTGTACGGGTTGTCCTCGCCCGCCATCTTCACCAGGGCGCCGACCTCGACGAAGCTACCGGGATCGAGCAACATGTCGATGCGCTGGCGCGGCGTACTGTGCCCTGCTGCATCGCGCTTCGCAATGGCCCGAGCCGAGCCGGGTTCCTTTGCCTTCTCCAACTTTTCGCGGAGTTCAGCGAGCTTCTCCGCGGTGGTTGTCGTCACTTCTGAACTCCGGTTTCCGCTGCTTTGGTCTGAGCTGTCTCGATCTGGGCCAGCTTGGTGGTGAGGTCTGCCGCAACCTTCGCGATGTACGGCTCGTCGACGATCTGCAGGTGGTCTCCGCCGATGTAGACGACCTCGAGGTTCTTCACGTAGTCACCCCAACCACCATCTGCCTTGCGGGTCTTGAATGCAGGCTCGAGCGTCATCAACTCGTCGTGGTACTTGTCGGCCATGTAGAGCACGACGTCGCCGTCGTAGCTGCTGAACTCGGCCGTCTGGATGGCGCGGTTGTCCAACCACGACGTCCGCTGATGCTCGATGATGCCGCCGGGAATCTTGGCGCCGCTCATCTTGATCATGTCCATCAAGATCTGGATCTGATCTTCGTCCGCTTCGGTGGAGGCCAGAACGTCAAGCGGCAGCGGAACATCCAGGTTGTAGGTACGCTTGGCGAACTTGCCGTAGCGCTCCCAACGCTTGCGTCGTTCCGCCTCGGTGTCCGGCACTACCTCGCCGGCCATGACGGTGTCGAGCAGTCCGACCACACGCACGTCGGCGCCCTGCTCACGCAGCAACTTCGCGACCGCATACGACATCACGCCGCCGAACGACCAGCCACACAGCACGTACGGTCCGTCGCCCTGGATCTCACGCAGCAGCGGAACGTAAGCAGCAGCACGGGTTTCGATCGAGCCCTCGACCCGCTCGAACCCGTACATCGGCGTGCCGGCGGGCAGGCGCTTGAGCAAAGGCTCGTACGTCACCGTCGAACCACCGGCAGCATGGAAGACGAATACCGGTACGGCAGTGGAACCTTCGGGACGGGCACGCAGAGTGCGTACGAGTCCGTCGATCTTGCCGTCGTCCTCGAGGTACTGGCGCACGACGTCCGCGAGCTCTTCGATGGTGGTGGAGTCGAGAACGTCGTCGAGAGTGATCTCGCCGCCCGCACGCTCGGAAAGCCGAGCAGCAAGCTTCTCGGCGACCTCGTCACCGACGATCGGCAGATCGTTGAAAATACCCTTGGCGGACTTCCCGGTGACGACGGCCCACGTCGCAAACGTCAAGCGCTCGGCCGCATCTCGCGGCGGAACATCGGAGCCGGCATCGTCGGCAGTTCCGGCTCGAGAAGGATCGGAAGGCGCAGCAGCAACCGGAGCAGTCGCCGGCAGTTCCACCGACTCCTCAGCGGGAGCAGCGTCCTCGTCAGCCGCATCGGCTGCCAACTTCTCGGCAGCCTGCTTGTCGGCCATCGCCTGAACCTCTTCGCGATTGTCGATCGCGTAGCGCAGGTACTTGTTGACCTCGTTGAGGCTCGCGTCCTTGACTGCCTGGAGCTGGAGCTGCGGAATGTCGAACTCGTACTCGACGCGGTTCTTGATACGCATCGCCATGAGCGAATCGAGACCCAGTTCGATGAGCGGAACCTCGGCCGGAAGATCTTCCGGCGAGTACCCCATCGACTCGGCCACAACGATCTTGAGGCGATCGTCGAGGCTCTGCGAACCGTTCGGATCCCACTTGTCTCCGGCGTCTTCGACGACCTCGGCCAGCGTTTCCATCGGCGCGCTGGTCTTGACCGGCGCGCTGACGACCAGCTCGGGCAGCGGCTCACCGGACGTGACGACGGCGTCGAACAGCAAACGGAACGTAGCGCCCTCACGAGCATGCACCTGCACCGACGCTCCACCCGGATGCGGGTTGAGGGTTGTCGTCAGGGTCGCAGCGCCGGCCAGCTCACCGTGCGGAACGGCAGCGGTGAGAGCGACATCCGAGAGCACCTGTCCGGCAGCAGCGCTCACGAGCACAGCCAGATCGGTGACGGCGGATGCGTCGACCTCCCACACGTGGCGGCCGTCGGGCAGAGCGACGTGCGAACCGGGTACGCGAGCCGAACCGCCGGCACTGACGCGAATGTCGAGCCAGTACGGCTTACGCAGGAATGCAGTACGCGGAACCGAGGCGAAATCGCCTGCAGGAAGCAAGGACTCGAGGTTCACGGCATGGCCGTGCACGTACAGCTGCGCGAGAGCGGCAAGCACACCCGCGGACTCGTCTTCCTTACGCTTGAGCGTCTGGATGAGTTCCATGTCGTGCAGGCCCGAATCGAACGCGGTAGCCGCCACCGACATCAGCGTCACCGGGTTGGGTGCAAGCTCGACAAAAGTGGTGTGGCCGTGGGCAACTGCACCGCGTACCGCATTGGTGAAGTACACGCTGTGGCGAAGACCCTTGACCCAGTACGCCTCTTGATGGATCGGCTCGTGACCGGGACGGTAGAAAGTGTCCTTGTCGACGGACGAGTAGACGCCGAGCTTCAACGTGGTCGGCTCGATACCGGCCAACTCCGCGGCAAGCTCGCCGAGCAACGGATCGACCTGCGAGGTGTGGCTGGCACCCTTGGTCTGCAGGACACGCGCCATCTTGCCGTCGGCCTCGGCGGCCGCGACGATCGCCTCGATGTCCGGCTGCGGTCCACCGATCACCGTGTGTGTCGGAGCTGCGTAAACGCAGACCTCGAGCTTGGGGTACGTGGGCAGCAACGCCTCGATCTCGGATGCGCTGTACTCGAGCAGTGCCATCAGACGGATGTCGTCACCGACGAGTGCGCCCTCGGCCTCACCCATCAGCCGTGAACGTGAACAGATCACGCGCACAGCGTCTTCCAAGTTCAGACCACCGGACACGTATGCGGCAGCGGCCTCACCCATCGAGTGCGGAACCACGGCTTCGGCCTCAGCGCCGTGGTGACGCAGCAATGCGGCCAGACCGACCTGGATGGTGAAGATTCCCACCTGTGCGGTCTCGACGTTGTACTCGGTCGAATCGTCGAGGAACATCTCGACCATCGAGTAGCCGGCCTCGTCCTGGATCAGCGCATCGACCTCGTCGACGGCTGCCTTGAAGGCCGAGTTCTCCGTGTAGAGCTGCTTGGCCATCTTGCGGTGCTGCGAGCCGAAGCCCGAGAACACCCACACCGCGCCCTTGGGCGACGGCGAGTCGGCCGAGAAGACTCCTTGAGCCGGCTTGCCTGCGGCGACGGCGCGCAGCGAGCTGATGGCCTCGGATCGCGTCTTCGCCAGAACAGCGGCACGCGAGCGTCCGTGGTTGCGACGCGCGAGTGTGCGGGCAACGTCGGCGAGGGGCGTCTTGCTTCCCTCTTCGGTTTCGAGCCAGTCGGCCAGATCTGCAGCTGCGCGGCGACGACGCGAAGGCAGCGCACCGGACACAGCCAGCACAACGGTGCTCTCGTCCTCTGCTGCCGGTTCGTCAACTACCGGGGCATCCACGACTGGTTCATCGACTGCCACGTCGGCGGGCACGTATTCCTTGACCACGACGTGCGCGTTGGTTCCGCCGAAACCGAAACCGGAAACACCGGCGACAGCCTTGCCGGTGTAGCGCGGCCAGTCGGTGGCCTCGGGCGTCACCTGCAGGTGCGCCTTCTCGAAGTCGATGTGCGGGTTCGGGCCCAGGTAGTTGATCGTCGCGGGAATCTTGTTTTCCTGCATCGCCAGAACGACCTTGATCAGGCCGGCGGCGCCCGCAGCTGCTTCCAGGTGCCCGAAGTTGGTCTTCGCACTACCGAGCAGAGCCGGCTTGTCGTCGTCACGGCCACGACCGACGACACGGCTGAGCGCGTCGGCCTCGATGGGATCACCGAGATCGGTACCCGTTCCGTGCGCCTCGATGTAGTCGACTGTGGTCGGCAAGATTCCGGCGTCGCGGTACGCAAAACGCAACACGTCGGCCTGGGCGTCAGGGTTGGGCGCGAGCAGACCGTTGGAACGGCCGTCCTGGTTGACCGCGGATCCGGCGATCACCGCGAGGATGGAATCGCCGTCACGCTCGGCGTCTTCGAGACGCTTGAGCACGACGAGTCCGCCACCCTCACTGCGAACGATGCCCTGAGCGTGTGCGGAAAATGCACGCAGTTTTCCGTCGGGAGCGAGCATCCCGGTCTGATCGAAACCGAGGGTTCCGGGAGGGGCCAGCAGCATGTTGACGCCACCGGCCAGCGCGATGTTGGAATCACCACTGCGCAGCGAACGCACAGCCTCGTGAACGGCAACCAGCGAAGACGAGCACGCGGTGTCCAGAGCGATGGACGGTCCACGGAAGTCGAAGAAGTACGAAACCCGGTTCGCGACGATGGCCGTCGACGTTCCGGTCAGTGCGTACGGGTGCGCCGTCGTCGGATCACTGACCGCGAGCAGCTGGTAATCGTTGGCGGAACTGCCGATGAAAACACCGACCTGCTTGCCCTTGAGCCCGCTGGCCGGAATGCGCGCGTGCTCGAGCGCTTCCCACGCGAGTTCCAGGGCGAGGCGCTGCTGCGGATCGACGTTGACGACCTCGAGCGGAGACATCGCGAAGAACTCGGCGTCGAAGCCCTTGACGTCGTCGAGGTACCCGCCCTTGGTGTTGGCGTTCTCGACCGCGGCCTTGATGGCGGGATCCGACATGAACTCGGCCCAGCGGTCCTCGGGGAGGTCGCTGATGCCGTCGCGTCCGGCCGCCAGCATTTCCCACATGTCCGAAGGCGTGTGCCCGGCACCGGGGAATCGTGTGGACAGTCCGACGATGGCGATGTCGTGGGCGTCCGTCGTGGCCCCTGAGACGTAGTACGACGCGTCGACGGTCTCCTCCGGCGCCTCGGGCTCACCTTCGATGATCCGAGTAGCCAGCGAGGCGATGGTGGGGTGTTGGTAGACGATCGTGGCGGTCAGCGTGACACCGAGCAGATCCTCGATGTCTCCGCTCAGAGCAACTGCGTCCCGCGAGGCGAGTCCGAACTCGTCCAGCGGCCGGTCGTCCACAATCGTCGACACCGGCTGACCGGTCGCGTCGGCGATCCAGTTGCGAAGCCACTCACGCAACTGCGCGACACTCATCTCGCTCACAACGTCTTTGCTCTGCACACCATCTTGTTCAACCATCAACTCACCAAGCCACCGATCATGAAGGGACTGCTCCTCAAACGCTATCGGGGAATGCGGTCTGCTGATAGCCGCCTCGCAACGTTCCCTCGATATAACTCGCCTTACACGCGCGGCGAGCGATCTTGCCGCTGGACGTACGCGGAATCGAACCCGCGGGGACGAGCAGGATGTCTCGGGCCGTAACACCGTGACGGGAAGAAATCGCCGCACGCACAGTGTCCGCGATCGGCTGCGGATCGGCCTTGCCTGCGCCGGGAGCACGCTCGGCCACGATGACCAACTGCTCCGAGGAATCGTCGTCGTCGAACTTCAGACCGGAGTGCGTGTTGGAGAACACGACGGAAGGCAGCTGGTTGGCCGGTACGGCAAACGCAGCGATGAAGCCGGGGCGCAGGGCGGGGCTGGCTTCCTGAGCCGAAGCCTCGAGGTCCTGCGGGTAATGATTGCGACCGTCGACGATCACGAGGTCCTTGACGCGGCCGGTGATGTACAGCTCGCCGTCGACGTAGACGCCGAAGTCGCCGGTACGCATCCAGTTGGCATCCGCCGGCGTGCCCTCGGTGTGGCTGTCTTCGCTCAACCGATTGTCCAGCTTGTTGTGGAAGGTCTCCGCCGTCTCGTCGGGGCGACCCCAGTAGCCGATGCCGATGTTCTCGCCGTGCAACCAGATCTCGCCGACGTGATTGTCGGGGACCTCGGTCAGAGTTTCGGGATCGACGATCGCCGCCCACTGACTGCGCGAGACGTACCCACAGGAGACCTGTGCGATGGCGTTCTCGGAGTACTGGTCGACGATGACCATGCGGCCCTTGTTGAGTTCCGTGCGGTCGACGTAGATGACCTTGGCCTCGTCGGAATGCTTGGTCGAGGAGACGAAGAGCGTCGCTTCGGCCATGCCGTACGACGGCTTGATCGCAGTCTTGGGCAGACCGTACTGAGCAAAAGCGTCGTTGAACTTGCGCATCGACGACGTCGTGACCGGCTCACTGCCGTTGATCAGGCCGATGACGTTGCTCAGGTCCAGGGTCTCGCCGTCCTTCGGCAGGCCGCGCGCGGCAGCGTGCTCGAAAGCGAAGTTGGGAGCGGCGGCAAAGGTGCCTGCGCCGTCGGAAACCGCAGCCAGTTCCTTGATCCACCGGTACGGCCGCTGCACGAAAGCGCGCGGGCTCATGATGGTGATGTACTTGCCGCCCAGAGCAGGCAGGATGACCGTCAGCAGGCCCATGTCGTGGAACAGCGGCAGCCACGTGACGCCGCGTGAGTCCTCGTTGAGTTCGATGGAGTCGACCATCTGGAGCGCGTTCGTTCCGACAGCGCGGTGGGTGATCTCCACGCCGGCGGGAACTCGGGTCGAACCGGAGGTGTACTGCAGGTACGCGATGTCGTCGAGCTCGATGTCGGGACGAACCCACGTTTCACCGACGGTGTCGGGAATCGCGTCGACGGCGATGATGCGCGGACGCTCGGCAGCGGGAAGCGAGCGGAACAACTGACGAACACCGGCAGCCGACGAAGCGGCAGTCAGAATCGCAGTCGGCTTGCAGTCACCGAGAACAGCGTGAAGACGGTCGGTATGACCGGGCTCGTCCGGATCGAAGAGCGGCACCGCGATGGAACCTGCCTGAATGGCGGCGAAGAACGAAATGACGTAGTCGAGCCCCTGCGGCGCAAGAATCGCGACACGGTCGCCACGCTTGGTGACCTGCTGCAAACGGGCTGCAACAGCGCGCAGACGCACACCGAACTGCTCCCAGGTCAGCTCCAGGGCTTCACCGTCACGCTCGCGTGAGTAATCGATGTACCGATACGCGAGCTCGTCCGCGTTGACACGCGAGTGTTGCTCGACGTAGTCGACCAGCGTGAAGCCTGGTTGCAGGCGGATCTGGCCCTTCTCGTCGAGAAAGCCATCGAACAGCGCGTTCATTCCATCTCCTCCGAAGCGATCACACAAGCACTGTCTTTCATGCCTGCGCCCCAGACTTCCTTCGCTCTCTCGGGTCCATCTTCGATCAATCGAATCGCACTTTGTGCGCAACTCACCTGAATCACTTCATCGATCCCAAACCATCGATATGTTACAGATTCGCATCGTCCGTATTCTCCGGCCTACTCGCCCGCCAGTAACGGGATGATCGGGGCGAACGCTTCCATCTGCGTCGGGAAGACCCCGACGTACGACATCGACGTCTTCTCACGGACCAGTCGAATCTGGTCTGCGATTTCCTCGAAAGTGCCCACAGCCAGGTATGGAGAGTTCAGCAACTCCTCCACGCTCAGCTTACGATCCACTTCGATGTTCGGCGGAAAACCTTGGTCCAGAGCGGCGATTGCCATCTCGGCAGCCTGCTCTCGATCGTCGGTGATCATGATCATGGTGATGGTCCAGTTGAGTTCGATCTCATCGAAACGCTCGCCGGCAGCTTCGCGGATCCGCTCGACACGTTCGATGGTCTTTTCCATCGTGATTCCGGAGAGCAGAAGCCGCCCGTCACGGTTGGTCGGTGTGGCGACCGAGATGATGTCCGCGTACTTCGCGGCGAGAGCGAGCATCTTCGGTCCGCCGCCACCGACGATGATCGGTGGCCGCGGGCCCTGCCGCGGTCGCGGGCTGCCCTTGAGGCCACGCACCTGATAGTGCTTGCCTTCGAAAGTGCATTCCTGCCCGCGCAGCAGTGTGTCGAGAATCTGCAGAGACTCCTCGAGTTTCTCGATGCGAACGCCGGGGCTTTCGTATGCGATGCCGCCCTTGTCGAACTCTTCCTTCATCCAGCCTGCGCCGATACCGAGTTCGAGTCGACCACCGGACAGCACGTCGATAGTCGCCGCGTCCTTCGCGAGCACAGCAGGATGACGGAAGCCGTTGGCCAACACGGCAGTGCCCAGACGGATCTTGTCCGTGGCCACTGCGAGCGCTCCCAGAGCGGCGATCGGTCCGACCTGATTACCCAGGTGGTCCGGAATCATGAACGAGTCGTAGCCGAGTTCCTCGGCCTTCTGCGCAAGCTTGACGAAACGTCGCGCACCACCCTCTTCGGCGTTGCCCTCGCCACCGGCCGCAAACCGGAATTTGCGTAGGGCATCGCTGCCGTGGGTGGAACTCATATAGCGATTCTCCTGTGATGGACACGTACGTCGTACTCGGACTTCGAAACCGGACAAATCGAACCTACTCGCCAGTCACTTACGTGACAGCACTGTAGAGGACGCCCCCGGACCGTGCAGCACTCTACCGGGACCAAACGAGCAGATTACCCGCGAGCGAACTCCCGAGACGCCCGATTGTGACGAATCAACAGTGCGGCGGTGACTCAACTGTGGGGCGGTGTCGGTGCGGCGTCGATCTTCTCCGCAGCCCACTGTGCCATCCATTGGGTGGCCGTCGTGCCGTTCGGATCGACTTGGAAGGAGTTGTACATCGCGTGCACAGGGTTGTTGTAGTACTCGAGAAGCCGCGGCGCCGAACTCAACCAGTTGGTCGGATTGAGAGCGGCGGCCGGAGCGTCGCAGATACCGTCGCTCGGCGCGCATATCTGATAAGTCCGGTCGTTGAGGTCGCCGAATCCGCCTGGCCTCGGGCCGGTCATCGTGAGACCGGGAAGCTTCAGCCCGTTCAGCGACAGCTCGGCGCCGACACCGGCAACGCTCGGGCCAACCGTGTTCCCGAACGCCGGATCGCGCCGACCGTCGGCAATCAAGCCCACGCCCAGAACCAGATCGGCAGGCACCGCGCCGGTACCGTCGCCGATACTCGCGGCGACGTCACCCGCGATCACCGCGCCCTGGGAAAATCCGGTCAGGACGTAGCTCGTGAGCGGGCACTCGGCGTGCCGCTTCATCAGAAAGTCGTTAGTGGCAGCAGTTCCCGCAGCCCGGCTGTTGTTGTAGGACTGCTGTCCGTCCGGCGGGATCGCAACCGGATTCGAAAACTGTGCGACGTAAGGAACGGTGTAGACGTCGGCCCTCGAACTATCGAACTTCTCCTGAAGAGGGCGGGTCACGTTCAGCATCAACGACGCCGGATTGGCCGTCGGGTTGTACGGGTCGTCGGTAGCGCTCGACTCCCACGTACCCGGTATGGCTACTACCTGGACATCGGGGCAACTGGCCGGCTGAGAGACCGGTGGCTCCGGACTCGGCGGGATCGGAGTCGGCGAAGGCACCCGCCCGGCCAGGATGTACCAACCGCCGATCACGACCGCTGCGACCACAAGAATGATCAGCAGCGGGATCAGGCACCCACGACGCTTTCCAGACCTCGCCATGACCCGCGCCTACTTGCAGTAGGTGGTGTTGGCGACGTCGATATAGATCTGAGCGTTCGCACCTGCCTGCTCGGGAGTGATCTGCTTGCCTTCCGCCGACGCTTCCTGGCCGACGAAGGCAGTCACGAAGGTCAGGACCTCGTCGTCGGTCTGAGGACCGGCAGCGCAGATGTAATTGGCCGTGTTGACGGCGATGCTTCCGTCACCGGCTGGGGTGATGCCCTTCGCCTTCAGTCCGTCGAGGAACTTCTGTGCCTCTGGACTGACCTCGACGACTGTGGGGCCCGGGAAGCCTTCGATGCTCTGCGGCTGCTCCGGCGGCGCGGTGGCTGCTGCTCCTGGACTGGTGGGTGCAGCCGACGCCGTCGTGGTCGCAGAGGCGGACGCAGACGCCGAACCACTCGAGGACGAAGCCGCAGCGGACGTCGTGGTGACCGGATTGGAGGTTGCAGTGGAGTCGTCACTACCGCACGCGACCAGCGCGCCACCCGCGGCGAGCGCCAAGGCGCCGACCGCGATCGCGCGTGCACAAGTGTTTCGGTTACCCGAGAAAAGCGACATCAATGTCCGTCCTTGCCTTCAGTCGAAAGTCCATCAACAGGTTACGCAACGCACGCGGGCGGGCACCGATCCGTGATCGGGCCCGCCCGTCGTGCACCACTGTGAGTTAGTGAACTTCTGTCTTGTCACCGATCACCGTGATGTAGCCGAACTGGAAGTTCTGCTGGACACCACCGGGAATGTCGAATTTGTCACTGATCGGGAATCCGAGGCGGCCGCCTTCGTATCCGACGCTCTTCCAGCCGTCGAAGAGCGGGCCGTTCTCGACGGACCATGCACCGGTGCCGGGGCTCCAGTAGATGTTGCCGCCCTCGAACTCGGTGAAGCGTCCGTTGTCCTTGATCGGAACCTCGTTCGACTTCGGGAATCCGAGCCAGCCGTTTTCCCAACCGAGTTCGCCGTACTTGCCCATGATCATTCCGAGAACCGCGTGAGTTCCGTTGGCGCTGCTGTACATCGCGCCGATCTCGAATCCCTGAACCTTGCCCGGCTTGCCGGGGGTCGCGATCTCGTCGGCGGTCGGGTAGCCGAGCGGGCCACCTTCCCATCCCTGTGCGGACCACTCGGCGAGGATGTCGCCGCTGACGGGGTGAGCGCCGGTCTGCGGGGTCCAGTAGATGGAGCCGTTCTGGAAGTGGTTGAAGCGTCCGCGTCCGTCGGGGGTACCGAGTTCGGGAGTACGCGGGAAACCGAGCGGGCCGGCCGCTGCTCCGGTGTTCATGTACGCGCCGGCGATACGACCGGCTACAGGCTGGGCGCCCGTTCCACTGGTGAAGTAGATGCGACCGTTGCGGAAGTCCTGTGCCAGGCCACCCGCGACGCTGTACTCGGGGGTGATGCAGTCGCCGATCCAACCGTTGGCTGCAGCCGTCGCACCGATCTCACCCGACGTGCCGCAAGCCGGCTTCTCGACCTCGACGCCGATGGCGTTGGCCAACTGCGGCCACAGCTGATGAAGCTCGAACTGCCAGTACGGCCACGAGTGGGTTCCGGACGGGCGGTAATTGACCTGCGCGGGGATGCCGAGCTGGTTGAGCTTGGTCGCGAAGGTCTGCGAGGTCAGGCGAGCGAGGATCTCGAGGCCCATACCTGCGTAGTTGGTGCTGACGCCGGGAATTCCCGACGGCTGGTCGTACGGGCCGGTCGTACCGCTACCACTCGAGACGTACAGACTGACGCCCTTGAGCTTCTCGGCGAGCGCATACGGATCGTGTGCAGCCCACTGTGCGTTGGACGGCGGTCCCCACATCGCGGCGGAGTTGTATCCACCGGCGTCGGTCATCGCGAACTGGATTGCCTGAGGCATGCCGAGCGAGGTGGTGGTGAGGATGCCGGACAGCGAAGCCGCGAACTTGAAGAAGCCGGGGTTACGCGCCGTGAGGAACATAGCGGACGTTCCGCCCATCGACAGTCCGACTACTCCGCGCGTCTGCGTGGTCCGCCAATCCTTTTCGAGGATCGGGGGCAGTTCCTTGGTCAGGAACGTCTCCCACTGGTAGTTCTTGCCGTTGTCGGGCTCGAGCCAGTCGGAGTAGAAGCTGGACTGACCGCCGACGGGAAGAATGACGTTGACGTTCTTGTCCGCGTAGAAGGACTCAGCGTCGGTTTCGTAGGTCCAGGCGTTCTCGTTGTCGGTCGCGCGAAGACCGTCGAGCATCCAGACCGAGGGGAAGCTGGCCGACGGATTGACGTTCCAATCGCGAGCCAAGAGGATCTGCACCTGAATCGGGGTGCCCATCGCGGGAGAGTTCACCCACAGCGCGACGCGACGCTCACTGAGCCAGTCGACCTTCGTGACCGCTGCGCCGGTGGGGTTCTGGGTCACGGCCGGTGCGGCCTGAGCAGGTGCCGGCGCGGCTGCCGCGGTTCCGGCCGTCGTCAAGCCCGCGGCGATCGGCAGTACCAGCATCGCTGCCAGTGCGCCGACGACCTTTGTCCGGAAGGTTGCCCGGGACCGGCGACGGTCCTCCGTGGCAAGGCCTACTCGCATGAGCTCACTCTCTTTCCTTACGTTCGGTCCGCGCGTCGATCGTGTAGCCGCCTGAGCAGCCAGACCCCCGTTGAAACTATTTCTACACGCAAACGATCCCCGCTTGGGGTAGCCGCGCTGTTACTGGTGGTGCAATTGTTACTGACCTCAGGCGATCGTGCAGCACCTGAATACACAAGTGCCGTCCCGGTTTCCCTTGGAGGGAGTCCGGAACGGCACTGGTGAAGTGACTAGGTCACGGGATGGCGCACGATCACCAAGCGTTCATGGTGTCGAGGATCTGGCCGCGAGCCTTCCACAGCTCTGCCGACCAGTACGGCCACGAGTGCGTGCCGTTGGACGGGAAGCTGTAGGTGGCCGGGATACCCAGCGAGTTCATGCGGATCTGGAATGCACGGGTGTTGACCAGGGCGAGTGCTTCGAGGCCCATGCCGTTAGCCGTGTTGTAGTAATCGATCGGTGCGCGCGGGTGGTCGTATTCACCGGGCAGGCCGCTTGCCGACGAGATGTACATCGACAGGCCCTGCAGACGCGGTGCGAAGACGAACGGGTCGTTGCGCAGCCAGGACGGGCTCCACGGCGGTCCCCACATGGAGTCGACGTTGAAGCGACCGGCATCGAGCATTGCGACGCGGATTGCCTCGCGCATGCCGGGAGCCGAGATGTTCAGGTAGCCCGAGAGCGAGCCGGCGAACTTGAACTGGTCGCGGTGGTAAGCAGCCAGCGTCAGAGCAGCGCTGCCACCCATCGAGAGACCGAGAACCGCGTTGTTGTTCGGCGAGACGCCGTAGTTCGCGAGGAAGTTGGGGAGTTCCTGCGTGAGGAACGTTTCCCACTTGTACGTGATCTGCTGGCCGTTGAAGTTCGACGGTGCATACCAGTCGCTGTAGAAGCTGGACTCGCCGCCGACGGGCATCACGAGGGTGATGTTGTCGTTGCGGTACTGGTCCATCGCGTTGGTCTCGAAGCTCCACGCGTTGGCGTCGTTGCGCGCACGCAGGCCGTCGAGGAGGTAGAGGGCAGCGTTTCCGCCGCGTGCGGCCCACTGGACCTGGACCTTGATGTTGCCCATCGAGGAGGGCACCCACAGCTCGTCGTATCCGCCCGAGGGGGCGGTGTGGCTGGGAGCAGTGTGCGCGGGCGCAGCAGAGGCGACAGCACTACCGGCAACTCCTGCAGCAAGGGGTAGCACAAGTGCTGCGGCACCGATGGCCAACGCTCGGTGCTTGAGGCGCTGGGTCAGCCTCTTTCTGGCAAAACGCATGGATACTGCTCTCTCTCTTCGTCTGCGGCACTCACTCGGTGGAGTGGCTCCGGCGGATTCCGTCGGGGAACAGGCTTTTCTGCCAGCCCGAACAAGTTCGGGTCGGCAGCGGACCTCTTCCAAGTCACACTGCGCTCGCTGGACTTTATGTCACAGGTTCAGCTGTGACAAATAGACAGACCGTTACGTCTCAGTCCGCGGGCGACGCCGTCATCACCCGCAGGGAGTGATTCAGGTTAGGTGAATCGTCTTCGAGTACATCGTGGCCAATCGATTCGGTGTTACTGAATCGAAATATTCAAACCTTCAACCGTCGGTGATGCTGATCACATCACTTCGGCGGCTCCGGCGGAACGAGCCCGCAGCGTTCCAATTCGTAGGCCGGAACCCGGTCGAATCGGTACTTCGCGAAGTCGAAAGCCTGCTGGAAGTTCTGTTTGAATCTGGCCCAGGTCAGCTCGGAGCGGTACGACGTGAGCAACTCCTGCGTTTCCGGGCACGTGATCGCCAGCTTCGCGTCGGCAACCCAGTCCTCGTCGAGGAAGAACGGCAGCCACGGGCGAACGTCGATCATTCCGGTATCCGCGACCACCCAGTCCGGGTAAAGGTTCTTGTCGTGCCCGATCCGGCCGTCTTCGAGGCGCTCGGTGTGTGCTGCCAGGGGGTACGCCAGCCCCATCTGATCGAGCACCCGAACGTCGAGGCCCACGTTCATGCTCGTCATTCCGAGGTTGAGGAAGAAGACGACGTGCTCGGCAGGCTCCTCGAGCGGCCCTGGCGGTGGGACGACGAACCAGGAGTCGTAACTCGCCGACGGCAACAGCAGCCCACCCTCCGGAGTCCGCGCGATGGTCTCCACCATGGCACGCATTCGCGGATAGTCGAGGTAGTCCTCGGCAAGAATCGGGTGCTTGTGACCGGTGTTGAGTGCATAGAACGCACGCTCGTCGACGATTCCCGAGCGACCCACCACGGAGCCTTCCGGCATGCCCGTCGTGTTGGCGGCGAAGAAGGCCCAGATGATCGTCCCGATCCACAGCACCGCCGAGACTCCGAAGATCGCGGTGTCGCGGTTACTGCCGAACGCTGCCCGCGCCGGAACCCGCAGCGGAATGACGGCGACCGGGATGAGCAGGCAGAACAACACCGGCAACAGGACGCGGCCGTGCATGAAGTCGCCGCCGACGCGCAGAGAGTAGATCCCGAGAATCAGCCCACTGCCGAGAATGAAGGTGACAATCGCCCGCGGCGTGCGCAGAAACTGCTGAAAGCGCTCCCACAGCGGGCGTACAGGTTGATCGGTGGCGGTGGCAGGTGCGTCCGCTCGGCTTCGCCACACGAGCAGCAGCGCGCCGATGAGCAGGAAAAGCAGCGGCAGCCAGAGCAGGTACGGCCCGACGAGGTTCCACAGGTACGCAAAACCCTGCGCCCACTTCGCGCCACCGGCGTCCTTCGACACCGCGGTGTTCGGGTACGGCAGGGCGTAATAGCCCATTCGCCAGATCTGATAGCCCACCGGCACAAGTCCGGCGACGACCACGATCAGTGCGCGAATCTTCCAGGTCAGGCCTGCGGAGAGAACGATCATCATCAACGCGGCAGCACCGGGAATTGCCATCTCGGGTCGAACCAATGGTCCGAGGCCTGCCACGAACGAGAGAGTCAGGATCGACGCCGTGGACGGCTTCGACGCCTGCGCCCACCGAACGAGCAGTAGCCACAGGAGCGCGATCCAGAAGATCACCAAGCAAGTCTCGAGCCCGGAAGTGGCGAAATCTCGCGCAGGCGGAACCGCGATGTAGACGAGAACACCTGCCGGTACCAGCAGGATCGTTCCGCCCGCCGACGGCCGAACGCCTCGGTACAGACGACCGGTGCCGAGCATCGCCAGCACGACGGCAGCAGTCGAGAGTACGAGCGCGATCGTCAGAACGACGTATTCGAGGCGGATCTGCGTGAGCCAACTGAACGCGTAGACGATGTATGTCCACGCGGTACTCGTGTTCGCCTCGACACGCTCCCCCGCATTGAAGACCGGGCCGTTCCCCGCGAGCAGGTTGCGGACGGTTCGCAAGACGATGAGTCCGTCGTCGGCGATCCAGCGACGCTCCCACGCCCCCCAGAACATGAGGGCAGCAGCAAGCACCACCCCGCCGAGAAAAACTCCTCGACTGAGGGTGGTGCGATTCGCCGCAGTGTCGACGTGCGGGTCGGCCTCGGTGCGTGGCTCAGACGAGGTAGACAGCGACACCCACTACTCCGATCCACGCAATCGCGAGGAGTTGCAGCACCCGGTCACCGAGCGCGATCTCCTCAGGCTCTCCGGCTTCGCCGCCGTCGACGTCCACCGCATATCGCAGCACCGCGATGGTGAAAGGCACCATCGAGATGGCATACCAGTTGGTGCCCTTGATGGCGTCCTGCTGGAACGCCCACAGTCCGTAGCAGAGGACCAGCGTCGTCGCTGCCATCGTCCACACGAAACGCAGGTACGTCATCGTGTAGCTCTCGAGGGACTTACGAATCTTCGCGCCGGTCTTCTCGGCCAACTGCAGTTCGGCGTAGCGCTTGCCTGCCGCCATGAAGAGTGAACCGAACGCCATCATCAGCAGGAACCACTGCGAGAGATCGATCTCGGCGGCAACGCCACCGGCGATCGCTCGAAGCAGGAAGCCGGACGAGACGATGCAGATGTCGATGACGGCCTGATGCTTGAGACCGAAGCAGTAGGCGAGCTGGATGACGATGTACACGCCCATGACCACGGCGAGTTGCCAGTTGGCCAGGAAGGACAGCCCGATCGCACCGGCAAGCAGCACGACTGCCATGCCGTACGCGATGTTGACGGGTAGAACTCCGGCCGCGATGGGACGGAATCGCTTCGTGGGGTGAGCACGGTCGGCTTCGACATCCATCGCGTCGTTGACGAGGTAGATGCCCGATGCCGCCATGCAGAACACGACGAACGCCAGCGCGACGGGCAGGAGCACGTCGGCTTCGGTGGCGGTTCCGGCCGCGATGGGCGCTGCCAGCACAAGGACGTTCTTGACCCACTGACGTGGGCGAAGCGCCTTGACGATGCCGGCGGGCAGGGACTTCGGGGGTCCGCTGACCGTAGCCGGTTCCTCGCTCATTTATCTCCACATTTCTGTTCGGCTCTGGCTTCTTCGACCCGGCGAACTACCGCCGCGGATGCGGCTCCCAGTGCCGCTCCGGCGAGTACGTCGGTCGGGTAGTGAACTCCCAGGACCAGACGCGAGAGCATCATCGGGGGCACCAGCAACGCCGGTAAGGGTAGCCCGGTGAGTCGACCGATCAGCACAGCCGCCGCCGTCGTCGACGTCGCGTGTGACGACGGGAAGCTGAGCTTGCTCGGTGTCGAGACGTTGACCTGCACCGAAGGGTCGGAAGGTCGCTTGCGCCTGACGACTCGTTTGATCACCACGGAGGCGGCGTGTGCACCGAATGCGCCGACGGCTGCTCCGGCCCACTCACGTCGACGCGGCTTGTCCACAGCAGCTCCGACGGCAGCGATCGCGATCCACCCGAGGGAGTGCTCACCGAAGTGAGACATACCGCGGGCGACCTTGACGGCTCCCGGCAGCTGCCCGACGGTCGATTGAATTCCGGCCAGAATCTGTACTTCAGGAGATGCCGAAGACACGTTCCCACCTTTCCGTGCTGGTCAGTGAAGGAACGGCGTCCTGGTACTGCTTCTTGAGTTCAGGGAAACGCGCGGCGAGTTCGCGGCGCAAACGCATGGCTTCCTTGAGCAGTTCGAGTGCCTGCTTGGGGTTGCGCTTGCGGTAGACGACGCCGCGGCCGTCGGCGGTGGTGACGGTGACGCCGTCGACCTGCGAGAGCAGGTACCACCTGGCGTCGATGGTCGGCACGTTGAGCTGAGGACGCTCGTGATGCTCAGGGTGCGCAGGCTTGAGGTTGTGTACCACGGCCTTGCCGACGCGGACGATCTTGGCGACGGGGTTGGTCGGCGCGCTGACGTCCCCGACCTCGGCGCCGGAGGGCAGCGGTAGTGCGGTTGCCGAGGGCACCACGACGGCGTCGGGGTACTCCTTGCGCTGGGCATGGACCTCACCGAGTGCGGTGGGCAGCATGTTCGCGACGTGTTCCGGTCCGGCAAGGAAGTCCGCGATGGCCTTGTTCTGGATCGCAACGGTGGAGTACTCGAGGCACAGCAGGTGCTTGAGAGTCGCCTTCACCGTGTTGACGACAAGGCCGCGGCCGTTGCCCGGCATATGGAGCGCGGCCACCACCAGACGGTTTCGGAGGTGGAAGTACGCCTGCCAGTCGATGGCGTCGTCCTTGTCGCTCCACGCCATGTGCCAGATCGCGGCACCGGGCAGCGTGACGGTCGGGTATCCGGCTTCCTTTGCGCGCAAACCGTATTCGCAGTCGTCCCACTTGATGAACAGTGGCAGCGGCTGCTTGAGCTCTTCCGCGACCTGGCGCGGGATCATGCACATCCACCAACCGTTGAAGTCGACGTCGATGCGACGGTGCAGCAGTTTCGAATCTCGCAGCGAATTCTTGGAGAAGTCGTGGTCGTATTCGACGTTCGGCGCCGCAGACCACATGAAGATCCCGCGGTTGACCACTTCACCCATCACATGAAGGTGGCTGCGTTCCTGCAGGTTGAGCATCTGCCCACCCACCAGCATCGGCGACTTCGCGAAGCGCGAGAAAGCAAGCGCGCGAAGGATCGAGTCGGGTTCGATCTCGATGTCGTCGTCCATGAACAGGATGTGCTGGCACTGCGTGGTCTTGAGTGCCTCGTACATGATTCGGCTGTATCCGCCGGAGCCGCCGAGGTTGCCCTGATCGTGAATGGCGAGCCGATCACCAAGTGCTGCAGCAGCTTCGGCGAACCCGGGCTCGTCACGCACCTTGCGGGTCCCCTGGTCCGGCATGATGACGGCCTTGATCACGTCGGACACCAGAGGATCCGAGGACAATGCAGCCAGCGCCTTGACAGCGTCGGTCGGGCGATTGAACGTCGGAATACCAACGGCAACAGTCGCTTCGCCGGGCGCCTCGACGGGCGCGTACCAGCCGCCGCTCTCGACGACTACGGCCGTATCGGTGGTGATGTCGAACCAGATCCAGCCACCGTCCTCGAACGGCGTCAGTTCCACCTCGAACTCGACCGCGGCATCACCGTCGGCAAATTCCTTGCCTTCCACGTGAATTCGCGAGGAGTCCGCCTTGGAACGGTAGACATCCACGCGGCCGTGTCCGGACAGTTCGAGTCGAAGGACCACCGATTTCAGGATGGACCAACGGCGCCAGTAGCTGGCGGGGAACGCGTTGAAGTACGTGGCGAACGAGACCTCGGTCTCGGCGCCGAGCGCGACGGACGTCCGCGAGGTGGAGTGAGCCCGACGACTGTTGGTCGAAGCTTCCTCCAAGTACAGCGTGCGGACGTCGAGAGGTTCGCCGGCGCGGGGAAGGATGATCCGGGAGAGCAGGGACTTGCCGAGGTAGGTCACCTCGTCGCCGGTGACGACTTCTTCGCCTTCGAGTAGATGACGTGCGTTCATTCGCTCTCCCCTGCCAATTCCGCACCCGTTTCGAGATGCGGGCGCAGGGTGTTCTCGAACATCGTCAGCGCGCTGGCGATCGCCATGTGCATGTCCAGGTACTGGTAGGTGCCGAGACGCCCGCCGAAGAGGACCTTGTTCTCCGCCGTCTCCTTCTTGGCACGGGAGCGGTACGCACTGAGCTTCTCGCGATCCTCGGGCGTGTTGATCGGGTAGTACGGCTCGTCCTTCGCCTCCGCGGCACGTGAGAACTCACGCATGATGACGGTCTTGTCGGTCGGGTACTCGCGCTCCGGGTGGAAGTGACGGAACTCGTGGATGCGGGTGAACGGGACGTCCGCGTCGTTGTAGTTCATGACCGGGGTGCCCTGGAAGTCTCCGGTGGGCAGAACCTCGGTCTCGAAGTCGAGGGTGCGCCATCCCAGTGCGCCTTCGGAGTAGTCGAAGTAGCGGTCGAGCGGGCCCGTGTAGATGACGGGTGCCTCGGGGCTGGCGGTGCGCAGTTCGTCGCGGACGTCGAAGTAATCGGTGTCGAGGCGGACCTCGATCTTCGGATCCTTTGCCATGTTCTCGAGCCACGCCGTGTAGCCGTCGACGGGCAGGCCCTCGTACGTGTCGTTGAAGTAGCGGTTGTCGAAGTTGTAGCGGACCGGCAGTCGGGCAATGTTCGCCGCGGGCAGCTCAGTGGGGTCGGTCTGCCACTGCTTTGCCGTGTAGTCACGCACGAACGCTTCGTAGAGCGGGCGCCCGATCAGGGAGATCGCCTTCTCCTCGAGATTGGAGGCATCCTTCGAATCGATCTCGCTGGACTGCTCGGCGATGAGGGCGCGTGCCTCTTCGGGAGTGAAGTACCGACCGAAGAACTGCGACACGAGGCCGAGTCCCAGCGGGAACTGGTACGCCTGTCCCTTGTGCAGCGCGAAGACGCGGTGCTGGTAGTTCGTGAACTCCGTGAACTGGGTGACGTAGTCCCAGACCTTCTTGTTGGAGGTGTGGAACAGGTGGGCACCGTACTTGTGGACCTCGATGCCGGTCTCCGGCTCAGCCTCCGAGTATGCGTTCCCCCCCAGGTGGTGACGGCGATCCAACACCAGCACGCGCTTACCCAGCTGGGTAGCGGCACGCTCGGCGATGGTCAGCCCGAAGAATCCCGAACCGACGACGATCAGGTCGTACTGGGCACGGGCGGTCTCTGAATTTGCAGCGGTCACGATGAACCAGGGTATCGGACCTGTTCGGACGCCGAGGGTTGGATGCGTCACCAGGGACGATGCGGCAAGTCAGGACGTTGCAAGACCGATCAGACCGGAAGCACTCGGTGCACCGCTCGAATCGAATTCGATGGTGATCGGTTCGTCGACGGGGAAGTGTGCGGGAAGTAGAAGCAGTCCCTCCGACGCGCAGCGTTCGAGAAGTTCGCGGCGGGTGACCCTGGCGATCTCGGGATCCGCGTCGCCGCCCTGGCTGAGGTCCGGGTACAGAAACTGGATCGGATGGTGGATCACGTCGCCGGAGATGACGGCGCCGCCGTCGGCAGTGCGGATCTCGATCACGATGTGGCCCGGCGTGTGACCGGGCGCGCCGCGCACGACGACGCGTGTGCCTTCGGACTCGGCCAGGACGTGGCCGTCGTCGACCGCCTCCCACTTCGCCCCGTCCAGAACTGGACGGACGCTGTCCTCGAAGGTCTGCGCCAGATCCGAGACCACTCCTTCGTGTGGACCGTCGGCGGCGAGTTGTTCGAGCGCGGTCAGTTCGGTGCGGTCGAAAATGTAGGTCGCGCGGGGAAAGGTGGGCCGCCAGGTTTCGGCCTCGAGGTTGGTGTTCCAACCACAATGATCGGGGTGCAGATGTGTGCTGACCACCAGATCGACGTCGCCAACGTCGACGCCGGTGTCGGCGAAGCGCGAGAGGTAGTCGGTGCCGAACATGTGGTGCGGCAGGAGGTTCGGCCGGTGCTTGCTGTTCCCGTTGCCGGTGTCGACGACGATGGCCTTGCCGCCGATCTCCACCAGGTAGGTGTGGATGGCAAGTACGAGGTCACCGCTACCCGCGTCGAAGAACTCCGGTGTCAGCCGCGCCGACGCGTCCTCGATCTCCGCATCACCCGCGTGCGGAAAAAGCTCTCGCGGCGGAAACGGCCAGTGCGCCAGCTCCGTCAGTTGGGTGACGCGCGCCGATCCGACGTCGATGGTGAAGCTCATCAGTGATTGCCTTCCGAACAGCTCGATCCCGCTTGTAGGCACACACAAAGGCACCCACCGAAATGCTCGGTGGGTGCCTGGTCGGTGTCAATGGTTTTCGACGCCGGTGATCAAAGACTCTTCGCGATGATGCCCTTCATCACTTCGTTGGCGCCGGCGTAGATCTTCTGGACGCGGGAGTCCTCGTACATGCGCGCGATCGGGTATTCACGCATGTAGCCGTATCCGCCGTAGAGCTGCACGCACCGGTCGACGACGGCGCACTGCTGTTCGGTGAGCCAGTACTTGACCATCGCGGCGTCTGCGCCGTCCAGCTCGCCGTTGAGGTGATCCTCGATGCAGTTGTCGAGGAAGACACGGCAGGTGCGTGCGATCGTCTGGCACTCGGCCAGCTCGAAGGCGGTGTTCTGGAACTCGAAGAGGCTGTGCCCGAACGCTTGACGCGCCTTGGTGTACGCGACGGTCTCCTCGACGGCACGCTCGATGGTGCCGATGGCCTGCGCGCCGATGATGAGACGTTCCTGCACCAGCTGCGCCATCAACTGACCGAAACCGAGCCCCTCGGACTCGCCGAGGAGGTTCGAAACGGGAACGCGGACATCGGTGAAGGACAGCTCCGACGTATCGGCGCCGTGCTGACCGACCTTGTCGAGGACGCGGCCGACCGCAAAGCCTTCGCAGTCACGCAGATCCACGATCAGGAGCGAGACACCCTTGGCGCCCGCCTTGGGATCGGTCTTGACGGCGAGCACGATCATGTCTGCGCTGCCACCGTTGGTGATGAAGGTCTTCGACCCGTTCACGACGTAGTGGTCACCGTCGCGGATCGCGGACGTGGTGATTGCCTTGAGGTCGGAACCTGTTCCCGGCTCGGTCATTCCGATGGCGCCGAGGATCTCGCCCGTCGCCATACCTGGCAGCCAGGCCTTCTTCTGCTCTTCGCTTCCGTACTCGAGCACGTAGTGGGCGACGATGCCACTGTGCACGGAGTTACCGAGTGCATAGTCCCCGCAGTAGCCCTGCGCCTCGAAGACTGCAAGATCGTGCGCGAAAGTTCCACCGCCCCCGCCGTATTCCTCGGGAATCGAGCAGCACAGCAGGCCGAGCTTGCCGGCTTCGAGCCACACGGACCGGTCGACGCGATGCTGAGCGTCCCACTGCTCACGCTTGGCGATCAGTTCACGATCGAAGAAACCACGGGCCAGTTCGGCTACTGCGGTGATCTCGTCGTCATGCCACGACGGCTTGCGCTTGGTCGCCATGATCAGACCCGCTTCAGCAGGGCAGCGAGTGCCTGACCGCCGCCGATGCACATGGTGACGATGCCGAATTCGAGGTCGCGACGGACCATGTCGCGTGCCGCGCGCAGCGTGAGGATGGCTCCGGTGGCACCGACCGGGTGTCCGAGGGCGATTGCTCCGCCGTACGGGTTGGTCTTCTCCGGATCCAGGCCACTGTCACGGATGACGGCGATGGCCTGCGAAGCAAAGGCCTCGTTGACCTCGGCGGTGCCGATGTCGGACGGCTTCAATCCTGTTTGCGCAAAAAGCTTTTCGAGAGCGAGCACGGGAGCGTAGCCCATCAGGCCGGGCTCCATGGCTGCCGTCGTGACGGTTTCGAGCGTGACCAGTCCGGTGAGGCCGCGCTTGGCTGCCTCGGTGCCCGTCGCGAGGACGAGGGCGCCGGCGCCGTCGTTGATGCCCGACGCGTTACCGGCGGTGACGGATCCGCCCTCTTCGAATGCAGGGCGCAGCTTGGCGAGGGTTTCGACAGTGGTTCCGGGCTTGGGATGCTCGTCTTCGGTGACGGTGACGGAGCGCCGACCACCGGTCTCGACGGGAGTGATCTCCTCGGCGAATGCTGCCTTGGCTGCGTCGGTAGCAGCGCGGCGCTGAGATTCCACTGCGAACTCGTCCTGCTGCTCGCGGCTGACGCCGTACTTGCGGGCGACGGCTTCGGCGGTGCGGCCCATATGAGCCTTGCTGAACGGGTCGGTGAGCATGGCGACGGTGCCGTCTACGAGGCTGCGATCGCCGAGCTTGTAGCCCGAGCGGGCGGCGAAATCGTAGAACGGCATGCGGGACATGCTCTCGTCGCCGCCGGCGAGGGTGATGGCAGCTGCGCCCCAGCGCATCTGCATCGCCGCCGACCACACGGCCTGCAGGCCGCTGCCACAGAGGCGGTTGACGGTGTAGGCGGGAACGTTCTCGGGCAGTCCGGCGGCGATGCCCACGCGGCGTGCGTTGTAGGCGTCGGGGCCGACCTGGCCGATGCAGCCCATGACGACCTCGTCGATGTCTTCGGGTGCAACGCCGGCGCGGCTCAGCGCGGCCTTGGCTGCTGCGGCACCCAGCTCGTGTGCGGGTACGTCCTTGAAGACGCCGCCGAAGCTACCGACGGGGGTCCTGGCCCCGTCGACGATGACGATCGGTTCGGGTGTGGTCATGATTGTCCCCATCTGCTGTGCTCACGTCGATTTCTCTGTCCGTGGCCGATACTAGGACATCTAAGTATCTCGCAGATGGGGACGTTGGTGTCAGGGTGTGGGAGCGCTCTCGGACACGGGTACAACCTCGGCGTCGGCGCCTTCGGCGTCCTCGGTCTCTTTGTGGTTCCGGTATCGGTAGAGCCCGATGCCCACGAGGATCGCTGCGAGCCCCAGGGACACGATCATCTGGCTGCGCGTCGAGTCCAGGGTGAGCATGCCGATGCAGAGCGCGATGATGGCGGCGATCGTCGCGTAGGTCAGGTACGGGAAGAACCACATCTTGAGTTCCAGCTCCTGGCCCGAAGCTTCGAGCTTGCGGCGGGTGCGCAGCTGGGACACCGAGATGACCAGCCAGACGAACAGCGCGATCGCACCGGAGGAGTTGACCAGGAACAGGAAGACCTTGTCCGGGGAGAGGTAGTTCATGCCGACGGTCAGGAAGCCGACGATCGTCGAGACCAGGACAGCGCGCATCGGGACGCCGGTCTTCTCGATACGTGAGAGCGACTTGGGGGCGTCGCCGCGGCCGGCGAGAGAGAAGATCATGCGGCTCGCGGTGTAGAGACCGGAGTTGAGGCAGGACAGAACCGACGTGAGGACGACGACGTCCATGATGTTGCCCGCGGCCGGAATGCCGTAGGAGTCCATGACGGCGACGTACGGGCTGAGCGCGACCGATGCGCTGTCCCAGGGAAGCAGAGTGACGACCACCGCGATCGAGCCGATGTAGAAGATGAGAATTCGCCAGACGACGGACTTGACGGCAGCGCGAACAGCTTCGAGCGGGTTGGCCGATTCACCGGCGGCGATGGTGGCGATTTCGGCGCCGAAGAACGAGAACACGACCACAAGGACTGCGGCGAGCATGGCTCCTGTTCCGTTCGGCAGGAAACCGCCGTGACCGGTCAGGTTGGTCATTCCCGGTGCTTCGACGCCGGGCATCCATCCGCAGATCGCCACGATGCCCATGCCGAGGAACGCGATGATGGCGACGACCTTGATGGAAGCGAACCAGAACTCGAACTCGCCGAACGACTTGACCGAGATGATGTTGGTCAGCGTCAGCACGATCATCAGAATCAGAGCCCAGGTCCACTGGGGAACGCCGGGAACCCAACGATTCATGATGAGGGCACCGGCGGTGGCCTCGATGCCGAGCACGATGATCCAGAACCACGCGTACAGCCAGCCGATCGAGAAGCCCGCCCAGCGGCCGATGGCCTTGTCGGCGTACGACGAGAACGAGCCGGTTTCCGGCGACGCTGCCGACATCTCGCCGAGCATGCGCATCACGAGGATGACGACTACGCCGGCCAACGCGTAGGAAATCAGGACACCCGGTCCGGTCTCCTGGATCGCCACACCGGAGCCGACGAACAGTCCGGCGCCGATGACGCCCGCGATCGCAATCATCGACAGATGCCGCTTCTTCAGCGTGTGCTGAAGTGCCGGCTGGTCTGTACTGGACATCAGTACTCCTTGTGGGCTGTTCGGGACGTGGATCTCGGTGACGCTCTTCTGGAGCGCATTTTCGATAGCGCCAGTGTCGGACCTTCGGCAAGCTCGCGTCAGGCTCCACTTTGTACAAACGTGACCGCAGGCACTACAAAGTGGCGAGTCCGAGGTGTCAGACTGGACCCATGCCCATCACGCTCCGCCAGCTTTGTGCGACCGAACAGTTCGGCCTTCGCGTCCTGGCGGGGCACGATCAGCTCGATCGCACCCTGACCTGGGCACATGTCTCCGAACTTCCCGACCCGACGCCCTTCCTCGACGGCGGCGAACTACTACTCATCACTGGAGTGTCGCTACCGACGACGGCCGCGGAAACGACCCGTTTCGTACGCACCCTGGTGGCGGCCGGAATTGCCGGAATCGGTTTCGGAACCGGCCTCGGATACGAGCAGGCGCCGCAGACTCTGGTGGATGCGGCCACCCGTTTCAGTGTGCCCCTACTCGACGTCCCATTGCGAACACCTTTCATCGCCCTGACCAAAGCGGTGTCGAAGGCGCAATCCGACGACGACATGAAAGCGCTGCGCAGCAACTACCAGAGCCTGCGGCGACTGCTTCAAGCTGCAGTGACGGTCAACGGCACCCGGGCAGTCGTACGACGGGTGGCGGAATTGATGGGCGGATGGGCGGCCCTGCTGGACTCGGCCGGCCATACCGTCGAGATCTCACACACCGCTGCTGCCGCAGGAATCGAGCGAACGGCTCCCGAGCGCGACGCCCGCCCGATGGAAGTCAGTTTCCTCACGAGTGAGAACGAGGACGTCATCTCGCACCCTTTGATGACGTCGAGGGGAAAGCTGATGGGGTATCTCGTCGCCGGCTGCCCCGGCGCCGTCGGCTCTCTGAATCAGGGCATCGTCATCGCCGCCGCGTCTCTGCTCACGTTGATGACGGCTCGAACCCGAGATGCGCAGTTGACGATGAACCACTTGCGTACCGTGGCGATGCATCAGCTGTTCGAAGGACAGAATGCGCTCGCCCGCAACATCTCCGGGGAACTTTGGGGAGGATTTCCGGTCGAACCTTTCCAGGTCTTCCACGTAGCGGGCCCGAGTGGCCTGCTCGAGAGCGTGTCCGTCTCACTGCTCGACGGTCTCAGCCGCGATCTGGCGTTCGGCATCACCGACGGAGCGTTGATCGCCGTCGTCTCGGCTACCGACAGCGGGCGAATCCTCGCCCGTGTCAACGAAATCGACGTAACCGTCGGCGTGTCGGACATGCTGTGGTGGGACGATCTCTCGCGCGCCAGACGCCAAGCCGCGCAGGCAGCAGCCGAGGCCGGCGCCCGCAACCTGCCTTCGATGCGGTTCGCCGAACTCTCGGAGAGCGGATTGTCCGCGTTTCTCGATCAGGATCGCTCGACGGCATTCGCGGCGGCACACTTGCGCCCGCTTCTGGAAGCGAAGGGCGGTAGCGATCTCTACCGAACCTTGGCCATGTGGTTGGCACACAACGGTGTGGGCGACGCCGCAGCCACAGCGCTGAATATTCATCGGCATACGTTGCGCAGCAGACTCGCTCGGATCGAGAGCCTTCTCCAACTGGACCTCGGCTCCCCCACGGAACGTGCGGAGTTGTGGCTCGAGTACCGCTTGCTCGGCGACGCTCCGACCATCTGACCGACAACCAATGAGCCCTGAACGACCTGAAGGGCCTCCGCCGGGTTACGGCAGAGACCCTTCAGAGTCGATACGTGCGAGTCGCTACCGACCGACCTTCCCCTAGCTTCCGCCCGTCGGTATCCACTCGCGGAGCACGTTGGCATCAACTACCTGCGCACCCAAAACCTTTGTCCAGATGATGGTTCCGTTTTCGTAGACACGGAAAGTGCCTGCTTCGGAGGGCAACTGCATCTCCGGGCCGGCAGGAGCACCGAGAGAGCCGCTTTCACCGCCGAGCTCCCGATACTTCTTCTCGATCTGCGTCTCCGTAACCGTACCCGATGGATCGCCGGATGGCGAATTGGATTCCGGCACTGTCGATTCCGAATCCGGTGCCACTACCACACCAGCGCCGTCGCCGACGGTAAACCAGTCCGATTTCAGGCCGAGTTTCTGACGGAACTGCATTCCGGTGGCGCCAACAGTTGCATCTGTTCCGACCACCTCGACTGCCGTCACTCGCCCGCCGTCGGTACCGAATCCGTTGCGCGAGAGAATCTTGAGCGATTGCAGCTCGCCCACATCGAAGGCGTCCGCAATCTCACCCGCGGTCAGATTCACTGTCCAGTCGTGATTGGGCGAAAGGGCGTCACCGAGATCCTCGACGGCCGGGAATTCACCGCCGGAGCTGTAACCTCCTGTGGACGAAGAGAATTCGGTGGCAACAATCTTGCCGTCACGCGACAGAACGGCGCCGGCGGTGGACCGAACGGCTTCAGTGGTCCGGGGATCTTCCTTGCCAGCTCCGCCGTAGACCTGGCAGTCCTGAGTGTCGCACGTGTCGGCGTACGAGCTGCGATGCTCGGTCGCAGCGTACGAGCGCGCCGCCACGGCTTGCGCCCGTAGTGCTTCGGCCCCACCGGAATCGGCCCATTCGGCTTTTGCCTCGACCGGCACCACGCCGAGCAGGTAGTCCTCCATGTCGAGGAGATTGACCGTCCGAGCCGAGCCGTTGTCGAGCACTACGCCGAGGGCGCCGCGATAGGGCGCGTCGTTGTTGCACAGCTTCAGGAACTGGTCGGCGGGTCGATCGGGACTGAGATCCACAGGATCCACCCACGGATGCTCGGTGACCGCTTCCCAGACAACCCCGCCACCACACCCGCTGGTGACAACCACCTGCGCACCGCCACCGGGCAGTGCAGTGAGATGGGCAGCCTCGCCCGGCGCGGTGCGCTGACCGTTGACCACGAGGCCGGCGTCGGAGTAGACGTCGAGCGTCGAGTTGTCCTGGACTGTGAGCCGCACACTCATCTGGGCGGGCGGCAAGGAGTCCAGGACGGTTCCGCCGTAGTAGTGACTGAGGATTCGCTCGCCGGACCAGCCGTCGTTCTTGGCGTAGCCGTAAGCGCCCCACTGCCCCATTCCGCGGCCGTGTCCGTTGCCATGACCGGAGAGCGTGAATTGTGTATCGGCGGCGACGGCGTGCAGGATCGACGGCTCGTCAGCGCGGATTTGCGTGAAACCTCCGATCGCGACGCCGAGCGCAAGAGCCGGAACGAGACCGAGGACCGAGACCCGCATCAGCGAGGTTCGCCTCCCGGGTCCGCCCACCAGAAAGCGACCTGCGCGACCGGACACAGGCTTCTTACCTGCAGTTCCGCTTCTTCCGCTTCTCGCCATCAATGCTCTCCTCATCGCTACCGGCCTCACGAGTCCGCGAAGTCGGTACTTCGCGCGCAGGCCAGTCCACAACGATTTAACTAAAGTCTCACCCTAAGGTTGAGCGTTATGGACTTTTGTGACTAGTGTGGCAAGAGTGTTTGGAGTTAGCAACACCAGTCACACGAGTCACATCAGCATCACGAGTTGCAGACGTACGCGTCCGAAAACTGGAGTTCAACCCCAGAACATGGCATCCGACCTGCTCGGATCCGGTTTTGAAGGATTCCGTTCACGGCCGTCATCGGCCCTGAAGTTCGCTCGCAAGTAACTACAACCGAGGAGTAATCCCTTGCCACACCGTCGACCGAAGCCCTCGCTCGTACTCGGGGCTGTAGCCGCAGTGGCTGTCGCAAGTCCTTTTGCGGTCTACGGCTTCACGAGCACTACGTCCGATGTACGTTCCGCGAACGAAACGACGTCAGTAGCAGTGCCGACCCAGATCGCAGAGGTGCTCCTCGCGTCGGTGCCCGACATCATCATTCCGGTCAAGGAGCTGACCGGTCTCGATCTCCCCGACATCAACCTGGGCGATCTCAGAAACCTCAAGCTCCCGACCGAAATCCCGCTACCTCCAGGGATCACGTTGCCGACCGAGCTCTTCCCGGCACCCGCTGCTCCCGGGGCCCCGACCGAAACCGCTCCGGTTCCCTCCGAGGAAGAGCCAGGTGCCGTGGTCAAGGAAGTCACCCGCGACACTCCGTTCAGCATGGTCGCGTTGACCTCGGACACGCTCGCCTCGGCGCAGTCCAAGGTCCGCGCCCTGGCCGAAGACGGCACCTGGGGTCCGTGGTTCACCCCTGACGCCATCGACTCCGCCAGTTCGGATCAGGCCACCAACGCCGGTACCGCCACCGAACCTGTCTTCGTCGGCGCCACCAAGTCCATCCAGATCCTCACCCCGCAGGGTGTCGCTGCCCCCGCGGCCGAAGCTGTGCCGGCTCCGGAAGCCGCACCCGCACCTGTCGAAGCACCTGCTGAAGCGCCTGTGCCTGCCGAAGCGCCGGCCGAAGCACCTGTGCCTGCGGAAGCACCCGCAGCCACCGGCGAACTCGGGTACACCCCGGCTTCGGTGTCCAAGCCGCTTCGCCAGGCGACGACGGCAGCAGATGCCGTTACCGCAGTGTTGATCGATCCGGGTACCAGCGACGCGGACAGCAATCTGCAGGCAGTCGCGGCACCGCTCGGCGGCAGTGGACCCTCCGTCATCACCCGCGCACAGTGGGGAGCAGACGAGTCACTTCGCTGCGACTCCCCCACGTACGACGACTTCACCGGTGGAGCAACTGTCCACCACACCGCGGGCAGCAACAACTACACCAAGGAAGAATCGGCCGGCATCGTCCGCTCGATCTACGCCTACCACGCACGCACTCTCGGCTGGTGCGACGTCGGATACAACGTCCTCGTCGACAAGTACGGTCAGACCTTCGAAGGCCGCGCAGGCGGACTCGACAAAGCAGTTCAGGGCGCGCACGCCGGCGGCTTCAACGAGAACACCACCGGTATCGCGATGATGGGTGACTACTCCACCGTCGAGCCTTCGCAGGCGACGCTCAACGCCGTCGGCAAGTTCCTCGGTTGGAAGCTCGGCCTGGCCGGCCTCGACCCGAAGGGCCGAACGACGATGTACTCCGAGGGCACGGAGTTCACTCCGTACCCGCAGGGCGCAGCAGTGGATCTGCCGATCATCTTCGCCCACCGCGACGTCGGAAACACGGCTTGCCCTGGTGATGCCGCATACGCACACATGAACGACATCCGGAACATCGCGGCCGCGAATATCGGCGGATCGTTGAACCCGTCGAACCCCTCCAATCCGTCGACGCCTGCGCCCAAGCCGACCACTCCGGTCGACACGGTCACCGGTGGCACCGGATCGTCGATCCCGGATCTGGTCACCCAGATTCTGAAGATCACCGACAATTCACCGCTCGCGCAGAAGTGGATCGCCGAAGGTGGTGACCTCGGACGCCTCGGCCAGGCGCTGTCCGGAATCCTGCAGGCGAAGCTCGGCAACCAGGGTGCGTTGTTCCAGAACGGCGCTGTCTACACCTCACCCAACGGCGGAGTGTTCACCGTGCTCGGCGAGATCTTCAAGTCGTGGCAGAGCTTCGGTTCCGACGCGGGTGAACTCGGATTGCCGATCTCGGACGAATACTCGATCCCGGACGGCCTGCGCAGCGACTTCGAGAACGGTTCGCTGATCTTCAACCAGATCACCGGCATGGTCACGAAGGTCCTCAAGACCTACAACGAGACCTTTGCCCAGGAAATGGCCAACAGCGCGCCTGTCGGCTGACACTCGCGCAGTACACGTCCTCGGGCGCTGGTGGGTTCTACGACCACCAGCGCTCGAGGACTTTTGCGACCCCGTGCGCCGAATTGGTGTCGGTGACCTCGTCGGCTGCGGCTTTGGCTTCGGGGTGAGCGTTGCCCATGGCAACGCCGAGTCGAGCCATCCCCAGCATCGGGATGTCGTTGGGCATGTCCCCGAAGGCAACCAGACCCGACAGGTCGAAGCCGAACCTTTCGGCCGCGGCAACCAGGCCGGACGCCTTCGTGATTCCCGGCGCCGAGAGTTCGATCAGTCCGTTCTCGGTGGAGTACGTCATGTCGGCGAGCGCACCGACGTGCGGGGCGAGCGTGTCGTACATCGCCGTGCTGGTCATGCCTGGACGGCGAATCAGGAGTTTGACGGCCGGCGCCGCAAGCACTTCGTCCTCGGACATCTCGGTGTTGTCCGGGTTGAGCCAGGCGTGTTCGTAATCTGGTGAGCTGACGAACTGTGGGGTGGCGGCGTCGTGTGCGCTCTCCCCCACCCGTTCCGCGGCCAATCCCGACCCGGGAAGTGCAACCAGAGCCAACTCGGAGAGTTCGGTGAGTGCGTCGACCGACAAGGTCGCGGCGCTGAGGACGCGGTCGGCGTAGCTGTCGTAGACAACGGCTCCATTGGCGCAGACGGCGAGTGGCGCGTATCCCAAACCTTCGACGACGGGCGAAATCCATCGCGGAGGACGCCCGGTTGCCAGCAGGAACGGCGTGCCGGATTCGACGACGGCATGCACGGCGGCGCGGGTGCGGGCACTGACCAACTCGTCGTGATCGATGAGGGTACCGTCGACATCGGTCGCAACCAAGGTTGGGCGGTCAGGGCTGATACGACGGTCTGGGCTCACACCGCCATTGTGCCTGCCCGGTACGACGGTCTCGCTCAGCGCGCCCGCTTCGCGCGTTCCTGTGCGTCCATGGCCGCGGCTTCCGCCGGCGTCGGCGCGCCACCGCCGAGTCGGCGAGGCACCCAGTACGCCCCGGGCTCGTGCACGAACCCGTCCTGAACGTGGCGCAGGATCGCATCCATCTCGATGCGCAGGATCTCGCTCAGCGCTTCGGCGGGCTCGACCGGATCGATCGGTGCACCCACCTCCACCGAGATCGGGAAATGATTGCGGCCCAGATTTTTCGGTCCGCCCTTGGTGACGATCCGCTGGGCGCCCCAGACGATCAGCGGAATTATCGGCACGCCGGCGTCGATGGCCATCCGAGCTGCTCCGGATTTCATTTCCTTGATCTCGAAGCTCCGACTGATCGTCGCTTCCGGGTAGACGCCCACCAATTCGCCACGCTCGAGGGCGTCGACTCCGGCTCGATACGCCTGCGCTCCGGCGGAGCGGTCCACTTCGATGACGCCGCATCCACGCATGAGGAAGCCGAGGACCTTGTTGTCCGCCAGCTCAGCCTTGGCCATCACTCTGAGCTTGCGTTTCGCGGTGCCGACCGCCAGGGCCGCCGGTATGAAATCGAGGTAACTCGTGTGGTTGATCGCGATGACGGCACCGCCGGACACCGGGACGTGTTCCGTCCCGGTGCGGGTGACTTTCACGCCCTGGAAACCGCTCAGACCACGCGCGACTACCTCGACGGCGGTGTAAACGGGTTCGAAGGACATGGGTCAGCCTTCGGACTTCCGCGCCTCACGTGCTTTGGCTTTCGCCTCGGCCTCGTCGGCATCCATCTTGTCGGCCTGCTCGAGCGTCGGCGCGCTGCCACCGAGGCGGGCCGGTACCCAGTACTCGCCGGCGGGATGGTCGTAGTCCTTCTGCAGATCGAGTAGCAACTCCTGCATCGTCGACCGCAGCTTCGCCGTCAGCTCACTCGCCGGCTCGAAAGGTGCAATCGGCTCGCCGACGGCAATCGAGATGGGAGTGTTGGTGCGGCCCAACCGCTTCGGATAACCCTTCGTCCACACGCGCTGAGCGCCCCAGATGACGACGGGAACGATCGGTACGCCCGCCTCGATTGCCATCCGGGCGGCTCCGGACTTGAATTCCTTGATCTCGAAGCTCCGACTGATCGTCGCTTCGGGGTACACGCCCACCAATTCACCGCGCTTCAGGAAATCTACGGCCGCCTTGTAGGAGTCGGCGCCCGCGCCGCGGTCGACCGGGATGTGCTTGAGGGCCCGCATGATCGGTCCGGAGATCTTGTTGTCGAAGACCTCCTTCTTCGCCATGAACCGGATGTAGCGCTTGGGGGTCCGCGCCGGCAGTCCCGCATACGTGAAGTCCATGTATCCGGTGTGGTTGATCGCGATCACGGCGCCACCGGACGCCGGGATGTTCTGCTCTCCCTTGACGGAGAACTTCAGGCCCTCGAAAGCGAAGACGGTACGGGCGATGCCGATGACTGTTCTGTAAACGGGATCCACAGTTCGCTAGCGTAGACGGGAATCCGTGATCTGACCCGCAGCAGTTATGGGGTGGATGTTGGTCAGAATGTCGCAAAAGGGGCGTAAGAACGAATGAAGTCGGCAGGACGAGCGGCAGTGGGGGCAGTCGCACTCGCCATGACGTTGGCGATAACCGCATGTGAGGACGACGGACGGACAGGAATCCTGACGGACGAACCGTCTCCGCCTACGACGGAAACCACGACGACAACCACTCTCGCGCCCACGACCACCACTGCGCCCGCCGCGCCACCTCCGGTTGGTGACGTGCCCGGTAATCCGGCTGCTGCGCCGGCCTTGGCGGCCTGGGCAACGGACCTGGTGTCCTTGGACGTGGCTGCGCTCACGAACGCATGCTGGACGATGCCGCCCACAACAATTGCCGACCGATACTCGGATGTGCCCGCCATCTTGACGGCCATCGCCGCACCAGGCGTCGACGGCCAGTACGCGGTCACCTGGAGTGGAGGCGGACTCTCCGTCGCCGCCAAGCGCTCGGAGATCGCTTCCGGCTATGCGTGCCCGTTCGTCTTCCCTGCGGGGCAATCAAACTTCTACACCGCGGCCGACGCTTCCCACGCCGTCGTCCGGTTTCTCTCACGCGCCACGGGACGGCCGGTCAATACCCGCGACGTCGAGACGTTCTATCCACTGATCTGCCCCGGCAACAGCCCGTGGGATCCCGACGGCACCGGCGCCACCGGCCAGCCGCCACTCAAGCTCGATCCGAATCAGCTGGCCGGTATCAAGTCTTTCGACGCCGACGCTGCAACAGTCACTCCGGTTCGCGGCGACTACGTCCGTGTCACCCTGCCCGTCAGCGACGGAACCGGTAACTCACGGTCGATGCAGTTCACCCTGTCGATCGGCCCCGAGGGATACTGCCTCGGGGCCGCGACCTGAACTGTTCCGGTCAGGAACCGAAGGGAAGGAAATCGCTCGAGCCAGCGCTGCCTGAACCGAGGCTGCCCGTGCCACCGCCGGTTGCAGCCTTGATCTGAATTGCGTGGGCCGCCGAGGTGGAGCCTGTGAATCCGGCTGCGCCGCTGTAGATTGCCGAAATCGAATGCGCACCGGTTGTGGTGAAGGTGTGGTTCAGCGCCGCGATCCCGTTGACCACTGGCACAGCGTCACCGATCGGGGTGTCCCCATCCATGAACTGCACCGTTCCACCGTTCTGCACCGAACTGACAGTCGCCGACAGGGTCACCGACTTGTTCACCACACCATCGGCAGGCACCGTCACCACAGTCTCCGTGGTGACATCCGAAGGCGCAGGGTCCGTTACATTCACCGTCCGCGCCTGGGCCGAGGACCCGACTACACCGGCTCCTCCCGAGTAAACCGCCGTGATGCTGTGCGCACCCGCAGAGGTAAACGTATGCGACAGACCAGCAGCGCCGGCCGTAACCGGTTCAGGACCGCCGATCGCGACGCCACCGTCGTAGAACTGCACGGTTCCGACGCCGACAGCGTCATCCGACGACGTTCGGACTGTTGCCCACAAGTCGGTCGCCACACCAGTTTTGGCATCGGTGGGGATATTCAGTTCGACGACGGATTCCTGGTCGGCAACACTCACCTGAACTGACTTCGCACTCGCAACCGAGTTCTTGAATCCGGAACCAGCGGTGAAGTCCGCGGTAATGCTCTGAGCACCAGCAGCATCGAAGATGTGCGAGAGCGTCGCGGTTCCACCGGAAACTGTCACCGGTGAACCAATGGCCGTGCCGTTCGACTTGAACTGCACCGTACCGACAGCGTTGTTCGGAGCAACGGTTGCAGTCAGATCAACCGCAGTACCCGTGATCGCCGTCGCCGGAACCGAGAGCGAGGTCGTGGTCTCGACATCGACCGGAGCCGGATCGGAGACCGTCACCGTCTGAGCAGATGCCGACGAACTCACAAACCCTGCACCAGCGGTGAAGTCAGCGGTAATGCTCTGAGCGCCAGCAGCATCGAACGAATGCGACAGCGTCGCAGTCCCACCGGAAACTGTCACCGGTGAACCAATGGCCGTGCCGTTCGACTTGAACTGCACCGTACCGACAGCGTTGTTCGG
>NZ_JBYTAP010000004.1:318869-322530 GCF_058788335.1 Rhodococcus sp. FW305-130 | reverse complement strand
GAGCAACCGTCGCAGTCAGATCAACCGCCGCACCCGTAGTTGCCGTCGCCGGAACCGAGAGCGACGTCGTCGTCTCCACATCCACCGGAGCCGGATCGGACACCGTCACCGTCTGAGCAGATGCCGACGAACTCACAAACCCTGCACCAGCGGTGAAGTCCGCCGTAACACTCTGAGCACCAGCAACATCGAACGAATGCGAGAGCGTCGCAGTCCCACCGGACACCGTGACCGGGGAGCCGATCGCCGTGCCGTTCGACTTGAACTGCACCGTACCGACAGCGTTGTTCGGAGCCACCGTCGCAGTCAGATCAACCGCCGCACCCGTAATTGCCGTAGCAGGAACCGACAACGACGTCGTCGTCTCCACATCCACCGGAGCCGGATCAGAGACCGTCACCGTCTGAGCCGACGCCGACGAACTCACAAACCCTGCACCAGCGGTGAAGTCAGCGGTAATGCTCTGAGCACCAGCAGCATCGAAGATGTGCGAGAGCGTCGCGGTCCCACCGGAAACTGTCACCGGTGAACCGATCGCAGTGCCATTCGACTTGAACTGCACCGAACCCACCGCATTGTTCGGAGCAACCGTCGCAGTCAGATCAACCGCGCTGCCCGTGATCGCAGCAGCCGGAACTTGAAGCGTTGTAGTCGTACTCAGCGCTGAGCTCGAGATCTCGATGGTCTGAGCTTGCGCGGTCGAACCACCAAAACCTGCAGTGCCTGAGTAGACCGCAGTGATCGAGTGCGATCCCGTCGTAGTGAACGTGTGATCCAGGGTCGCCGCTCCGGCAGTCACCGCGATCGGTCCGCCGATGTCTGTGCCACCGTCCTTGAACTGGACCGTTCCGCCGTCAGCTGCCGGAGAGATGTTTGCGGTCAGCGCGACCGAGGTCTGCTCGACGGCGCTGCTCGGAACTGTCAGCGCCGTGGTCGTCTGTACATCGGCAGCAGCCACACTGACTGTGCGCGCCGCCGACGTGGAGGTCAGGAACTCGAGAACTCCGTCGTACACAGCGGTGATGGAGTGATCTCCCGCCGCGGTGAATGTATGAGGCAGTGCGGCAACGCCATTGACGACGGTCACGGGGGCGCCGATGTCAGTCCCGCCGTCCTTGAACTGAACGGTGCCGTCTGTCGGTGCCGGGGAGACCTGCGCAACCAAATCCGTCGATTGACCGATCGTTGCCGACCCGCCGGACGTCACTGCCGTCGTGGTCCCGGCTTGCGCGACGACGTTGACGGTGGCCAACGCCTGACCACCCGCATTCAACCCACCACCACTCGAATCGCGCGGAGAGCAGTTGTACCGCTCCCAGTACCCTGGCCACAGCGTCTCGTACTGCAAGAACGTGAACGCATTCTTCGGCGAATTGAACGCACCCGAATCACCATCAGTGACACGCAACTTCGGCTGCACCGTACTACCAGCGACGCCGGCGACAACCGTCACGTCGATCGCGGGCAACCGGAAGGTCTTCCCCGCCCCTACCTCGATTCCACCGTCACTGTTCTTGCTCGTGCTCGGGCCGTTACCGCCCTTGTTGTTTGAGTCAGCAGTCTGATTGTTCCCCGAAATACGCAGATGCGTACCCGCGCCATCCGGCGAACCGCCGTCGTTGATCCGAATCACCGACGGAGTCACACCGGACAAATTCGACGAAGTACCTGCCACTACCTGAGCATCCACCAACGAAACCCCTGAAGGTATATCGAAGTCGTACTTGAGCCGCGTCCACTTACCGACACTGCGGCCTGCGTGCCCACCCGTCGGCACCGACATCACATTCGGTTGAACCCGATAGGTGAACGTCGACCCCGCCACCACTTTCTCCGGCGACGACACCGTCGCACCCGTCGAATGAAACACATCCGCGATATCAACAGCCAGATGTTCATAACCATCGCAACCCAGCTTGAACCCGATCGTGTTCTCCACCGCGGGAGATGACGTCGGAGCAGCCGAAGCAACACCACCTGCCACCAGCACGCCACCGACCAACGCCGCCACCACAACCGCGGAACTTCTTCTCACCAACACGAACTCTCCTCAGCTAGCAACAGACGTGGATCGGGAACCGCACGGAAGGAGGTCACTCGAACAGAGCGGAAATCGGAATGGAGCTGGACGCTCGTACAGTACCCGTCAAAAGTAGTACTTGTATCAGTTATTTCAGACAAATATTCACGAATTGCCGATAGTTCTGCTGACGACCAATCATCGATTCGCGAAGAGCGATGCCCCTTGCACCCGTCGGGCGCAAGGGGCATCACATCATCGGAGAATCAGGACCCGAACGGCAGCGACAACGATCCGAGCGAACCGAAGTCACCGCCCCCGTTACCGACGTTCACAACCGATGTAGTCGACGTGGAACCCGTGACGCCCTGGGCTCCGCTGTAGACCGCGGTGATCGAATGGTTGCCGGTCGTGGTGAAGGTGTGGCTCAACACAGCCTGCCCACCGACAACATCGACGGCCGTTCCGATCGGAGTCGTTCCATCGAAGAACTGGACGGTTCCCGACGTCGCGCCGGAAGAACTGACCACAGCCTTCAGCTGCACCGACGTGCCGACCTTTGCCGAAGACGGAGCCGTCAACGACGTAGAGCTTTCGACATCCGACGGGGTCGGAACCGTGACATTGACGTCGACGGATTCCGCGGTGGACGACGTGAACACGCCGGAGCCACTGAATACAGCCGAGACTACAAAGGTGCCTTCTGCTCCGAACACGTGCGGCAGCTTGGCAACTCCGTCAACAACCGCGACCGGGGCACCCTGATCGACTCCACCGATCTTGAACTGAACCGTTCCGCCGGACGGCACCAGGGCGTCCGAGGGATCTTCGGACACTGTCGCGAAGAGATCAACAGGCAGTCCGACCTTGGCTTCACCCTGAACGCTCAGAACCGTCTTCGTCGCCTTGTCGACCGGAGCCGGATCGGACACCGTCACCGTCTGAGCCGACGCCGACGAACTGACAAACCCTGCACCGGCGGTGAAGTCAGCCGTAACACTCTGAGCACCAGCAGCATCGAACGAATGCGACAGCGTCGCAACACCCGCGGAGACTGCCACCGGGGAACCGATCGCCGTGCCATTCGACTTGAACTGCACCGTACCGACAGCGTTGTTCGGAGCAACGGTTGCCGTCAGATCAACCGCAGTACCCGTGATCGCCGTAGCGGGAACCGACAGCGACGTCGTGGTCTCGACATCGACCGGAGCCGGATCAGAGGCCGTCACCGTCTGAGCCGATGCCGACGAGCTGACGAACCCTGCACCGGCAGTGAAGTCCGCCGTAACGCTCTGAGCGCCAGCAGCATCGAAGGAATGCGAGAGCGTCGCAGTCCCACCGGACACCGTGACCGGGGAACCGATCGCCGCACCGTTCGACTTGAACTGCACCGTACCGACAGCGTTGTTCGGAGCAACGGTTGCCGTCAGATCAACAGCCGTACCCGTGATCGCCGTCGCGGGAACCGAGAGCGACGTCGTGGTCTCGACATCGACCGGAGCCGGATCAGAGACCGTCACCGTCTGAGCGGACGCCGAGGAGCTGACGAACCCTGCACCGGCGGTGAAGTCCGCCGTAACGCTCTGAGCGCCAGCAGCATCGAAGGAATGCGAGAGCGTCGCAGTCCCACCGGACACCGTG
>NZ_JBYTAP010000004.1:318678-318770 GCF_058788335.1 Rhodococcus sp. FW305-130 | reverse complement strand
CCGATCGCCGCACCGTTCGACTTGAACTGCACCGTACCGACAGCGTTGTTCGGAGCAACGGTTGCCGTCAGATCAACCGCAGTACCCGTGAT
>NZ_JBYTAP010000004.1:1537-318582 GCF_058788335.1 Rhodococcus sp. FW305-130 | reverse complement strand
GTGCGACAGCGTCGCAACACCCGCGGAGACTGCCACCGGGGAACCGATCGCCGTGCCATTCGACTTGAACTGCACCGTACCCACAGCATTGTTCGGAGCCACGGTCGCGGTCAGATCAACCGCGCTGCCCGTGATCGCCGTAGCCGGAACCGAGAGCGACGTCGTCGTCTCCACATCCACCGGAGCCGAAGCAATGCTAATTGTCGCAAGCGGACCCGCGCCGGCATTGAGCGGTGTGGTGTCCTTGTTCTCGCGGGGCGAGCAACGGGTCGGCGCCCACTGTGTACCAAGGAAACTCGCCTTTGCGAGCTGAGTGCTGAAGTTTTCGCTGGCACCGAGGTTGCCGGCCGTACCCGCGGTCCTCACCTTCGGTTGGATCACTCCCGTCGCACCAGCGACCATTGTCACGTCGACTGCGGGAAGCCGGAACCAGGTGTCTCCGTTGCCGTTTGTCGAGCCATCGAGGTTCTTCTTGGACTTCGGTACTCGAATACCTCCCTCCGAGTTGGTACTCGTCGTCGGACTGTTGCCGATCACCTGGTTGTTTCCGGACAGCCGAAGGATCCCGCCGCTACCGTCGACGTTGCCAGAGTCGTTGACCCTGAGAACGTTCGGTGCGACGCTGTCGAGTCCGACCGAGGTGCCCGCGACGACGGCTGCGGAAACGAACGTCGCGTTGGCCGGGATTGCGTAGTCGACCTTGAGACGTGACAGGTTCGTAGTCGTCGCGCCGGAATCCTTGTCCGGATACGACGTTCCGCTCGGCTGAATTCGGTAGGTGAAAGTCTCGCCGGGTTGGACAGAAGCGGGTGCGTCGACCGTGATGAGGTTGTCGGTGACCTTGTGGACGTCTCCGATGATGGAGCCTGCGACACACGCTGTTTTGAAACCGGTGGTCGAGATCGCGGCGGATGCGGGCGTGCCGATCAGCAGCATCCCCGCGACCATGGCGGTTCCGGTTATGGGCACGGCGAATCGCCGCAACTGAGAGATTTGGGGCATGGGCACTTCCTTCGGAAGGGCAAACATAAGCAGTGGATTCGGACAAAACGTGTGCGCGCCGTCACAACATAACGAAAAAACTAGTACGCGTACTACTTTTGGCAAGACACTTGTCCAATTCACCCCGGACTCACCCTCACATCACCTGACGGGGGATGGAAAAGCAGGGTATGGAAGCCCGATTGAACGCAAAACTAACGCCAAAGCGGTCTATCGACAACGCTTTTGGCGGTCAACTCGTCAATCGGCGGGAAAAATTTGATATTCCGCCAGTTCAGAAAAAGTTCCAAACCTACCAGTACGAAAGTACGAATCAGGGCCGCGACGGAGTCCGTCGCGGCCCTGATGGTGTTGGTTCAGCGTGTCAGCGAAGCACATCCGTGCCGACAAACGGCACCAATGCCTCGGGCACTCGCACCGAGCCGTCGGCCTGCTGATGATTCTCGAGAATCGACACGATCCAGCGCGTCGTTGCCAGGGTGCCGTTGAGAGTGGCAGCCGTCTGCGGCTTGCCGTTCTCGTCGCGGTACCGAACTCCGAGGCGGCGGGCCTGGAAAGTCGTGCAGTTGGACGTCGATGTCAGCTCGCGGTAGGTGCCCTGCGTCGGAACCCATGCCTCGCAGTCGAATTTACGCGCAGCCGAAGAACCGAGATCTCCGCCGGCGACGTCGATCACGCGGTAAGGAACGTCGATGGCCGCCAACATGTCTCGCTCCCAGCCGAGGAGACGCTGGTGTTCGGCGTCGGCATCCTCGGGACGGCAGTACGTGAACATCTCGACCTTGTCGAACTGATGGACACGGATGATGCCGCGGGTGTCCTTGCCGTAGCTTCCGGCCTCGCGGCGGAAGCACGACGACCAACCGGCGTAGCGCTTAGGGCCTTCGTTCAGTTCGAGGATCTCGCCCGAGTGGTAGCCGGCCATGGGTACCTCGGAAGTTCCGACGAGGTACAGGTCGTCATCCTGCAAGTGGTAGATCTCGTCCGAGTGAGCACCGAGGAAGCCGGTACCCGCCATGATTTCCGGGCGTACGAGCACCGGCGGAATCATCATCGTGAATCCGTTGGCGATCGCCTTCTGCGCAGCCAACTGCAGCAGTCCGAGCTGGAGCATGGCTCCGTAGCCGGTCATGAAGTAGAAGCGCGAACCCGAAACCTTGGCGCCGCGTTCCATGTCGATCAGGCCGAGCGACTCACCCAGCTCGAGGTGATCCTTCGGCTCGAAGTCGAACTTCGGAATCTCACCGACGTGTTCGAGCACGATGTAATCGTCCTCGCCGCCGGCCGGCGCACCTTCTTGTACGACGTTGGAAATCGCGCGGTGTGCGGAGTCGAGCGCGGCCTGCGCCTCGTGCTGCGCGGCCTCGGCTTCCTTGACCTTGGCCGCCAGTTCCTTGGAACCCTCGAGCAGCGCGGGACGCTCCTCCGGAGATGCCTGTCCGACCTTCTTGCCGAAGGCCTTCTGCTCTGCGCGGAGGTTGTCTCCGGTCAGAACGGCAGCGCGTCGGGACGCGTCGGCTTCGAGCAGAGCGTCGACCAGTCCTGGATCTTCTCCACGGGTGCGCTGCGACTCGCGGACGATTTCGGGGTTCTCACGGAGAAACTTGAGGTCAATCACGACTTCGAACTTTACCCACTCACCGCAGCTCGCCGACGGTCACGTCCACGTCGGAGAGGGGGAGATCACGATTCGAGCAGACTCAGGTAGTCCTCGCGTCCGAACATCCGAGCCGCGTCGACGGCAGTCGGGTGTCCACCTTTCGGGTCGGCTCCCCCGCTCACCAGCGCTTTCACCACCGCATCCTCGCCCTTGAAGACGGCTCCGGCGAGGGGTGTCTGGTTCTTGTCGTTGGGCCGGTTGACGTCGGCGCCGCGCTCGATCAAGGCAACGACGGCGTCAGCGTGACCGTGATACGCCGCCAACATGACGAGCGTGTCGCCACTCTCGTTGGTCAGATTGACGGGAACTCCAGCATCGACGTACGACGCCAGCCCGGCCGCGTCGCCGGTTCGTGCCATGTCGAAGAGCCGGCCCGCCAGCTCGACAGCCTCGGGATCGAGTGGGGTGTTTTCGCTCATGACTACAAAATACTCACAGACGCGTTTGTGAGTTTTGTAGTGAAGGTTCGATATCGCCACGGCAACAGGCATGATGGAATCGATGTCCGAAGACAAGATCGAGAAGTCGCCAGATCCGGCAGATCCCCAGGGGACGCCGGCGAAGAAAACTGTCTCAGCGAGTCGCACCCGTCGGGTCCTGGCTGCCGTGGCGGTAGGTGCGGTGGTCGCCGCGATCGCAACGATCGCGATTTCCGGTGGATTGAACAAGGACGACTCGTCCTCGGTCAGCGTCAGTGGTGGCGGTCCAGCAGCGACGGGATCTACTCGCGACGACGCCTTCACCGCGGCGGCCGCCGGCGACTGCCTCAACTGGACGCCTGCGACCGAGTCGGGCGGAGACCGCACGGACATGTCAAAGGTTCAGTGCGGAACTGAACACCGCTTCGAGGTTGCCGGACCACTCGACCTGTCGGTGTTCCCCGGCGCCGAGTTCGGCCCCGGCTCCCGGTACCCGGGCGCCCTTCGATTCGCCGAACTCCGCGACGAGCACTGCACACCCATCGTCATGTCCTACCTCGATTCGAAGTTCGATCCCAAGGGCAAGTTCAGCGTCGGCCTGATGTTCCCGAGCGAATCGGGTTGGGCTTCGGGCGAGCGCGCACTGCGTTGCGGCTTGCAGTTCTCGACCACGACCGGCGAACTGCAACCGTTCGTGGGCCGCGTGGCGGACCAGGACCAGTCGAACGTGTGGGACGTCGGCACGTGCATCGGCATCAACCAGAACCTCCCGACCGATCCGGTCGATTGCGCGAAACCGCATGCATACGAGGTTATTTCGGTGATCGACCTCGGCACTCAATTCCCGGGCGCAATGCCGTCTGTCGAAGATCAGGACCGTTACCTCGAGGGCGTCTGCACTCAGGCGTCCAACGAGTACCTTGGTTCCGCAGACGCGCTTCGCGACAAGACACTGACGCTGTTCTGGGACAACATTTCACTGGAAAGCTGGTTGGCCGGTAGCCGCCGAGTCAATTGTTCGATCGGCAAAGAGGTCGAAACCGGTGGGTTTGCCGCGATCACCGGAAGCGCCAAGGGCGAAATCCTGATCAACGGCGCCGCTCCGGTCCCGCCACCCGCTGCACCGGAAGGTCGGTCGCTGCCGACGCCGTTGCCCGGCGCAGCTCCGCCGTCGTAAGCCATGACGGTGACTATGACGCCCGACCGGTTCGAGGAACTGGTCGGCGAGGCGCTCGATCTGATTCCGCCCGAACTTGCCAAGGCGATCGACAACGTCGTGGTGCTTGTCGAAGCACGTGACGAGGAAGAACCGGGGCTGCTCGGTTTGTATCAGGGCGTCGCTCTGACCGAGCGGGATTCTCATTACGGTGGGTACCTGCCGGACACGGTCACTATTTTCCGCGATTCGATACTCGACATCTGTGCATCCGAGGACGAGGTTGTTCACGAGGTTGCCGTGACCGTCATCCACGAGATCGCGCACTACTTCGGCATCGAAGAAGACAGATTGCACGAACTCGGCTGGGGCTGAGGGCAAAGTCGTCCGATTCCGGGGGAACCAAAAGCGGCCGGTATGCATCAAACTATGTGCGGGGGGATTTCTACGGCTGTGTGCACGACCTCCCGGCCACTTATCCGCCCTGGTCAGGAAGGAGTTCGGCACTATGTACGTCGACCCTCAAGCCCTAGTTGCCGCCGCAATGGAACTCGAGTCTGCGGCGACGCGATTGCGCGGAATCGTCTCTACTGCGCAGCCGACGCTACGCGTTCTCCCAGCCGGATCCGAGGAAGTGTCCGGTACCGCGGCAAATTACTTCAACACCATCTCGGACAGCCTTGCCTCGTCCACCGATCGGGCAATCGAGGAGCTCACCGCGGCTGCGGCAGCTCTGCGCAAGAATGCAGCTGCCTACGAGCTCGAAGACCAGCTCACCAAGTCCAGCCTGGCAGCCGCACCGATCTGATCGACAGAAATCGAATTCGGTAACTCGGCAACTCGGCAACACAGTCACACTTCCTGGGGGGAAGAACAATGGTCGGCATCACCGGCGTCATCTGGTATCCACGGGGCGCAGCACCCAACTCTGCAGCACTGGTCGCCGGGGCCGGGCCGGTCCCTCTCGGTGTGGCGGCCGGGGCCTGGTCCACCGTGTCGTCCGGACTGACCGACACCGCTGCGTCCATCTCTCGCGTGATGGCGGACCTTCGCACCGGGTGGTCAGGAGAAGCCGCGGATGCCGCGTTGAGCAAGTTCGCACCGTTCCAGGAATGGGCTGCCGCGGCCGCGCTGCTCGCGGGAGAAACCGCTGGTAAAGCCCAAGTGCAGTCCGGTTCCTACACCGTCGCCACCCTGGCCATGCCGTCCCTGGCGGAGATCGCGGCGGTTCAAGCGGCCAAGGTCGCCGCGTACTCCATCGGCGGGGCCCTGGTCGGCGGGGCTGCTGCCGCCGAGGCTGCCGAAGAAGCACTCAAAATTCGAGCGGCGGTGACGATGGAAACGTACGACGCCGCAACGACGCATCTGGCCGTGCAGCAGAACTTCGATTCACCACCGTCCATCGCGGAACCCACAGCTGGGGCATCCGCTTCGGCCGAAAGCCCAGGCAACGCCGCACGACAGTCCGTCGCGCAAGCGGCATCAACGCTCGCTGACGTAATCGCGGATCCCGTGCGCGCCGCAACCGCTGCTGTCGCATCCGTAGTTTCCAACCCGGTATTTGCCGCCGCTGCCTCACAGGCCGGTGCCATCTCCGGTGGAGCGTCGGCCGCCGTCAGTGCCGCGACCACCGCCGTCACGGGCGCCACCACTGCCGCATCAACTCTCGCGACGGCCGGAGCAGGACTCACCGGACTGGGCGGCGCAGGGCTCGGTGGCGCAGGACTCGGCGGCGCGAGACTCGGCGCTTCCACACCATCACTGTTCGGCACCCCCTCGGCGAGTCGGGCAACGGCACAGGTCAGCGCAGCTTCCGCGACCACCGGAGCCGGAGCATTCGCGGGCTCGTCGTCGAGCAGCAGCACCGGCCGGCACGCTCTTCCGGATCCCTCCACCGGCCAGAGCGCCGCGCGCCAGAACCCCGTGACCTCGCCGGTTCAGGGCACCGTCGATACCGTCAAAGTGGATCCGTCCCGAACCGCGGGCGGATCTGCGCCGATCGCCGGCGGCCGTCATGCGGCCCAATCTGAAGACGAGACCGAGCACGACACACCTGATTATCTGAAGCACTTCGAGCACTTCGCCGACGGCCGAACAGTCATCCCGTCCGTGATCGGTGGCGCACTCGAAACTGCAGAGCGTTGATGGTGGACCTCGGCACCTCACCTGATGGGTGGAATTTGCCTGTCGCCGCCCTCTCACAGGACGAAATGGACTATGTACGTGAGCGACTCGGGCTCGATGCGCTTCCCGTGGTTCTCGGTGGTGCGACGGTTCACGCCAGTGCGAGCGCTCACCGTATGGCGATGCAGTCCGCGGCAGATTCACTCTCCGAGCGCGATCTCCTCCCCGGCGGGGAGATCCATCACGAACTCAGCGCCCGCCTACGCGTCCTGACCCACCCCAAGTGGGAGTTGGCGCTGCGTCGGCATGTCGGTGGAAGGATTTCACGCCTCTGCGTCGCACAGGGCGAATTCCTTTGTGTCGAAGCAACTTCAACCGATTCTTCGTTCGCATTGTGCAGCGTCACCGCCGAACCAGCTGCACCCGTCGTCACCGCGCTCGGCAGCGCCGAAGCAATGCCGATTGCCGTGATCAACGCACCGACCGAGATGCTCAGCCTGGCATTCGGCGCCGGCCCGGATGCAGACAGCGTGACCTCGGCCTTGATCAACGCCGGGATACCCGAAGACGACGCGCGCCAACTGGGTAGCGCAATCGTCACATGCACCGCCTTCGCCGAATTGGTTGGAATACCACACAGTTTGGGAGCGACGACGCTCATGACCGGCGCAGTGACTGTGTACGACACCTTGGCCGGCCGGCTCGTGGGTTCGACTACTCGGGCTGCCGACGGCACCGAGTGGACGTCCATCAGTTCCGGAACACTCCATCGCCTGCGACAAGCCGTGAACGCGCTGGTAACCGAACTCGAGGAATCGACGCCGGAGACTTCCGGGTAACCTCGGGGCGTCCCTTCAACGCCCGGAGCCTTACTTCAGCATGCAGTTCTCGCGTCAACCGTCGTCACCGGGCGAACAAGGCTCGGTCGCCACGATCGACCGGCCGAACGAAGAACGGGCAACAACACCGCACCGACAAGACCTGAACGGACTGCGTGGCCTCGCCATCGGTTTGGTGGTCGTATTCCACGTGTGGTTCGGACGGGTATCGGGCGGGGTGGACGTCTTCCTGGTTCTGTCCGGATACTTCTTCGTCGGCTCACTGGTTCGACGCGCCGAAGCCGGGGGTTCACTCAACCCGGTCCCGGCACTGCGGCGGGTGTTTCTGCGGCTGTTCCCCCTGATCGCGGTGGTCAGCATTTTGACCGCACTGGGGACCGCGTTGCTGCTGCCACGCACACGCTGGGCCGATCTGGGTGATCAACTGATCGCGGTGCTCGGGTTCTTCCAGAACTGGCAGCTCGCCAGCACCGCAAGCGACTACCTGGCCGCTGACGGCTCGGTCACTCCCCTGCAGCACCTGTGGTCGATGGCCGTGCAAGGTCAGTTCTATCTCCTGGCCATCGCACTCGTCTCCGTGATCGCTTATGTGGCTTCACGCGTGAATCCCAACTATTTCCGCCCGTCACTCGCGGTCACCCTTCTGGTTCTGACCGCAGGATCTTTTCTCTACGCACTCGCCAAATCTTCGCGTCACCAAGCCTGGGCGTACTACGACTCCGGCGCCAGGTTGTGGGAATTGGCCCTCGGTGGTCTGCTGGCCGTTCTGATGACCAGCACGCGCAGTCGGCAGATCGCATCCCTGCCGTTCTCGGTCAGAGCGACGATCGGCTGGGCGGGGCTTTCGTCGATCCTGTTGTGCGGCATAGTGCTCGACGGCGCCCAGCAGTTCCCCGGCCCGTGGGCGCTGGTACCGGTGCTGGCCACTCTTGCGTTGATCCTGTCCGGAGTCGGCGACGACACACCTTGGACGTCGAAGACGCTCGCCCATCCGGCACTGACGTGGCTCGGCTCGTTCGCATTCGCGCTGTACCTGATTCACTGGCCGATTCTGGTGTTTGCACTCGTGATCACCGGACGCCCCGAAGCCGGCCTGCTCGGCGGGGCACTGATCATCGCCCTCTCCGTCGCGGGGGCGCTTGCACTCCGGCGCCTGGTCGAGGTTCCGGTGGAGCGCGGAGGCCGCTCGCGCCGGTACACCGTCCTGGCATGCGTCGTCACCGCTGCCGCGGTCCTCGCCGCTTCGGTCGCCTGGCAGTCGTACGCGAGCAGCCAGACGACGGGCCAGCGGGCGGTCGACACCCTCGACCTCCCGACCCATCCCGGCGCACTCGCGCTCACCGACGGTGCCGAAGTGCCCAAGGCGTCGATGGTTCCCTCGATCTTCGATGCGCCACTGGACCTTCCGGCCAGTACGCTCGACGGCTGTATCGCCGATTTTCTCGAGCGGGACGTCGTCCACTGCACCTACGGCGACGCCGACGCAGACAGAACCATCGCGCTCGCGGGTGGTTCGCACTCCGAGCACTGGCTCACTGCGCTCGACGAACTCGGCAAGAGTCACGGGTTCCGCGTCGACACGTATCTGAAGATGGGCTGTCCGCTCACCGTCGACTCCATGCAGACGTTGTCGGACAACGACTATCCGGATTGCGTCGACTGGTCGCGTGGAGTGCTGACCGAGTTGGCCGACGCCTCACCCGATTTCGTGTTCACGACGGCAACCAGGCCGAGTTCCGACGGCCCTGGTGACGTGACGCCCGAGTCGTACGTTCACGTATGGGAGGAACTGGGGCGCGACGGTATCGACGTCCTCGCCATTCGCGATACCCCCTGGCTGCACCACGACGGCGTCGCCTACCGCGCGATCGACTGTCTGGCGACAACCACGTCACCCGATCACTGCGCGATGCCACGGTCCGAAATGCTCAGCGACGTCAATCCGGCGCCGTCGGCAATTGCCGATCTGACCAACGTCCGCCTACTCGATCTCAGCGACGGTGTGTGCGGACCGGAGTTGTGCCGCGTCGTGGAGGGAAATGTGTTGGTGTATCACGATTCCCACCACCTGACAGCCAGCTACGTGAGCACACTTTCCGCTGAACTCGGGCGCCAACTGAGCGTCCAGACCGGTTGGTGGTGAAGCAGTCCGTCAGCCCATCACGTCGTCGGCGCCGGGGATGAGTCGGTGCTCGAACGGCGGGTTGACGGCTCCCCAGCATAGGCATTCCCAGCCGCCATCAGCTGAGGGCAACAGTTCGACGGTCTCGGTGTTGGCCAAGTGGTTGTTGGCTGCGAACAGTCCGGGGACACCGGCAAGCTGGGCGGCGACAAGACGAATCGCAGCACCATGACTCACCACGACGATGTCGCCGCCGTCTCGTGAGCCTTCCAGAAATTCTTCGCGCAGCGCATTGACGACGGGGACGTACCGTTCCAGGACGTCGTATCCCGTTTCACCGCCGGGAATGCGAGCGCCGAGGTTGCCGGTGTGCCAGTGATGGAACGTCTCCATGAACAGTCGGTGCGCGGCCTCGTCGGTGCGATCCTCGAGGTCACCGGCCTGGACCTCGTGCAGTCCGTCCCGCACATCCAGGGATACACCGGCGGCCTGCTCCACAAAACCTGCTGTCTGCCGGGCACGCAAAGCCAAGGACGATACGAGCGCCAGAGGAGGAGCCGAAGCCAGGCCGATGCCCAACGTCTCGGCCTGCGCCAACCCTTCCGGCGTGAGCTTTGCTCCGGGCAGAGCGGTGTCGAGACGTTTGGCGACATTCGCCTCCGTCTGACCGTGCCGAACGAGGATGAGCCTTCCGGTCATCGTTCTCCCCCTCCATGCTTGAGTTCGTTCATCCACCGAATCGCTTCTTCGTCCGAAGGAGGTTGTGGCCCGGTTGAATTCGCTGTCGCCCACGACCCCAGGAAGCGGACTCCGGATTTGCGATGCAGTGCACGCATCGCCTCGGCCACCAGCGAGTCCTCGACGTGTCCGACGCAGTCCACGAAGAACCGGTACGTACCCAATTCCGTTCGCATCGGACGCGATTCGATCCGAGTCAGATCGATACCGCGAGCGGCGAATTCGGAGAGTGCGCGCACCAGGGAGCCTGGAGCGTTGTCGAGGTGAAGCACCAGCGCGGTGCGATCGGCACCGGTCCGTTCGGGAACCGGAGCCGGCTTGGTGACCAGCACGAAACGTGTACGGGCGCCGCCCACATCGGCGACGTTGTCCGCCAGGCTGTCGAGTCCGAGCATCTGACCGGCCAAAGCCGTGGACACACCGGCGTCGACCGTTCCAGCCTGCACGTCCAGCGCCGCACCGGCGTTGGACGAGGCCAACACCACCTCGGCCTGGGGCAGGTTCTCGGCGATCCATCCGCGGACCTGTGCGCCCGCATGCGGATAGGCCCCGATCGTGCGGACCTGGTCGGCGGTCGTCCCGGCCCGAACCAGGATGGAGAAACTCACGTCCAGATCGGTTTCGGCAACGATCTGCAGGGGCGAACCGAGAGCGAGTGAATCGAGCGTCGGCGCTACGCCGCCTTCCACCGAGTTCTCGAAGGGAACTACGGCCCCGTCCACGGAACCGTCGCGAACCATGTCGAGAGTCGCCGGCGGACTGCCGGCCGGTACTCGCTCGACGGTTTCGCCGAACGCGCCCTCAGCCTCCAACTGGGCGAGAGCTATCTCCGTGAAGGTTCCCGACGGACCGAAATACGCGATTCTTGGCACGCCTAAAAGATTACGCATCGACCCACGCCGGTCACTGCAAACCCGCGGCACGCAGAGCCGTTTCCACCGCAGGCAGATCCGCGACCTCGATCGTGAGCAGCACCTCGCGCATCGCGGACGCGGCTTCCGGGATCAGCGCGGCGAGTTTTTCGGGCTTCGGATCGACTATCGCGGCGCGCACGTCGTCGCCGCGTAGTGCAGCGACGGTGCCACACAGTAGGGCGATCACCTCGTCGCCGTCGGCTGCGCGGGCTACGAAACCGACTGACTCGTGCGCGAGTACCGCCAGGAAATCAGCCACTTCGGTGGGCGTACGACCGGCGGCGAGTCCGGGGATCCGTCCACCTTCGCACAGGCGCAGCGCCGCTTCGGCGGGTGTCAGATCCTCTTCGCCGCCGTCGACGTACACCGCGAGCGGAGCGGGCAGACGTAGCGCGATCGCGTCGTCGATCTGGTCGGTGGTGACGTCGACGTCGAAACGGACGGCCTCGTACGACGCATCCGTGTCCGCGCGCAGTTCTTCCGGATCGATATCGAGGCGGACGACAACCCGGCCTGCTGCTTCGCCACCGATCAGCGCCGACGCCGGAACGACCGGGAGAAAGAGTGCTTCGAGAAGTCCGCGCGAGTTTCTCGGGGCGGGCAGCCCGAGTGAAAGAGGAATGGCCACAGACAAACCGTAACCCCGGCGCAGGCGGCGGATTCCACGCGAGTTGCGCAAAAGTCTTGCGATTCACACCGAAGCGCCTTAGGTTAGGGTTACCTCATCATCCGATGGAGTTCGAGAGAACACCCGCCAAGGGGGCAGCATGGCAACGAAGACCAGCACCGGCCCGTCCACCGCCGAACGCGTCCGCAGCGCCTGTGTGCGCGCACAGGACGCAGTTCTCGCCATCGAAGGCAGCGATCCCACCGTCACGTCGGTGCATCACCTGCGTTCGAACGGTGACGTCGTCGTTGCAGTCCCACATGCCTCCGCAGCTGCGGCCCTGGCCTGGAACTCCGGCGGCGGCGGACTGCCTGCCGTCCTCGAGATCACCGATCACGCACCACTGCGTCTGCGTGAGCCCGTGCGCTCCCTCGTGTGGCTTCGCGGCTCGTTACACGCCGTGCCCGACTACGAGGCACGCGTTCTCGCCGACGACGTCGCATCCGAACACCCCCATCCGGGGCTCCTCGACATCGGCCACACCTCGGTCCTCCTTCGCCTGAGCCTGGCCTCGGCCGTTGTCGCCGACTCGACGGGGGCAGAGCCCGTCGCCGTGGACGAACTACTGAACGCCAGCCCCGATCCCTTCTGGGAAATGGAGACGGCGTGGCTGCAGCATCTCGACGAAGACCACCGCGATCTCGTGGACCTGCTCGTGCGCAAGCTTCCCCCGTACATGCGCACCGGACGCGTTCGCCCACTCGGCATCGACCGCTACGGACTGCGCCTGCGGGTCGAGGATCACACCGGCGACCGCGACGTGTGGATGCCGTTCGCCAACCCCGTCGACGACGCTCCCGCGCTGAGCCGCGCCATCCGAATGCTGGTCGGGTGCCCTTTCCTCAACGGCCTCCGATCGGGTGGCGCTGCAAACGGCTAGCGTTGCGCGGGTGAATGCCCGCGAAACCGTCCACACCTGGTTACGGCCGCCGTCTCCCGTTCGAACCGGCCCGGAACTGGATCCCGCCGCCAGACGCGGAATCCGGATCGAGATCACTATCGTTCTGCTGGTCACCTTCGGGCTCAGCGGATTGTCCGGGATCCTTTCGCTCGCCGAATCCTTGGCGACGCCGGTTGCGCTCTCGGATCAGACGGTTGCACTCAACCCGTCGCGGGCCGCCATCGACTGGATCGACCTGGCGCGCCAATTACTGGGCGTCGCAAAGCTTCTCGCGTGGGCAGCGCTGGGACTCTATCTACTGTGGCGTTCGGGGATCGGTCCGCGTGCTGCGGGCCTGACTCCCAAGCCTCGATTCGGGCGCGACATCGCTCCGGGATTCGGCCTCGCCGCTGTGATCGGCCTCCCCGGCCTCCTGTTCTACCTCGTCGCTCAGGCACTGAGCATCAACCTCACCGTCCAGGCCAGCGCGCTCGACGACCACTGGTGGCGGGTTCCGATCCTCGTACTGTCCGCAATCGCGAACTCGGGCGCCGAAGAGGTACTGGTCGTCGCCTACCTGATCACTCGCCTCCGGACACTCGGCTGGAGTGAGAACCAGTCACTGCTCGCGTCCTCGCTCCTGCGCGGTAGTTATCACCTCTACCAAGGGTTCGGCGGCGGTGTGGGAAACGTGATCATGGGGCTCGTGTTCGGTCGATACTGGCAGCGCACCGGCAAGCTGTGGCCGCTGATCATCGCCCACGCGCTCATCGACATGGTGGCGTTCATCGGTTACGCCCTCCTGCGCGATCACGTCTCCTGGCTGCCGTGACCGGTACCGTGAACTGGTGACCGGCGACTCCGAATATCCTCAGCGCCCTCCGCGGCGCCAGCCGCCAGGGCCACCTCCGCGGCGCCAGCCGCCCCCGCGTGGACCGATGCCACCCCGTCAGGGCCCACCCCCGCAGCGGCGCCCACCGATGCCGCCCGAAGGGCCGACGGTCATTCGCCGCGACGGACGTCCACCGCAGCAGAATCCGGCCAATCAGGCCTGGTCACAGGTCCCACCAGAAGCGCCGCAGCAACCCAGGCGTGAGGACTGGGCGCCGACCCAACGCCCGCAGCCGTTCCAGGACGACCCCCGCAGGCAGGGGCCGCCGCGTCAGGATCCGCAACGCCAGGCGAAGTACGCACCCGCGCCGCCGCGCCGAACCCCGCCGAACGCCCCGCCTCGCCCTCCTGAACCCCCGAAGCAGCGACGCCCACGCAAGCGTCGTAGCTGGGGTAAACGTATCGGCATCACGTTGTTGGTCTTGCTGCTCGCGCTGGCCGGCGCGGTCTATTACGTCGACAGTTCGCTCAATCGAATCGACGCGCTGCCCGACTACGCGGGACGCGTCGCCGATACTCCGGGCACGAACTGGCTGATCGTCGGCTCCGACAGTCGTGAGGGGCTCACACCCGAGCAGGAGCAAGCGCTTGCGACAGGTGGTGACACCGGCCCCAAGCGCACTGACACGGTCATCTTGGTCCACGTTCCCAAGAGCGGGAAGACGACGATGGTCAGCATCCCCCGCGATTCGTACGTTCCGATTCCCGGCTACGGCTCGGACAAGATCAACGCCGCCTTCGCTTTCGGTGGTGCCCCCTTGCTGGTGCAGACCGTCGAGGAGGCAACCGGACTTCGCATCGACCACTATGCCGAGATCGGATTCAGCGGGTTCGCCGGCATCGTCGACGCCGTCGGTGGCGTCAATGTATGCCTGACGCAGGCGATCGACGATCCGCTGGCCGGAATCAACCTCCCCGCCGGATGCCAGGACTTGAAGGGTTCGGATGCACTCGGGTTCGTACGGACCCGAGCAACCGCGCTCGCCGACCTCGACCGCATGAACAACCAGCGCCAGTTCATGTCGGCGTTGCTGTCGAAGGCGACGAGTCCGAGTACGTTCCTCAATCCGTTCCGGTTGTGGCCGCTCGTCTCCGATACGGCCAAGTCTTTGCAGGTCGACGAGGGCGATCACATCTGGAATCTGGCCTCACTCGCCTGGGCGCTTCGCGGCGGGATGACCACCACGACGGTTCCCGTCGCCGGTTTCGAGGACGTGGACGGGTCGGGCAACGTGTTGTTGTGGGACAAGGCACGCGCTTCGCAGTTCTTCGACGCCCTGGCCAACGATCAGCAGATTCCGCAGGATCTGATCACCACGGGGTGATCGCCCTGAGTTTCGGTAGTACCCCGGGAGGACAGGCCGAGCGAACAAATCGCTTTCCGGCAGGACGCGGAACGGCCGGCGGAAAAATACCGTGAAGGTATGAACACAGCACACCGCCGATTCCGCACTGCCGCCGTCATCGCCGCCTCGGCCGGAGCGGCTTTACTGGCCACGTCCTGCTCGGGCACCTTCGACAAGTTCGACGAGTCGAAGGCATACAAGAAAACCGAAACCTTCTCTTTTGCACAAGCATCCAACGGAATCGACACACTGCCGAGTTGGGTTCCCGCCGGCGCGACGGGTATCGACGAGGTCATCCGCACCACCGGCAACGAACGCATCCTGCGCATGACTGCGAACATCACGGAGATAGATCACAACAGCTGCATCGCACAACCTACCGTCGAAACTCGTCCGGCATCGCTGTCTGCACAGTGGTGGCCGACGGGGGTCGAGAAGGGCAGTTCTTTCCAGTGCGGCGACTGGTACGTCGGCGAAAAGGACTCGTTCGTCTACGGATACCGGCCGGAAACTCTCGACTTCATCATCGATCAGCTCGACAACAAGTAGCTCCCTGTCCGTGCCGCCGACCCAGTAATCTGTTGGGATGACACAGGCGAAGAACTCGAGCGAATTCACCACTCTGCTGCGTCAGCAGATCCGTAACGAGTTCACTGCATCGCAGCAGTACATCGCGGTAGCGGTGTACTTCGATGCACACGATCTTCCGCAGATGGCCGCGCGCTTCTACAGCCAGGCCACCGAGGAACGCGGTCACGCGATGATGATGATCCAGTACCTGCTCGACAACGACCTCGACGTGGACGTACCGGGTGTCGACGACGTCGTGACGAAGTTCGACAGTGTCCGGGCTCCGGTCGAATTGGCACTCGAGCAGGAGAAGACGGTCACCGAGCAGATCACGCAGTTGGCACGCACCGCGCGCGATACCGGCGACTACCTGGGCGAGCAGTTCATGCAGTGGTTCCTCAAGGAGCAGGTCGAGGAAGTTGCAAGCATGACAACACTTCTCACCATCGTCGACCGTGCCGGCGACAACCTCTTCCACCTCGAAACGTTTGTCGCACGCGAGATGAACACACCGGCAGCTGCCGACGCAATGGCGCCCACGCCCGCCGGCGGCGGCGTCTGAGGGCCACCGGCCTACCGAGTCTCCGGCCGCTCGGCGGCGCTCAGTGATCTGAGGAAGTTGTTGTATGCCTCCAGATCACTGTCGCCGTCGATCTCGGCGCGGCGGTCCTGGGCGGCATTCATCCGTTTGTCGTCCCGGTTCCAGCGCATCGCGAAGATCACGACCACCACCAGCGCGACGGGCTCACCGTACGACCACGCAAGGGCACCGGCCAACTGCTGGTCCTGCATCACGTCCACGCCCCACTCGGGAGGCGGATTCACGAACGTGGTCAGCAGCGGCTTTGTCGCCATCATGAGGACGACTCCGATGAACACGTGCAGCGGCATCTCCACGAAAAGGTCGAAACACCGGCCGAGATAGCTTTGCCGCACCGGCAGTGGTCCGGTGGCGAGCACGGGCATGATGAAGAGCAGACCGCTGGCGAGAAAGAAGATTTCGAGAAAGACGTGACCGCCGCCGGACGGCTGCGCAATGCCGATAGTGCAAGCGCCAGAACATTTCTCCCGGGACCTCGATGCGACGTCGAACGCAGTAGCAGCAGTCCTGGCGAGCCCAGCACCCACAGCGGCGGGATCGCCATCGAGAGCGTCAAATGCTGGAACATCCAGACACTGAAGAGTTCGTTCCCGTAACTTTCGACCTTCGAACCGGTCACGGCGATCAACAGCAAGCATCCGGCCAGAAAACACGCAGTTCGATACCAGGGCCATAGCCGTCCCCGCGCACGCACACGGTGCATTGACCACCAATACCAAAGCGCCAGAACAGCTCCCAGCAGAACAATAGGCGACAGGGACGAGAAGTCCCAGGTCAACATCTGTCCGATCGACGGCGGCGCCAGACCGTTCACCTCCGATTCACGGGCGAACCCTCCTTCGAATCCTTTCGGGTACCGTCGACTCTACACCTAAATACTATGTTGGATAGTATTTAAGTATTCGACGGAAGGTCAAGGTACACAGCAGTGTCCAGAAGCATGAAGATATCCGCCGCCCTGATCGCGTTGTTCGCGGTAGCACTGATCACGTTCATCACCGTAGATCCGATCAGGGCGGACAACGAGAGCACCGATCGGGCAGCACAATCCACCGCCGTCCTGACCGACGACGCGTACCGATTGACCTCGGCCGCTGACGACAAAGTGAATCTTGTCGAGTTCCTCGACTTCGAATGTGAGGCCTGCCTCGCGCTGTACCCGACGATGGAGCGAATCAGAGCCGAGTACGAGGATCGAATCACATTCGGTATCAGATACTTTCCGATTCCGAGTCACACCAACAGCACTCTCGCGGCGCAGGTCGTCGAATCCGCATCTCGCCAGGGCAAGTTCGTCGAGATGTATCGGCGGATGTACGAGACGCAATCGCAGTGGGGTGAATCCGCCGAATCGCAGGAGGCACTGTTCCGCTCCTACGCACAAGATCTCGGCCTGGACATGACCCGATTCGAATCCGACCTCAGCAGTCGCGGCGTCCGCGAGCGGGTCGAGCGCGACTTCAACGAGGGCAAACGCCTTGGCGTCCAGGGTACCCCGACGCTGTTCCTCAACGACGTGAAGCTGGCCCAGATGCCGAGCTACGAAGATCTGAAAGCCCAGATCGACTCAGCGTTGGAGCAATGATCAGGTCAGAACAGCGCAGATACCCGCGGAGACGGCCACCGTCACGGCTGAGGCAACGGCCGTCGTGACGGCCGCCGGCACGCACGCCGCAACCGCGCAGGTCAGTCGCCGAGGCGACGCCACGTCGCCGTCGACCAGGGAACGCAATCGCACTGCGGTCGCGCCGCCGCGATCGCCCAAGCTCCAGTCCGGCTGAGGAAGCGGCGATTTCGACACCACGGCAAGGGCGGAACGCACAGCAGCCGGGCTGGTGACGCGAGCGGCGTGCCGGTCCGCCGACAGTTCCACGATCGCGCCGACGGCAGCAGGTGCCGCCGCGAACAACGGCACTCCCGGCAGAACAGCGGCCAAGACTTCACAGGCACCGACGATTCGGTGATGACCGCCGCTCAGATGCGCACGCTCGTGCGCGAGGACCGCGTCACGCTCGCCCCCGGTAAGAGCGGATGACAAGCCTTGTGTCGCAACAACAAATCCAGGCTTTCCGGCGACACTGTAGGCCATCGGCAGCGGATGATCCAACCACAACACGTCGGACTCCGAGTTGTCGCGGCGCGCGACGATCGAGAGAACATCACGATGGAAATCTCGGACTCTCGCGTGCTCACGTGCCTGTTTGCGGCCGGCCAGCACGATCCGAACAGCGATCAAACCCACCACACCAACGGCTGTACCGGTGATCAGTTCACCCACCCATGAACTCGTGCCGTGCGCGAAGGCGCTGAAACACCGAGCGATACCGTCGACCAGCCCCTCGACCGGCGCGTGGCTCGGCCACACCAGAACCAAGACCGCGGAGAGAGCGAGATACAGAGCCGACGCCATACTGCCGAGCCACGCCGCGAGCAGCACCGTCGGTGACAACGTCGAGGAAACGGCCCGTAACGCTCTCGGAACCAAAAATCCGACGAATACCGCACCGAGAAGCATCGGCAAGGCCAGTGTCATTGCGCACTTTCCCCGGAAAGTCCTCGGCGCAGGGCCTCGTTCTCAGCGTCCGTCATTGTCTTCGCGAAGTGCAACAGCACGGCAGCGGAATCGGAACTGCTGTCCAACAATTCGCGCAGTGCCCTGGATGTGGCCTCTTCACGGCTGCGACTCGGCCGATAGAAGTAGGCGCGACTCTTCTTCTCACGACTCACCCAGCCCTTGTCGTAGAGATGAGTCACGACGGTCAGGATGGTGGTGTACGCGAGTTGTCGACGCTCACCCAGGATCTCGACCAGATCCTTGACCGAGAGCGCGTCGTCGGACTGCCAGAGCACATCCATGACCTCGGCTTCGAGTCCGCCCAGCCCCTGCATTGCTCCTCCATCGCGTCGTGACAGAACTTCAACCGCTCGCGGCCTTCTCCCCGAACGACACGCCCCGGGAATTCAGATACGCGAGCGGATCAGTCTTCTGCCCGTCAGATTGCCACACCTCGTAGTGCAGGTGCGGTCCCGTCGATTGTCCACGATTGCCGACGGTCGCGATCAGTTCACCCGCCCGCACCTTCTGACCGGCAACCACGAGCGCCTCGTTGATGTGCCCGTAGACGCCGACGGTCCCGTCGTCCTGCTGGATGCGGACCCAGAGCCCGAATCCCGCGGCGGGGCCGGATTCGATCACAACACCGTCGGTCGCCGAGACGATGGGCGTACCGATCGAGTTTGCGATGTCGAGACCGTAATGGGTTGTTCCCCAGCGTGGACCGAAGTTGGACGTCATCGTCCCGCTGACGGGGGCCATCACCCGCGGCTTTTCTGCCTCGTACGCCAACGCCGCCCGTTCGGCTTCGAGTTGTCTCGTCTTACCGAGTTGTTCGGCTATCCCGGCAAGATCCGTCGTCCGAACAAGGTCGAGTATCTCCGGCACCGACACCAGCGCTGGACCTTCCGCTGCAACTGGAAGCGGCGATGCGTGCCCGATGGAAGTGCCGGACGCCAGGATTGCACCCGTCGCCACGGAAACCGCGGCCATGCGCCCGCCGGGTCTGGTCGGCTCGGATTTTCGATGTCTTCCCACTTCTCGGTCCTCGCGTCGATGACAAATGAAGGTCTACGCCGCCACCTTACAACTATGTTGCATAGTTTTTAAGACATGCACTATTGCGCATATATGCATATGTGTCTAGGCTGACGTCGACGAAAGGACCTTCGATGTCACACGGACACGGGCACGGAATCTCTCCCGCCGAGGCTGCGACCAGCAACAGCGGCAAGCATGTCAACAAACTGTGGATCGCCGCCGGCCTCGGGTTGGTGACGTTCGTGCTGCAGGTGACGGTCGGCTTCTTCACCTCGTCACTGGCGCTGCTTTCGGACTCGGCGCACGTGTTCACCGACATCTTCGGCATCTTCATGGCGCTCGCCGCGATCCTCGTCGCACAGCGCGCAGCACGGCGCCCGGATCGCACTTTCGGCATGTACCGCACGGAAGTGTTTGCGGCACTGGCCAATGCGATCCTGCTCTTCGCAGTCGCCGGGTGGGTGCTCTACGAGGCTGCCAGCCGATTCTCGGATCCGCCCGAGGTTCCGGGCCTCCCCGTCGCGATAGTCGCCGTCGTCGGTTTGGCGATGAACGTCATCGCCTTCCTGATGCTCCGCAGCGGCGCGAAGGAAAGCATCAACATCCGCGGCGCCTACCTCGAAGTCATGGCGGACATGATCGGGTCCATCGGCGTCCTCGTCAGCGGCTTGGTCACGCTCGCTTTCGGTTGGCGCTACGCCGACCCCGTCATCGGCGTCGCCATCGGCCTTTTCGTCTTGCCGCGCGCCTTCAACCTGGGCCGCCATGCCGTCCGCATCTTGCTCCAGCAGGCTCCCGATCGCATCGACGTCACCTCGATACTCGAGAAGATCAACACACTCCCGGGTGTCGTCGACGCGCACGATCTGCACGTCTGGACACTCACCTCGGGGATGGAAGTTGCTTCCGTTCACGTCACCGCGGCCAGTGACGCCGATCCCACTACGGTGCTCGCGGCCACCCAAACCTTGCTGGCCGAGGTATTCGAACTGGAGCACGCCACCGTGCAGGTGGAACTCCAGGGAAGTGACGGTAAATGCACGGAACTCGCCTGGTGAAAAGGACATTCCTAAATGAAACATTCGCTTTCGGGCCAATGGATAACCGCACCGAATTCGAAAAGAAATTAGGTCTTCTTTAGTTTGGGAACGCTTACCACAATAAGGTCAGACTGGGATGACAGGGCCTCTGACCTGCACTATCTTGGAATTCATGACTTCTGGGGAGACTCACATGACCAAATTCCACGCACTACTCCGAGACCAGATTCGCAACGAGTTCAACGCTTCGCATCAGTACATCGCGACAGCGGTTTACTTCGACAATGCGGACCTGCCACAGCTGGCAAAGCACTTCTACAAGCAGGCTGTGGAAGAGCGTAACCACGCCATGATGATCGTTCAGTATTTCCTCGATCGCGACATCAACGTCGAACTCACCGGCGTCGACGCCGCGAAGGCCGACTTCAAGGATGCCCGTGAGCCCATCGCTCTCGCGCTGACGCAGGAGAAGACGGTCACCGAGCAGATCGTCCAGCTCGCGAGCACTGCCCGCGAAGAAGGCGACTACCTCGGTGAGCAGTTCATGCAGTGGTTCCTCAAGGAGCAGGTCGAGGAAGTTGCCAGCATGACAACACTTCTCACCATCGCGGACCGCGCAGGCGCCAACCTGTTCGACCTCGAAGACTTCGTGTCCCGCGAGATGAGCACCGTCGGTGACACCACCGGTGCGCCGAACGCAGCAGGCGGAACCATCTAGCCTGCAGCACTCACGGATTTTGCCCTCGAGCCGAACGGTTCGCTTCCTGCCAGCAGGATCGAACTGATCAGCTCGGGGGCATCTGTCATCGGTACGTGCCCCAGTCCGGGCAAAACCATCAACTTCGCCTGCGGGAACGGCTTTTTCACGCGCTGCGCTTGGTACACGGGCAGAATGAGATCGCGTCGACCCCACGCAACCGTCACCGGCACAGTGGGATCCACGATGGGCGGCAACACGAAGTCCATCTCGAGACCGAGATCGACGAGTTCGTTGGACACGAGCGAACGGCAATCTGCCAACGCTGCCGCATAACCGACATGACTCGGATGAGCGAAGAACGCGGCGAGCGCCGGATAGCGAATCAGCTTGTACCGCAATGCACGTGGCAGACCACCACCCATGAGCTTGGCCGTGCCGCGCAGTGCACGGAACGTGTTGATCGCCCGCACCTGATCGAGGTGATTGACAAAGAACCCGGCCGGCGACAGAGCTGTCGCCGACGCGACGTCTCCGCGCGCGGCCAGCGAGAGTGCAATCCATCCGCCGAGTGAGTTTCCGGCGACGTGGGCGCGCTCCCCCGCCGGAGTCACTTCCTTGACGAACTCACTGACGTCGTCGATCAGCTGTCCCATGACGTCCGGACCGAGTTCGGGCAGCAGGGACTCTCCGTGACCTGGCAGGTCGACCGTGACCACACGGCGATACGGCGTCAGCTGGTCCAAAAGCGAATCCCACGCCTGCCGTCGATGGACGATGCCATGGACGAGCACAAGCGTGGGACCGCTACCGGAGATGTCGTGCGACAAAGTCATGCCGCCAACATTAACCGTAACTTTGCGTAACGCCTATAGTTCTGGCGAAAAAATCAGCGCAGCGTGACCTGGCGTCCGCGCAGGCCGTCGCGCGAGCGCAGCTCGGCCGAGTTCAGTGGAGCGTCGACGGCCAGAGCCTCGGCAAGACGCTCACCGAGCTCGACGGTTGCCGCTACCCACTCGTTTGCATGCTTTTCGCGGTCGAGGTCGAAGACGGGGACCAACAGGCCGTGGGTGCGGAACGAGCCTGCGTAGCGCGAGCCCTCACCCAGGTGCAGTCCACCGGTCGCGTGCACGCGCGCCAACGCGAGCATCAGGTCGTCTTCGCTCTCGGGGCGAACCCAACGCAGGTGCGCCTTCTCGCCGGCGTCGACCCACCACGCGGCAACGAGGCCGTCGCCTTCGAGGCGTGCCGAGGGCATGATCGCCGAGTTGGCGTGCTGCACGGTGGCGGCAACCTCGGGATCGGTTTCGACGCCTTCCGGAATCCACCAGTTGAAGTTCTGGTGCACGGTGATGTCGAGCAGAGCCGAGGGATCGACAACCTCGGTGACGGCGGGTGTCTCGGAATCGGGGTTCGCGGCAGAAAGCGCGTCGCCGGGGGCCGCGTCCTTGATCCAGTTCACCGAAGCGGCGAGGTCTGCGCCGAGGTCGGCAGAGTGCGCTTGAACCTGGACACCGACAAATCCGGTGGCCGTCTCGCCCTCGTCGCGGACGAGGGCGGCAACAGCGCCGGGGAGGACCGTCGCCAACGTGACGGGACGGTCGGAGCCGATGACCGGCAACGGTGCCGTGGCGGACGGAACGAATTCGCGCAGCGCGACCAGATCGCACTCGGCGGCAAGGCCCTCGAACGGGCGGTTCACTGCGCCGGCAGCGGCTTCACGCTCTGCTTGGCGTGCCGCCAGCTTCTCTGCGCGTGCGCTGCCCTGCTTCGGTCCACTGTTTCTTTTGCTCTTCTTGGCCACGAGGGCAAAATCTACACGCTGCCCAGCCATTGCTTCGTGCGCCCGGGATGGTTGGTGGCCACCCAACTGACCCCGAGCTCACGACACAGGTCCACATCCGCCTTGTCGTCGACGGTCCAGCAGTACGTCGCGCGACCCGCAGCGGCAGCCCGATCGACCAGATCGGGATGTTCGCGCAGCGCCTTGATCGACGGCCCGATCGCTGTGGCGCCGACAGCCGTCGACGCACCACCGCCGAGGTATCGCGACGCGTCACCGAGCAGGACCGTCGGCAGCAGCGGTGCCGAACGACGCACTCGCCAGACCGCAGTAGCCGAGAAAGACATGACCACCGCGCGAGAGTGATCGGCCGACGGCGGCGACGCGATCCCGAAGCGGTGCAGTTCCGCGAGAAGTTTTGCTTCGACCAGGCCGCCGAACCGCACTGGGTGTTTGGTTTCGATGAACAGCTTCACCGGGCGCGCGAAATCCAGGGCGAGGGTGATGAGGTCGGAGAGAGTCAGCAGTTCGGCCGGTTCGCTCGTCGACCCGTAGTCCAGAGCGTTCAGCGAATCGAGCGTCATCTCGCTGACGATCCCCGTGCCGCTGGAGGTGCGATCGACCTTGCGGTCGTGAACGCAGACCAGGTGTCCGTCGCGGGTGAGCCGGACGTCGCATTCGAGCCCGTCGGCACCCTCCTCGAGGGCCAGTTCGTAGGCGGCGAGGGTGTGCTCCGGCCGCGCAGCCGACGCACCCCGGTGCGCAACGACGAGTGGACCTCGACGATCTGGGCTCACAGGGCAGCGGTCTCCTTCTCGTCCAACACCGTCTTCTCTTCCAGCACCGAGCGCGGCACTGGCACCCATCGAGTTTCCGATTCGGGTTCGCCGCGCCAACCCCTGCGCTCGATCCGTCGGATCACGACGAGCGTCAACGCCGCGGTGACGGCTGCGACCAATGCGATGAACGCGTTCAGCAGAACCCCGTCGGCCATTGCCTGAATCCCCGGGCGTGATCGCCAGTACGCGTTGACCACCAGCAGCAGAGCGCTGAATCCCCAGAAGCCCCACCAGATCTTCACCAGCAGAGTTCCGCGCGGATCGCGGCGGACCAACTCGAAGAGATAAACCGCCGGCATCACGAGGTTGAGGATCGGCACAGCGCAGCCGACGACAACTTCCGACGCTGTGCGCGGATCGGATTCACGGGCACCTGCGAAGTGTTCATGACGCCGACGAAGCAGCCAGCACACACCGGCGACAGCCGCGAAGACCGAGATCAGCAGTCCACCCAACTGAGTGAAGTACACGGCGGCGTCGGAGACCGTGAGAAGCCACTGCGGGATCAGCGTGGTGCGGTTACGCACCAGGATCGCGTATCTGCCCAGTTCGGCGAACACAGCGAGTCCGTAGAGAATCGTCGCGAGTGTCAGCAACGGCCCGACTCGCTCGGCCATCCGGTCCGCTCGCGAGGGCGGCACCGGTGAGGTGTCGACGATGTCCTGGAGCCCCCACTGCGGGACGGCGTCGTAGCGCGGGGTGGTGAGGCTACGACGCACTGGTGCGTCCCCCACGCCGCGTGGGTCGGACGGTGAGCGCGCGATCCAGCGGAAGCCACGACGGTTGGGTGGTTGGTAGATCTCGGTGCGGGTGGGGATCAGCAGGACGCCGCTGCAGCGCGGGCACCACTGCGTGGGGCCGCCGACTACGGGCCAGCGTGCGGCGCACCGGGCGCAGACCTGAACGACACTCACAACTTCGATTCTGTCACGCCGTATCGGTAACGGCAGCAAATGGATTCACTCCCGATTTGTGATCGAACCTCCACCGCGTTCACCTGCATTGTTCGAATAATGTGACCTCCGCCACTTAAAAACTCGAGTTATCCACAGTTTCCACAGGTTCATCCACAGTTCTGGATGAATGAATCGGGCTTTATCCACAGGTCACGGGCAAGACCCTGAGAATTTGCTGACAGGTGTTAGCGAACGATGCACAGGCTCGAGGATGAATTTGACACCGCAGGTCAGTGAACTTTTGGGCGTCGGCGTCATTTATCCCGGCAAAGTTCACAATCCATTCAGAAATTGCTCCCGAAAAGACAGAAAAGACCGTTATCCCTTTTTTGCGGGAAGTCGGTTTTTGACACACCTGGAAGCATGACCGTCGATGACTTCGCCACAGCCCGAGCCAACTCTGACGTTCACCCCGAAACGGGTCGCGCAGCTCGCGTTCGTGTTGATCGGATGTCAGCTCGTCATTCGCGCCTGGGTTGCCGCGAGCAATTACTTCTACTGGGACGACCTCATCCTGATCGGCCGCGGAGGACGCTTCCCTCTCTTCTCGAGCGAACTCCTGCTCTACGACCACGACGGTCACTTCATGCCCGCGGCCTTCTTCTTCACCGGGTTGATCACCCGCATCGCGCCGTACAACTGGGCGCTGTCGGCAACGCTGCTCGTCATCGGCCAGGCCGCGGCGTCGTTGGCGCTTCTGCGCACTCTTCGGTTGGTCCTTGGTTGGCGACCGGCGCTGTTGATTCCGCTGATCCTGTATCTCTTCGTCCCGCTGACCCTTCCGTCGTTCTCGTGGTGGGCGGCCGCACTCAACGCCTTGCCGCTTCAGATCGCACTTGCCTGGGCATGCGGCGACGCGATCAAGCTGTACCGCACCGGACATGTGCGCTACGTGTTCTCGGGCACCGCGGTTTTTGTCGTCTCTCTGCTGTTCTTCGAGAAGGCAGTGCTCGTTCCGTTCGTGGCACTCGCTTTTCTGGTGCTGTACTTGCGCACACAAGGTGAAGGAACGCCGATACGAAGTGCGGTCACGAAGTGCCGACGCCTGTGGACGGCCTGCGCCGCCGTGCTCGCGATCTGGATTCCGGTGTATCTGACAACTGTCGAATCTCCGATCACCGGCAACGGCCGTTCCATGTCCACCGAACTGCTGCATCACGGCACGTCTTTGGGGATGCTTCCCACCCTTCTCGGCGGCCCCTGGCGCTGGGAGCGGTGGATCCCCAGCCCCGCCTGGGCCGATCCGCCGACGGTCTTGGTGGCCGCGGCCTGGGCCGCGCTGCTGACGACGGTCGTGATGACCGTGCGTGCCCGACGCGGCGCTGCCTGGATCTGGGTCGCCGCGGCGCTGTACTTCCTGGCCTCTGTCGTGGCGATGACCGCTACCCGATCCGACGCCGACACCACGTACGAGTTGGCGCAGACCTTGCGTTACTTCACGGATTCGGCGACGGTGTTCGCCCTCGCCGCCGCTCTGATTCTCGCTGCACCTCGGCGGCGTCCGGCCCGGATACCCGTCGCAGTCGCCGCCGGCCTGTCGGCGCTCTTCGTGGTCAGTTCGCTCGTCTCGACCGTCACGTTCGTCGACATCTGGCGCGAGAACCCGACTCGCGACTACCTCGCCAACGCGCGAATGTCGTTGTCACAGAATGAGGATGCTCCACTGCTCGAGCAACCCGTCGCGATCGAAGTGCTCCTTCCCGTCGCCTTTCCGAACAATTTGGCAAGCAATGTTCTCGCGCCACTGCCTGATCGCCCCGAATTCTCTTCCAGCACTCCGATTCTGCGCACCATCGACGACAGCGGACGGATTGTCGATGCCGAAGTGACCTGGACGAGAAGGATTCCCGAAGGAGCGGCACCGAACTGCGGCACCCGTGCCGAAGGCCCGACCGAACTCCCCCTCGACGGCCCCCTGGCCGGCTGGGAATGGACGGTGCAGCTCAATTACCTCGCGAGCACCGACGGAACGATCGATGTTGCGTTGGAGTCCGGTGACGCAGTATCGGTACCCGTGACGCAGGGTTTGCACTCGGCATTCGTGCGCCTGGTCGGCCACGGAAACAGTGTGAAGATCACGCCGACAACGCCGGGACTGACGCTGTGTTTCGGCGCCGGACAAGTCGGTGCCGTCGTCCCGACCTCCACAAAATAGTGGCAGAGTGGAAGTCATGGAGCTGCGTATATTCACCGAACCCCAGCAGGGCGCTACCTACGAACAACTACTGACTGTTGCCCAGACCGCCGAAAAACTCGGCTACGGCGCATTTTTCCGCTCGGACCACTATCTCGCCATGAATTCCGACGGCCTTCCCGGGCCCACCGACGCGTGGATCACGCTCGCCGGAATCGCCCGCGAAACATCCACCATCCGCCTCGGCACTCTGGTGACGTCGGCTACGTTCCGTCACGCCGGACCGCTGGCCATCTCGGTCGCACAGGTCGATCAGATGAGTGGTGGCCGCGTAGACCTCGGCATCGGTGCCGGCTGGTACGAGGAAGAGCACCAGGCGTACGGCATCCCGTTCCCGGCGCTCAAGGATCGCTTCGAACTGCTCGAGGAAACTCTCGACGTAGTGACCGGCCTGTGGCGTACGCCGGTCGGCGACACGTTCGACTACGACGGTAAGCACGTGCAGATCAAGAACTCTCCCGCGCTTCCCAAACCGCACCAGGTCGACGGTCCGCCGATCCTGATCGGTGGCACGGGCAAGAAGAAGACTCCGGCACTCGCCGCTCGGTTCGCGAACGAGTTCAACATCCCGTTCAAGTCCCTCGCGGAAACGAAGGACATCTTTGCGCGGGTTCGTCAGGCTTGCGTCGAGCACGAGCGCGATCCGAACGAATTGGTGTACTCCAACGCTCTCGTCCTGTGCTGCGGCCGCGACGAGGCGGAGATCAAGAAGCGCGCCGAAGCGATCGGACGCGACGTGGACGAGCTACGTGAGAACGGTCTGGCCGGAACACCTTCGGAGCTGGTCGACAAGATCGGCACTTTCGCCGAGGCCGGTTCACAGCGCGTGTATCTGCAGACTCTCGATCTGGCCGATCTGGATCATCTCGAACTCGTCGCAAGCGAGGTCATGCCCCAACTGCAGTGAGGAAAGGTCCGGGATCTACAGCGCGTTCGCGTCGAGGAACGCGCGTAGGTCTCGGTCCCACTGGGCCGAGCGGGAACGATCGAGAAAGACCCGCACCAGCATGAACGCGATGACCAACAGGGACATCACGCTGAACCAGGTGAAAACCCCGGTGACCACGGCTGCGACGTCGGCAGCACTCTGCGTGATCGGAGCTACGGTCTTGTCGCCGTGATCGTTGACGTAGATGGGGACCTCGGTGCCGACGGGCGTCGCCGAGTCGACAGTGACATCACCCGTGTGAACCTCACCGTTCCAGTTCCATTGCGCGCTGGCCATTTCGGTGGTCGGTGCAATGTAATCGGCTGTCGAGGGGGTGGTCTGCGTCGAGTCTGCAGTCGTCGTCGCCGAAATGCTGTGTAGTTCGGCGGATTGTTTGGCGATCAGTGCGTTCTGGCTCGAAGCCGTCGCAGCCCCTGCCCATACCGCGAGAGGCAGCAGAAGAATCGCGAAAATGATCAGACCGAAGGACATGAATCCTTCGATCCGATCACTGCGGCGAACCATCGGATCGTGGCCTACATGAATGGTGCGTCGGAGCAGCGACGCAGTTCCTCGCGTACTACCTGACATTATTAGCTCAGTTCTCTCGACGACACACTCTTACATCGAGATTCCCTTTGTTTCGATCTAGTTGCAAGTGTTAACGAGCTGAATCACATGTGTCCTCCAACACCTGTCCAGTTATTCACTCGGCGGAAGGATGTCCGTCTGCGCCGGAACCTGATCCTGACGGAGCAATCCGACCGGGCAACTGACGCCGGTGGCATGCACCGGGCAGTAGCCGCCGGGGTTCTTCGCCAAATACTGCTGGTGGTAATCCTCCGCGTAGAAGAAGTCGCGCAGCGGACCGATTTCGGTGGTGATCGCGCCGTATCCGGCTTCGGCAAGTCGTTCACCGAAAGCGACGGCCGACGCATGAGCGATTTCTTCCTGCTCGGCGGACGTCGTGAAGATCGCCGAACGGTACTGCGAGCCCTGGTCGTTACCCTGACGCATCCCCTGCGTCGGATCGTGGTTCTCCCAGAAGTGCGCCAGGATCTGCTCGTAGGAGATCACTGCGGGATCGAAGACCACCAGCACCACTTCGGTGTGACCCGTACGTCCGGAGCACGTTTCTTCGTACGTCGGGTTGGGGGTGAAGCCTCCCGCATAACCCGCAGCGGTTGTGTACACACCGGGAAGCTGCCAGAACTCCTTCTCGGCGCCCCAGAAACAACCCATCCCGACGACGACGGTCTGCAGTTCGGCCGGAAACGGCGGCGTCAACGGATGCCCGTTGACGTAGTGCGCGGTAGGTACCGGCATTTTCTGCTCTCGCCCGGGCAGGGCGTCCTCAGGCGCGATCAGCGTGGATTTTGCGGACGCTCGTCCCAGAATGTCGTCGTACCAGCTCATGCTTCGATGCTACGCGTGAGCGGCTGTTTCGCCACGCCGTGACCGCGCGGGCGCCGGGCAGCTCCACCCACCGGTAGCCGATTTCTGCTACCGCGGCCGTTGCCAGAAGGAACAGCGCGAACGCCAGCGTCGGTCCGACGTGCAAAACGGTGTTCTCGACAACGCGGTACAGGATCAGGGTGTGCACGAGATAGATGATGTAACTGCGCGTCGAAAGCCATTTCACGACTGACCAGCGCGTCGGGACACCGTCGTAGCGGCCGATGAGAACTACCGCTGCGGCGACTACCGAAATGGTCCACAGGTAGTGCTCGCCGGCCCAGTAGACGCGGAACTGGGTCGCCACGATGATGACGTGCATCTGAACGAGGACGGCAACGATCAGCCAGCGGCCGGGAGCGAGCTTGGCCCACGCGAGGTACATGATTTGACCGAGGAAGACAGCCGGCAGCGTCGCGGCGATCTTGGACAGCATCGGCACGGTGTACGGCAACGGCGCGTAGACGTTGTAGAGCAGCACCAGTGAGCACAGTGCTCCGCCGGCGAGCGGCATGACGATTGGACGCAGACGCAATATCGGTCGAGCCGCGACGCAGGCGAGATAGAAGAGGAACTGGACGGTGAGCGTCCAGGTCACTCCGAGAACCGCTACCTCGGGCTTGAGAAAGAATCCGCCGAGAAAAAAGCTCATCAACGCTTCGGTATCGGAAATACCTTCCTGACCGCTGAACATTCCGTTGATTCCGAGGCGGACCAGAAGAATGGCAATCGCGGTTGCCACCCAGAATGCGGGCAGCAGGCGGCTGAATCGGTTGGTCAAGAACTTTCCGGGGCCGTCACGAATCGCGGACCGCGTCACCAGAGCGCCGGTCAGCATCATGAATACCGCGACGCCGACAAAAGAGAGGTGCTGGTTGAGTTCGGCGGGCTCGATCAGAACGCCGTAAACGACGTCGATCACCCACCAGCCCGAGCCGAGATCGTCGATGACGTAAAAAGAGATGTGGGAGTAGATCACGGCGGCAACCGCCAGTGCTCGCAGCAGGTCAGCGCCCGGAAGATTCACCCGAGGCGCGGCCGCCTCTGGTGATTCCGGGAGGAAAACTGGTGCGGGCATCGCGCAAGTTTAAGGTTCCGTTCACCTTTACGACGAATTTGCGCATATTAGCTTACCCTTAGATCCGACTAAGTTCGGTTAACCAAACTTTATTCTTTGGTGATTACTACCTGAGCCGGACTGTTGCGGACGGTGTACGAATGTTATTGGGTGGAAACCCGAAGAATGATTTGCACATACGCGAGTGACGTCACGCCGTGACCGGTGATCGACGCACTCTAAAGCACCAGGGCTCACCAGCCCGCAAAGAAGGGACCCTCGTGTCTGTTTACACGCTGCCGGAACTCCCCTACGACTACGCAGCCCTCGAGCCGCACATCTCGGGCAAGATCATGGAGCTGCATCACGACAAGCACCACGCGGCTTACGTTGCCGGCGCCAACGCTGCACTCGAGAAGCTGGCCGAGGCTCGTGAGAACGACACCATCGCAGCGCAGGCCAACCTGCTCGAGAAGAACCTGGCGTTCCACCTCGGTGGCCACACCAACCACACCGTTTTCTGGAACAACCTCAGCGCTGACGGTGGCGACAAGCCCGAAGGCGAGCTCGCCGCAGCGATCGACGACAACTTCGGTTCGTTCGATCTCTTCCGCGCTCACTTCTCCGCGAACGCCAACGCCATCCAGGGCTCCGGCTGGTCCATCCTCGCGTGGGACTCGATCGGACAGCGTCTGATCATCGTCCAGCTCTACGATCAGCAGGGCAACATCTCCATCGGCCTCACGCCGCTGCTGCTCCTCGACATGTGGGAGCACGCTTTCTACCTCGACTACCAGAACGTCAAGGGCGACTACGTCAAGGCATTCTGGAACATCGTCAACTGGAACGACGTTTCGGCTCGCTTCGACCGTGCACGTACCCAGACCGCAGGTCTGATCGTCTAGTCACAGCTCTTCTTGCGAACGGCGGCGCCTCACCAGGGGCGCCGCCGTTCGCGTCAGCAGAGCGCCACCGAGCAGGACCGTCGTGGCTCCGAAGACCAATGCCAGTGTGCGAGTTCCGGAGTCACCACTGTTCGCGCTGGTCTGATTCACGGCCACCGGATCCGACAGCACCGAGGTCAACTGAACCTGCTGCGGAGTGGTCATCGCCGGAATACCGGATTTTGCGCCGTCGAGGCCCGTGACCAATGACTTGGCGATCCCTTGCAGCGTCGTGAATCCCTGGGTGATCTGGTCGGTCACGTCGCCGAGCATCTGCGGTGCCTGATCGGCGATGGGGATGAGTCCGTCGTTCAATTGTCCGGCAGCACTGCTCAGTTGATCGCTCGCGCCTTGCAGCTGCCCGACAGCGGTGCGGACTAGATCACCGAGCTCCGTATCGGGTCCGACCGAGCCACCCAACAGTGCCGGAACGGTGCCCAATTGCGCATTCAGCGCACCGAGATCCGAACTCACACCGGCCAGTTGCGCTGTCACGTCGGGCGGGATCGGAAGGCCGTTCAACGCAGTTTGCAACGTGTCGATCCGTGTCTTCAATTCCGCGGTCGACGACGACGCCTCCCCCAGCGTCAGGCCCAGTGAGTCAGCGCGCGTGGCCAGCTCTTCCGCCGACCCCGACGCCTGATCGACCACGCCGGATACCTGGTCCGCCACGCTCATCAACTCCAACGCTCCCGAGCGTGCGGTCTCGAGATACGGCAGCAGAGTGCCTGCGCCTGCCTTCACCTGATCGATGGACTTTCCGGCCTCATTGGTGCCGGCGACCAGAATCTGTGCGGTGGTGAGGTTTTGATCGATCGAGCGCCTGGCGGCCGAAGTCTGAGCCAGCAAACCCTTGATTCCGTCCGCGCCGACCTGCGCCGATACGGCCCGAGTCAACTCGGCGGACTTCTCCGAGTCCGAGCCATTCACCGCCAGTTCGACACTGGCTTGGCGGGGATCAGTGCCGAACATCGACGCGACGGTTTCGCTGAAGTCTTCCGGCACCGTCAACGTCGCGAAGTAGTTCCCGCCGGGGTTGTCGACCACCTGGAAGTCGAAGTCTTCGTTCTTGCCCAACGTGTCCACCAGGGTGTCGCCGGCCCGAAGTTCCTTGCCGTCGAGCGTGGTTCCCGCGTCGGCGTTCACGATCGCGACGGTGTTCGAGGAATCGGCACCGCCCGCGAAGATCACGAACCCGATCCCCGCCACCGCAGCCGCGACAATCGCGGCCACACCACCCACTGCCAGCCGTCGACCGAGGCGTGACGGCTGGCGGTGGGAGTTCTCGGTGGTGTTCTCGGCGCTCATGGGCGAGACGATAAAGCAACAACTTGTAGAAACACTGAGAAGTTCTAGGTGGGCGCCGGGGTCGGTTTCGCTTCTTCTTTCGGGTCTTCATCCGGTTCGGTTCGAGGACCACTGATCAGGATGTCCGCCCAGCGTGTGGCCGGGTCGATGTCGAGCAGGACGGCCTTCACCAGCAACGAGAGCGGAATCGCCAGCAATGCTCCGAGTGCTCCGAGAACCCACGCCCAGAAGACAAGCGAGAGGAAGGTCATCGTCACCGACAGCCCCACGGCGTCGCCGACGAACTTGGGTTGGATGATGGACTGGATCACGAAGTTGATAACGGAGTAGACGACGATCACCCACAGCATCAGCCACGGCCCGCCCTGCAGGAGTCCCAGGAGCGCCGGTGGGATGACGCCGATGACAAACCCGATGTTGGGGATGTAGTTGGTGATGAAGGACAGCAACGCCCACAGGACGGGCAGCTGAATGCCCATCAGCCACAGCGCGCCACCGTCGAGTACCGCCACGATGAGGCCGAAGACCGTCGAGACGACCAGGTATTTGCGAGTGCCGGCGGCAAAGGTGGAGAGCGCGTAGGAGATTTCGGGACGTTGCTCCGACAGCACATTCAACCGTGAGCGGATACTCATGCCGTCGAAAGCCATGAACAGCAACAGCGCGAGGATGAACACCAGATCCGACAGAATGCCGAGCAGACCCTCCAGCCCGCTTTCGAGTACGCCCACGACCTTCGTGAGATCGATACTGCTGAGTGTGCTTTGGATCTGTTCGGTGCTGACTCCGAAGTCGGCCAACTTGTCGCGGCCCTCGTTGAGGAGGTTGGTCATCTCCTCGGAGTATTGAGGCAGGATTGTCGCCAACTGGGCCGTCGACACGATCAACGACGCCGCCAACCCGAGCAGAATCAGGTACACGGTGACCAGTGAGCCGAGCATCCCGACCCACTTGGGCCATCCTCGTCGCTGTGACCAATCCTGAATGGGCTGAACGGCAATCGTCAGCACGAGCGCCAGGAATACCGGTCCGAGGATGCCGCCGAACACCTTCATTCCGCCGACGGCAACCACGGTGGCCGCGAGACCGAGCAGGACGATCAGACCGCGCGGGATCGACCAGTTCGCACTACCGGAAAGCGTGGGGATCGGAGCGGGAGCCGCGGCGGCCGGCTTGCCCTTCTTAGAGAACACCGGCTTCCTTTGCCCGGCTTCTGATCTGGAATGCGCCCACGATCATGAAGAGGCCGAACAAGATTGCGTACCAACCCAACAACCAGATGAGGCTGATGATGCCTTCGCCTGGTGCGATCAGAAGGATGATGCCGAAGATGACCGCGAGCACCGACGCGGCGAGCAGCCATCCCCAACTGGATCCGGGCAGCGCTTTCATCTTGAAGGCGCCGACAATTCCGAAGATTCCGAACATGATGGCGTAGAAGGCAATTATGTACAGAAGTACCAGCGCCGTGATGCCTGGCCAGACCAGCGCGACGATACCGGCTCCCACCGAAACGACGCCGGTGAACACCCACCATCCCCACGAACTCAGGTGTTCGCGGTCCCGGATGGCTCGAACGAGCGTGATCAAGCCGTCGACAATGGAGTAGATACCGAACAGGAAAACCAAGGCCACCACGGTAATTCCCGGCCACACGAGCGCAATGATTCCGAAGATCACGCCGAAGATTCCGCGGATCAGGATCATCCACCAGATCTCTTTGCCGTACTGCACGAACGGGTTCTGCGTGACCATCAGTAGCCTCCGAAGCAAGCGGGTGTCTCTGACCGATTCAACAGCTCTTCAAACAGGGCAATACCGACAGATCGTATGGCTATCGTGACCTTTCCGCCCATCGAAACGCGCGGCTGATACCGAGTTGTGCTCTTCGGGTACGAAGCGAGGGGACTTTCAGCCTGCTTCCCGAATGCTTGCTTCCCGAATACCGGGCGCGGTCCACGATCCCGAAAGCACTGCAGCCTTCGGCCAGTACAGGCGCAGAAAGACGTTGAAGTCACCGGACGGAGCGGGCAACCAGTTCCGCTCCTTCTCGCCACCAGGCGACTCGTGCTGGAGATAGATGTCCAACGAGCCGTCGTCGGCGAACACCAGATCACTTCGATCGCCGATGGCATATCGATCGATCGGGTTGTCCACGAAGTACTGCCGCTCGTTCATCATCGTGAGCGACCAAAATCCCTCGACCGGCGGGAGCTCGTCCTTCTCGAAATGAAGTACGTACTTCTTCTCACCGGTCAGAGGCTTACCGTCGACGTCCGTCGTAGCGTGCGGGTACACGGCATCTGCGTCGAGGTTGGCCCCGAAACCGAGCCAGACGATCAGAGCCCGCTGAGCGTAATGAGTCCCGTAATGCCCCAAGCCGCGGTGCATCGTCCAGCCGTTCTTCGGATTGCCTTCCGCCTCCTTGGCGATCTCGCTCAGCACGTCCATTCCGGTCCGCGCAGCTCGGTCGAGAGCATCACGCACCTCTTGCGGGCGCGACTTCCAGGGCAGCGACGAGCCGATTCCGATGTCGGACAGCTGTTTCATCATCTCGGTATCCTCCGGACGCGGAGGATTGTCGTCGAGAAGTGCGTCGAGCGTGGTGAAGAAGGTCTCGCCGTCCATTGCGGCCACCTGGTCCACCGGCGGTGTGCGCGTGTCGACAGCAGAGTTCACCGGAACTTCTCCGGGCGTGTAGTCCTGCGGATCACCTGTCCACTCCGACAGTGGTGTGAGTCGCGTCCGGTCCTGCAGGCTGTGCACTTCGGCCAGGTCTGTTCCCCCTGACGTCGCGTAGCGGGCGACTATCCAATTCATCGCCGTCGGCGACCGCAGCAGCGTCAAACCCTTGGGCACGTTGCCTTTCCAATTCGGTCCGGCCACCAGGTACGGTCCCCCGGTGCGTCCTACCGTCCGAGATCCCGGCACCGTGAAGACGTCGCTCCACGCGTCGAGGATGGGGACCAGCCAGTACCGGGTGCCGAAGTCCGGCAGCGAGAGCACCTGCGGTTCCGTCGAGACGTCCAGCCACCCCGACGAGTAAAGAGTGTCCGCGTTCGGCGAGACGACATCGGTGAAGCTCGCATCGGGCGTCGTACGCGCATAAGCGAACTGGTTGAGCGGGGCTTTCATCGCCACCGGGGTCGGCGTCGCCGTCATGACGTCACGCGATACCGCCGCAATCAACAGGGGATACCCGAAGATCCACGCCTGCGTTGCCAGGTCTTCGAGCCGAGAACGGTTCTTCGACAGAGTCATGCCTGCGCATACCACCGCTCTCACCAGCGCAAACCTGGCTGGCACTCTCCCTGTCTTGTGTGCCAGTACCGAATAGGTGCATATTTCGATTACCCAACGAGGTGTGCCGGACCGACGCATGCGCGTCAGACCGAGATTTGCCCCAGCACCGAGGGAGGAACAGAAATGAACAGAAACGAAGCAATAGGCATTTCTCCGTTCCAAGCCGCTGGGTCTTTGCAGGGTTTCGTCATTTCCGGCCGTTGGCCGGACACCACCCAGGAGTGGGCGCAGCTTCTCGCCCTGGCTGTCCGAGTGGCCTCGATGCCGGGATTGTTGCCGACGACGACGGTCTTCGGAGTGCGTGAGGACGTTCCCGAGGATCCGCAACCCGGCACCGTCGGTCTGGTGGTTGCCGAAGGTCCGGTGCTCGGCGATTTTGCACTGACACCCGGCCGTTTCTCCGACCATCAGCCGCCGGCACTGATCATGCTGCACCCGCCGTCGGAAACTACCCCCAGCCTGCCGGAATGCGAGGGAAGCGCGTCGGGGTGCGTACTACTGCCAGGACTTCCCTACCTGGGCTTGGAGCATCGTGCGGCCTGGGTGGAGGCAGAGCCGGACGGCACGGTCGTCTCCATGATCAGCCGCGTCGGCATCGATTTGATCAGCGATCCCGACACCGCTGTTTTGGCCATGCTCCTCGCTTCGTGACGGCCGCGGTAAGCGATAAGTTCGGACTCCCAAACTTGCTGTGCGCTTTGCCAATTCGAGCCGATCGCGCTAACGTGGGTAGCAACGAAGGGGAGTAGCCCCCAATCGCCTGTGTCGACATACTGGTTCGACGCGTTCCGCCTGGTGCGGATCGCGAAGCACCCGGCCTGGCGAACCGAAGGTCCTGTGGCCTCGGTGGGCGAGACCTTCGGCCGGACAAGCGCACTATGCGCCTGCCCAGGCCGGAGGCTCGCATTTTTCCTCCGACCTACACCGACCGGAGGAGTAAACCTTGCTTGCCGCAATACTTTTGAGTTTCGGCGTCATTTTCGTCGCTGAACTCGGCGACAAGTCGCAACTGATGGCAATGACGTTTGCCTTGCGATATCGCTGGTGGGTCGTCCTCGGCGGAATCACCGTCGCCACCACCCTTGTTCACCTTGTCTCGGTCGCCGTCGGCCACTACCTGGGCGTCGCACTCCCCACCGCTGCAATCTCCATCGTCGGCGGTATCGCGTTCCTGATCTTCGGCCTCTGGACCCTGCGCGGTGACGATCTCACCGACGACGAGCAGAACAAGGCCGGTCGCGTCACGCGATCCGCCTTCATCGCCGTCGCGTCGGCCTTCTTCCTGGCAGAACTCGGCGACAAGACCATGCTCGCCACCATCACCCTTGCGACCGACAACGACTGGATCGGCGTCTGGATCGGGTCGACGGTAGGCATGGTGGCGGCCGACGCTCTCGCCATCATCGTCGGCTCGGTACTGGGCAAGCACCTCCCGGACGGATTCATCAAGATCGGCGCCGCGGTGCTGTTCTTCGTCTTCGGTGTCTGGCTGCTGCTCGAGGGCATCTTCCCCGACTCGTCGGCCGGCATCATCGGCGGTGGCGTTGTCCTGGCAGTGTCCGTGCTGGGTGCGCTGGCTCGGATGATCTGGAAGCGCTCCCGTGCGACCGACTCCGATACACACCTCGTCGACGACAATCGGACGCCGATCGACTGACGCTCAACGAATAACGTCGCCGGCGCCCCAAATTGCGACCGGGACATGACCTTCCGCCACTCCGCTCGGTCCGAGTAGCTGCCCGAACCGCTTCATCGGGTACAGCGAGACACGTCGATCGAGGATCCGCACACTACCGATTCGGCGGAGTCGATCCTCGACGACAAGACTCTGCGCGAGGCTGCTCAGCCACACGCTGATCAACATGTTCGCTGTTCCGGTAGTCGCCACCAACAATCTGATCTCCGGCCAACTCGACACAAGATTGCCGAGTTCGTCGGTGGAACCGTCCACAGCGACATCGAAGATCACTTCGAACGGTGAACCGACAGCCTGTTGCGAGACATCGCAGCGGAAAATCAACTGTCGCGATGCAGTCAACTGGGCCAAGCGCCGTCGAATCGCAGTCTCGTTCGTTCCACAAATCGCGGCGAGACGCGCATAGCTGGCACGTCCGTCACGGCCGAGCGCCTCCAACAGGGCACCGTCGGACTCACGGAACACTGTCGGATCTGCCGGCGCCGCAGCGGTTGCCAGCTGAGCGCGACCTGCTTGCCCCAGAGCGCCCGGCTCCCAACTGAAGCCGTCTCGGTACACCTTCACCCCGACCCGGCTTCTGATCGACAAGATTCCAGGATCGGCAGCAAGGTGCTCACACACCAAGGCGTCCAAACTCTTCTGGTCGGCGGCCACAACTCCGACGAAGTACTCGTACTCACCTTCCGTCCTGGCCAACAGATAAGCGCAGGCCAGCTCACGTAACCGCTCCCCCACGTCGGCAACCGCATCCTGAGTGGTCCTGATCAGGAGATAGCCGAATATGTGGGTTCGACCGATTGCGACCGCGTTGACCCACGAATGACCGTTCGAGACGAGGCGACGCCACCGGCGGGCGATCGTCGTCGAATCCATGTCGAGTACCGAGGACAACTGCGTCCACGACGCGCGGGGGTTGAGTTGGAGTGCATTGATGATCTCCAGATCAGATTCCGCGATCACAAATGCGTCGGATTCCGGCTTCATCTGCCAAGTATTGCTGGATTACTGCATTCTGACCGGTGATCCCTGCCTGTTTGCCAAAGATATGTGAATCACTTCACAGGTTCACCACTTGGAGGCCCAGTGCTTCGCTCCACCAAAGTCACGGTCGCGCTGCTGTTCGTCGCCTACGCGATCGACTACATAGACCGGCTGGCGATCAACCTCGCCCTCCCTTTGCTCGGTGAGGAGTTCGATCTCGACTACTCCCAGCGTGGATTGATCATCTCCACGTTCTTCATTGCATACACACTGGCCCAACTGCCTGGTGGACTGCTCGCCGATCGATACGGCGCAGTCCGGATGGCTCTGATCGGGTTGGTGGCGTGGAGTGTCTTCACCGGCCTCACCGCCCTTGCGTGGTCGTTCGGGACGCTTCTGGTTGTTCGCTTTCTCTTCGGTCTCGCACAGGGCGTGTTTCCGGCAGCCGCAGTAAAGCTGGTTGCCGAACGCAGCATCCCGGAGCAACGTGCCACCGCAACCGGATGGATGAACAGTTCCAACGCCGTCGGTACGCTTCTCGCCATTGTCGTTGCGGCAGCGCTTCTCCCGTTGATCGGCTGGCGTGGGATGTTTCTGGCCGTCGCGGCGCTCGGCGTACTCTCGCTCGTCAGCATCAAGTTGTGGCTCCCGCCCGCACTTCCGGCGGAGATCGACCACGGTCCGGATTCCTCCTGGGACAACATGCGCACCGTACTTCGCTCCCGCGCGATGTGGCTCTTCGCCTTGATGTTCTTCGGCTACGACTTCGTGATCTGGGGGATGTCGTCCTGGGTTCCGTCCTACCTCCATGACGAACGTGGAATCGCCCTCTCGAGTGCGAGCCTCCTTCTCATCCCGGCAACCGTGGTGGCCGCCGTGACCACCGTCATCGGCGGCCGAATCTCGGATCGACTGGCAGGCAACAGCCGCATCGTCGTAGTGCCGTCCATGCTCGCGTGCATCGTGATGCTCGTTTCAGTTCCTTTCGCCTCCAACACGGCCTTGTTCGTCGTTCTCGTCACCCTCGGATCTGCCGCTGCCTCTTTCGCTTTCATGCCGTGTTTTGCACTCCCACTTCGTAGCCTGCCTTCTTCGGTGGTCGGAGCCGCCTCGTCGATGATCATTTTCGGCGGCATGGTCGCCGGGATTGTCGCGCCGCTGGTGTTCGGATTCATCGTGGACCATCTCTCCTGGTCAGCGGCATTCGTATCGCTCGCGCTCGGGCCCGTCGTGGCGATCATCGCGGTAATGGCAGCACCGCAGACCCGAGAAAAGATGCTGAACCTGGTGCAACTGAAGACCGCCAACTGATCATCACCAACCGAAAGAAGATCGACCATGAACCAACTGCTTTCGAATCTTGAATTCGGAGACCCGTCGCGGTTGCGAACCGTCGAGCCGCACTGGTTCGATCTGTACCGGGACCTGCACGCACACCCCGAGTTGTCCGGCAACGAAACTCGCACTGCCGCACTTGTTGCCGAAGAGCTTCGGCGGATCGGCGGCTGGGACGTCACGATCGGAGTCGGCGGCACGGGTGTCGTCGGTGTTCTCCAAGGGAGCAGCGGGCCGGTGATCCTGCTACGCGCCGACATGGACGCGTTGCCGGTCGCAGAAGACACCGGGTTGTCATACGCCTCCAAGACGGATGGCGTCATGCATGCGTGTGGCCACGACGTCCACGTCACCGCGCTACTTGCCACGTGCGCAGCACTTTCCGCGGATCCGACGTCGATCACCGGCACTGTTGTCGCGGTCTTCCAGCCTGCCGAGGAGACCGGGTCCGGCGCGCGTGCGATGGTCGACGACGGAATCTTCGACCGCTTCCCGCGACCGGACCTCTGCCTGGGACAACACGTGGGCCCGACTCCGGCTGGGATGCTGGTCAGCAAACCCGACATCTTGATGGCAGCATCCGACACGATTCGAGTGGTTTTTCACGGCCGTGGTGGACATGCGTCATCGCCGTACGCGTGCATCGACCCCTTGTTGATGGCAGCATCTTTCGCGCTGCGCATTCAAAGTCTGGTCGCTCATGAAGCGGCAACCCCGACAGCACCGGTGCTCACGGTGGGAGCATTGCACGCCGGCACAGCTGCGAACATCATTGCCGACGACGCCGAACTACTACTCAGTCTGCGAACTTTCAGTGCATCGTCGCGAGAACACATGCTCGAATCTGTAGGCCGGATCGCTCGCGCAGAAGCGGACGGAGCAGGCGCCGCCGAAGCGCCGGACGTTCATGCGTACAACGGCTTTCCGGCCACGGTCAATACTCCGGACGCAACGTCCACGGTGATGACCGACCTACGCCGGGCAGGATTGGGAATGCACACCCTGCCGCAACCGCTTTCAGGCAGTGAGGACTTCGGAGTCTTCGGCACTGCTGCCCAATGCCCCTCCGTATTCTGGCATTTCGGCGGGACGGCGCTTCGGAGTTTCGACGAAAGGGCTCTCGCCGCACTCGCCGAGGGACGGATTCCTCCCGGCACACCCTCGAATCACTCACCGCGCTTCGCGCCGGATCCGGCCGCGGCACTACCCGAAGGTGTCACGGCTATGACTGCGGCCGCACTGGGCGCCCTTGCGCGAAGCGCGTGATTCCTACACATACTTCTCCAGGGAGATAACGCCATGTCGGACGACCTGCATTACCTCAGCGCCACCGAAGCTATTGCACACTTTCGCACGCGAGAATTGTCTCCGGTCGAGCTGCTACAAGCAGTCGTCGACCGAACCCAGAAGTTCGAACCTCGCATCAATGCCTTCACCGAAGAGATGTTCGAGGAGGCACTGACCGGCGCTCGGGAAGCTGAGAGCCGATATCTCGGCCACGGACCCGATCCGCGGCCGCTGGAGGGAATTCCGGTAGCTGCCAAGGAAAAACACGCTATTGCCGGAAAGTCTCTGACCGAAGGTTCGCTGGCGGCACGCGGAAACATCGCCCGCGAGAACGCACCGGTGATCGATCGAGTTCTGGCAGCAGGCGGCTTGATTCACGCACGCACCACGACGCCGGAGTTCTGTGTTGCGGCGTTCACGCACTCTCCACTGTGGGGCGTGACTCGCAATCCCTGGAACCTCGATTACAGTCCCGGCGGTTCATCCGGAGGCGCGGGCGCCGCCCTCGCTGCCGGAACTACCACTCTGGCAACAGCATCCGATATCGGCGGGTCGACGCGGGGCCCGGCAGGCTTCACCGGCACCGTCGGGCTCAAAGCGTCGTACGGCCGCATTCCCGGGGTCGCCCCGCTGTCCATGGATTCCTACCGTGGCGACGGTCCGATGGCCCGAACTGTCGACGACGCAATTCTTTTGGCCAACGTTCTGATCGGGCCGGATCCGCGTGACCATTCTTCGCTGAGGCCGGCGATCACGCTGCCACACGAGTACCCGTCGGTCGAGGGAATGCGCATTGCCCTGTGCGTGCGGCTCGGCGACTTCGCGATCGAGCCTGACATCGAGGCGAACACCCGGGCTCTCGCACAGTCGTTGGTCGATGCCGGCGCGATCGTCGAGGAGATCGAGTTGCCGTGGACTCGTGATTCGATGGCAGCAGCGGTGAAAGTCCATTTCGGAACGATCATGGGTGCATCCGTCGCGGAAGTTGCTCGCGTCCACGGTGATCTTCTTGCCGACTACACGCTCGACAACGTCGCGATCACGTCGAAGGGCGCTGCGGAAATGTCATTTCTGGACGGCCTTCGCAAAGAAACCCAGATGCAACGAGAGCTCGCCGAGGCGATGGCTCCATTCGATGCGCTGATCTGCCCGACTTCGGGCACCATCGCCTTCCCGGCAGGCGAGTCTTTGCTCGACGGCCTCACGGTTGCGGGCCAGCACGTGAACACCACCGCCGAAGCACTTCTCACGTTGCCGTTCAACGTCGCCAATCGGTGCCCCGTACTAGCGGTGCCCAGTGGACACGCACACAACGGCGTTCCCACGGGCGTCCAGATCGTCGGCCATACGTACGACGAACCGACCGTGTTCCGGATCGGCAAAGCACTGGAGAAGATCCGCCCGTGGGCATACACCGACCAGCATCAACCGAGGCTGGACGTGGTGGCGCCGGCTTCCTCTTGATTGCTGAGGAGATCAGAGCTTGGCTCTGATCTCCTCAGCAATCGGCTGGAACTGCTCGAGGAACGTCAGGGCCCAACCGAACGACGCGACGCCCTCGTAGTCGAACGAGTACACCTGATCGTTCTTGACGGCGCGCAGACGCTGGAAGATGGTGTCGTTCGCCAACTTCTCGTTGATGGGGCCCTTGCCACTGTTGGTGATGATGACGTCGGCTTCGTCGAGTAGCTCCAACTGCTCCTTCGGGAACCACTCGTTGCTGCCGGCAGGAATTGCGAGTGAGCGGTCGTTGAACTGGAACCCGGCCTCGCTGATGACCGTCGTCTGATACTTGGTCGGCGAGTACAGCGAGAAACCACTCTCCTCGAAGTACGTGGTGTAGACGACCTTCACCTTGCTCAACACGTCAGCATTGTCGCTGCGGAACTTCGCGATCCGCGCCTCGTACCGGTCTGCCAACTCTTGAACCTTCGCACTCTGGTTGAGTGCGTCCGCGACCCCGAGGGCGCGCTCCTTCCACGCGTACTGGCCGTCTTCGGCAAAAACTGCGGTCGGTGCAATCGACCGGATCTGCTCGTAAAGATCCGGGTTGTTCTCCGAAAGGAGGTTGGTCATCACGATCAAGTCGGGAGACAAAGCCGCTATCGCCTCGGCGTTGGGCTCGTACCAGCGTCCCACCTTCGGAAGAGACCGCAGGGCAGACGCATACGGTTCCGGGACACCGTCGGCGTTCTCGTAGTCCACCGGCAATCCGACGGGCGTGAATCCGGCGTCGAACATCGCGGGGCCCGTGTAGTAATCGGCGCTGACCACTCGCTGCGGGTTGGTGGGAACCTCCACCTGCCCCAGGGCCGTGTTGATGGTGCGCATCGAGCCCTCGGCCGATTCACTGGAGCTGGTTCCACAGGCCGTGAGCAATCCGATCCCCGCCAAGGCACCAGCCCCGAGGAAACCGCGTCGGGTAAGTGCTGCGGTGATGCGAGCGAACTCGGCATCGGTATCAGCGGTAGGCAAGAGAAGTGATGTCATGAAAGTGCCTCCAAGGCGCCGGTTTCGAGTTCATTGAGCCAGTTGATTGCCGTGCCGTAGTCGGTGACCTGAGTGCTGATTCCGAACGAGCGCCCGGATGCGACCGCGGGAATGCGGTTCCACAGCGGGCTGGCGAAGACGGATTTCATTCCTGCAGAATCAGTTCCGTTCGGCTGCTTCGGGTAGATGACGACGGTGACGTCCCGCAGCATTTCGAGTTGTTCGAGCGGGAAGGCTTCGAACCCGGTCGATGGGCGCAGATCCGGGATGAATTCGCCGCGGGTCACGTTCAGGTCGGCGAGCATCGCGCCGGTCACTCCGGTTGGATACAGGATGGAGAAGAGCCCTTCCGAACCACCGATAGCAACCTGGGCCCAACGATTGTCGCCAAGCTGCGCGGCGTAATCGGTGCGGATACGCTCCTGCATCGCCGTGTATTTCTCACAGTTCGACGTCAATGCCGAGCCTTTGTTGACCGCGTCCGCGACGCCTTCCGACACCGAACGCCAGTCAGACCGGTTCGTACCCGAATAGACCGCTGTCGGAGCAATTTTCGAGAGCTCGCGGAACATGTCCTCGTCGATCTCGTACGCATCACCGACGATGAGATCGGGCGCGGCAGCCACGACGGCTTCGCGGTTGACTTCGAGGAAAACCCCCACCGTAGACAAGCCTTCGATGAACTTCTGCTGTGTCGGGGTGAACTGGTCGATGTACGCGCTGTAGTCGAGCGTCGCCACGGGTTGGGCGCCGACGGCTTGCAACTGCCACGGGGTGTTGTAGGAGACGGCGACGATGCGCTGCGGATCGACGGGAACGTCCACGGATCCGTAGTGCGTCTGCACAGTCCGAGTTGTGCCGTCCGGTCCGTCACCGCCCTCCCCACTACTGCATCCGGCAAGCGCGAGCATGGACAGTGCGGCGGCACTTCCGCCGAGAAAGCCGCGACGAGTCAAGGCAGCAATGATGCGAGCGAACTCTGCATCGGTATCTGGCGTCGGTAACAGGAGTGGTGTCATGGGTTTCCTGACGGTATCCGAATTAGGGCTACCTAAAATTACTCTCACCTGCACTGTTACGGTGAAGCGTCATGGCCAACCACTGTTTCGATCGAGCCATCGATACGCGCACCCCCTCGGTCGACGGCCGGAAGCCGGTACGTTCTTGGTTCGTGACGCCTTCGCGACAGGACTTCCCCGGCATCATGTTGTGGGGAGCGCCGACCCTGGAACCGTCGACGTGGAACGAGCCGGTGTCCACCCCGAACCGGATCGTCGCGGAGCCGTGGTCCGTCAGCACCATCCGGTTCAAGAGCACGGCAACTGGCGTCTGGGATTTCCATACCCACCGCGAACATGAACTGCTGTGGTCGGCAGGTGGGACCGTCACCCTCGAAGCGTCCGAACACCTCTGGATGGTTCCGCCGATGCTCGGCATCTGGATTCCTGCCGGCACTGCGCACCGTGTCCGCTCCGACGACGGCGCCGTCATCTTCGCGACGTACCTGACGCCGGATCGAATCGACACCGATTGGGACTCGATAGTCGGCATACCCATGACCGGTGCACTTCGGGAGGTGTTGTTACACAACGAGAACAACGCCATGCCCGACCTGAAGCGACTACGGCTACAGCAGGTGGCAATCGACCTCATCCATCCCGTTCAGGCCGCGAGTCTCGACATTCCGTTGCCGAGAACGCCTGACCTTCTTTCGATTGCCCAGCAGATCATCGCCGATCCGGCGGACGACCGCACCACTTCCGACTGGGCTCGCACCATCGGCGTGAGTGGCCGGACCTTGATGCGTCGCTTCCAGGCCGACACCGGCACGACGCTCACTCAATGGCGAATTCTGGTGCGCGTCCGCGTTGCATTGATCGAGATTGCCGCAGGCAAACCTGTCGTCGCCGTGGCCCGCGGCCTCGGGTATGCCAACCCTGGAACGTTCATCGACCTGTTCAGGCAGGTCATCGGCCACACCCCCGCCGCGTACTTCCGCTCGTTCTCACCTGTCATGAAACCGCATCAGAATGGCACCAAACCCGCACGGGTGACACGTTAGCGTTGTTAGGCAAGGCAAACCATGTTGCCCGAACACGTTGGAGAACACCACAGATGCACCACCGCCGCCGTTTTGCCAGGTCTATCGCGCTCGCGGTCGGCGCGATCCTGATCGGCACGCTCGCCTCGTGCAGCTCGTCCGACGACCAGCCCTCGCCTTCGGCCGAGACCATCGACTACAGCTTCGCGGGGTACTCCGCCCAGATACCTGCCGACCCGCAGCGAGTGGTTGTCATCGACTCCCGGACGTCCCTCGAGTTCGCACTTCTCGCCGATTACCCGATCGTCGCCCTCGATTACGACGAGTCGAGCCATCTCGCATCCAAGGTCCCGGCCGATGCGGGGCATCTGGGCGGCAATCTCAGTAAGGAGGACGTGCTGAGCTACAACCCGGACCTGATCCTCATCTCCGTCGGCTGGTACGAGAGCTACAAGTCACAGAACCTCACTTTCGAGGACATCGCACCGGTTCTGGTGATCCAGGACGGCAGCTCGCCCGACAAGGAGACCGAATCACTCGGCGGGCCTCTGGGATTCATGGGCGAGCAACTGGCACTACTGGGCAAGACCGCCGCCGCCTCGGCAGCACAGGCGCGGTACGAAGCCGCTCTCGCCACTGCCCGCGACGACGTCGGTTCCGTCGCGCAGACCAAGACGATCGCCTTCGTATCGCTGATCGAGGACAAGTTCTTCGTGTTCAACACCCCGAACAACCTGACCGTCGACGTAGCGTCGTCACTCGGTTACACGATTTTGTCCAACGACGCGATCACCGCCGCCCAGTCGGCCGCTATCGGCGGCTACAGCGCCGAATTCGGTTGGGAGAATGCGGATGTGCTCGCCGACGCCGATGTCGTCGTCGCCCAGAATCTCGACTCCTGGACGGGCAACCCCGCGTGGGATCGTGTTCCAGCCGTGGCCGCCGGCAATGTTGCACCGCTCGACTACGACGACAAGGTGGGATTCGCACTCACCTACACGGACTTCCTGAACAAGTTGGCGGACACCACTCGCAACCTGCAGTGACGCTAACTGGTCATACCACTTGACCTCTCACCAGTTAGCGTTTACGGTCGGTACATGTTCCAACCCGTTGCACGTACCTCCGCTTCCGGCGCAGTGTTCGACCAGATTTCAGTGAAAGTGCTGGCCGGAGAGTTGGCCGCGGGTGAGGCGCTACCCAGCGAGCGCAAGCTCGCCGAGGCATTCGGTGTCTCGCGGCCCGCAGTCCGCGAGGCAATTCAGAAGCTCGCCCAGGCCGGGCTCGTCGAGGTCCGCCAGGGCGAGTCCACGTCCGTGCGAGATTTTCGACGCCAGGCCGGACCCGAGCTTCTCCCCCAGTTGTTGGTTCGAGACGGCGTCCCCGACCTGACCGTGGTGCGCAGCGTCCTGGAAACTCGCGAGTTGATGGGACCGCAGATCGCGGTGCTGGCCGCCCGTCGCATCTCCGCGGAATCTGCCCGAGAACTCGACACGGCCGTGGATCAACTAGGCGCCACCGAAGATCCGGTAGAGCTGCAAGACCACGCTCTGGCGTTCTGGGACGTCGTCGTCGACAGCGCAGATTCCATTGCCTTCCGTTTGATCTTCAACAGCCTGCGCGCTGCATACGAACCGGCCATGACTGCACTTGCCTCCGTCATGGTCGCCGAAGTCGGCCAGACCGACCTGTATCGAAAACTGGCCTCCGCCATCACTTCACACGACGAGTCAACTGCCGAGGCGTCAGCCGCACAGCTCCTTCACACCGGCACGACGGCAATCGGCGATGCTCTCACCTTCCTGGAAGGACTCAAACCATGAGCAAGCCTCTCACTCTGGCCGACGCAGCACGGACGTTCCGCAAGTCACCGACGCCGTGGATGATCGGCACCATGTTGGTGGTCGCTGCGGCAGCGCGCTTCACGCTGGGCAACTGGCAGATCACCGACGCCCTTGTTCCGCTCGTGATGCTTGCCGCATTCCCCTTCGTGGAGTGGATTATTCACGTCTTCGTTCTCCATTGGAAGCCGCGGACCATTGCTGGCGTCACCCTCGATTCACGCCTGGCGCGCAGCCATCGGGAGCACCATTTCGCCCCGCGAACCATCTCACTCATCTTCATTCCGTGGCAGACGCTCCTGATCGTGATTCCCGTCCTGACTGCCGTCGCACTCCTGGCGTTTCCCCGTGTCGAACTCGGTCTGACCTTCCTGACCTGTATTTCCGTACTCGGCCTCGGCTACGAGTGGACTCATTTCCTCATCCACAGTGACTACAAGCCGAAAACTGCTCTCTACCGGTCGGTTTGGCGCAACCATCGCAACCATCACTTCAAGAACGAGCACTACTGGTTCACCGTCACCACCGCGGGAACGGCCGATCGCGTACTGGGCACGTACCCCGATCCAAAATCCGTCGAGACGTCCCCGACAGCCAAGAATCTGCACGGCACCGCGTCGAAGCTGTGAAGAAACGCCGATTCCTGGCCCCTAGCTGGCAATGAACTTGAACTTGACTGTGTATCAGTGATTTTCGTTGAAACCCACCCGAACCGTGCTTAGTGTCGATGGAGTCAGAAGTTCGAAAAACGCTGTAACCGAAGGACGCAACACATGTTCAACGATGTATTCAACAACGTCATCCACCCGATGGTCACGAACTTCCAGCAGTTGGGTCCCCAGCAGTTCATTCCTCAGCAGTTCATCCCTCAGGGCCTGTTCCAGCAGGCACCGCAGGCAGCAGAGCAGGCTGTGACGATCTTCGGTAGCTGATACCGCAATCCACAGATAGCGCCACTCAGGGGTCGTCCGTCCAATATGCTGGACGGACGACCTGAGTGCCTCCGCCTGACAAGGATCCCCATGAGCCCCAACACCCCCGTCCACGCATTCACCGATGACGCCCTGGGCGATCTCGACGCCACCGGCGTCGCCGCCCGGATCGAATCAGGCGAGGTGACCGCACGGGAAGTCATGGAGGCGTCGATCGCGCGCGCCGAGGCAGTGCAGGGGCGATTGAACGGTCTGGCCTGCACAGATTTCGATCGCGCCCTTGCCAGGAGCAACCGGCCGGCCGCGGGCATCTTCGCCGGTGTGCCCACCGCGATCAAGGACAACACCGACAGCGCCGGCCTTCCCACCCAGCAGGGCAGCACCGCCTTCACAGCAGTCCCCGCCAAGGCTGACAGCGATTTCGCGAAGCAGTTCCTCTCCACCGGGGCCATTTCGATCGGCAAGACCCGACTGCCCGAGTTCGGATTCAGTGCGTCCACCGAGTACATGACGGAAGAACCCGTGCACAACCCGTGGAACCCGGCCTACTCGTCGGGCGCTTCCTCGGGTGGCGCTGCCGCACTGGTTGCTGCCGGAGTCCTCCCGATCGCGCACGCCAACGACGGTGGTGGATCGATTCGTATTCCCGCTGCTGCCTGCGGACTGGTCGGACTCAAACCCACTCGCGGCCGTACCATCGCCGATCCGGCCGACAAGTCGATGCCGATCCGGCTGATCTCTCAGGGCGCCGTCACCCGCACGGTTCGCGACACCGCACGATGGATGTCAGCGGCCGAAAGTTACTACCGCAATCCACGACTCGCACCGGTTCGTCTGATCGAAGGACCCAGCTCAACCCGCCTGCGCGTCGGCGTGATCACCGATTCCGTGACGGTCACCAAGACCGACGACGAGACACGCAAGTCCGTCGAAGCTACGGCTGAACTCCTTGCCGGCCTTGGCCATCACGTCGAGGACGCGGCATTGCCCGTCGGACCGGAATTCATCGACGACTTCAGCATCTACTGGGGCTTTTTGTCGTTTGCCATCTCCACCGGTGGCAAACAGATGCTCGGGCCCGACTTCGACAAGTCCGGCACCGACAATCTCACCAAGGGCCTGTACACGCTGTACCGGAAGAACCTGGTGAAGACGCCGCGCGTGCTCTACCGCCTGCGACGGCTCCAGCAGCAGTACAGCGCCATGTTCTTGAAGTACGACGTCGTGCTCTCGCCGGCTCTGGGGCACACCACCCCCGAGCTCGGATACCTCTCTCCCGCTCAGCCTTTCGAGGAGCTTTTCGACAAGTTGATCGCGTACACGTCGTTCACACCGCTCAACAACATCTCCGGTGGTCCCGCGATTTCGCTACCGATGCACCAGACCAGCAACGGTTTGCCGTTGGCTTCGCATTTCTCCGCCGATCTCGGCGACGAGCGCACACTCCTCGAATTGGCCTTCGAACTGGAAGAGGCTCAGCCCTGGAGAAGAATCCAGGACTGAGCCTCACCGGTAAATACCCTCAGTCTCGCGGCAATCCGAGCATGCGCTCACCGATCACGTTGAGTTGCACCTCGGTTGTGCCGCCGTAGATGGTGGTGGCACGGCCCGAAATGAGCTGCTCCATCGCCTTGTCGCTTGGCTGACCTGGGATGCTGACCGCTCCGGCAGCACCCAGTTCGGCGACGACGAACTCGGCGATCGACTGGCTGATCTTCATCGCCAACAGCTTGCCGACGCTCGACGTCGTACTCACGTCGATCCCCGAAAGTTGCTTGAGCACAACGCGGGAGCCGATGAGGTCGATCGCCTGACTCTCGGCAACCAGCTCGCCGACGCGGTAGCGCCCGATCGGGCTCAGGTCTGCTGACTTCGCGAACTTCAGTAGATCGGAGTCCGAGGCGTACGCCTCCATCTTCTGGCTCAGTGCGACGCGCTCGCCGGCCAGCGTCGTACGTGCGACGTTCCAGCCGTCGTTGACCTCGCCGACCACGTTCTCGTCGGGGATGAACACGTCGTCGAGGAACACCTCGTTGAACAACGCCGAACCCGTCATCTCACGCAGCGGGCGGACGGTGATGCCCGGTGTCGACATATCGAGCACGAAGTAGGTGATGCCCTGATGCTTCGGCTTGGTGGCGTCCGTACGGGCGATCAGCATTGCCCAGTCGGAGAACTGCGCAACCGTGGTCCAGATCTTCTGACCGGTGATCTTCCAACCGCCGTCGACCTTTTCGGCCTTCGTGGACAATGACGCGAGGTCGGAACCAGCACCGGGCTCACTGAAGAGCTGGCACCACACAAGCTCACCCTGCAGGGTCGGTATTGCCAATTCCTGCTTCTGCTTGTCCGAACCATGCGCTACGACGGCCTGCACGGCCCACGTGCCCATCAGGAGCTGCGGCATCGAGATACCCGCAGCCTTGATCTCCTGGGAGATGACGATCTGCTCGAGCGGAGCGGCGCTGCGCCCGTACGGCTTCGGCAGGTGAGGCTGAACCCAGCCGCCGTCGCCGAGCGCGATCAGCTGGTCGTCCTCGTCGAGCTCGACCAACTTGGCAAGCTCGCCCGCAATGTCGCCGCGGATCTCCTCTGCCTCGGGCGGCAGTTCGAGAACCGAAGCCCGGCTGACACCGTCAAGTGCCTGCTGCGCAACACGGTTGGCACGATCCTCGCGGGTGCCGAGAATGCCGCGGATCGAGAGCGCGCGGCGATAGTACAGGTGGGCGTCGTGCTCCCACGTGAATCCGATGCCGCCGTGGACCTGCACACAATCCTGCGCTACCTGCACTGCGGCGTCCGGCACGATCACTGCGGCGATATCGGCGGCAAAATCTGCCGTGTCGTCGCCCTTGTCCAATGCGCTTGCCGCATCCCACACAACTGCGCGTGCCTGCTCGAGCGCAATGCCCATCTGCGCGCACTTGTGCTTGACGCCCTGGAACTGACCGATCGGTCGCCCGAACTGCACACGGGTCTTGGCGTACTCCGACGCGGTGGAAACACACCAGGACATGACGCCGACGTCTTCGGCACCGAGAACCACTGCGGCAATGGACCGTACCCGCGCCTCGGTGAGACCGTCGAGTATCCGTTCGGCGCTGATCTGAACATTGTCAGCTTCGATCCGCGCACTGCCGCGCAGCACGTCGATGCTGTCCTGCACGGTGATCGCGACTGCGCTGCTCTCGAGCACCGCGTAGCGAACACCCTCGGGCAACTGGATCGGGACCAGCAGCACGTCGGCATGTTCACCACCGAGCACACCGTCGAGTGCGCCCGTGATCTTGTATCCGCCGTCCGACGACTCGGCCGTCAACGGTGCACCCAAGGCGACTGCTGCCGTACGACTTCCGTCGATCAGACCCGGCAGGAACTCGGGTCCCGCCTTGGAATCAGCGGCGCCGAGAACGGCGCTTGCCAGTACTGTCGGAACAAACGGGCCGGGAGAGACAGTGCGGCCCATTGCTTCCAATGCCACCGCCAAGGTCAGCAGACCGGCGCCGTGACCACCCTGTTCTTCCGGAACCGCGAGCCCGAGAAGGTCTTGCCCGACCAAAGCCGTCCAGAACTCGGGGAACTTGTCCTCGGTCCTCGACTCCACCGCCGCGCGCACCTGCTCGGTGGTGATGGTGCGCTCGGCGAATGACCGCACCGAATCTGCGAGTGCGGTGTGCTCCTCACTCAGCCCGAGGCCGAGTTCGTATGCGTTGCGTGCCATGCGCTTACAGACGTTCGGCGAGGTCGGCGGTGGTCCAGGGACCCTCGCTCTCGATGGTGTTCACACCGTGCCAGCCGGCGAGTTCCGTGATGGCCCCACCCTGAACGGCATACACCTTGCCGGTCAGCTTGCAGTCCGCTGCCGCAAGATAGGCCACCAACGGGGAGATGTTGGACGGCGCAAACGCGTCGAACTCACCCTCGGGGACCTCGGCGGCGAACAACGCGCCCATACCGGGTGTCGCCAGCGTCAGTCGAGTACGCGCGATCGGCGCAATAGCGTTGACGCGCACACCGTATCGATCGAGCTCGTCTGCGGCCACCAGAGTCAGGGCTGCGATGCCCGCCTTGGCGGCGCCGTAGTTGCCCTGGCCCGCGTTGGGCATGAAGGTACCCGAAGCCGAAGCGGTGTTGATGACCGAAGCGTTGACGGTCTCGCCTGCCTTGCTCTGGTCCTTCCAGTACGCGGCAGCGTGGTGCAGCGTCGCTGCGTGACCCTTGAGGTGCACGGCAATGACTGCATCCCACTGGCTCTCGTCCATGCCGGCAATGAAGGCGTCACGGAGAATGCCCGCGTTGTTGACCAGTACGTCGAGTCGGCCGAACTCGCTGACGGCCTGCTTGACGAGGCCCTCGGCGCCGTCCCAGGTGGCGATGTTGTCGGTGTTGGCAACGGCCTTACCGCCTGCAGCGACGATCTCGTCGACTACCTGCTGCGCCGGGCCGGCATCTGCGCCCGATCCGTCGTTTGCGCCGCCGAGATCGTTGACCACGACGCTCGCACCCTCACGAGCGAAGAGCAGCGCATGCTCACGGCCGATGCCGCGTCCTGCTCCGGTGATGATCGCTACGCGACCGTCGAGACTTCCCATCAGTTCAGATTCCCATCAGTTCAGTTGTCGGACATGAAGACTCATTTGTCGGCGATGACCGCGAGGCCGTCCTTGATGACGAGGTCACCGACCGCGCTGGTTTCGTACGAGTACGACGTGGCTCCGTCTGCCGAACCCGACTTGTAGAACACCGTCTCGATGTCCTGGGTCGGGAGTACGGGCTTCGCGAATCGCACTGCGAGACGGCGCAACCGCTCGGTCTCTCCGCCCGCCAGTTCGGTCAGGGCTCCCCACGACGTGAACGCCATCGTGCACAGTCCGTGGTTGATGATTCCGGGGAGACCGGACATCCGAGCGATCTCCTCGTCGAGGTGGATCGGCATCGGATCGCCGGAAGCCGGTGAGTACCGGAATGTCTGGTCCTCGTCGATATGCTGGTTCACCACCGCTGCGGGACTACCAGCGCGAAGAGCGTCGTCGAATCGGTGTTCGGGAGCCTTCTCACCCAGGCCTGGGCCTGCGTCGACCTTGCGGAAGAAGGCCGTCATCCACTGCTCGTTGACCAATTCACCCTTGTCGGTTTTGGTTTCGACGTAGATGACGACGGTGGAGCCGTTGTCCCGGCCCTCGAATCCGATGGGCTTGGCGCGAGCGACCAGATGGTCACCGGGGTAGATCGGACGGTGGAACAGGAAGTCCTGCTCACCGTGAACGAGCTTCATCAGCAGTTCGACCGGCGCCACCGACAGCGCAGCGGGTGCCATCGACATGAAGACGGGTACCACCGCGAAGACCGGTGGAGCGATCTCGCCCTTCAGGTGTCGCTCGATGGGATCGTTGGTGGCAGCCGCGTATTCAGCGATGCGCTCGGCTGTCACCTCGAAGTGCTCCGGATCGGTCCATACGTCCAGCCCGGACGTATCGAATTCGACCGCGTTGGTCTTCGGTGTCGTCATTGAGCCGTTACCCGACCAGCTCGGCGAACTTGGCCAGCGAGGCCTCGAGATCAGCCTTGGCGTTCTTGGCTACTGCCTTGCCGATCGGCCCGACGATCATGGTGCCCTTGAAGCTGGCGTCGACGGTTGCCTTCGAACCGGCACCGTCGGCCTCGACCGAGAGAACGAATTCGACGGTGACGCCGGCCATTCCGGTACCGGCAATCTTGACCATCTTCGGAACCTCGACCTCTTCGACGGTCCACTCGATCTTGTTTGCCATACCCATCACGGAGACGACCTCGGTGAACTTGGCGCCCAACGCAACCTGGGTGGGGAGTTCACTCTTCCAGCCCTGGTGAATGGTGAGCCACTCTTCCCAGCGAGACAGGTCGGAGAGCGCATCCCAGGTCTTCTCGGGGGATGCGGGCAGTACAGCGGAGACGGAAACGGAAGCCATGATGAAACTCCTAGTGGGTAGCTGGCGGGTTGTGGGTGTGATTCAGCGTGCGTAGGGCTTGTATGCGGTCACGACAACTGCGCCGCCGAGTCCGATGTTGTGCTGGAGCGCGACCTTCGCGCCGTCGACCTGACGCTTGTCGGCGGTTCCGCGGAGCTGCCAGGTGAGTTCGGCGCACTGGGCAAGGCCGGTTGCGCCGAGGGGGTGACCCTTGGAGATGAGGCCGCCGGACGGGTTGACCACCCAGCGTCCGCCGTAGGTGGTGTCGTCGGCGTCGACGAGCTTGCCGCCGTCACCTTCTGCGCACAGTCCGAGCGCCTCGTAGGTCAGCAACTCGTTGGTGGAGAAGCAGTCGTGGAGTTCGATGACGTCGACGTCGTCGGCGGTGATCCCGGCCTGCGCGTACACCTTCTCAGCGGCCTTACGGGTCATGTCCGCGCCGACGAGACTGATCGCGCTTTTGTCCTCGAAGGTGCTGTTCATGTCGGTGACCATGGCCTGCCCGACGATCTCGATCGCCTGAGCAGTGAGCCCGTGCTTCTCGACGAATGCTTCGCTGGCGATGATCGCCGCGCCGGATCCGTCCGAGGTAGGCGAGCACTGGAGCTTGGTGAGCGGGCCGTGGATCTGGCGTGCTTCGAGGATCTGCTCGAGGGTGTACTCGTCCTGGAACTGGGCATACGGGTTGTTCAGTGAGTGCTTGTGGTTCTTGACGGCGATCTTCGCGAACTGCTCTGCAGTGGTCCCGAAGCGTTCCATGTGCTCGACGCCCGCGGCGCCGAACATGTACGGAGCGGGCGGCATCGCGAACTCCTGCAGCTCGGCGAGAGCGAGGAGGTGCCGCATGAGTGGCTGTTCACGGTCGTCGTAGGTGGATCCGAGGGACCCGGACTGCATCTTCTCGAAGCCCAGCGCCAGTGCGCAGTCGGCCTGACCGCTCTTGACTGCCTGCGTGGCGAGGTAGAGCGCGGTCGATCCCGTCGAACAGTTGTTGTTGACGTTGACGATGGGGATGCCCGTCAGACCCAGCTCGTAGACAGCCCGCTGACCTGCGGTGGACTCGCCGTAGACGTAGCCGACGTATGCCTGCTCGACCTCGGTGTAGTCGATACCCGCGTCTTCGAGCGCCTTGGTACCCGACTCGCGTGCCATGTCGGGGTAGTCCCACTCGCGGGCTCCCGGCTTCTCGAACTTCGTCATGCCGACGCCGACGACAAAAACCCTGTTACTCATTGCCACTCCTGAAGAGAACGGTATCTGTGTGTGACACGCTGTCCCACCAAAGTATGTGAGACATCTTGTCCAGTCAATGGCGGGGTGAGTATCGTTCGATTTATGACAAAAACAGCCGAGTCGGCGCAGCCCGACGGGCGCAGCACTCGCTGGAACGATCACAAGGAGCAGCGCAAAGCGCGGATCCTCGACGCAGCACTCGATGCAGTCAACGAAGGTGGCGCCGACGTCGGCGTCCAGCAGATCGCCGAGCGCGCCGACGTCCCACGTTCCGTTGTCTACCGGATTTTCAAGGATCGAGCCGACCTCGACGAGCAGCTGCGAGTTCGCATCCTCGAGATGATGATGACCGACCTGACACCCACCCTCACGCCGCAGGGTACGGTCGGCGAGGCTATCTCACGGGCAGTCGAGACCTACCTCCAGTGGATTGTGAAATACCCACGACTGCACCACTTTTTAGGCAAGGGCTCGCCGAGCACGCGGGCCACCGGTTCGAAAGTGGTGACCGGAACCAAGACGGCCATCGCCGTGCAATTGGGGAACCTGTTGGGTGCGATCCTCGCCAGCCGCGGCAAATCGTCGAAGATGGCGGAGCCCTTGGCTTTCGGCGTCATCGGATTGGTCGACGTCAGCGTCAACCGTTGGCTCAGCCAGCCGGGTTCCGATGTGACCAGTGCGGAATTGGCCGAGTTCCTCGGGCGCTCCATCTGGCAGGTTCTGGACGGCAATCTTCGGAGCATCGGCGTCGACATAACTCTGTCGACTCCGATCGCCGACCTGTGACAGTTACCGAACTACCCTGGGCACTCGACGGACGTGGACTTCAACTGATCCGGGTTCCACCACTCGCCCTCCACGCACTGGGTGAAGACAACGCCACTCTCGCAATGGAACTCGAACCCAACCTCCTGACCGCGTATCTCCTCGGCGAAGAATGCCAGGGCTTGTGGTGCTACCGGAGCAAGCAGATATCCGGGAACCCACTCGACAGCGCGTGGATCACCCGCATCGCCGTCGATGCCCGCACCTCGACGCCGGTGGGGTTGGCCGGATTCCACGGTCGCCCCGATGCGCGCGGGATGGTGGAGATCGGATATCGCATCGACCCGGCATTCCGGCGACTGGGCTACGCACGAACTGCCCTCGAGATACTTCTCGACGTCGCGAGTCGCCAATCCGAAGTGCATATCGTTCGAGCGACCATCAGCCCGGACAACATCGCATCGCGAAATCTGATCAGCCAGTACGGTTTCAACGAAGTCGGTGAGCAGTGGGACGAAGAAGACGGTCTGGAGACCATCTTCGAAATCAGTGCCTCTCCGGAACCGTGACAGCCGTCAACCCGCTGGTGCTGTCGGCCCAGTGAATGGCACGGTCCTCCAGCATCACTGGTGTCCACAACCTGTAGGTCTTCACCTGATGGTGATGACGACACAGGCATTGGAGGCTGCTCGCAATGGTCCACCCACCGCGTCTCGGATCGGAAGGATCGAACTCGGCGATGTGGTCGAGTTGGCACCTGTTCGCGGGCACCGAACAACCAGGGAACCGGCAGTGACCGTCGACGGCCCGCACCCATGCGGCCAGAGCCGCTCCCGGAGCATAGGTCAGCGCGCCGGGAGGTGGATCAGGTTGGGCGCCATGCCCATCCGATCTTCGAACTATGTCCGGGGCTCGCGCGACCAACCGTTGCATCGCCCGAATCCGATCTCCGCAGCCTTTCGGTTCGCGACTCAGGCGATCACGTCGGGTGACAAGCGGCAGGACAGTCGGAGCATGTTGCCGACGCGGTCGATTCCCGGCGGCCTGAGAGCGAAAGTCGACAAACAGTGCCTGCCAAGTGGAATCGGCGGCAAGCTCGCGAGCAAAGTCGGGATCGATTGGCCCGTACCCGTCGATACTCGCGGGATCTGACGTCAACCCGAGGAGCGTCGCCAGATCGCACACGATGTGCAGCAACGGCTTCCGACGTGAGGGCGCAGTTGATCGACCTGATGGGGATGCTGCCTCGCACGTTTCGCTGCCACACTGGCAAGTCAGCCCGTTCTCACCGTGCAGGAGAGCAACCAGCGCGTCGGCCCGGCGCGTCGAGGCATTTCGTGGATCGTGGTTGCAGACGCTTCCGGCGGCCTCGTTGATCAGGCCAAGCGCTTCGACAGCCTCGTTCGCGCTGAGTGTTGCCTGCAACTGGGCGAGTCCGTGACGGTCTGCACGCGTGCGAACATCGCGGTGTTCCAGCATTTTCCGGCGACGTTCGGCGGCAGCGTCCGGATCGTAGGCAAAGAGCTGACGTTCAATGTCGCGCTCCAGTTGCCCGGGCGGAAGACGGTGCGCCGAGGCAAGTACCCGGCGCTCGAGTGCTGCGATCGCCTCGGGGTCGACCCCGGTGAGTCCGTCGACAATCTTGCGCACGCGCGCATAGTCCAGCTCGCCGGCAGCAAATGCGGCCTTGGTGAGCGGAAGGAACTCGCGCAAGGCGTCACCGATCTCGATGTGAACTTCGGCTGTGCGCCGCGAACACGTGAGCATGACCGCGATCTCGTTGCACGCGATCCGCCACGCCTTGTCGACATCACCGGACACGTCGAGTTCCGCATTGAATCTCGACTCCGACAACATGGATGCACCGAGCACCTTCTGTGCGGCCAGCATGTTCTCGCTCTGCGCCGTTGCAAAGAGCATGTCCGGCAGCACGAGTGGATCGACGACAGGACGGCCGTCATCTACGACTGCCCCCACACCGCCCGTCGATCCATTATCGAACATACATTCGACACTAGACCTGCCCACCGACAAGAAAGCTAGAGTGCCGGTTTGTATCCCTTACCCTGCATCCAGGCGAGCACATCCAGCACCCGGATCGCCGGAATGGCATCGTCCAGTCCGGCCCGAACTCGCAAGTCGAGCAATCGCACGTGTAATTCTCCGTCGTGCAAGGCCTCTCGTACCGGTTCCACATGGGCAGCCTTCGTTCCCAACTCCCGCCCGATGACGTCGTCGTAGATCGGGTAGAGCCGCGGACGCTTGCGTGCGATCAGTTTGGACGCCATGGTTCGCCCGACGCCGTGAATCTCTCGAAGCGCCGTCTCCAACCGCCACACCGGAGATTCCGGAGTGAAGGGATCGGGTTCGTTCGACAGATCGCGATCGGGGCCCACGTCGGCCAGGAGTCGGTTCAGTTCGGCATTGTTCTCCCCGAGTAGGAAGAAGGCCCCTTGCGCCGGAACCTGAACCGACAGAAGCGTCACCGCAACAAGATCTTCCGCGGTAAAGATGTTCGCATCACGATCGCGGTTGCCACTGGGATCCCAGGAATCCCACAGCGCACCGGTACGGAGATAGCCCGTCTTTCGGAGCGGCCTCGTGAAGTATTCCTGCAGCACGTCGACCGCGCCGGCATCGTCCCCGTCTCGCAGCACACGCGGGAGGCGGATGGGCAACTGATCAACCATGGTCGAGCGACCTTTCCAGTACATATTTGGCGAACCCGGAGTTGTGATATTGCCGAAATGGGCCCTTGCCCTTGGCAACAAGATGCTCCGCGAGTGGACGTACCGTCGTCACATCGACAGGCAGTAGGGCGAACTGTTCCAACGCATCCGAGTCCTCGAGACTGCAGTCGATCACGGTCCCGTCGCCGTCGGCGGACGCCAACTCGGTGCGTCTGATGGCGACCAGATCGTGCTTGGCATCGAGTTCTTCGATGCTGCAGCCGGTTCGCGATTCCAGTGCCGAACTGGATACGTACACGGACATGACGTGCTCGATCGGCTTACCGCCGACCAGATGGCACTCGACGCTCAGAATCTCCATCGGACCGATGTTGAGTGTGAACAAGCGATGGCGCTCCGCCGATCGATTTGTCGACGGCAGGCAACTGATCGTCCACTGTTCGATCTCGACGGCGGCCGGAGCGTCGAACGCGTAGGAGAGAACCTCGGCAATCAGCTCGGCAAGATCTTCGAAGAGCGGGTCGCGCTGCAACCGCTCGAAATTCTCGACAGAAGCGGCGGGACGCACAGGCGCCTTGCTCACGCAGGTCCCCTCTCGTCCGGTGCTTTGCTCTCAGACCTCGCGTCCAAGGTACCCAGCCCTACGCGGGTCTCGCGCGTTCGCCCTCACATACACCCTCGCGTTATGGTTCTCGACACGCACCACCGCCTTACCGATCGCTAACTCGAGGAGCACACGAAGTGGAAATCAAGGGAACCGCAGCACTGGTCACCGGAGCGGCATCAGGCCTCGGCGCCGCAACAGCCAAGCGCCTCGCCGACGCCGGCGCTACCGTCTTCGGCCTGGATCTGCCCGCGTCGATCGAGCGCGCAGGCGACAACGTCCCCGCCGGCGTCACCCTCATCCCCACCGACGTGACCAGCGGCGAAGACGTCGAAGCAGCGATCAACCAGATCGTCGAGTCGGGCTCCCCGCTGCGTATCGTCGTCAACTGTGCCGGTGTCGGCTGGGCCGGACGCATCCTGTCCAAGAAGGGTCCGCACGACCTCGAGCTGTTCCGCACGGTCATCACCGTCAACCTGCTCGGCACCTTCAACGTCATGCGCCTCGCGGCCGACGCCATCTCCAAGACCGAGGCCGTCGACGAGTCCGGCCAGCGTGGCGTCGTCATCAACACCGCTTCCGTTGCTGCCTTCGAAGGACAGATCGGCCAGATCGCGTACTCCGCTTCCAAGGGCGGCGTGCACGGCATGACTGTTCCGGCTGCCCGTGACCTCGCGCAGTTCGGCATCCGCGTCAACACCATCGCCCCCGGCATCATCGACACCCCGATGCTCGCAGGCGTCACCGACGAGTACCGCAAGGGCCTGGAGGCCGGCGTTCCGTTCCCGTCCCGCCTGGGCCAGCCGTCCGAGTACGCGCAGCTCGCGCAGATGATCGTCGAGCACGACTACCTCAACGGCGAGACCATCCGCATGGACGGCGCTCTCCGCATGGCGCCGCGCTAACTTCCCTGCTGTGCGCCTTTATTAACCGCCCGCGGTTAATAAAGGCCCACGGTTGTCAGAACGAATGAAAATACCCACCGCTGGATTGGGCAGTTGCGCTGAGGTACTCGGCCACTTCCGTCGCCGGCATCGGTCGGCTGACGTAGTAACCCTGAACCAATTCGCAACCGGCGGTACGCAAGAGACTCAATTGGTCGGCCGTCTCCACGCCTTCCGCCAATGACTGCATACCGAGCGCCTTCGCCACCTCGACCACCGAAGTGACAACTGCCGAATCACCCTCGCTCAGTTCGGTGATGAACGACCGGTCGATCTTGAGAATGTCCAACGGCAGTTTCTTCAAACTCTCGAAAGACGAATAGCCGGTTCCGAAGTCGTCCAGGGCAATCGCAATTCCGGTGGCACGCAGGCGATCCAGCTCGGCGACGGCAAGCTCCTCTACCGCTCCCGTCTCTGTGATTTCCAGCTGAAGCCGTTTGCTGGACAGACCGGATGCCTCCAGCGCATCGTTGACTGCTGATCCGAAGCCGGACGACATCAGTTGCACCGGAGAGACGTTCACCGTCACATAGGTGTCATCGGGCCAGGTCGTCGCTTCGGCGCAGGCCATGTGTAAAACCTGAAGCCCCAGCGGGACAATCAAACCCGTCTCTTCCGCGACATCGATGAAAATGCGCGGCGCAAGCACTCCCCGCACCGGATGGTTCCAGCGCAGCAGTGCCTCGAAACCCTCGACGCGGCCGGTGTCCGCACGAACCTGCGGTTGGTAGTACAGCTCGAACTGCCGAGACTCGATCGCGAGCCCAAGCTCTTGCAGGGCCGATGCTCGTTCCCTGGCCCGCGCGCGCAGCACCGGCGAGTATCTTCCGACCCGGTTCTTGCCGGCGGATTTTGCGGCATACAGCGCCAGGTCGGCGGACATGACAAGCGTGTCCGCGTCTTCGGAATCTGCCGGTGAGCTGGCATAACCGATCGATGCACGAACCTCGATGCGATTCCCCCGCACGAAAAACGGCTCACGCAGTGCGCCCAGATAGCGAGCAAACACCTCGCCGCCGTCCCCTGTTCCCCGCAGGACGACGCCGAATTCGTCGCCCCCGATTCGCGCACACATGGCGCCACTGACCACTCGATTGAGCCGTGCAGCAACGGAAATCAACAATTTGTCACCGACGGGGTGTCCTAACGTGTCGTTCACCGACTTGAAATTGTCCAGGTCGAGGATGCCGACAAGAACCTGCTCGCCGGTCCGGACAGCGCCGAGCGCGTCGGACAGCTCCGTGCCGAACGTCCGGCGATTCGGGAGCCCGGTCAGTCCGTCGGTTGCAGCGAGCCACAGAATTCGCCGCTCGTAGTTGTACTTCTCGGTGATGTCCGAGCCCACGCCTCGCCAACCAACGAACTCCATGGCCTCGGAAAGCCTGGGATGACCCGACAGCGACCACCATCGGTCGACGCCGCCGACACGAACGGGAATGACGACCTCTCGAAACGGCATGAGGCGGTCGAGGTGATCTCCGATGACGTGGACCGCGGCTCGTCCACTCTTCGTCGAACCGACGTCGAGCCAATCCAACAATCCGCGCAGCGACAGGGTTCGCAGGTCGGAGACAGAGACTCCCGAGATCTGCGACAGCCGAGCGGAGGTGTGCGACAACGTCCCGGTGGTGTCGACTTCCCACAGCCAGTCGCGTGACCCGCCCTCGAAATCGTCGAGAAGCAAACTGACCATCTGGCGCTCGGCAGCAGCCTCGAACTCGGCAAGACAACGACTTCGGAACGACGCCCACAGATAGACAACGCCGACGCACAGAATACTGATGTAGACAACGAGTTGAAACGAAAGGACGAAGTACTCGGCCGTCGCCCCGGCAAGCATGACGAATAACAATCCCAGGCCGTGCACCAGAATCCAGGCCAAACCCAGCGACCGAACAGTCGACAGCGCAACTGCACCGGCACCCACCACACCGGCGATGGTCGCGATCAGAACCAGCTTTCGTGAACCGTCTATCACCGGAAGCATCTCGGCCGCGAGGATCGTGTACAAAACACCCAGCAGTACCACTTCGAGCATGAGTGCCCAGTAGTCGTACCGGGTCGTGTGCTTGGGCGAATACCTCTCTCCCTGAATGGCCCTCGGCAGCCACACACGCACCGAATTGAGGATGACTGCGAGCGCTGCCGCTCCCCAGATCAGGCGGAACTCTTCGTGTGCCGGCGGCACGACATAGGCCAACAAAGCGCACGCACTGAAGAAATTCGCGACGTTGGCCAGCGGAGCTACCGTTGTCACTTGACGGACCTGGCGAGAGAAGAGGTCGCGCCGCTCGACGTCAGACAGTTCGGCGTCGCTCGCACTCGAAGTCAGCCTGCTCAGCATGCAACACCCTCCATCGTGGAGCCGACCAGATGAAGGTAGCGCGGATGCGGGCTCGGGACACACGATGACGAGAAACTACGAATTGAAACACACTGTTAAATAGGATGTTTCAGACAATAGCGACAGAACGGATCGGCGCTACAACTCGGAAGCCAGCGGAATTTCCTTCTCCGCGCGGTCCGTCATCCACTCACGTAGGACCTTGGTGGCAATGACGTCGTCCTCGTTGTACTGCAGGATCCGCGTCCGTTGCGTCTCGTCCGGCTCACCGTCGTAGCCGACCGCCTCGCGGTACCACGCCATCGACGCTTCACCACCGGCTTCGGCGTCACGCCAGTTGAACCCGGCGACGGGGGCAATCTTCTTGAGCCCCTTGCCGTTCGGGCAGATGAACTGATCGCTCACCGCTTGATAGATGTCGACCCACTGCGGACTGTCGATGAACTCACGAATCTCGTCCTTGCTCGGAATCCCGGGCTCGCCGGCAAACCTGCGCGCCGAGTCCAACAACCACTTGTCCTCGGCCGAACGCGAATAGCAGTACGCAGCAAAGGTTTTACCCGAAGCAGCGGCTGCGGCACGCTCCGCCATCAGCCAGCCCCAGAACTCCGCGAACGACCGCGCCTCGTCACGCGTCGGCAGCGGATCCCACGTCGCAAATCCTCGATACATCGAGAAGCCACCGACATTGAGCAGCGTTCCCCACAGGTAGGCGCCGTGCTCCTGATAGCTCTCCATGTCGACGTCGATCTCAATGTCCGCCCGAGTCACCGAGATCTTCTCGAACCGCCGCACCAACGGAGCATCTGCCAACCACGCCTTGGCGATCACGACTGCGTCGTCGAAATTTCCGTGCGGCCAATCCTCGAGCGGCTCACCGTCCCAGGCGGCCAGCTGATCTATCGTGTTGCAGCCGACGTCGCGCAGAAGCTCAGCTCGCGATCCGACAGCCACCAGGCTGACATCGCGGTTGCGAACCAACTCCTGCTTGCATTCGGTCCACCACGGGCACGACTTGCACTCGCTCACCTGTGACGGAGACGTCAGCACCTCACCGCGGGCAACAGCGATACGGTCGGCGAAACGCTCGTCGTAATCGTCGAGAATCGCACTGAGGTCGTGGACGAGGACGCAGTCTCCGTTGTATCCGATCGCGCCTGCCGTGAGCGACGGGCTCGCCAGCCCACGACGCTCGAGCATCCGATAGACCTGCGCGACGCGCATCTGATCGCGGACCTGGCTGCGGACCTTGCGCTTGGGATCGACCGCGGGCTCCCATTCGAGGAGCCCCGAGGTGATCGCGCCCTGGCCGGGATCGGTCACCTTGTGATTGACGACAATGACGGGGATGTACCCGCCGCCCTCGTCGTCACGGACGAGCATTTCGCAGCGGCCCTTGCGTCCGGTGTCGCGCTCGACGGGCAAGACCGCGCCCCAGATCCGGTCCGCGCCGGCCTCACAGGCAGCAAGAGTGTCACGAGCCTGAGCCGACGCCGATTGATCGGGGTTGATCTTCACCCAACGCTCGGGAGCAGCACCGATCACCAGTTCGGCGATCTCCGCGCGCTTCGCGATCGCGGCATCCTGGCGCTGCTTGACGCCGGTGTCGACGGGTTCCGAAGCCGATTTCCCGGGAAACAACCCGTCCAGACGCACCCGATGACGGCATCGGGTCAACGCCCCCGAATCGATGATCGGGAGCTGGGGCGCGGGGTTGTTAACGGAACACACGATGACGAAGATTATGTGCTCCCCTAGGCTGAAGCCGAAGCGCAGGTACCTGGCAACACACAAACACCTGGAAACGGGGTCCTTTTCGATGGGGTTGTTCAAGAAGCGAAAGTCTCGTGCCACCCGCAAGGCGGAGGCAAAGGCTCTCAAGCACAAGGCTGAGGTCGAGGCGAAGCTCAACGCCAAGAGCCAGCGTAAGCGCGACAAGGTCGAGACCAAGTCGCTCAAGAAGCTGGAGAAAGCCGAGATCGAGTCACAGCACAAGATCGAAAAGGCGCAGATCGCGACCCTGAAGGCGCAGGAGAAAGCCGCTGCGAATCAGGGCCTGACTGTCGCCAAGGTGCGTAAGTACCTTGGTGTGGCACGTCTGCTTGCCCCCGTTCTCCTGCCGATCGCCTACCGCGCTGCCACGGCTGTGCGCGCCCAGCTCGACACCACGCGTGCACAGAAGATGGGCATCGCCGTCGACCAGCTCGGTGACTACACCGGTCACGGCGCGAAGTTGAGCGCTCGTATCGCCGGCGCCGAGAGCTCGGTCACCGAGATCCTCAGCCGCAAGCCCGACGATGCGGAGACGCAGCGTTTTGCCGCCGCCATCCGTGAGCGCCTCGGCGATCTCAGCACGGCAGTTCGCGCTGCCGAGCAGATGCCGCAGGCTCGCCGTAAGGCAGCTCACCAGGCAATTTCTTCCGAACTCGACGGCGTCGAAGCAGATCTGCTCGCACGTCTCGGCGTGCGCTAGACCTGAGAACGCCAGTGAGAGCAGCCGAGCAGACCGCGACCCTCCGGGGGATATCTGTCGGTTCCGCTTCGGCTGCTCTCGCTGTCGCCGCGCATGGAATCGGCGGAGGCGAGCTGCCACAGTCGTCGTCGCTGACCCTGCTGCTCGCCGTCTGCGCAACCGTCGGCGCCGTGACGGCCACCCTTCCCGCCCTCTCCCGGGGGCCCGCTGCCCTGATCGTGGCTCTTGGCCTGGGTCAGCTTGCCGCCCACACCACCATGACGCTCTCCGAGCACGCTCATTCGCCCGCTCCGGGATTGGTGATGCTCGGTGCTCACGCCGGTGCCACCGTCGCCTGTGCGGTCGCGGTCCTGGCCGCCGAGCGCCTCTACCGCGTTGTCACCCACGCTCTCCACGTCGTCCTGGCGTCCTTGGCTCCCGCCGCCGTCACTTCCCGCGGCCACACCGTCTCGACCGGAATCCATCACGGACCCGTCGACGCCCTTCTTCGCGCCAGCATCTCGCGGCGCGGTCCTCCCGCCCTGGTCTGAAGATTCGTAGAACTCCCCACCCCTTCACCAGACCAAGAGGACACTTCCCGACATGAAGAACACCCTGATTTCGCGTGCGGTTGTCACGACCGTCGCTACCGGCAGCGCTGTGCTGCTGGCCGCCGGAATTGCTTCAGCACACGTCAGCGTCGTCGCACCAGGAGCTACGCAGGGCGGATACTCCGTTCTCACGTTCCGCGTGCCCACCGAATCCGACACCGCTTCGACCACCAAGCTGACGGTGGCCCTCCCCGACCTCAAGTCGGCACGCACCGAACCGATGCCCGGTTGGACCGCCGTCGTCGAGAAGGACCCCACCTCGCTGGTCGCGAAGTCCGTGACGTGGACGGCCGACCCCGGCGTCGGAATCGCCCCCGGCCAGTTCCAGCAGTTCGTTCTTTCCGCCGGCCCGCTGCCGGAGCAGGAAGAGGTCGAGTTCAAGGCCGTGCAGACGTACAGCGACGGCAACGTCGTCAACTGGGATCAGGAAGAACTTGCCGACGGCAGCGAGCCGGACAAGCCCGCGCCGACGCTGACTCTCGCCGCATCCACCGGCGATGCTCACGGAGCGCCTGCTGCCGATAACACTGCCGAGACGTCCGCTGCTTCCGAATCTTCTTCGTCAGACAACACCGCGCGCTGGCTCGGCGGCGTCGGCCTGGTGCTCGGCGCCTTGGGCGCTGCACTCGGCCTCGGCGCACTGGTCAGGAGCAAGCGCTGATGAGTACCCGGATCAAGGTCATCGCCGTCGGCATGCTCGCGATGCTGGCCACGATGCTCGGAATGGGCACGGCCAGTGCGCACTCCGCGGTTGTCGGCTCCAACCCGGAAAACGGCGCGTCCATTCAGGTTGCGCCTGACAAGGTTTCGGTCACGTTCAACGAGGCTCTGCAGGCGCAGTTCGCGGCACTGACGGTCACGGGCCCGGACGGCAACCTCTGGACCAAGAGCGATCCGTCCGTCGAAGGACCCACTGTCAGTGCAGACCTCGGCGATCTCGGGCCGACCGGCGTCTACACCATCGCGTACCGAGTCACTTCCGCCGACGGTCACCCCGTCAACGGAACCCTGACCTTCACCCTCACCGAGGCGGGGTCGGGCACTCCCGGCGCTGCCGCCGCGTCGAGTACGGGTGAGTCGGAGTCCGGCAGCATGCCGGTGTGGATCTTCATCGTCGCCGGCGTCGTCGTGTTCGGCGGTGCGCTGTTCTTCGTGCTGCGTAAGCCGAAGTCGAGCTGATCGCGTGACGGGTACGGCAAACAGGTGGTGGTTGCTGTTTGCCGTACCCACAGCTCTGCTGGGAGTCCTCATCGCCTGGGGCCTCGCGAGTCCGTCGGGACCCGAATCGTCGAGCACTGTCCGCGTTCTCGCGATCGGATGCGGCTCGTTGACGCTCGGCATCGCGACGCTTGCCTGGATGGGCCGCAGTGAACGCCGTCCGGCAACAACCCCCGCGATCATGTGGACTCAGCTCACCGCGGCGGCAGCGGTTTGGCTCGTCGCCGAGATCACGCTCCTCGTGCTCAATGCCGCAGCCGCAGACGGCGCCCCGGTCACCTCACTGACCATCGGGCACTTCGGCGCATTCGTCTCCGAGGTCAACGTCGGCCGCGTCGGTGTCGCGATCATCGCGTGCGCGTTTGCCGTGGTCTGTTACGGCATCTACGGGTTCACCAATCCCGAGACGGTGCCGGTCGCACCGGCATTGGTCGTCTCCGCGTTGGCGCTCGCTGCCCGCCCGATCACCGGGCACATGGCGCAGCAGAGCTTCGGATCGATCCTCGACGCCGTTCACGTCCTCGCTGCGGCCTTGTGGTTCGGCGTGCTCGCCGCACTCGCGCTTGCCGTACCGTCGCGCGGTGCCTGGGCGATCTGGTTGCCCAGGTACTCCGCCCTCGCCTGGCGATGTGTCCTCGCGTTGGTCGTCACCGGTATCGTCAACGCCGTCGTGCGACTCGACTCGCTCTCCGCCTTCTACGACACCGCTTACGGCCGGGTGATCCTCGCCAAGATCGTGGCGATCGCAATGCTCGTCGCACTGGGATGGTGGTGGCGCCGGACATGGGTGGTCGCAAGTGCTGCACACCGCATGAGTTCGGACGGATCCCTGCGCCGCGCCATCGGTGAAGTTGTCTTCATGGCCATCGCATTCGGGCTCGCCGCGGCCCTTGCGACAACTGCGTAAGACGTGCCTCAGCACAAGATTTCGTGACCCGCACATTTAACGTTTCACGTCGAGATTTAACCTCTACGTGAGTTTATTTTCCCAGCTTGCGGCGGTTTCCGGCCACCCTTAGCGTTGCTCGCATGACGGAGGCCCAACGCTCGTTTCTCGTCTGCGCTTCGCAGCGCAGTGGCAGTACTTTGCTGGTCGAATCCCTGCGAGCAACAGGGGTCGCGGGTGAGCCGGAAGAGTTCTTCCAGTACCTCCCCGAGACCTCGCGTTCGCCGCAACCGAGGCAGTGGTTCGAAGACGTCACGGACGAGTCCGTCTTGGGTCTGCTCGCCCCGTTCCACCCGGGTACGCCGGACACCCGCACCTCCGAGCAGTGGCGCACACAACTTCTCGAACTCGGCCGAACACCCAACGGAGTCTGGGGCGGCAAGCTGATGTGGAATCAGACACCGCTCCTGCTCGATCGCGCAGCCGGATTGCCGTGGCGCAGTGGGACAGATCTACGTTCCGCACTCCACGACACTCTCGATCACGACCTGCAGTTCATCCACGTCTATCGAGAAGATGTTGTCGCTCAGGCTGTATCGATGTGGCGAGCCGTGCAGACGCAGGTCTGGCGCGACGACGCGACCCCACCGAATCTCTCGGACGGTGCGCAGTACAACGCGCTCGGAATCGCACACCTGGTGACGATTCTCGGTGAGCAGGAACGACAGTGGAAGCGCTGGTTCGAGGAAGAGGACATCTCCCCCATCGAGATCGGGTTCCGCGATCTCACCGAAGACCCGCAGTCCGTGGTCGCAAAAACCCTCATTTCCCTCGGTCTCGACGGACAACTGGCCCCACCACCGCCGCTGCGTCGTCAGAGCGACGGACGCTCCCGCGAATGGGTGCAGCGTTATCGCATCGACGCCGAACAGAACGGATACCCCGTCACATGAGCACCGTCACCGATGTTGTCGACGAACTCCGAGTTCTCGAATCCGAAGCGGTTCACATCATTCGAGAGGTGGTGGCAGAACTCGAAAGACCGGTACTGCTCTTCTCAGCCGGCAAGGACTCGATAGTCCTGCTTCGACTCGCCGAGAAGGCGTTTCGACCCTCCCCACTCCCTTTCCCGGTCCTTCACGTCGACACCGGTCACAATTTCGAGGAAGTCATCGAATTTCGCGACCGCCGAATCAAGGAGGGCGGGCACACACTTCTGGTTGCTTCCGTTCAGGATTCGATCGACCAGGGTCGAGTGCAGGAGTCGACCGAGACCAGCGGATCGCGAAACCGCCTGCAGACCAGAACTCTGCTCGACGCTCTCGAAGGCGGGCGATTCGACGCCGCATTCGGCGGCGCCCGCCGGGACGAGGAACGCGCGCGAGCCAAGGAACGAGTCCTGAGCTTCCGTGACGAGTTCGGCCAGTGGGACCCTCGGGCGCAACGGGCCGAACCATGGTCGCTCTACAACGGTCGGATCAGACGCGGAGAGTCCGTTCGTGTCTTCCCGCTGAGCAACTGGACAGAACTCGACATCTGGCGCTACATAGCCCAGGAGGAACTGGAACTGCCGCCCATCTATTTCGCGCACGAACGGCGGGTATTCGAGCGCGACGGAATGCTCCTCGCTGCTTCGGAATTCAGCACCGACGCCGAGAACGCCGCGGCAACGACCGAGTGGGTGCGATATCGAACCGTCGGCGATCTGACCATCACCGGCGCCGTTCGATCGCACGCCACCACCATCGACGACGTCGTCACCGAGATCTCGGCCGCGACGGTTTCCGAACGAGGCGAGACTCGCGCAGACGACCGAACCTCGGTCGCCGCGATGGAAGACCGAAAGCGTGAGGGCTACTTCTGATGACCACCACCATCACTCGCCAACTCCTGCGGCTGGCCACGGCGGGTAGCGTCGACGACGGCAAGAGCACGCTGATCGGCCGACTGTTGCACGACACCGACAGCCTGCCAACCGATCACCTCGATTCCGTGACCGACGAGCACGGTGTCGCCGACCTGGCTGCACTCTCCGACGGATTGCGCGCCGAGCGCGAACAGGGCATCACGATCGACGTCGCGTACCGATTCTTCTCCACTCCGACCAGAAGTTACGTACTCGCCGACACCCCGGGACACGAGCGCTACACGCGCAACATGTTCACCGGCGCGTCCAACGCCCACGTAGCGGTCCTGCTGGTCGACGCGAGAACCGGCGTGCTGCGTCAGACGCGTCGACACGCCAGAATCGCAGCGCTACTTGGTGTTCCGAACCTTGTGGCCGTGGTGAACAAGATCGATCTGGTGGGCTTCGACGAAGCGAGATTCGCGCAGGTACAGGAAGAATTGCGGGTATTGGCACGCCAGCTCGGGCGAGGCGACGTACTTGCCATCCCCGTCTCCGCGAAAGCCGGCGACAATGTCGTGACCCGCTCGGAGAACACCGAGTGGTACAACGGGCCGACACTTCTCGAATATCTCGAAGGCGTCGAACTCCATGCGCCCGCGACCCACATCGAGGAACTTCGGCTTCCCGTGCAGTGGGTTTCGCGCCCCGATCCGCAGAATCGGCGCCGGTACACCGGCCGAATTTCGGCGGGCACACTGAGCGTCGGAGACGAGGTAGTGGTACTGCCGTCCGGATCGAAGAGCACCGTGATCAGCCTGGACACCCTCGACGACAACCGCAGTACTGCCGTTGCACCACTGTCGGTTTCGGTGGAACTGGCCGACGACATCGACGTCGGACGTGGCGACGTTCTAGTCAGCGGCGGTGCGCAGGCCCATTTGCCGGTTCTGGCCCGAGAACTCGAAGCCACGATCTGCTGGTTGTCGAACACTCCATTGCGAGCCGGCGATCGGATAGCGCTCAAACACACGTCCCGGACCGTGCGCGCGACGGTTCAAGAACTGCACACCCGACTCGACCCCGAGACGCTCGACGAGCAGGACAGCCCAGTCGAACTGGGGCTCAACGACATCGGAACGGTCACGCTCCGAACCAGTTCCGTGGTGGTCGCCGACACCTACGACCACAATCGGGACTCCGGCGCTTTCATTCTGATCGACGAGCAGAGCAACGACACCGTCGGCGCCGGCACCATTCTCGAGCCACGCGTTGTCGTTCCCGGTGAGCAGACCCGCAACGACATCAAGTGGCATCCGTCTTCACTCGAACGTCAGCGGCGGTGGGCGTCGACGACCCAGAAGGGCGCGACGATCTGGTTGACCGGCCTGCCTGCCTCCGGAAAATCCACCGTCGCCGTGGCTGTCGAACGTGCGCTGGTCGACGCGGGACGCACCGCGTATCTCCTGGACGGTGACAACGTCCGCCACGGTATCTCCGACGATCTCGGGTTCTCGCCGGGAGACCGGGCCGAGAACATCCGGCGCGTCGGGCATCTCACTCGGCTGTTCGCCGATGCCGGCGTCGTGGCCATCGCGTCGATGGTCTCACCGCTGCGTTCGGATCGAGCAATTGCGCGTGCTCTCAACGAAGCTGCCGGGCTCACCTTCCTCGAAGTTGCCGTCACCACTCCCGTCGAAGAATGCGAACGCCGAGATCCCAAGGGCCTGTACGCGCGTGCGCGGGCCGGTGAACTGAAGGGGCTCACCGGAATCGACGCACCGTACGAGACTCCGGAGGACCCGGACCTGGCTTTCGACACGACAGGCGCTGACATCAACGAACTGGTCGGGCGGGTCATCGCATTGTTGGAGGAGCGCGAAACCGGTAGGCCCTAGGGGTTTTCGGTGTCCGACTCGAGGTAACCGCGGTCCGCACTGTAGGCGGACCGCACGTTGGGTCGGACACCGATCTTCTCGAGGTACGCCGCCATGCGATGCACCGCCATCGCGCTTCCCAATGCCTCGTCCGGGAGACGATCATCCGTTTCGGCGCGCCACGTGTGAAGCTGCGAGGACAATTCCGCCTGTATTGCCGAGACTTCCGGTCGATCGATCAGATTGATCTTCTCGTCGGGGTCGGCACGGAGGTCGTACAGCTCCCGGGGTGCGCGTACCGCCAGATGCTCGGTGCCGAGCGCCTTTCCGGAAAGACTGTCCTCGATGTCGAGCGGTAGATCCAGAGCGGGGCGGACGGCGTAGTTCTCGATGTAGCTGTAGTCCTTGGTGCGCACCGCGCGAATGGGATCGAAACTGTCGTGAAAGGTCTTCTCCGTGAACAAGGCGGTTCGGACAGGTTCGGACGGCTCGGTTCCACGATCGACGAGGGCATCGGCGTGCGAGCGCCCTTCCACCTCGGTGGGGACATCGATACCGAGGAGATCGAGAATGGTCGGAACAAGATCCACACCGCTGAACAGTGTCTCGTATTCCTTTCCGCCACTGCGATACCGAGCCGGAGGCCGAGCGATCAACGCAATCCCGGTGCCCGGTGCGTAGAGCGTCGACTTGGCACGTGGGAACGCGGCGCCGTGATCGGTGAGGAAGAAGACCCACGTGTTCTCGTCGAGCCCCTCTTCCTCGAGCGTCCCGAGCAGATCACCCACCGCGGCGTCGGCTACCTCTACGCTGCCGTGGAATTCGGCCAGGTCCTCGCGTACCTGCGGCACGTCGGGAAGATATCCGGGCACCTCCAGCGCTGCGGTGTCCGCCGGGGTATAGCGATCGGCCGGGTACGGCCGATGCGTTTCGAAGAACCCCGTGGTGAGAAGGAAAGGCTCGGGCGGGAAGCGTCGTAGCCAGTTCTGGGCACGCGGAACCACGTAGTCGCAGAACGAGTTCGTGACGTCGTACTCGTGATAGCCAAGTCGCTTCGGGTACGCAGTCTCGTGCTGCATGCCGAAGAGCGAGGTGTACCAACCGTTGTCGGAGAGGATCTGCGGAAGCGTCTGCACCTCAGCGTGGTACTCCCAGCCGTGGTGCGCCAACCCGATCAGACCGTTGTTGTGCGGATACCTGCCCGAGAAGAGAGAACCGCGCGAAGGTGAGCACAGCGGCGCCGTCGCGTGTGCGTCGGTGAACCGGATGCCCTCTGCCGCCAGCCAGTCCAGGTTGGGGCTGTTGACCCCGGCGACACCGTAACTCGCGAGGTGTCGGCCCAGGTCGTGCCAATGAATGATCAGGACGTTATCTCGCGCAGCCGACACGTGGGCAAGGCTAGTTGCCCTGCCCACGTGCGGCAACAGCTCGAATCAGCAGGATCTCAACTGTTTCTGCCGAGCTGCCTGATCCAGGCGCGGGTGTCGGCCGGGTCGATGACGTCGTCCAGTTCGAACGTGGTCGCCGCCATCAGCGCCTTGCCCTGTGCGTAGGCCAGTTCCACGAACTGACCGAACAGAGTTTCCCGAGCCACCGGATCTTCGACGGATTCGAGTTCCGTGCGGAAACCGAGACGCACAGCACCTTCCAGACCCATCGGCCCGATCTCGCCCGTCGGCCACGCGACCGTGAACTCGGGGGCGTGGAAGGAACCACCGGCCATTGCCATGGCGCCCAACCCGTAACCCTTGCGCAGGATGATCGTTCCGAACGGCACGGTGAGGCGAGCACCGGCAACGAAGAACCTGCCGAACCTTCGAACCGTCGCCTCCTCCTCCGAATCCGGGCCCACCATGAATCCCGGTGTGTCGCACAGCGTCACCAGAGGGATGCGGTGCGCTTCGAGCAGTTCCAGGAAATCCGAAGCCTTGTCCGAGGCTTCCGCGTCGATCGCTCCGCCGAGATGCTCGCTGCTGTTCGCCAGCACACCGTACGGAACTCCTTCGACACGAACGAGTGCGGTGACTACACCGCGTCCGTAGTCTCGACGCAGTTCCAGGACGCTGTCGACGTCCGCGATTGCGTCGATCGCTCCACGAACGTCGTACGAGCGCAGGCGATTCTCCGGCACCACATGCCGCGAGAGCCGCGGATCCGGAGCCGTCCACTCTCCGCTCGCACCCTGGAAGTAGCCGAGGTACTGCTTGGCCAGCGCCACCGCATGAGCGTCGTCGTCAGCCACCAGGTGTACGACGCCGTTACGGCGCTGCACGTCGATGGGGCCGATGTCCTCGGGGCGGAAGTTTCCGAGCCCGCCGCCCTCGACCATGGCAGGGCCTCCCATGCCGATGTTGGCGTCAGGCGTCGCGATCAGTACGTCGCAGGCACCGGCCAGGGCCGCGTTGCCCGCGAAACAGCGCCCGGACACGACAGCGACCATGGGTACGCGGCCGCTCAGCGCCGCCATGGCACGGAAGGTCCCCAGTTCCAGGCCCGCCCCTGCGCCCGCGTCGGTGTCACCGGGGCGACCGCCGCCGCCTTCCGCGAACAGCACTACCGGAACTCGCTTGCGATCGGCGATCTCGAGCAGGCGGTCGGTCTTGGCGTGATTGCGCATGCCCTGGGTACCGGCGAGCACCGAGTAGTCGTACGAGATCACGACGCTCTCGCCGCCGCTGATGGTCGCCACTCCGCCGATCAACCCGTCGGCAGGAGTGTTGGCGATCAGGTCTTCCTCGCTGCGTCGACTGCGCTGCGCCGCCAGCGCGAGAGCGCCGTACTCGACCAGGCTGTCGTCGTCGACCAGGTCGTAGACGTTCTCGCGAGCAGTCCGGCGTCCCAGCTTGTGACGCTTCGCCACGGCTGCGGGCCGGGCCGGGTCCAGGGTCACCTCGTGGCGAGCGATGATCTCCGCGAGATCGGGACGCACGTCGTCGAGGTCCACCTCGTCGACCTCGGCGAGCTTCGATCCCGCGCTTGCACTACGGACGACGAGCAACGGTTCGCCCGCGCCCACCGACCTGCCCGGTGACGACAGGACCCGGACCACTTCGAGATCACCGGGCGCCGAGAGAACATGCTGCATCTTCATCGCCTCGAGGACGGCAACCTGGCCACCCGCATGGACGCCGTCACCGACTGCCGCGAGTTCGACGACGATGCCCGCCATCTGTGCACGGACCACATCCTCGTCAGGTGCCACGTCCACGTTCGAGGAGGGCGTTTGTGGGCCCACTTCGGGGACGAGGTCCGCCAATCGAGAACCCAACCAGTCGACGTCGACCAGACCGTCGCGGAAGTCCTTGTCGGACAGTATTGCCTGCAGAAATTCGAGGTTGGTCGCCACACCGTCGATGGCGAACTCACTCAGAGCAGCAATCGACTTACGCACCGCGGCAGGGAAATCCGATCGACGCGTGTGGGTGACGACCTTCGCCAGCAGCGAATCGTAACGCGCACTCGGCGAGAGCCCGACCATACCGAAGGTATCCACGCGCACGCCGGGCCCGCCCGGAGGACTGAAGTTGTCGAGCGTGCCGGAGGACGGTAGCGCATTGCCGTCCGGCGTCATGGTTTCCATGTTGACGCGCGCCTGTATCGCGATCCCCGACGCCGACGCCACGGATCCGACTGTCTCCGAAACCTTCTCGACAGCAGTGATTCCGGTTGGCAGGTCCAGGTCCTCGAACGGAACTCCGTCCGCGATAGCGAGTTGCACGGCGACGAGGTCGATTCCGGTGACCTCTTCGGTCACCGTGTGCTCCACCTGAATTCGGGGATTGACTTCGAGGAAGACGAATCCGCGTTCCTCGACCAGGAACTCGACCGTCGCGATGCCTCGGTAGCCGACCTCGGCGCACAGCCTTGCGGCCGCAGCGTGAAGACGCTCGCGCAGGGCCCCCGACAGCCCCTGCGCGGGCGCAACCTCGATCAACTTCTGATGCCGACGTTGGACGCTGCAATCACGGTCACCCAGAGCGAGCGCGTGGGTTCCGCCTTGCCCCGGCGCCGCCACGATCTGCACTTCGATGTGCCGAGCGTGCTCACTGAGTACCTCGGCGAACAGTGCCGAACTGCCGAATCCCGACTGGGCTTCGGCCGCACACACACGGTACGCGTCGTCGAGCGCTTTCGGGTCGCGCACCGCGCGCATGCCGCGGCCACCGCCGCCGCTGAGCGCCTTGATCATGATGCCGCGGGAGTTGCGCTCGAAGAATTCACGCACCTCGTCGAGGTCGGCGTTCGCCGATGTCGACGGCAGGACCGGTACGCCGGAGTCGACCGCCGCAGTGCGGGCGCTGGCCTTGTCGCCGAAAGTCCGGAGAACCTGGGCGTCCGGGCCGACGAAGACGATGCCCGCCTCGGTACACGCCTGCGCGAATTCGGCATTCTCACTGAGGAATCCGTAGCCCGGGTGCACGTGCGTGGCGCCCGTTTCGGCCGCGATCGTCAGCAGTGCGCTCTGATCCAGGTACGCGGATGCGCCCGACGCTCCGAGCGGCACCGACTCCGTGGCCGCCGCGACGTGCGGACTGGACGCGTCGTCCGCGGCGTACACCGACACCGTTTCGATCCCGAGTTCACGGGCAGTTCGAATGATCCGCAGCGCGATTTCGCCGCGGTTCGCAATCAGCAGTCTCACTTGTCCCCCTGAGTGCGCTCGAACAGATCGCCCTTGCGCACCTTTCCTGTTGCAGTCATCGGAAGCGCCTCGAGCACTTCCACTTCGGGCACCTTGTACGTAGCCATGTTCTCCTTGGCCCACGAGACGATCTCATCGGCCGCGGTGTCGGAACCCTCGACCAGCTGGACAAACGCAAAAGCCACCTGCCCCTTGTCCGGGTCCGGTTTCGGTACCACCGCAGCCTTTTCGATCGCGGGATGCAGCATCAGCAGCGCTTCCACCTCGGAGGGAAAGACACTCATGCCGTTGGTCTTGATCATTTCCTTGTTTCGCGCCAGGTAGTGCAAACCACCACGCTCACTGAACTTTCCGACATCGCCGGTCTGCAACCAGCCGTCACGGATGGCGTCGGCGGTGGCAGCCTCGTTGCGGTAGTACGCGGAAAGGATCGACGGACTGCGCACGATGATCTGTCCGTGCTCACCGACGGGAACCGGCCTGCCGTCGTGATCGACGATCAGAACGTCGGTACCGGGCACCGGAATTCCGCAGAACACCGGCTCGCTTTTCAGGTCGTAGTCGCCGTCCTGGAAACCGAGAGTGATCGTGTCCGCGGTGTGGGTTTCGGTCATTCCGTAGCTCGCTTCACGCAGAACACCGCCGGTAGCCTCGCGCCACCGCTGGCGCGTGGCCGGATCGAGTTTGAGAACAAACGAGACTGCCATGGCGTTCTGGAGTGTCGAGAGATTTCGCTCCGAAAACCCTGATGTGTCCATCAGTTCGACGTAATTGTCGACGGTTCCGACCAGCGAAGTCACACCGTAGGTCTCGACCGCGTCGAGCGTGGTCTCCGCATCCCAACGATTCAGCAGGACAACGGTTCCGCCGTTGACGAGCGGAACCAGAATGCCGAAGTCCTCACCCGCGATCCAGAAGATCGGCAGAAACACCAGGGATACCGGCGGATTGGCGCCCACCTGGTCACCACCGGCAAGCGTCGCGGTGGCCGCGGTGTAAACCATGTGGCGCTGAGTGTGCTCACAGCCCTTGGGCATTCCCGTCGTTCCGCCCGTGTAGTTCAGGGCGGCGAGGGAATCGAGTTCGGTGGCAACGGGAGTCGCCCGCTCACTGGTGATGATCGACTGCCAGTCGCTCAGGCGCGGATCGTCGACCTCGAAGGGCAGTTCGACGGTGGGGATCGCAGTCAGCATGTCCGATACTGCGGTCTTCGCGACGTGTTCGAGTGAAGTCTGTGAGCGAACCTTCTTCACCAGCTTCGAGAAAGTGTTCTGCGTCAGTAGGACCTTGACGCCGGCATCGTTGAGTTCGTGAATCAATTCGTGTTCACGGAAGAGCGGATTGATGGGCACGTGAACCGCACCGACCTTGAGAATGCCGAGCATCGCGATGTGGAACTGCGGGCAGTTGACCAGGTGAACGCCGACACGATCACCTCGTTCGACTCCGAGTGAAAGTAGCCATCCGGCAAAACGATCCGAAAGCTCGTCGTACTCGGCGTACGTGATGACGCGGCCGTAAAAGACGATTGCGGGAGTATCCGGCCGCTCGAGCGCCCAATGCCGCAAGTAGTCGACAAGTCCCCCGCCTTCGAGCGGATACTCGACGGAGCGGGGAATCCCAGCGGGCCAATGCGCCTGCTGCAGCGCAGTGATTTCCGCCAGAGCCGCTTCGAGCACGTCTTGTTCTGCCACCGATCACTCCATTCGTAAAAGAAATCTATTTCGACTCTTCGAACCCGATCAACCGTTCGGACATCGTCGTCATATCTGCAATGAACTGGTTCTGCTCTTCGACACTCGCCTTACTCAGTCGTGCTCCACCGGCCATCTGTGCGTCCGAGATCATCTGAACGAGCACCGGGGGCGAAACGCAGGGATCTACATCGTGAACCTGTCGAATACGTTCGACGAAGCGTACGTAGCGGCTCACGAGCTTTTCGCGAACTGCTGACCAACTGCGCTCGACCTCGGAATCCACCCGCGCCCGGTGCTCGATCACCGCGAGCAGGTCCCCGTAGGTGTACACGGCCGTGATGAACGCCGACGTGGTCGTTCTGAGAACTTCGCGTAGATCCTCGGCCGCTGGCCCCTCCATGTGCTGGGCGTCGAGAAACCGTCGGCACATCATTTCGGCGACGGCACGAAAGACCTCGTCCTTCGACGAGAAGTACGCGTAGAAGGTCGCTCGGGACACATCGGCCCTGGTGGTGATGGTCTCGACGGTCACGGCGTCGTATCCGAGTTCGCCGAAACAGAGGGCAGCGGTGTCGAGCAGGCCCGCCCGACGTGGACCGTCCCCGAGCTTGCGGGCTGTCCGCGCTCGCTCCTGCGTTTCGCTGGTGGTCACCGTCACAGTGTGTGTTGACGTTGACGTCAATGTCAAGAATCGCGGGACCGACACCTCACTTCGGCCTTTTGTTCGGGTCACCCTTTCACGGCACATATATCGGGTGTAAGACTCTGCTCTAATGTTTTCCGCCTTTCCCAGAAGGAGTCAGTTCCGTGCCGGAAGAATTCGCGTCACCCTCGTATTCCACAATCAAGGAAACAGTGGCGGGTTTGATGCCGGCACTGGAGTCGGAACTCGTCGAACTTGTTCGTATCCCGTCGATAGCAACCGAGGGTTTCCCCAGCGAACCCCTGTTCGGGGCTCACGACCTGATCGTTTCTCTACTGGAGAAGGCCGGAGTCACGAAGATAGAGAAACTCGAAATAACAGGTAAAACTGCGCCCGTCATCATCGCAACAGTTCCCGGCCCAGAGGGAGCCCCGACCGTACTGATGTATTCGCATTACGACGTCGTTCCTGCCGACGACGTCGAACTCTGGGAATCTCCCCCTTTCGAACCGACCAAGCGTGACGGCGCGATATACGGCCGCGGCACTGCAGATTCGAAGGCAAATGTCATCGGCATGATCGGCGCACTTCGCGTATTCGACGGAAAGCCGCCGGTGACCGTCAAGCTCGTCATCGAGGGCCAGGAAGAATTCGGCAGCCCCTTCGACAACTATCCGCCGGAGGCCCCCGAATTGTTTGCGGCCGACGCAATGGTCATCGCCGATGTCGGCAGTGTTCGCCCCGGCTCACCGACCTTGACCGTCGCATTGCGCGGATCTGCCCAGGTGATCGTCGAACTGACCACTCTCGGCGCCGACAAGCACAACGGCCTTTACGGCGGCGCTGCACCCGACGCCCGCCTCGCGCTCATCCGCGCACTGGCGTCCCTGCATGACGATAACGGTGACGTGGCGGTCGACGGCCTCCTCCGCGAACCGTGGACCGGCAGTTCGTACACCGAGGAAGAGTTCCGCACCCTCGCCGAGATCCGCGACGGGCTCCCACTGCTCGGAACGGGCGGCATCGGCGAACGCATCTGGTCGGGCCCGGCAATCACCGTGACCGGTATCGACGCTCCCCCGGTGGACGGCGCCGTCAATGCTGTCGCCAGCACTGCCCGCGCTGTGGTCAATCTGCGCGTGCACCCACGCCAGCCGGCAGCGGACGCGCAAGCTGCGCTGATACGGCATCTGGAAGCCCTGCGCCCCTTCGGTTTACAACTGACAGTCACCGCAGGAGAAACCGGCGACGGATTCGCGGCAGCCGAAGGCGGACCGGCCTTCGACGCGGCACTGTCGGCGCTCTCGCAGTCGTGGGGTGAGCCGGCCGGGCTGATGGCAGGCGGCGGCTCGATCCCCCTCGTCATGGCCTTGGATACAGCAGTGCCGACCGCCGAGAAGTTGTTGTTCGGCGCCACCGACGGCTACGCGAACATCCACGGCCCCAACGAACGCGTCCTGCTCGACGAGCTCGAGAAGGCCGTCGTCGCCAAGGCACTGTTCTTCCAGGAATACGCACACACCTTCGAGGGGAAGAAATGAGCACCGAGACCGACACGGGATCCGCACCTACTCCGGCCAAGAAGAAGTTCGAGTTTCCCGGTGCGGTCACGATGCTCGCGATCGTCACCGTCCTGGTCTGGGTTGCAGCACTGTTCATTCCGGCCGGACGCTTCGGCGTCGACGTGGACGGCTCACCCGTTCCCGGCAGCTTCGAGACCGTCACGTCTCCGCTCTCGTTCTGGGAACGAATCCAGCAACTGATCCTCTCTCCCGTGAACGGCCTGTACGGCGTACAGGATTCGATCACCGGGTTCGTCGACACCGACAACATCGGACGGCTCTTCGGTTCGGTCGGCGTAGTCCTCTTCATCATGGCGCTCGGCGCCTTCATCTCCGTCAGTTTTGCCACACGCAGCCTGGAAACCGCTGTCTCCCAACTTGCTACCAAGCTCAGCGACAAGGGCTGGCTGCTCATCACCGTCATCATGGTGCTGTTTTCACTGCTCGGTTCGACGATGGGCTTCTCGGTCGAGACCTTCGGCTTCTACGCCTTGCTCATACCGCTGATGACGGCACTGGGCTATGACCGCATGGTCGCGGCCACCATGATCATCCTCGGCGCACTGGTCGGAAACATGGCGTCGACGGTCAACCCGTTCTCGATCGGCGTCGCCTCCGGCGAAGCAGGTGTCTCCATCGGTGACGGCATCGTGCTGCGCGTGATCCTGTGGATCGTATTGACCGCATTGGCAGTGGTATTCGTTCTCCGCTACGCCGCAAAGGTGAAGAAAGATCCGTCCAAGTCGCTTGTCGGTTTCGACATCGAGGACGACGAAGACGAGGAACCGGCCGAGCCGGTGGACATCGACGGCAAGCTCACCGGAACTCAGAAGCTGGTACTGCTCATCACCGGACTCACCTTCGGACTGATGATCTTCTCCGTCATCCCCTGGTCGAGCATCTTCGGCGCCACCACCGGACCCGCCGAGTACGACGCGTACCACGTCACGGCAACCGAGCCCTACTGGTTCGAGTTGAACTGGTGGTTCCCACAATTGGCGATGTTGTTCATCCTCGCCGCCGTTCTCGTCGGCATAGTCGCGAAGATGGGTGAGAAGAAGATCGTCTCCCTGATCACGCGTGGAGCCGGCGACATGGTCGGCCCGGCGATCGTCATCCTGCTCGCTCGCGGCGTCTCGGTGATCATGACCAACACCGAAACCCTCGACACCATCCTCAACGCGATGGAGCAATTGGTCAGCGGCGCTTCGGCCGGAGTCTTCGCCATTCTCGTGATGCTCGTCAACATCCCGTTGGCGTTCCTGATCCCGTCCAGTTCCGGTCACGCCACCCTGGCGATGCCGCTGCTCGCCCCGCTGGGCGACTTCGCCGGAGTCAGCCGCGCACTCGTCATCACCGCCTTCCAGATGGGCCACGGCCTCATGCTGATGGTCGCCCCGACCAACGTCGTCGTTGTCGGCGGGCTGGCCATGGCGAAGGTCGGCTACGACAAGTTCCTGCGCTTCGTCTGGCCACTGCTGCTGATCAACTTCGTGATCGTTGTCGTGGTGATCGGCGCGGCAGCGGTATTCGAGTAGTTCAGGCGTGGTGGGCCTCGCGTGCCGCCGTCTCCAGACGGTCGTTGTACTCGGCCCACCACGCCTCATCACCGGGAGCCAGATTGTTGTCGCCCGCCTTCATCCCCGCGGCGCCGTCGATCAGCTCCCGCACGATGTCCGCGTGGCCGGCGTGCCGATGGATCTCGGTGACAACGTGAACGAGTATCCGGTGCAATGTGACGTCGCGACGATCCTCCGGCCAGTGCTTCACGAAGCCGGGGGCGTCCAGATCGTGCTGCTCGATCGTGGCGTCAGCGAAAGCCCAGGTGCGGCGATAGGTTTCGACGATGTCGGCACTGGACTCATCGGCGCGGGCCCACATGTCGACGTTGAGTTCCTCCGAACGCAACCACGCCGGTAGATCGGGAACCCGACGGCCGAACGTCGGACCGAAATACCCGAGCTCGACGCCGATCATGTGTTTGACCAGTCCCAACAAGTTGGTCCCTGTCCGGGTCATCGGACGCCGAATGTCATACTCCGACAGCCCGTCGAGCTTCCAGACGAGCGCGTCACGTGCTGCCTGCAGGTACCGCTGGAGATCTTCCTTTTCCGAGTTGGTGGTCATGAAACCAACCTAAACCGAGTGGAGCAGACATTGACAGCGGTGGAGGATCTGACCGAGGTTGCATCCCGGGCCGTCGCCGCCGAGCGTGACGCCCGGTCGGTGCGCTGGCACAACCCGGCAGCCGTCCGCAAGGCCGCCGCGTCCGTGCGTGATTCGCTCGACGACGAACGATCAGCGCTGAGCCGACCGTCGTACAGCGGGTTGTCGCCGTCGCCGCACATGGCTCGCCAACTCGAACTGATCACGACGTTGCAGCCGCCACTGCCCGCCGACGCCGGCATCAGCACCGCCGCGCAGGCCGAGGCCGACGCCGTTGCCGCCGTGACCACCGCACGGATAGCCTTGCGCGCCGCCCACCTTGCGGTTCTCGAAGCACGCGTCGCCGCGCTCGATGCCGGTGACACCGATATCGTCGCCGCCGCGATCCGCGGTTACGTCCCGCTGAACTCGGGCAACCCCGTCGTCCGGCACGTGCAGGATCTCGGCTCCCGGATCCGTGAGGAAGCACGGCACGTCGTGAGTGGCAAGCCTCGGTCGATCGCTTTTCGGCTGGGGCTGAGCCTCGGAATGGGCTTGGCATACCTGGCATTCATTCGCCTCTTCCATTGGGACGCCAAGGAAGATCGACTGCCTTACCTTGCGCTGTACGCACTCTCGGGTGTGGTCGGAAGCGTCGTGTGCACCAATGCGCTCAGCTTCGACGCCGGCCGCGTCCGCGCTGCTTTGTCCGGCGGAACCAGGCTCTGGCACGTCCTCGTCGCGAAGAATGCGATGATGCTGCTTCTCGTCGGCAGCGCCGGGTTCCTGCTCAGTGCCATCCTCGCGTGGCGCTCCGGAAGCAGTGCTGATCTGGTGAAGGCGTGCGGTCAGGTACTGACCATGATCCTGCTGTGGCTCGGCGTCGCCAACGTGATGTCCGTGGCCTTGCCGCTGCGGGCCGAACCGATGACGGCGAGGCGCCACGACGGCACGTGGAAGCAGTTCCTGCTGTCTTTCGTCATCTCGTACGGTGTCGGACTGATCGTCAATCTGATGCTCTACTGGCGAGTCTGGGCGAAGACGACGCTGCTCGAGCAGATGGGCGGTCCGTGGATTCCGGTCCTGTTGCTCCTCGCGAGCGCGGCCGCGACGTGGCTGTTGCTGACCGTCCTGGCCGTACTCCTGGCCGAGCAACCACGCTTCCGGCGAGGCTTGCAACGGGAGATGGTGGTCTACCGCGAAAAAACCAACCACCCGCAGGCGACCATTCAGCACAATTCCGGCTAATGTAACCGTGCGTGGCTGATCCGGGCACGTCGCGAGTACACGCAGTGTCGAGGAAGGCGTGACCCATCATGTCCGTAAAGCCTGGCGCAGCCGATACGTCGGCCGCCGTAACCACCGCCTCCTGGCTACCACTGATCGTGGTGGTCCTCACGCAGATTCAGGCGTCGTTCGCCGTCAATGCGCTGACCGTCTCGATGGCCGGAATCACCACCGATCTCGACACTCCTGCAACAAGTGTCGGCACCGCGATCACCGCGGGTACCTTTGCCATGGCTGCCTTCATTCTGCTGGGCGCCAAGATCGGCGCCCGCTACGGCACGCGTTTGGTCTTCCAGATTGCCGTCGCGATTCACGGTCTCGCGATGGCTGCGGTCGCTCTGAGCCAGAGCCCGGCAATGCTGTTCGTGGCGCAAGCCGCGTCCGGCGCCGTGATCGCTCTCATCGCCCCCGCGTTGACGGTTTTCATCGCCACGAACTTCAGTGGCGATCAGCAGGCAAAGGCCATCGGTTACCTGGCAGCAGCAATCCCAGCAGCCGGTGTGCTGGCACTACTCATCGCCGGTTCCTTCGCGACGACCATCGGGTGGCGTTACTCCTTCGCCCTCGTCGTGGCGCTCGCCGTGGTCAACCTGGTCCTGAGTTTCCGTGTCAAACCTGTTCCCCCGCAGAAGGACATCACCATCGATTGGGCCGGGGCCGCACTGGCTGCCGTTGCCGTCATCCTGCTCAGCTTCGGTTTCAGCGGCCTGAACTCGTGGGGCGTCATCCTGGCCACCGACGCTGCGCCGTTCTCGGTCATCGGTGTTTCACCCGCGGCCATCCTGATAGTCCTCGGCACCATCTGCGCGCAGGGATTCTTCCAGTGGACGCGAAGCCGCAAGGCGCAGAACAAGCCTCAGCTCTTCAACCTCGACGTCCTCAAGACCGGCGCCGAGCGCGCCACCACGATTTGCATGGCGACGATGATGTTCGTGGGAACCGCGGCCAACTTCCTCATTCCGCTGTACATGCAGATCATCCAGGGCCGCAGCAGCTTGCAGACGTCGTTCTCGATCATCCCGTACACACTCTCGATCTTCATCGCGAGCACCGTCGTCGCGCGCCTGTACAAGACGTACTCCCCGCGTCTGATCGCACGAGCCGGGTTCGTCGTTGTTGCCGCTGGACTCATCCTGTTGGCCTTCACCATTCGTGGTGACTGGCATCAGATCTTTGTTGTCATCGGCCTGATCACCCTCGGCCTCGGGCAGGGCGCCATCGTTGCGCTGGTGTTCAACACCCTCCTCACCGCAGCTCCCAAGGAACTGGCCGGTGACGTCGGCGCCTGGCGAGGACTGGTACACAACATGTCCGGCAGTGTCGGCATCGCGGTGGCCAGCGTGTTCGCCGTCGGAATCCTGGGTACCCTCGTCAGCTCGCAACTGATCGACAACCCCACCATCCCGGCATCGCTCAAGGTCGAGTCAGGGATCAATCTCGACCAGGTCAACTTCGTCCCCAACGATCAACTCGTCGTGACGCTCGAAAACACCTCCGCGACACAGGCACAGATCGACGAAGCCATCCGGATCAACACCGAAGCGCGCCTGCGCGCACTGCGAACCTCGCTCCTCGTACTCGCCGGGCTCTCTCTGCTCGCCATCATTCCGGCCGGGCGCATGCCCAACGAAGTACCTGCTCTGGAAGAACCGCAACCCACGAAGGGCAAGAAGTAACCGATGTCCAACCAAGACCAATTCGGTCCGATCGAATACGTTGCCGTCGAGTTTCCCGGCAGTGCACCGACCTCCGCGGGATTCGAGCAGCTGCTCGCTCTCGTGGACTCCGGAGTGATCCGCATCCTCGACCTCGAGTTCGTCACCAAAGCCGCCGACGGATCGGTATCCGTCGTACCGGCGTCCACCTTCGAACTCGTAGATTTCGATCTGGCGCAGTTCGACGGCGCTGCCTCCGGACTGCTCGACGTCGGCGACATCGCTGCCGTTGGTGACGAGTTGGCCGCCGGAAGTGTTGCCGCCGTACTCGTCTACGAGGAGCTGGCCATACTGCCGGTCATCGAGGCCTGGACCCGCAGCGGCGCAAAGGTTGTCACCGAAGGTCACCTGAGCTTGGACGAACTGGCTGCTGCACTGGACAACACCGCACCGGATACCACGGAGAAGGACGCATGAGTTTCTTGAGGCGAGCCGGCCGGGTAGCCGTCGCAAGCTCCATTCACGGCAATGTTCAGCGCCGTCAGCGGACCCGTTGGGCCGCCGAAGATCAGGCCCGCGCAGCGCAGGTCCAGCCGGTGCCGCCGATTCCCGATCTACCGCCCCTCCCGCCGCAGGCAGCTCCGGCAGAATCGGAAATGTCGATGGACGCGAAGCTCGAACAGCTCACCAAGCTGGGCGAACTCAAGAATGCCGGCGTATTGACGGAGGCCGAGTTCGAGACCCAGAAGGCGCGCATCCTCGGCTGAACTAGCTGGGCCGCCCGAGTGCAAAAGCCATGACGGGAAGCTGCGTCGTCGCGAGATTCAACAGAGATGCCACTCGCGCATCCGTGAATCCTGCGATGGCGCAGCCCACAAGTCCCATCGCCTCGGTCACAAGGTACAGATTCTGAACCAGCACACCGGCATCCACGTGCATCGTGCGGTAGTGCCGCATCGCGTACTTCTCGAGCGGCGCTTCCACGTTCGCGACGACAAACAGAAGAACCGGGAACACGTCGACGAACTCGGGCTGGAGAAGGCTCGCTCGAAGGTTTCCTTGTACGTCACCCGGCCGGACGGCCTCAGCACGGCCTTCCTGGATGTACCGGTACACCCCGGCGCCAAGCGAGTGTCCGGGATGGCTGACAACAAACGACAGCGTCAGTTCGCGCATCCCACCGGCCGTCGGGCTGCTGACCAGACTGTGGTGCAGCACATTTGACAGCTCGCCGATTCCCAAAGCAACTTGCGCTGGGTTGTAGTGGCTCCGTCGTGCCTGCAAGATGTCCGGAAAGTCCCGGGCCGGTAGTGGCGTCGGGGCCGGTAATTCAACGAACTCAGGCGTCACCGGCGGCAGTGCGGCCTCGTCGAACAGTAGCTCCGACGGAGCCACCGTCCGGTCCAGCGCAGCATGCAGCGATACGACGGCCTCGACCCGCTCGAGGGCGGTCAAGACCTCACGAACCCGGGTGCAGCAGACGAGATACCTCGGCAGCTCCGTCGATCGACACCAATTCACCGGCGAACCACGCCTCCGGAACGGCAAAGATCGCATTCGATGTCGCGGCGGGGGTTCCGGCAAATGCCGTCCGCGCAGCATCCAGGGTGGATTCCCGAGCCGACTCGGTGGAGTAGACGACGAGGACGGCCTTCGGCGACTTCGCGAGCACCGATTCCGTGGCTACCTGGCCGAAGTACTTTCCGTCGGGAAGGTCGTTCTCGAAAAGATTGCTTCCCCCGGCGGCCTCGAGCACACTGCTGTAGAGGCCCCTGGCCAGAGCATAGGACTGTCCCTCCGAAACCTGAACCATCACAGTGGGAACCGGCTCCTGCCCCGCGACAGATGCCTCGGTTGCTGCGAGGGACTTCTTGCCGTCGGCCAGGAGGGTTGCTGCCGCGTCACTTGTTTCGGTCAAGGCGCCGAGACCGTCGAGGTCGGACCAGACGTCGTCGATCCGCCCCTCGGTGACGGCCTTGTGGCAGTAGCCGCTGTTTACGAAGATCGGGATGCCGAGGTCACGCAATTCGTCCATGCTCTGCAGTCGGTCACCGTCGAACCAGTATTCCCCGTCGGAGACGATCAGATCCGGACGGGCGTCGAGCAATGCTTCTTTCGCGGGAACTCCGGTGCTCAGTACCGGCACGGCCGCGAACTGATCCGCGAGTTCGGGGCTGGGAGGAGAGAGATCGGTATTCGATTGTCCGACAATGCGGTCGGCGGCACCAAGTTGAATCAGAAGCTCTGTCATCGACGGATACAGCGAGACAATCCGCTCCGCCGTCTTGGGCAACGTGACCTCGCGGTCACAATTGGTGACGGAAATCTTCTCGGACGACGACGTCGCCGAATCCGCCGTGGAGTTTCCGCATGCGGTCAGTACTGCAGTGGCGGTAACGGCCGAGCACAACAGCGCGGCAGTACGTATCGAGGATTTCAAGACACTGCTTCTTTCGTGTGTAGGAGCGGAGGGGCGAACGAGAGCAAGGGACGCCCGGTCAAGGGGTGAGTGCCGAGATGCACCTGAACCCCGAAGACTTCGGACAGCAGGTCCTCGGTGAGGACCTCGGCCGTTGGTCCTGTCGCGACAACTACCCCGCCGGAGAGCAGACAGACGTAGTCGCAATACGCTGCGGCCAAAGCGAGTTCATGGATCGCGACAATCGTCGTAGTACCGAGTTCGGCGACCAATTCCATCAGTTCGAGTTGAGCTCGGATGTCGAGGTGGTTGGTGGGCTCGTCCAAGACCAGCACCGACGGTTGTTGAGCGATCGCCCGGGCCAACATCACACGCTGCTTTTCTCCGCCGGACAGTTCGGCGAAGAGTCGTGATCCGAAGCCGTGCATACCGGTTCGTGCCAGTGCGGCACTGACGATGTCCCGGTCGATTTCACCGAGTCGAGAGAATGCGCTGTGATGCGGCGTCCGGCCCGTCGCCACCACCTCGCGGACGCTGAACGAGAAGTCGGATGAATGCTCCTGCCCCACAACACCGATGATGCGTGCTGCGGATCGTGGCGAGAGATCGTCCCACACGTTCACCTCGTCGACCTTCACGATTCCGCTTCTCGGCTTCATCGAGCGGTACAACGCGCGCAGGAGGGAGGACTTTCCACTGCCGTTCGGCCCGACGAGTCCGACCACGCTCCCCTCGGGCGCTTCGAGATTTACGCCGGAAACCACCAGACGCCCACCTCGAACGACGTGAATCCCGCTGGCCGACAATCTCATGACTGCGCACCTCCGTCGCGTCGAAGTAACCAGAGGAAGAACGGGGCACCCAATCCGGCGGTGATGATTCCGAGTGGTAATTCGTTGGGCGCATCCAACATCCGAGCCGCAAGATCGACGATCACCAGGAAGGTTGCACCGACCAGCGCGGTTGCCGGCAGCAGCTTGCGATGGTCGGATCCCACGAGGAGTCGTACGGCGTGCGGCACGAGCAGCCCCACGAAACCGATTCCGCCGGCAACGGATACAACAACCGCGGTCAGCAACGACGCGATCACCAGTAGTAGCAACCTGGTACGGCGCACGTCGACGCCCACCGATTGCGCGCTCTCGTCTCCCATCGCCAGCGCGTTGAGTTGGCGAGACTGCGTCAACAGCACTGCCGCACAGACGGTGATCACCGCGGCGGGCACACCGAGATCCGACCAACCTGCCCCGCTCACCGAACCGAGTAACCAGAAGAGCACTCCCGAAAGCTGACTCGGATCGGCGCGCAACTGCACAAAACTTGTTGCAGCCGAAAGCAGATAGCCGATGGCAACTCCGGCCAAGACCATGCGCAGCGGGACAAGCATTCCCTCGCGCCGACCCAGTACGAGAACCGCGATCAGGGAAACCATGGCCCCCAGGAAGGCTGCCACCGGAACACCGATCGACAGGCCGGTTCCGATGCCCGTCGTCATGATCAGCACTGCGCCGAAGGACGCTCCCGAACCGACACCCAAGATGTACGGATCGGCAATCGGATTGCGCACCAACGCTTGCAGTACCGCGCCGGCCAGTGATAACCCGGCACCTGCCAGTGCCGCGATCAGAATGCGCGGGACCCGCAGTCCCCACACGATCCGATCGAGCAGCGGGTCGACCGGCGGCCCACCGACGTGCGCGTACAACACCGCAAATACGTCGGCGAAGGACAGCGACGCAGCGCCCGACCACACCGCGACGGTAGAGACGGTGGCAAGGACCACGGCCGTGGCCAACATAAACGGGACGTATCCGCGGTCGCCGACGGGATGCGCACGCGACGGGGCATCAGGTACTGCTTCGCTGGTCAGCGTCATCGCACTCCTGAAGAGGTGGGGGTTCACAGGGATGAACAGGTGGATCTAACCATAACGACAGTCGTTTTCATTAATAGTGACATGCTCATCTGTGCGGACAAGGATCGGTCCGCAGGGCGCTCACCCACGCGAAGAGTGCCCCGACCAGCGCAAAGCTGCACGCAACGAGGTAGGCGGTGCCGATATCCCAACGTCCTGCAATTGCCCCGGCAATCAAGGCACCCACCGGCGAACCACCCCAGGCGACCATCCTCGCCGTGGTGTTCACGCGCCCCTGTAGACGATCCGGAGTCAGACGCTGACGTGCACCGATGCCGTTGAGGATCGTGACAGTCGCACAGCCGGAGTAGACGGTCAGAGCGGTGATCGCGGCGGCGGTGTTGCTGGTTGTCGCAACGACGAACAGCACCACCGGGGCGATGGTCAACGCACCGACAGTGATCGCGCCGACCGGCCATTGCCCCGGTAGGCGTGGGAGCAAGACTGCGCCGACCACACCACCCACGGAGACTGCCGTCCACACGGCCCCGATCATCGGACTCGACGTCGAAATCCCCAGCCTCTCGGACGCGTACACCACCAGGAGCGCCGTGACAGCACCCTGCGTCAGCGAATTGACGAAGCCGACGCCGGTCAAGGCTCGCAGGAGCGGAGACTGCCAGAGGAAGCTGAGGCCTTCGCGTATGTCACGCGCAATTCCGGGTTCCGACTTCTTCGGCGCCGCAGGAATACTCGAGAACGAGGCTCCGATCGACGCCATGGCCAGCCCGGCCAATACGTAGGCCAGTGCATCGGCACCCAATGCGTAGGCCGGGCCGATCGACGCCACGAGCACTCCGGCAATAGCCGGAAAGGCAACATCGACGAGCGTGCTGGAAGTCCACAGCGCACTGTTGGCGGCCGGTATTCTCTGCCGACCGACCAGGGCAGGCAAGGCTCCGAAAGCTGCGGCATCGAACCACACGAAACACGTTCCGATGCACATCGATACGCCGACCGCGTGCCATGCCGTCAACACACCGAGCGCCTGCGCCGCCGGAATGCTCGCCAAGGCAAGAGCAGCAACGGCCTGCGCACACAGGATGACTGTCCGTCGGTTGACTCGGTCTGCCACGGCGCCCGCGAACAAGCCGAACACGAGGTACGGCAGAACCGTCCCCGCAGCCGCGAGCGAGGTGAGAAACGGAGACCGGCTGATGTCGAACACCAGGATCGGCATTGCCACTCCGGTGACGGCCGCACCGGCCACGGCAATCGTGCGAGCCGTGAAGAACAATCGAAACGATCTGTCCCGAAACACATGTGGTTGCGCTTCGGCGGATCCCGTCGTCGAGGTCTCGCTCATGTATGCACTCTCTTGTACCTGTTGCTCTCCGTGGCGATCTTTCGTACGGTGGCATCGTAATGGAAATGGTTTCCATTACGGAAGGGATGACAATGAGCAACATTTCGTTCGACAGCGTCTCCAACTCGGCTCCGGCCAATGCACTCCAGGGCGTCGGCACCAACGCCCTCGTCGACAACCCGTTCACCTTCGAGCCGGTTGCCGAGGCGACGTCCGCACACGCTCTGCAGGGTGTGGGCACCAACGCCCTCGTCGACAACCCGTTCAGCTTCCAGAGCTGAAACCTTCCCTGATCCAGACCGTTTCGACGGTCTGATCTGCCGATGACCCCGCCCGCATCCGACTCGTCGGGTGCGGGCACCGACAAGGAGATCCGTGTACGCCCTCGCCGACGGACACCAGCTGTATCCGACACCGGACGGTGTTTGGCATTACCTGACACCGGACGAGAACGCGGTCACGATCGGTGCGCCGGCCGAAGACCTCGCGGAACTCGACAACTTTCTCCGGCGCTCTGGTTCGGTGCTCGGCCCGGGAGCGATCGAGATCGCCGACGCTCTCGTCTCTCGCGGCGTGCTGGCTGTTCCAGGTCAAGTGCCAGAGATTCCGGGTCCACAGCGTGTGCTGATGGACGGGGTCGGACCCGTTGCCGATGCCTGCATCGCTCTGCTCTCCAAGGCTCTTCCGGACCTCGACGTCGTATCCACCACTGCGCCAATCGAAGACGACGTTGCGTCTTCGGACCTCGTACTGTCGGTTGCCGACGCTCCTCCTCACGACGCGTGGTCGGAACTCGATACCTGGTGCCGCCACAGCCGAACTCCGTGGCAACGCGTCCACACGGAGCTGGGTGAGATCTGCATCGGTCCCTTCTTCGACGGCATCGACAGCGCGAGCTACCGGGACGCCTGCGGTCGACGACTAGCCGCGTCACGTGTACCGGATCACCTGCTGGCTCTGTGGAACCACCTCGCCGACAGCGAACGTCGTCCGCTTGGACTTTCACCCACCGCAGCCGCAATGGTCAGTGCACTTGCATGTTCGGACGTCGTGGCTAGTTCTTACGGCGCACCGCCATCACACATTCACCACCAGATCCGGATGAATCCACGAACCCTGATGATGACTCGACATCCCGTGCTACCACTGCCAGGCGGCGTTCTCGAACCTTCGCCGACGCTCCGGTGATCTCACTCGGAGTGAAGATCCCGGCAGCAGACGGCTCTTCGCTGGCTACGGATGTGCTTCTCCCAGATTCTTCACCGCGGGGACTGATCGTGATCCGAACCCCGTACGGACGCGGGTGGCATCTGGCCGAGGGGCTCGAATGGCGATCACGAGGAATTGCCTTCATCTGTCAGGACGTACGTGGACGGCACGATTCCACCGGATCTTGGGAACCCTACGTTCACGAGCGCGAGGACGCCGCCGCCCTTGCCGAGTGGCTGCAGGATCAGCCGTGGACACCCGAGTGCGTCATCGCAAGCGGGGCTTCGTATGCGGCCGGAACTGCGTGGGCGTTTACTGCCGAGACCAACGGCGCCGATCGGGCATTTCGTGCTCGCGGCGTCGTCTCCAAAGTGCCGACCATCGGAAGCGACCGCGTCAAACGTGATCCCTCGGGGATACTTCTCCTCGCCGAGCATCTGGCGTGGTGGGGCGAGCACGGAGATTCGTCTTCCTCTCGTGAGGGTTTCATCCCTGCCCTGATGCGCTCGGATTCGTCTTTGCTGGAACATCTCCCGGTGCAGTCGATGATCGAGGATGTTGGCCTGACCTCCGATTCACCGGGCTGGTTGACGCCGATCCGTCGCGCTCGCGAGCGCGAAGACTTCGGTGGCGATGATCTGGTGTCCGCGGACGAACTCTCCGAACTCGACGTCGCCGGGCTGCACATCGGCGGTTGGGACGATGCGATGATTCGGGAGACACTGCGGCACTTCGCATCCGTGTGGCGCGGGCCGCAGAGTTTGATCGTGGGCCCCTGGGCGCACGACCTCCGCCCGGGAAGGGTCGGCGAGACAAGTTTCGGCCGCCTTCAGGTCGAGTGGATGGAATCGATATTCTCGGCGCGGCCCGTGACCATCAATCGGGTATTCGACCGGGGTGCCGGCGAATGGTCGACCGAACCGTACGTCACGGGTGCGAACCGGATTCGTCTCGAACCAGACCCGAGGACGGCGCCTTTCAACTTCACGCACCACGCAGACGAGGGCCGAAACGACTGTGTTGTCTGGACTTTCGACATGGAGGTCGAGTGTGTGCTGTCGGGAATGCCTTCGGTGGAGTTGACAGTGCATTCACCCCAGGGCGAAGCCGATTGGATCGCCGAACTGAGCGTCGTCGATCCCACTCGAGTCACGAGATCGATCGCTCGTGGCGCGGGCGTCAGCCTTTGCTCCGGCACGTTGACCATAGATCTCGATCCCGTGCTCCACACTGTGCGCGCGGGTGATGTCTTGACGCTGCGGATCGCCGGCTCGGACTTCCCACGGCTCGCACGCAATCTCGGAGACGGTGATCGCTATCGAGGAACACGCAGTACCGCACTGCACCAATCATTTTCCGGGTCGTTGACCCTGCCCATACTCGGAGGAACTGCCGGTGGATGACTTGCTGGTCGACGCCCGAAGCGGCGTGCTGACCTCACTGGAACCACACATTCGCTCGGACATGCCGACAGGCTGGGTCGGTTGGGCCGCGAGGGTGGCCGACACCAGAAACTTCGGCGGCAGCGGTTCACTGTTTCGCGCGGACCCTTACGGATTCGGGGCTTCGATACGCGACGACGCAGCAGCTCGCGGTGCTGCAACCGGTGAGGCTGTCGAAAGATATTGCGGCAACGTAGTCCCCGAAGATCTGATCCGCAGCAGTGCGTCAGCGCTGGAACTGGCAGGCTCACGGGTCGTCGATCCCGCGAAATTTGCGTTGTACAGCGAGGACCAGTACCGCCTTCCCGGATTCCCCTTTGTTCCCTTCACATCGGCTCTGGAAATCCGCTGGGCGCTGGGTCACACCATGGACGAAAAAGTGCCCACCTATGTGCCAGCCGCCCTGACCTATCTCGGGTACTACACCGGCACCCGTCGCGGCGAACCACCGATCGCGTCGTTGCAGTACGCCGGAATCGCCGCGGGACGCTCACGCGCCGAGGCCGAGATGTCAGCTCTGCTGGAACTTCTCGAACGCGATGCCACCGCACTGTGGTGGTGCGGGGACCGGTCACAGCCGGCAATCGAACTCGCCGACTGGGAGCGGTTACCTGTGCACCGCCAACTCGGGGATCTGGAGAGCGACACTCGGAGCGTTCGAGTGCTTCTGCTCCCCTCCCCCTTCGGCATTCCCGTCGCCGCAGTGTGGATCCGGGATGACCGACGTGGATTGGTCGCGCTGGGCACAGCTTGTCGACCAACGGTGGAGGCGGCAGTCTCGAAGGCCCTTGTCGAGGCGTACGCCGTACTTGCCATCACGATCGACCTCGCCGACCCCGACGGGCCGACCTGGCGCAGCGTGGCGGACGGAACGCTGCCGGCGCACCTGTACAAACCCTTTCGGGCCGACCGTCGTTACCGGGACGAGTTCGATGCGCAGTGGAAGGACGTCGTCGATCTGCCGACCGTCGCCCAGCTGTATCTCGACCCCGTGATGGCTGGGGCAGCGGAAGAGCATCTCTTCGATTACACCGAAACACGCTCGGTATCAGAGATTCCCGACGAAGATCCTGTGAATCTTGCTTCTCTGGTAGCCCTTCTGACGTCTCGAGGGTACCAACCGATTTCCGTCGATCTCACCACCCGCGACATCTCGATTGCCGGGTTGCACGTCGTCCGCGTCCTGTCTCCCGGCCTCTACAACAATGCGCCGGCAGCTTTTCCCCTTCTTGGAGGTAGCAGATTGACCAGCGCATCGACCACCCATCTGCATCTGCCGGTCCCTCTCGCATGAGGTCTTTGCTCGTCGACCGCCGAACTGGGATCATTCGAGAGTTGGTCGACGCCGTTGTTCCCCAGCACTTTCCGCCGGAGTTCAAGCTGATTCACTCGTATGCCTCCGACTCGGCACGCTTCTCACCCTGGTCCAGCGACTCGGCGGGCGCCGGATATTGCTTCGATCTGGGTGACCGTGCGCGGCCTACCGCAGCTGCGATAGGCGAAGCGGTGGAACGATATTGCGGGAACATCGTCGCCAAACCGATCGTCCGCGGGTCGGCCGATGCATTGATCGGAGCAAGCATCGACCTGTCACAACTCGCGCGTTTCGACGCCGCCCAGTACGCGCGGCCACAGTTCCCGTTCGTCGAACCAACCGACGATCTCGAGTTGGACTGGACTCGCGGAGTCGACCTGATCACGGGTTCGGATATCTGGGTACCGGCCGAACTCGTCTGGGGTTCGTATCCTCATTTCGTCGCCCGGACGGGTCCGGCGATCTCTCCAGTAGCGCAGGCGGGTCTCGCTGCCGGTCCCACGACGGAATTCGCGATACGGAATGCATTGCGCGAGATAGTCGAGCGCGACGCGATGACGCTTTCCTGGACCGGAAGACGCGGCGTTCGGATAGTCACCGGCATCCCCGAGGTGCTTCGCCGCCTGGGCAATCACGGCAGCCTCTCGACCAGGTGGTTGTCATTCGACAGCGATTTCGGCATCCCGGTGCTCGGCGCCCTCGTCCACGACCGACTCACCGGATACTCGACCATGGGTACCGCCTGCCACGAAGAAGCGCAGACGGCTGCTTTCAAGTCGCTCGGCGAAGCGCTTCAGCTGCAACTGCTTTCCGCCGACTACGACAACCCGGAGAGCGGCATCGGTCGAGCCGCGGCCTCCCCGACCAGCCCGCTTGCGCCTTGGCGAGCTGACCGAAGCTATGCAGGCGCCTACCGATCGGACTTTGCCGACGTGATGGATTACGGGTGCCACTTGCAGCTCCACCTGGACCCGGAGATCCAAGCACGATTCGAGAGTGAGCTGGCAGGTGCCGTCGTCGGCGAGGTGGACCTCGACTCTCTGACGTCACCCATCGACACCGAAAGCGCACTGACAGGCTCGGGTTTCAGGCCGGCATGGGTCGATCTGACCACAACTGATGTTCTCCGCGCTGGCTTGCATGTCGTCCGCGCCGTCGTACCCGGTTGTCTCACCAATGCGGCCGCCGGATTGCCGTTTCTCGGATCACCACGACTAGTCGACAGTCTTGCCGGACATCCAATTCGCACCATCCCATTGCCGCACTGACAGTTCCGGAACTGCCAGTTGTAACGACTCTGCGGTCTCCACCGCGTGAAACCACGTCGGCTTCGAGATTGCACGGTCTCGAATCACCTGCACGGCACGCGCGGCGATGGTTGCCGTCGCGGCCGACTGGCTACGCCCCGAAACCCACAGCGCCGGAACGGTATCCGTTCGGGCCATCGCAACCCAACGATCCGAACCCCACAGCTTCTTCGGCACAACCTTCTGGAGGGCGGGCGCCCACGTCATGGCTGCAAGCCCGAGTGTCGCTGTGGACGTGTCCAATCGCAGGTACGTCCGCACCGGTACGCCAAGGTCGCGCGTCAGGGCATGTTGGTCCGAAAAATCGGCCCGCACAGCAGGACCGGTGCGGTAGCCGGTCGCGTCCGCCGGCATCCGAAACGTCTTCATCCCGGCGTAGTTCCGGATCGATCGCCCGTCGGGATCGGGAAACCTCGTTCCCAACATCCCGTACGTCCACGCCGTCGCGGCCGGTCCGTGTAGTTCTCCGCCGCCGAGGCCGATCACGATGTCCACGGGTCCGTCGCCGAGTCGATGCGCTTCGGCGGCAAGGACACTGGTCAATCCCGGTGCCAATCCGACGCCCATCAGAACTGGGCCGTCGACCGCTTCCAGTTCTTCGCAGTAGCTCGAGGTTGCCGTGATGTCGACGAATGCCGCCCCACCGCGTACCGCTTCTTCTGCCAGGCGAACATCCTCGAAACCCGAGGCATTCACCACGACATCGAAGTCTCGAACCGCAGCCGAATACGCGCCTGGTTCTTTAAGATCAACGACGACGTCAGCGCGAGCACGATCGCGCCCGGCGGAGTACGCGGAGATTTCGGGGACCTTCGCGAGTTGTTTCATCAGGGGAATCCCGACGGCACCGTAGCCACCGAGTACAAGAACCTTCGTCATTATTTCGCCTCCCGAGTCGCTAGAGTTCGACTCTAGAGTTAGACTCTAATCATGACTGAGGTACTTCGGGAAGACACGTCGGCGCGGCGCAAGATCATCGAGGCAGCGCGTGAAGTTTTTGTCGATCCCGGCTACGCGGCCGCCACGATCAAACAGCTTGCCGCGGCGGCGGGCGTGTCGGTGCAGAGTGTCTATTTTGTGTTCGGCAACAAGCCGAGCGTGCTGTCAGCATTGCTCGACGTGGCCGTTGCGGGCGACGAGGAAAAGACGGCAACTCTCGACCGTCCGTGGGTGGCGGCAGCACTCGGCGCCCCACATCCACTCGGGCAACTCCGGATTCAGGTTCACCACGGACGGCTCATTCTGGAGCGCACCGCAGACATCCTGTTGGCACTGCGGGCTGCCGCTTCCGCTGACGAGGACGCCGCCCGTCTGTGGCAAATCAACCGCACTCAGCGACGCACAGTCCAGGAACATCTGATGGTCGGCATAGTCGAAAAAGCGCCAACCGTCGACCTCGAGACAGCCGTGAACGTCGCACTCACGCTGCTCAGTCCCGAGACGTACACAGACCTCGTGGTCGGCGCGGGTTGGACCGGCCAAAAGTACGAAGAATGGGTGGTCAACACCCTTGCCGCCACCCTGGGCCTGGACCGAACCGTCAAATCCCGGAAGTAGCTGGGACTACTTGGTGGGCTTGTCGTCGATGTGCCGTGGGTTGTTCCACAGGCGTTCCGTCAGATCGTGAAGGACGGCGAGGGTGATCGTGTCGTCGTCCCGTCGGAGCAGAGACTGACTGACCGTCGCGCGCACCAACGTGGAGTCGGAGTGCACGAACTCCTTGACCGAGCCCGGCTCGGAACTCAGTTCACGATGAGCCTGCTCGGCACTGACGTCGTCGGCATCCTTGTCGTAGAGAATGTCCTGCAAACGCAACGCCGAGACGGCCTTCTTGGGATATCCCAGCATGTCAGCGAAGGACGGGTTGGCAAAAACGATGCTGCCGTCGCGGTGAACGGCCATGACCGGCACCGGAAGCCTGTCGAGGAGAATCAGAGCAGGCATCTGCTCCAGATCCGCAATCGGCGATTGTGGCGGCTGCGCAACATTGCGGCGGCGTTCCATAACACGTCCTCTCAAGTTGCCCGAGTCGACAACAGTCTAACTGCCCAGCAAATCGCGGGTTGACTTCCCGCCCGGATGCAGTGACGAATGCCCGAATCGTGCCCGCCTGAGTTACGCCGCGAGCGCCTCCTGGTCCTCCGCCAAGGAACCGTCAACAACACGATAGACAGTATCCATCCGAGACAGGTGACTTCGGTCGTGTGTCACGAGAAGGGTTGCCGCCTCGCGTTCCCGCACCACCCCGATGATCAGATCCATGACAGCGGCACCGCGCTCCTGATCGAGCGCGCTGGTGGGCTCGTCGACCACCAGAAGCTGCGGATCGTTCATCAATGCTCGCGCGAGATTGACGCGCTGTCGCTGCCCACCCGACAGCTGAGACGGCCGTTTTCCGCTCTGATCCGCGAGCCCGACAGCGTCCAGCAAATCCATCGCTTTTGATTTCACGGCTTTGCGACGGGTCCGTGACGTGAAAACGGACTGCCCCAGATGCGCCATCACCTCGAGCTGTTCCAGAGCCGTCAGCGACGACACGAGGTTGGACTGCTGGAAGACGATTCCGATCGACGAGCGTCGCAATTCCGACGCCGCCCGCCGACTCAGCGCCGCAATGTCGTTGCTGCCTTCCGGCGTCCGGAGATAGACGTGCCCGGAATCCGGACGGATCAGGGTCGACGCCACCGCCAACAGGCTGGACTTGCCTGAACCCGAAGGTCCGGTGATCGCGGCGATCTCGCCGCGGTGCAGTCGCAGAGACACGTCGTCCAGCGCCGTCACCCGCGATTGCCCGTCTGGAAACGTCAGATCGACGTTCTGGATGTCGAGAACTGTGGTGCCGGTTGTCATGGTCATCGTGCGCTCCCCAATGCTGTGAGTGGATCAGTGGTCGAGAGGAATCGAAGTGCAAAGGCCGCGCCGAGCAGGCCGAGTCCGATCAATGCCACGGCAGGTACGACGGTCGTGGATGCGTCCAGGACAAACGGCATGGCGTCTCCGATCAGCGAGCCGGCCACGGACGTCAGCCCGATTCCGACGGTGACGCCGGCGATCAGAACGATGAGCGCCTGGCCCAGTGCGTCGCGCACGAGAGAACCGGTGGTTGCGCCGAGCGCTTTCAACGTCGCGATATCCGGGGTTCGCTGGATCGTCCACACCGTGAAGAACGCACCGATCACCAGGGCCGAGATCGCGAACAACATCAGCGTCATCAGCGTCAACGACCCGTTTTCCGACTTGTACGAACCGATCGCGTCGAGCGAACCGCTGACCGTCGTCGACGTCGTCACGGCTGACTTGTCCGTTGCGGAAGCGTCAGAGGCTCCGGTGACAGCCAGTACTGTCGCAACTCCGCCGCGTGGATTGGCCGCCTGCCAGTCACCGAGCGTCATCCAGACGACGGGCGAATGGCTGTACCAGTCGTCACCGCGAACGTCGCTGACGGTGAACTGCTGCGTACCGACGCTCACCTGATCGCCGGCGCCCGCCCCCAGATCGCGGGCGGCACCTTCGCTCAACACCACCGTGCCTGACGCCGACGGCGTCACGTCACCGAAACCGCCGTCAGCACCGAACAGGGCCACCGACTTCTGATTTCCGTCGGCCAATCCTGCCTTCCCGCGGCCGATTCCGATGGGATCGACATCCTTCGCGGCCCCGGCCCAGGCGTTGACCTGGTCCTGTGTGAGCGCCGACTCGTCGAACGACGCCCCAGCTCCGGTGTCTGCAAACACCACCGTGTCGGCATTCATGGCCTCGATGGCCGACACGTTCTGATGGCGAAGTCCTGCAGTCAACCCGCTGAGAAAACTGACCAGAAGTGCAACCAACAGAACCACGACGGAGATCAGCGCGAAACGACCTCGCGCTGCCCGTAAGTCCCTCATTGCGACAAACACTGTGAATTCCTTTCCTGTGCTTGCCTCTACGCTCTCGCGGATGCAGACTCTTTCCATCGCACCTCGGATCGACATTCCAGCGCTCGAAAGAACCATCCCGGTTTACAACTTTTGATGGATGAACCAGGCCCGAACCTCGCTAAGCTGGGCGAGATGCACCGATCTCCGCTCACGCCTGTCTTCGCCGGCCTACAACTGGGCCTGCATGTCCTTGTCATGGCGCTGGCCGGTGTGGTGTTTCTTCGAGCGCTGATCGACGAATCCGACCTGACCGCAACAATCATCGCGTTGGCCGTGATCTTTGTTGCCGTCTATCTTTTCGGCGTTGCCAAAAGGCTGCGCGGCAACGCTGCCCGCTGGTGGCTGGCCGTGCTGACCCTCGTCTGGATCGCGACGATGGCGGTATCCGCCGACGCCGCCTACCTCGCATTCGGACTCTTCTTCCTCTATCTCCATATTCTGCGGCGCCCCTGGAGCCTGCTGGCCGTCACCGCGGCAACGGCCGTCGCCGTGATCGGCACCGGATTGCATCGCGGGTGGACAGTGGCCGGCGCCGTCGGCCCGATCATCGGCGCCGCCGTAGCCGTTGCTATCGGTCTCGGATATCAAGCGCTGTACCGCGAGGCAGCCGAGCGCGGACGTCTCATCGACGAATTGATGAACACCCGTGAAGAATTGGCGTCGACGTCTCGCGATGCCGGAAAATTCGCCGAACGTGAAAGGCTCGCGGCCGAGATCCACGACACCGTGGCCCAAGGACTTTCGAGCATCCAGATGCTCCTTCACGCTGCCGAACGCGCCGATCCGGAGAGCCCGGCCATCCGGCAGATCAGCCTCGCACGGGAAACTGCAGCGGACAGTCTTGCCGAAACCCGCCAACTCATCGCCGAATTGACACCGGCGGCCCTGGACGGTCAGTCGCTCGCCGATGCGCTTCGTCGAATCTGTGAACGCGCGAGCAGTCCTGAACTGGAAGCACGATCCGTGGTCGAAGGTGAGGCACTACGGCTGCCGATGCCCCTCGAAGCAACACTGGTGCGCATCGCCCAGGGTGCGGTGTCCAATGTTCTCCGCCACGCGGATGCAACCAGAATGGCTGTGACACTGACGTATTCCGACAACACCGTCAGCCTCGACGTGGTCGACAACGGCCGCGGCTTCGACGTGGCAGTTCTCGAACGTGGACCGGCGGAATCTTTTGGCCTCAATGCAATTCGACGACGCGTCGAACTGCAGGGCGGAACGTTCTCCATCGAGTCGGAGCCGGGACACACGGCCGTCGCGGTGACCTTTCCCCTCGATGTCGGTGAACAGTGATCCGCCTGCTGCTCGCCGACGATCACGCGATCGTGCGCGCCGGGCTGCGAGCGCTGCTCGAAAGCGAATCCGACATCGAGGTGGTCGGCGAAGCAGGGACCGCCGAGGAAGCCATAGCCTTCTGCGCCACCACGCCGGTCGACCTCGTGCTCATGGACCTGCGGTTCGGGCCAGGCAAGACGGGGGTCGACGCCACCCGCGCGGTATGCGCGCTGCCGAATCCGCCGCACGTACTCGTTGTGACCAACTACGACACGGACGCGGATATCTTGAGCGCCGTCGAAGCCGGAGCCAGCGGCTATCTGCTCAAGGACACACCCCCGGTCGAGTTGCTGTCGGCCGTCCGCGCCGCCGCAAGCGGGGACAGCGTTCTCTCACCTGCCATCGCGTCGAAGCTCATGACTCGCGTCCGTAAGCCCGAAACCAGCCTCAGCCCAAGGGAAATCGAGGTGCTGAAGCTGGTGGCGGCGGGTCGATCCAACCGCGAGATCGGTAAAGAACTGTTCCTGAGCGAGACCACGGTCAAATCGCATCTGGTCCACATCTTCGGCAAGTTGGGCGTGAAGTCGCGGACGTCGGCGGTAGCTCGTGCGCGGGAGCTGGGTTCGATCTGACGTTTGTCCGAATTGTCGAAAGTAGCTGGACAGCAGTAATTTTCGCTTGCAAGTCTCTTGTATTCGAAACTTTGTTCGATTACACTTTCGGTATGGACAGTCGGGAAGCGTGGCAGCTGGATGGCGAGGGCCTCAAGTGTGAGGTTCTGGATCTGGTGCGCGCCCGACACGAGTTGCAGTCGCGGATGGTGTTGTTGATCGTGGAGATGTTTTCCCGTGAAGTTCTCGGCGGGAAGGGTTTTCGGGCGATCGCGCAGTGGTTGCATGGTTCGACGAATCTGGAGATCGGTGAGTGCAGTCTGCTGGTCGGGTTGGCGCGGTTGTTGATGCTCGAACCTGTGGTCGGCGATGCGTTTCATCGTGGCGATGTGGATGCGTTGAAGGCGCGTCAGGTGGCGTCGTTTTGTCAGCATCCGCCGAAGAACATGACCCTGGCGGATGTGGACAAGGCCCGCGGGATCTTGTTGGGGTTGGCGTCGAAGAACATTGCGGATTGTGATGCGGTGCGGGCGGCGATTCGGCGGATCGAGAAGCAGTACGGCAAGCGTGAGGACGGTGTTCCGGTCGGGGAAGATTCCGAACGCAACGAGTTCTACGCCTCGAAAGGCTTGTACGGCAGAGTGACTGTGAAGGGTGATCTGGATGCTGTGAACGGGGCGCGACTGATCACGTTGTTGTCGAGTTTGTCGGCTCCGACGCCGGAGAAGGACGGTGTCAAGGACACCCGTACTCCGGCATTACGGCGTGCGGACGGGTTTTGCGAGTTGTTGCGCCGGTACGAGCGGGCGGGGTTGGGTCCGATCGAAGGCGGCGTGAAACCACACATCACGGTCACCGCATCGGCGAAAGACATGACCGATCTGCAAGCCTTGAAAGACCTCCTGCCGTCCACGGAGGAACTCGGGTTCGCATGGACGGACTGGGTGGGCCCGATCAGTATCGACACCGCACGGATGCTCGCCTGCGACTGCACCGTGACGCGGATCTTGTTGGACGAGAATGGTGTTCCGCTCGACTGCGGTAAGGAAGCGAGAACAGCAACGGTGCCGCAGCGGCGGGCGTTGGCAGTTCGGGATGGTGGGTGCGCGTTCCCAGGGTGCGGGACTCCGTCGGGGTGGTGCGATGCTCATCATATTGTTCACTGGAACGATGGTGGCCCAACGGATCTCGACAATCTGATTCTGTTGTGCGGTCATCACCACCGGACACTGCACCACACCGAGTGGCGTGTCGAGATCGGCCCGGATCGGAAGTCGGTGTTCTATCCGCCGATGTCCGTTGACCCGTATCAGCATCCGATCGGTGGGAACAGCCCACCGACAGCCGCCTGAACGGGCATAACTGAAAATGCCAGCGTATGCACCGGGGAATAACCATGCCTCGGGGCATACGCTGGCGTTTTCAGCTGCTTTCGATGTCCGTCTTGCGACAGCATCTGTCTCCACTTCGACACGCAGGACCAATAGGGTCGAGGCATGTCTTTCTGCGAACCCGCCCGCGTTGTCACCGTCACGTCCCTGACCCCGCACATGCGGCGAATCAGCATCGAGGCAGAAGGCGACTGGCACTGGCCGACCGGCGGACAAGGCGATGAGCGCATCGATATCGCGTTCCCGAAACCCGGTGAAACCGAAGCAGATTACGACTACTTCAACAATCCCGACTACGGCAAGGCCGATCTCGGAACCGAGCCACCGTGGCGGCACTACACCGTGCGCAAGGTGCACGACGGCGGCCGACGTCTGGACATCGACTTCGTCGTGCACCCTGGCGGTATTGCAGCGGATTGGGCCCTGCGGGCCGAACCAGGTCACCTACTAGGCGTCTTCTGGTCGGACAGTTCGCGGTCCCACTACCAAGCACCGGCGGGTCCTCGCTGGCAGCTGCTGGTCGCAGACGCCACGGGTCTCCCCGGACTGGGCAGGATTGTCGAAGAACTTCGAGAGGGCGATGTCGCACAGGCGATCATCGAGGTCGAAACCGAAGAGGATCGACAGGAATTTGTCACTCGCGGCGACGTCACGTACACGTGGCTCGTGGGGAGTGGCCTCGGAAAGGCGCCGAGCGCACTGTTCGAGGCTGTGGAGAGGGTCGAGTTTCCCGAATCCGAATCGGCCGACGTCTACGCGTGGGTGGCGTGCGAAAGCGCAACCAGCCGCCGTATTCGTAAGCATCTGAGGGAAGTTCGAGGAATTGCTCGCGACAAGCACAATGTTGTCGGGTACTGGCGAGAGGGCGCCGACGGCCACGTTTCCGGCATGAACAGCGAGGAAGTCACCGTCGGCGCCTGAGCGCCGTGATCACTCTGCCGGCAGTGTGTCGGTAGATTCTGCGTGAGCCTGCTGCACGTCAGCCGGCTTTTCCGCCAGCATCTCGAACAGTGCACGGCGTGCCTCGGCAAGAATTGCCTCTGCCTTGGCGACCTGCTCAGCGGTCCCACCTGCGGCTACCGCGACAGCGGCACCTCGGAGTAGACCCATCGCGGGACGGAGCGCTGCGCCGGCTTCACCGAAGTGAGGGCGGCCGTGTCCACGCTGGTCGGGTCGACCAAATCCGCGCTGACCTTCGCGACCGCGTCGGCCTTCGGGGCGTCCTTCTGCTCGGTCTTCGAAGCGACCCTCGGGGCGCTCTCCATCGAATCCTCGACGGAAACCGTGTCCACGATGCGGGCCTCGGCGGCCATGCTCGCGACGTTCTTGCATTTCTGGGTTGTTGTGTGGGGCGTACATGTTGTCCTCCTGGACTGTCTGTGTTTGTTTGACGTATCGACGATATATCGACAATAGATCGAACGCAAGGGTCCGGAGAATAATTCCCGCACCCTCGTCCGGATACGCTGAAGCCGTGAACACGGATCTACAAGCCCAGGCCGCAGACGTCCTACGCCGCCTCGCACTCGACGAATCCCTGAAAGAACGCACCATGGCGGACGCTGCGACTGCAGCACTCGCACGGAAAGTCGCCGCTCGCTACATCGGCGGCGAAACCATCGACGACGCTTTCGACCGCCTCCCCTCGATCTTCGCGCGAGGACACAAGGCGAGCATCGAATACACCGGGGAAAGCGTCCGGGATCCCGAGCTCGCGAACGCCGAAACCGATGTTTTCGTGGAACTCGCGGAACGAATCGGCACGTCGGGTGTCGAGAGCACCGTGTCGTTCGACCTCTCGCACATCGGCTTGGTGATCGATCCGGAGCAGTGCTTTCGCAATGTCGTGCGCCTGGCCGAGGCCACGGAACGCGCAGGTGCCGAGCTGATCATCTCCGCCGAAGCGTCCGATCGCACCGACCTGGTCCTCGACATGCACGCGCGACTGGCCGAGCGCTTCACTCACGTGGGGATCACCGTTCAGGCCCGACTGCACCGGACCGCAAAGGATCTCGCCGCTCTGCTGGACCGACCCGGCCGCATCCGTCTCGTGAAGGGCGCCTTCCTCGAAGCCGATTCCGTCGCCTACCCGCGCGGTAGTGCCGAACTGCGCAGCGCGTATCTCGACTACGCAGCCCGAATTGTCGAATCGGGTCACCAGGTTTCCATCGCGACGCATGACCGCGACATCCTCGAAGCATTACGTGCCGAGCGTGATTCGAAGCTCAGAGCCGACCACGTGGAGTTCGAGATGCTGCTTGGTCTCGGTACCGAGCAACTGGACGCACTCCGAGCCGCGGGCTTCACCACACGCGAATACGTCATCTTCGGAACACAGTGGTGGCTGTACGTACTCAATCGCATCGCCGAAGAGCCGGAGCGTGTCTACACCGCGCTCATCGACGCGGCTTCTACAGAACCTCGGATGGTCGTCGGATCGATGGAACCTCGATGAGCTCGACAATCGCGCCGACCGAATCCTGAGTGTCGTAGTACGCAAAACCTCCGTCCCCGTTCGCCCCATAGCCGTACCCCGACTGAATCAAATCGACGTCGTGTTCCGCCATTTCGATCATCGCGTCCTTGATCGACGGGACGACAAAACCCAGATGGTGCAATCCGAAACCGTGACGCGATTGCCATTCGTGGTACGAGCTGGGGCCTTCGAGGAGTTCGATCAGCTCGATTTGGGGACCGACACCGACAAAAGCCAAGCGCATGCCGAACCGTCCTTCCTCACCTCGGTAGCTCAACTCCGGAACGTTGTCGGGCCCATACGTGTAGATCGACCAATCGTCTCGGCCGAGAATGCCGCTCCACAGCGCAACGGCCGATTCCAGATCAGGCACAATCATGGCGATCTGTGCCACCGCGTTTCCCCGCAGGGGCTCAGGGAGCGAGTCTGCCTTGACGCCTATCACTTGCCACTCCTCGTTCGGTTCGGTTATCGGACCAATTCAACAGCAGTCCGTTCACAGATTGATCATGTGTCCGGCAAGCCCGTGGAAAGCCTCCTGCAGCGCCTCACTCAGTGTCGGGTGAGCGTGAACGTTGCGTACGAGGTCTTCAATTGTCAGTTCGAATTTCTGAGCGAGCGTCAGCTCTGGCAATAACTCGGTCACTTCCGGTCCGATCAGATGTCCACCGAGCAACTCACCGTACGTATCGTCGCTGATCAGCTTCACGAACCCGACAGCATCCCCTAGACCATGCGCCTTGCCGTTGGCACTGAACGGAAAGGTAGCCACCTTGACATCCCAGCCCATGGTGTCGGCCTTGTCCCTCGCTTGCTGCTCCGTCCATCCGAAGCTGGCAACTTGGGGTTGGCAGAAAGTTGCGCGGGGAATCATTGGGTAGTCGACAGGGACGGTGTCTACGCAGGCAATCGTCTCAGCCGCGACCACGCCCTGGGCCTCTGCGACGTGAGCGAGCATCAACTGTGCGGTGACGTCGCCGATTGCGAAGATTCCGGGCACTGAAGTACGCATGTACTCGTCGACCATCACGGCTCCTCGCTCGGTCAGTTCGACGCCTGTCGTCTCGAGGCCGTAGCCGTCGGTCCGCGGAACAAATCCGATCGCTTGGATCACCTTGTCCGTGAGCAGCGTTCGCGCCTCGCCACCCTGCCTCACTACTACCTTGACCTGGCCACCCGAATCGACGATCTCGTCCACCCCAGTGGAAACCAGAATCGTGATCCCGGATTTCTTGTATCGCTTCGACAGTTCGGCAGATACATCCGCATCTTCCAGCGGAAGGATCCGCTCTGCGTACTCGACCAGCGTGACGTCAACTCCGAAACTGTTCAGGACATAGGCGAATTCCACACCGATCGCTCCTGCACCGGCGATGACCACGCTCTTCGGCAGCTCGCGAGTGAGAATCTGCTCCTCATACGTGACTACATTGTCGCTGCGAGTCGTGCCTGGAAGTAGCCGTGGCTCTGCTCCACTGGCGATAATCACGTTGTTGAAAGTTATCGTCGCGGAATCGACCCCCGATACCTCGAGGGTATTCGGTCCACGAAATACGCCGCGACCGTTGTACTGCCGAATACCGTTCTTCTTCATCAGGTAATTGACGCCCTTGGTTCGGCCGTCCGCAACAGATCGACTGCGGTCGAACGCAACCCCGAAGTCAACCGAAGTGACACCTTCGATTCCGAACATCGAGGCTCCGTCGGTCACCAGGTGCGCAATCTCCGCGTGCCGTAGCAGTGCCTTCGACGGAATGCATCCGACGTTCAGACATACGCCACCCCAGTACTTTTCCTCGACCACAGCAGTGGAGAGCCCCAACTGCGCGGCCCTGATGGCCGCAACGTAGCCACCGGGCCCAGCTCCGAGTACGACCACGTCGTAGTGTGAATTCATACCTGTGCCTCCCACTTTCTCGCGATGTCTGCTCAGCCGAAGATCTGGATCGGGTTCTCGAGAACTGTGGTGAAATGCTTCATCCACTTCGCGGCGATCGCCCCGTCGATCGGACGATGATCAACCGAGAGAATCACTCGTAGGACCGTCCCGACGTCCAGCCGTCCCGCCACGACAACGGGCTGCTCGGTCGCTGCTCCAATTGCAAGAATCGACGATTGAGGAGGGTTGATTATGGCCGAAAATTCCTCGACCCCGAACATCCCGAGGTTCGAGATCGTCGTCGACCCACCTTCGAGTTCGTCCTGCCGAATCTTCCCTGCACCTGCTCTCGCTACTAAATCTTTTGTAGCGCTAGCAATTTCGGAAATGGACATGGCGTCGACCCCGCGCAGAACGGGAGTAAGCAACCCGCGATCGGAATCTATCGCGATCGAAATATCCACCTTGGCAAAGGTTCTCACTGCGTCTTCGACCCAGATCGAGTTCATCTCCGGCACCAGCGTATGCGCCTTCGCCATCGCTTTGATCAACAGATCGTTGACCGACACCTTGGAAGCGCTGACTTCGTTGAGCTGCCTGCGCGCCTCCAGCAACGCATCGACCCGAGCAGAACCAGAGATGTAGAAATGGGGCTGTGTCTGCTTACTCGATGTCAGCCGAGCAGCAATTGCACGCCGAAGTCTCGTGTGCGGTGTGTCCGTGAAGGCAGAGCCATGGCCCTTGACACCAGCGTCCTTCACACCAACATCTTTCACTGCGACGGCCTGTGCCGAAGCGCCCTTTACTGCTATTGCGGCATCGACATCGTTACGTACGACGCGTCCGTTCGGGCCCGATCCCACGATGTCACCGAGGTTCAGCCCTGCCGATTCCGCTAGGCGTCGCGCCAAGGGACTCGCGAAAATTCGCGGCGCCCTCTCATCGGCCACTTTCTCGCCCGGCACGGTCGGAGACGACGTACCGTCGGGTTCGTCTACAGCATTGGATGTTTCAGGCTTGGCAGAGCACCCATCGGCATCACGGACCCCGAGCTCGGCCAGCAATGCCGCAAGATCCTTCACGACTTCGCCCCGATCAGCGAGGACGGCGATCGGTGCACCGACCTCGACGGATGTCCCTGGTTCGACGAATGTGTGTACAAGTACACCCGCGGACTCGGCCTCGATCTCAACCGTCGCTTTGTCCGTTTCGAGAACGGCCAACGGTTCGTCGACATCGAATTCCGAATCGACAGCAAGCGGCCACTCGGAGAGGATTACGGTGGTAGCTCCGGCTGCCACCTCTGGCATGCGCAGTAATGTCGCCATGGCGGTTGATTGCTCCTAGAGAATTTCTGCCGATGAGGGTAAGTGGGTTCGGTTCGGTCGCTTCACGATCGAGTGATCCTCTTCAACGCTTCGACCACTTCATCCGTCTGTGCAATTGCCGCACGTTCGAGCACTTTGCTGATGCTCGGCGATGCCTCAGACCCCGTCACTCGCTGGATGGGCTGATCAAGCCAATCGAAGAATCGGCGCTGGATTTCATCACTGAGCCAGCCGCCGTATGACGTTCCGTATGCTCCTTGCTCAGCGATGACCACGTTGTTGGTCTTTCTGATGCTTTCGCCAATGGTGTCCCAGTCGATACTCGCTTGGTCGAGCCAACGGAGATCGATGACCTCGGCATCGACTGTCCCGATTTCATCCACTGCCTCGAGGCAATGCCCCACCATCGACAGGTAGGAAATGATCGTGAGATCGCTTCCGCGCCGACGCACTGCGGCCTTCCCGACCGGCAGGAAGTAGTCGTAGTCATCGGTCGGCGCCTGGCCGCTCGTGCCATATAGGTCTACGTGCTCGATGACCACCACCGGGTCGTTGCATTGCAAAGCGCTGTTCATCAAGCCGATGTAGTCGTACGGCGTGGACGGTGCGACGATGCGCCATCCCGGGGCAGTTGCAAACACGCCGGCAGGGTCCATGGAATGTTGCGAGCCGTAGCCGGTCCCCATAGCGACCTTGCTGCGCAATACGAATGGAATGTTGCTGTCCCCTCCGAACATATGTCGCGCCTTTCCGATCTGATTGAAGATCTGGTCGGCTGCCACCCACATGAAATCGGCGTACATGAATTCGACGACTGGTTTGTACCGTCCGTCCAATGCGATTCCGCCACCGAGGCCTGCGAACGCATTCTCACTGATCGGAGTGCCGAGCACTCTGCCCGGGTATCGATCAGCCAATCCTTTTGTAGCGCCGTTCGTTCCGCCCTTCAAGCGATGAATGTCCTCACCCATCACGACAATGGAGTTGTCGGCGTCCATGCGACGGTCCATCACCTCCGCCACGACGTCGATGAACTTCCGATCGACCATCTCGCCGGCGAACTCCTCTGGCTCGACGAATCGGGCACCCCCGAACTCACTGAGATCACCACGTATCCCGACATCGACGAAGTTCACATCCGGCCATTCCGATGCCTTGATTCTGGCCTCGCCAGGCTTGCCCCCTGGCACTGTTTCCAGCAGCTCGCCACCGATCTCCTGCATTACTCGGGAGGCTTGCGCGACCGCCTTGGCTACGTCGGCTTCCGTCAGCAGCTTCCGACGGACTACTTGATCGGTGAGCAGACGAAGCGGATCGCGCTTTTTCCAGGCCTTTTCTTCGTCCTTCGTGCGATAGCCGAAAGCGCTGCCCGGGAATGGACCGTTCTGGTGAAAGAAGCGGTAGACATCAGCTTCGATGATCGTCGGGCCCTTACCCGAACGCATATGGGTGAGGGCCTCCTGCATCGCGAGGTGGACCGCAAGTGGGTCCATACCGTCAACCTTCCAACTAGGAATGTTGAACCCGAGCCCGCGTGCCGACAATCGCGGTTCACCGGTCGCTTCCGCGACATGTGTGGAAACCGCATATTGGTTGTTCTCGATGAAGAAGCAGATCGGAAGATCCCAGGCTGCTGCCAGATTGAACGATTCGAGTACCGAACCGATGTTGACCGCGCCATCACCGAAATAGGTAACTGCGACGGCATCGGTTCCTGCCTGACGGTGCGCCCAGGCAAACCCTGCAGCTTGCGGTACCCCGCCTCCGACGATCGCATTCGTACCCATCGCGCCGGCTTCTTTCCACTGCAGGTGCATGGACCCGCCACGACCACGGCAGTAGCCGCGCGACAGACCACAGATCTCTGCGAGGCTGCGGGTCAGTACGGTACGGACCTCTGGCGAGAGTTCAGCGGTCGGATCCAAACCGTCGACAGCCACATGGGCCAGCGCCTTGGCAAGGAACTGATGATGTCCGCGGTGGGAACCGTTGATGGAGTCAGCGGATGTGAGGCCGACGATCGACCCCACAGCCCCACCCTCTTGTCCGATGCTGGAGTGGGCCGGACCGTGGATCAGTCCCTTCCCCGCCAACTCCAGGACGTATTCCTCGAAGGATCGGATCAAGATCGTCTGAGCCAGCATCGTGGCGAGAAGCGACGGGGCGGCCGCATCCCAGTCCTTGTTCGATGTTGCCAGTTCCACCCATGGTGATGCTGCGGTGAGTTTCTTGTGCGTGGTCATAGTCAGTCTCCGGATCAGGCCTTTGGACGGCCAAGCTTTGGCAGCGCGTCTGGACAGCGCGGAGGGACTCGCGCGGGGCGGTCCACTTTCCGTGTTGGGCCTCACATTGCCATCGAATGGATCCATTCGCAAACCCGACCAGGTCTCTATCGGAAGCAAATGTGGCCTGCCCCACTTGACGAACTGGTGCAACACCGCGCAACATACGAGCTGTGAGTTTTGTCCGGCATGCAAACTTAAGCGATTGGATCCAAAGCGGTGAAGCATTCGACCCAGATCGCACCCGCGGTCAAACATGCAAACAGGCACAATTGGATCCAATCCGCGACACGGATCATCCCGAACACCATCACGCATGTCCGCAGTGAACAATGAACTACGGCACCCGCTCGATCCGTGGCCGAGCAGAACTGCGCCCGTCCCCCATCTCGAGGAGCACCGTTGTCCGAAGCCGATTCTGCGAACGGCCCCACCACGGTCGCGAGCCACCGCATCGCTGCCCATATCCGCGAAGACATACTTTCCGGACGCCTACTCCCCGGAGTTCGAATCCGCCAGGAGGAGATAGCCGAACGACTCGGCGCGAGTCGACTACCGGTGCGAGAAGCGCTGCGCATGCTCGAATCCGAAGGCCTGGTCGAACTGAAGGCGAACAGCGGCGCGTGGGTGTCCTCGATGGATATGCAGGAATGCGATTTCGTGTATCGCATTCGCGAACGTATCGAGCCCATGGCGCTGGCGGAGAGCATCCCGCATCTGAACAGCAGTGTGCATGATCGACTCTGGAGTATCCAGGAAGAGATCGAAGCCAACGAGGACGTAGACCGATTCCTGGTACTGGACCGGGAGTTGCATCTACTCACTTACAGCGGTTGCGAGATTCCTCAGTTGATAACTATGGTGACGCGGTTTTGGAATACCACTCAGCATTACCGTCGGGCATATGCCCGACTGACGGGTCCCGATCGAACCTGGGTCATCAACTACGAACATCGCTTACTGATCGAAGCCATCGTGCGCAAAGACGAGATCGATGCCGAACGGTGCCTGACCGGCCACATACGAAGAACCAGAACCGAATTAACCAAGCATCCCGAACTTTTCGACAGCACCCATCCTGATTCTTCGCCGGGAGGTTCGTCGAAAGTGCGCTGATCAAAGGAAAGCGACTTGTACGACTTCACCGATCGCACCATTGCAATATCCGGAGCCGCAGGCGGAATTGCCAGGCAGGTATCCGAGCAGATGTACGCAGCAGGGGCGAATCTGGTACTCGGCGACCTGGATACACAAGCACTCTCCGCAATCAGAGCCTCCCTGGATCCTGACGGAAATCGTATAGCGACAACCGAACTCGATGCTGCTTCACCTGAAAGCAATGATCACTTCGTTGCGGTTGCGCAAAGGCATTTCGGGGGGATCGACCATCTGATCGTCGCTGCGGGGATCTATCCCGAACAGTCAGTGGAGTTGATGACCGACCAGCAATGGCGGACGGTCATGTCCGTCAACCTCGACGGGGCAATGTATTTGACACGCGCCGCCATTCCGGTGATGCGTGACGGCAGCTCGATCGTCAATCTGACATCCATGGCAGGCCATCGCGGCAGTCGAAATCACGCTCACTACGCGGCATCAAAAGGTGGACTACTCGCTTTCACTCGCAGTCTCGCTTGGGAACTGGGCGGATCGATCCGAGTCAATGCAGTATCGCCCGGCATCATCGAAACACCGATGACTGCAAATTTGGTCAACAGCCAAAACGACCACCTCATCCGTTCGACGCCGATGGGCCGATTCGGCCGCGCCGCCGAGGTTGCTTCCGTGGTCGGGTTCTTGTGCAGTCCAGCCGCGAGTTTCGTGCACGGCGAAGTGATTCATGTGAACGGCGGACTCCATATGGGCTGAACGCCCATATCCAGCGAACTTGTTGAACGACAAACATACTGACATCTCGAGAAGGCTCACATGAACAGCTCTGCACCTCCGGAAGAAACCCCCGCACTAGATCGCGCCCGTTCGCTCCGGGCAGCCGTGTCCGGAAACATCCTCGAATGGTTCGATTGGACTCTGTACGCAATCTTCTCCACATACCTGGCCTCGAACTTCTTCGATGACAGCGATCCCACTTCTGCCCTGCTGTCGACACTTGCGGTGTTCGCAGTCGGATTCGTGGCGAGGCCGTTCGGTGGCCTTGTCTTCGGGCGCCTGGCGGACCGCAAGGGTCGAAAATTCACGATGGTGCTCACGATGTGCCTGATGGCCGTTGCAAGCCTGGCAATTGCATTGATCCCGAGCTACGAGAGCATTGGGGTGTGGGCGTCGCTCGCGCTCTTGATTGCACGTCTGACGCAGGGCCTCGCGCATGGAGGGGAGGCCGGCGTTTCCTACACCTACGTCGGTGAGATCTCGCCTCGAGATCGCCGAGGGCTCTGGGGCAGTTCGGTATTCACGGCTGTCACCTTCGGAGTAATGCTGGCGACTCTCGTCGCAGCATTGTTGACGGGGATCCTCGGAAAAGACGACATGAGCAGATACGGATGGCGAATTGCTTTCGCCATCGGGGCCGTACTCGGTCTCTACGCATTGTTCTTGCGTCGTGCAGCATCCGAATCGCCTCACTTCGAAGAGAATTCGGATTCTGCAGCCACGGCACCTCCGATCGCACGAAAGGACATTGTCAAGATCGGTGTGCTGATTCTCATGCTGTCTGCGGGGCAGAACGCGGCCTACTACACTTGGGCCACCTTCGCGTCAGCGTATGCAATTTCAGCGAAGGGAATGGATCCCAACGGAGCCTTCATTGCAAGCTTGCTTGCCCAACTCGTTGTGCTGGCACTACTTCCACTCTCGGGTCACCTCTCGGACAAGTACGGTCGGCGTACCATGGCGGCAGCCTTCGGCATTTCCGGCGCTGTCCTCGTACTGCCGATCGCGGCTATCCTTACCGCCCAGCCGTGGACCTTGTTCGTGACGCAGGCGATGGGATTGGCGGTATGGTGCTGCGCGTCCGCGATGTATCCGGCGCTCATGTCCGAACTCGTCCCGACCCGTGCACGCGCGATGGGAGTCGGCTTCGCTACCTCGCTGTCCGTTGCGATCTTCGGCGGTACGGCGCCATACCTGAACACCTGGTTGACCTCGCGAGATCTCGGATGGGTGTTCTCTGTGTACGTCGGAGCACTGTGCCTGCTCTCCCTTATTGCCGCCTTGATCATGAAGGAGACCAAGGGAATCGACCTCCGTACGGTCGGCATGCCTTTCCGCAATGCCGGCAAGAACGAGAATCGGGTGTCGACTTCCGACATCGGCGAGCTGTCGAACAGATAGAGACAAAACAGTGGGGCTGCACTCGAATCGAGTGCAGTCCCACTTGTGTATGTTTCTAGCTCTCCAGAAACGCCTTGATGCGCGCCAGAGTGGTTTCCATTCCGGTCTGCATCAGCTGATCTCGACCCCGACCGAGTAGGCCGCTACCCGACATCATGCGGACGTAAAGCGCAGGCGTCGCATAGATCTCACGAGTCTCGGTAAGCACGGTGCCCGTTCCCGAAGGTTCGAGCACGTACGTCCACCGAGCCTTCGGCTCGTCCGATTCGAAGGAGAACTTCCGGCAGTCGACCACGTCGACCACCGTGCAGTGCGTGCTCCACCGAATCAGGCCGTGCTTGTTGGTGCCCTTGAACTTTGCGCCCACGGTGCCCGGGGTTCCGGAAGTCCATGTTCCACCGGTGTTTTCAGGGCTGAAGCGACCCATACCTTCGATGTCGCTGACAACCTTCCACACCGATACGGGAGTTGCCTCGATGTACGCGCTGGCGGTTTCCACCCGTTACCGGCCCGGAACCCAGGACATGATCTTGATTGCGTGAGGCATGAGCTTTGCCCACACCTTGGCCGGAAGTCCGCGCGGTCCACCGAGATTCATGACGCGGGTGGTGGCAACGGTCTGCGGCTCGGTGTACTTGATCAGCCCCTCGGCGCCGTGACGACGACCGACGCCCGAGACACCCATGCCGCCCATCGGTGCTGCGGTGCTGCCCCAGGTGGGTGCGTAACCCTCGTCGACGTTGACGGTGCCGGCGTGGATGCGCGCTGCGATGGCTTCGCCGGCAGCCTTGCTTCCCGCCCACACACTGGCGTTGAGGCCGTACTCGGTGTCGTTGGCCGCAGCGATGGCCTCTTCGACGTCCTTGACGGGGTAGATCGAGACGAGCGGCCCGAAGGTCTCGTCGCGGTAGCACTCGGCGTCTTCGGGAACCCCGGTGAGCAGCGTGGGCTCGTAGAACAGCGGTCCGATGTCCGGGCGGGCCTTGCCGCCGGCAATGACGGTGGCGCCCTTGACCACTGCGTCGTCGACATGCGCGGAGATTGCCTTGACCTGGGCCTCGGAGACGAGGCTGCCCATCTCGATTCCGAATTCGTAACCAGCGGCGAGGTTCATCTTCTTGACGCGGTCACCGAACATACGGATGAACTCGGGTGCGATGGACTCTTCGACGTAGATGCGCTCGATGGAGATGCACAGCTGACCGGAGTTGGAGAAGCACGCACGCACAGCGGCGTCGGTGACCTCGCGCAGGTCTGCGCCGGCCGCGACGATCATCGGGTTCTTGCCACCGAGTTCGGCGGAGAAGCCGATCAGTCGACGGCCGGCCTGCTCGGCGAGGAGCTGACCGGTCGCGGTGGAACCGGTGAACATGAGGTAGTCGGTGTTCTCGACCAACGCGGTGCCCACGACGGAGCCCGGTCCGGGAACCACGGCGAAGAGGTCGCGGGGCAGTCCCGCCTTGTAGAGCAGTTCGACGCAGGCGAGCGCGCAGTACGGCGTCTGGCTGTCCGGCTTGAGGACAACGGCGTTGCCCGCGAGCAGCGCGGCGATGGCGTCGGACACGGCCAGCGTCATCGGGTAGTTCCACGGCGAGATGACGCCGACGACACCCTTGGGCTGGTAGCGGACGACGGTCTTCGTCAGACCCGGGAGCATGCCGGAGACGCGACGCGGGCGCAGCAGCTTCGGAGCCACACGTGCGTAGTGACGCGACGTCATCGAGATGTCGAGGACTTCTTCCTGAGCTGCGGTACGCGACTTTCCGGTCTCGGCCTGAGCCATGTCCATGAGGGCGTCGCGGTTCTCGAGGATGAGGTCGCGGTAGCGGTGGAAGACGGCAGCGCGGTCGAGGACGGAGCGCTTGGCCCATTCCTTCTGGGCGACGCGGGCACGGGCGATGGCCGCAAGTGCGTCGTCGGCGGTGCCAACGGGGATGGTCGCCAGCTCCTTGCCGGTGAACACCTCGGTGATGGACTTCGTCGGGCGATCGGCAACATTGTCGATGGCGATCAGATCGGCGAGCCGCGAGAAGGTCGCAGCGGACGGAGCAGGCATTTCAGTACCCCTACTGGTGAGTAGTTCTTGGAGTTACACACAACTTACCCCGTCGGTGGTACCGATCACAGTGCCGAATCAGACAGAGTCAACCAATACTGCCTCTTTCGGACGTTTTGCGATCAACAACGACATGACTGCAGCGATCGCGCAGAGCGCGCCGGCCACCAAGAATGCAGCGTCGTACGAGCCGATCTGATCACGAACGAGGCCGGCCAAGAATGCCACCAGACCCGCGCCGATCTGATGAGATGCCAGCACCCAACCGAACACGATGGGAGCGTCGGCGCCGAAGTGCTGACGGCACAGCGCGACGGTCGGCGGAACCGTCGCCACCCAATCGAGCCCGTAGAAGATGACAAACGCGATCATCGGCGGATTCACAGTGTTGGCAAGCAGCAGCGGCAGGAAGAGCAGCGAGATTCCGCGGAAGAGGTAGTAGATGCCGAGAAGTTTTCGCGAGTCCATCCGGTCGGTGAACCAACCCGAAGCAATGGTGCCGACCATGTCGAGGATTCCGATCAACGCCAACAGGGACGCGGCCGTCGTGATCGGCATTCCGTGATCGTGCGACGCCGGGACGAAGTGCGTTCCGATCAGGCCGTTGGTGCTCGCGCCGCAAATCGCGAAGGTACCGGCGAGAAGCCAGAACACCTTGGTCTTCGACGCCATCACCAGCACCGAGATCGCCCGGCCTCCGGCGCCGCCGCGCTGGTAGACAGGCTTGGCGGGTGGGGCGTAATCGGCGGGCGCGCCGTACGGCGTCGTTCCCACGTCTGACGGATAGTTACGCAGGAACAGCAGAACGAACGGCACGACGGCCAGTGCGGCAAACGAAACTGTGAAGGCGACGCTCTTCCAGTCGTACGTTTCCGCGAGCTTCGCCAGGACCGGCAGGAACACCAGCTGACCGGCAGCACCACCGGCCGTCAGGATGCCGGTCACGAGACCACGCTTTTCGACGAACCAGCGATCGACGACGGTGGCGACAAACGCCAGCGCCATCGAACCCGTACCGAGGCCGACGAACACACCCCACAGCAGAATGAGCTGCCAACTCGAGGTCATGAAGATCGTGAGACCACTGCCGAGCGAGATGAGCGCCAACGCCGAAGTGACGACCGCCCGGATACCGAACCTTTCCATCAGGGCAGCGGCGAACGGCGAGGTCAGCCCGTACAGGATCAGGTTGACCGAGACGGCGGCCGAGATGCTGGCGCGCGACCACCCGAAATCCTCGTGCAGCGGATCGATCAGCACCGATGGGGCAGCGCGGAAGCTCGCCGCACCGACCAATGCCAGGAATGCCACGATCGCGACGGACCACGCGCGGTGAAAGCGCGGGGGGCTCACCTGCTGCGGGCCCGATTCGGGGAGAGCGGTCTCAGAAGTCACAGAGAGAATTCTGCAGTTCGGATTCGATCGAGAACAGTGGCCAGATTGCCAATATATGAAAGAATCGAGCCATGTCTGGTCCGCATCGCGTCGTCGTACTGGCTCTGAACGGAGTCATTCCCTTCGAACTCGGGATCCCCGCGCGTATCTTCGGGCGTGCCATCGACGTCGAGGATCGGCCGCTGTACGAGATCCTGACGTGCACAATCGACGGCAATCCCGTGCGGACCGACGCTGACTTCAGCATTTCGGTCGACCATGGGAGCGAGTTGCTCGCCACCGCCGACACCGTCGTCATCCCCGCGTCGTACGAATTAGGCCCGGCCTTCGACGAGGGGTATCTCTCCCCCGAATTGGCCGCAGCATTCGACCGCATCCGCCCGGGGACCCGGCTGGTCTCGATCTGCACCGGTTCGTACATCCTCGCCGCGGCAGGTTTGCTCGACGGACTCCGCGCTACGACGCATTGGCGCAACACCGACCATTTCCAGCGTGTCTATCCCAAGGTGAACGTGGATCCCGACGTGCTGTTCGTCGACGAAGGCCACATCCTGACCTCGGCCGGCGTGGCGTCAGGCGTTGACCTCTGTCTGCACATCGTCAGGCGCGACCACGGCATGGAAGTGGCGAACACCGTCGCGAGGCGTTGCGTCGTACCGCCGTGGCGCGACGGTGGCCAAGCGCAGTACATCCGCCGCCCACTGGCCGACAAGCCTTCGGAATCGACTGCCGACGCTCGGCACTGGGCCCTCGAACATCTCGGCGATCCGATCACGCTGGCAGACCTGGCGACGCGTGCCAACATGAGCGTCCGCACCTTCAGTCGTCGATTCCGCGACGAAGTCGGAACCACACCGAACCGCTGGTTGACCAGCAGACGCGTCGATCGGGCACGTGAATTGCTGGAGGAATCCGATCTGTCGATCGATGCAATTGCAGCTCGAACCGGCTTCGGGACCGCGACATCGATGCGTCAACACATGAACGAGGCGCTCGGCGTTTCACCGAGCGCCTACCGACGCACGTTCAAGGCACCGGCGTAAGCGGCAGTACCAGGCACTATCCTGGAGGCCATGGCCGAACAGACTCGCCCGAACTTCCCCCAGTACTGCGGATACCTCCTGGGGAAGACGCTCCCCGACCGGTACCAGGACTGGGTGCGGAACGATCTGGTCGGACCGGGTGCGCAGGCTCGCTACATCATTCGTTTCACCGTGCCGGCGACGCTGATTCTTCTGCTGTTCCTGTTGATTCCGGGACCGATCTGGATTCCCTTGGCCATGATGGCTTTGCTGCTCATCCCGCTCGCGTACTTCGTCGTGGCGCTCGGGACCATCTACCGCCGTCACCGCCTGCTGAGCCACGGACTCGATCCCGAACTGCTCGACGAGAAGGCCCAGCGCCGTGCCGATCGCACTCGCGAGGACTACGAGAAGCGGCACGGTCGCTGAGCACCCCTCAGCGGAACATCGTCACTGCGGCCTTGGCGAGGACCTTCGGATCCTTCTCGTAGTGATGCATCTTGGTGAGCTTGTCTTCCGGAATCCCCAGGAACTTGTAGACGGCCACCTGAGCGCACCGCACCGAGTACTGCTCTGTGAACACCATGTCGAACGGCAACTCCGCGAACTGACTGATGAAGGCCAGGTTCTTGGAGTGCTTCGGCACCACCAGCGGCCGGTCGCCGACGGCTCGCCGATTGAACAGCGCACTGGCGTAAGGCATGTGGCTGGGAATCGAATTCACGACGCTGTCCATAATCTCTTGTCGGCGCGCGGCGAGCGCACCGCTCTCGTCGAGTGCCTCGAGATGCCCGAGAGTCTCTTCCAGCATTTCCCGGCCGGTCATCTCGATGAACGGCTTCTTCACGTAGTCGCCGTCCTTGCGCGGGAACAGACAGTAACCCCAGAAGACTCCTTCGTTCTCCTTCTGCGCGTGGTAGTGCGGCTGATGGTGAACCACGATCGACAGAAGCACGTTCGAGTCCACGAACGTGTTGAGTGCATTTCCGGGGAGCTGCTTGGTGATTCGGGAAATCTCGTTGATGAGCTCGTGTGACGAAGTGGTGACGGTGAAGCTGGTCCACTCACTCTGCGCCCGGTCCCCGAAGAACTTGTCGGGATTCCCGAGATCGTAGAAATGCTCGGTGGCCTGCTTCCACAGCAGCGCACTCGGCGCGTATCTCATGTCTTCGACGATCGGGGTGTCGAGATCGCCGATCGACGAACTGTCGGTGATGCTGCCGTTGGTGTCGAAGACGAAATCGCCTTCCGCCACGTCGATTCGGCCCTTCTCGCCGGTGCGGACGTTCTCGTAATCGAGTCCCGTCACGATGATCTCGTCTCGAAGCGGGGTGTCCTTGAACACGAACTCCGTGATCTTCAGTTCGTTGACGAACTTCACGCCCTTACCTTCGAGGAAGGTCCGCATCGGCAAGACGATGCTCTCGTACTGGTTGTACGGGGACCTGGTGACACCCGCAAGCGTCTGAATGCGGCTGAACTCGAGAATCATTCGGTTCATGTACCGGCGAAGCTCCATCGCCGAACTCACCCGCTTGAAAGCGAAAGTGGTCTCCCACATGTACCAGAAGTTGGTGGTGAAGAAGTGCGGAGTGTCCTCGAACCACTGCTCGATGCTGATGTCGTCGAGTTTTGCCTCGTCCGACTCCGGCATCGTCATCAGCTTCGTCAACAAGTACCGGTCCTTGTTGTCGAATTGCATGTGCTTGTAATCGTTCTCGCCCTTGTTGCGAATACCGTCTCGGTCGATCAACCGTGCGACGTCATGCGTGGGGTGCGCGTGGTCGAAGTCGAGAATGTCATCCGTCACCGACTTTCCCGGGTTGTCCAGCGACGGAACCGCACTCAATATGTCCCAGAGGTTCTCGTAGGTTTCCTCGTTGAGCATGCGGCCGCCGCGGTTGATGAAACCCGCGTCGTTACCGAGTTCGCGATGGCCGTACTGGTGCTGAAACGTAGCGGCGGATTCGCCGTCGTTCGCTCCGTGCATGTCCAGGCCCATGATGGTGATGTCCTCACCGTTCCACTCACCGTCTCGAATCAGATAGACGGCAGCCGAGAGGTTTCCGATGCCGGCACCGATCATGTAGGCCTTGTGAGACAGATTGGAAGACATTGGGTTTCGTTCCTTACTCGAGTCGCGGTACGGATACCTTCCAAGCATGGACCCGTTTGTCCGCAGGCGCATCACCCGAACCGGATGACGTCCGTCACGGTCGCTGAAGGCGCACCAGATCGAGCGCAAAACGCACGTAGTCACGTGCAATTTCCTCGGGCGTTTGCGGCCCACTCGGCCGATACCATTGCGCGACAGAGACACACATCACGACAATCGCACGCGCGGCCTGTCGCGGCCGATCCGTCTCGAACACACCGGCGGCGATTCCGTCGTCCACTTGCTTCGTCATCAACCATTGCTGGTAGTTGCGTGATTCCGTGATGCGCAACCTGTTCTCGGCTGTGAGACTGCGCATTTCACTGGCGCCGAGAAATCCTTGATCACGCCGATAGATATGGAACAAGGTCACACATTCGACAAGGAAAGCCAATCTTTCGTCGGGACTTTCGCCCTCTTCGATAGCCGCCAACGATCTCGTGTTGAGTTCAGCCATGGTGAGGTCGAGAATTTCGGCCAACATCTGTTGCTTACTGGAATAGTGGTGATACAGACCCGGAACACTCATCTGCGCACGTTTGGCGATCTCACGCATCGCAGCGCCGTGATATCCGGTCTTCACCATCTCCGCGAGCGCGGCAGCCAACACCGGATCGAACGAACTCGGACCGAACCTTCGCCACTCGTTCGGGCGAAAATGTGCGTCCGGGTCGGCGTCGTCGCCTCCCCATCGCGGCTGTTCCGGCGGACGCACTATCGCAGCCGGGAGCAGAGCGTCGAAACGCACTCCGAGAATCCCGCCGATTGCCGCCAACCGGTCGACGCTGACTCTGGTCTTTCCGGTCTCGACAGCGCTGAGGGTAGCCGGGCTGACATCGAGACGCCTGGCCAATTCACGCAGCGAGAGCCCGCTGTGACGCCGCGCTTGCCGGATCGACGCCCCGATCAGGACAGCATTCTCAAATTCGGTCACAGTGTTCAGTATTGCCGAACATAGGATTTCCAACAATGCGATGACCACGGAAATCTATGAACGTGTTGACTACTAGTTATCGGCCTGAACATGATGTGGATCACAAAGACCCAGGTCCGCCCGAGCGATCGTTCGGTGTCGGTAGCGAGAGGATCGAATCACCATGACCGAGGCGCCATATCTTGGAGAACTCCTGCGCGACGCACCCAGCAACTGGGGCAAGTGGGGAGAGTCCGACGAGGTCGGTTCACTGAACTACCTCGACGCCGGACAGGTGCTTCGCGGCGTCGGAACCATCAAGCAGGGTTCCGTGTTCACACTCCAACGTCTTATCGGCGATCCCAAGGGTGATCCGGTCTGGCCGGGCCGGAGCCCCGCCGAGCGCACACAGATCTTCGACGAGAGCAGCTGGGACGGCGACGACGCCCCCAACTTCCCCGGCGGCCTGCATTACGCGGACGACAAGATCGACGCATTCCTGCAGGGCTCGACGCAGTACGACGCACTCGGCCACGTCTGGTACGACGGCGCCCTGTGGAACGGATACTCGGCTGATACCACTGTCGGCGGCCTGGAGAAGGCCAGCGTCGAACCGATTGCCGACCGCGGCGTCGTCGGACGCGCAGTACTTCTCGACATGGCGAAGTTCCGCGGCAAGGAAAACCTCGACAAGGCCGAAACCTTCACGCACCAAGATCTTTTGGCCTGCGCCGAAGCGCAGGGCGTCACCATCGAGAAGCGTGACATTCTCGTCATCCGCACCAACTTCCTCAAGCTGTTCTTCGACCAAGGCGAGGCCTTCTACGAGGGCTTCTGCGAGCCCGGCTTGATCTACAGCCCCGAACTCGTCCAGTGGTTCCAGGACATGGAGATTCCGAACCTCGTCACCGACACCATTGCCAACGAGGTCACCACCGACCCCGAAAACGGTGTGGCACTGGTTCTCCACAACGCATTGATGCGCAACCTCGGTGTGGTGTTCACCGAGATCTGCGATCTGGAGAAGCTGGCCGCGGACTGCGCGTCCGACGGCCAGTACACGTTCTTGTACGTCGCCGCACCGCTCAAGGTTGCCAAGGCCAGCGGCTCTCCCGTGAATCCGGTTGCCATCAAATGACATACGAAGATCGCCCTTGGTTGGCGTTGTACCGCAACGACGTTCCCCCCGACATCGACGTCGAACAGCCCACAATGCTCGAAATGTTGGCGGCGGCGGTCCGCTCTGATCCGGACGCCACGGCTGTGAAGTACTTCGACGGTCAACTCAGTTTCGCCGAACTGGATCAGCAGAGTGACGCCCTGGCCCGCGCACTACGAGCAGGTGGTCTGACGAAGGGAGACCGTGTCGCACTCTTCCTGCAGAACGTTCCGCAATTCGTGCTCGCCCTCGCCGGAATCTGGAAAGCCGGCGGCGTCGCAGTCTCGATCAATCCCATGAGCCGTGAACGAGAACTGGGATACCAACTCGAAGATTCCGGAGCAGCGGTTCTGATCGCTCTCGAGGGGCTCTACGAGTCCGTCGGCCGCAACGTCGTCTCCGACTCGCCGGTCAGGCGAGTCATCACCACCTCGGAACTCGAGTACCAAAGCCGCAACGATCCACGGGTTTTCGACGGAATCGTGAAGAAGGATCTCGGTACCGACGATCTCGCGACGCTGATCGACCAGCATCGTCTCGGCGATCCGATCACTACCGACGCTGCACCGGAAGACATTGCGGTACTGACCTATACGTCGGGAACCACAGGTCCGCCGAAGGGAGCGATGACCTCTCACGCGAATATGACCTTCAACGCCCAGGTCTACCGTGACTGGCTGGGGCTCACCCCGAAAGACACGGTTCTCGGCGTAGCACCGCTCTTCCACATCACGGGGTTGATCGGTCACATCGCGGTGTCCGTCCTGGCGAGAATGCCGCTGGTGCTGGCCTATCGCTTCCAGCCCGAGGTGATGCTCGACGCGATTCGTGAGCACCGCCCGACATTCACAGTCGGCGCCATCACTGCGTTCACCGCACTGCTCAACACTCCGGGTTGCGCGCCCGCAGACTTCACCTCCATGCGGTTGCTGTATTCCGGCGGCGCACCCATCTCGCCGACAGCCGCCGAGGCAGTCCGCGCCATGACCGGTGCTGCGCTGCACAACATCTACGGGCTGACCGAGACCACGTCGCCCACTCACGCCGTTCCCGTCGGGGCGGACACGCCCGTCGACCCCACGTCCGGGGCACTGTCCGTCGGCGTTCCAGTACCCAACACCGTGGTCCGCATCGAAGACGAGGGCGGTGCGGTCCTGCCGATCGGAGAGATCGGTGAATTGGTCGTCCGTGGTCCACAGGTGGTGCGCGGTTACTGGAACAAGCCGGAGGAGAGTGCGTCGGCCATTCGCGACGGGTGGTTCCACACCGGCGACGTTGGTTTCATGGACGAAGCCGGCTGGTTCTACGTCGTCGACCGTAAGAAGGACATGATCATTGCGTCCGGCTACAAGGTGTGGCCACGCGAGGTCGAGGACGTTCTTGCCGAGCACCCCGCAGTCCGTGAGGCGGCAGTCGTCGGGATCGCCGACGAATACCGCGGTGAGACGGTGAAGGCGTTTGTCAGCCTCGTCGCGGGGGCCTCGGTGACGCCGGAAGACTTGATCGATCACTGCAAGCAGCGGATGGCGGCGTACAAGTACCCACGCTCCGTGGTGCTGGTGGAGGAACTGCCCAAGACCGTCACGGGCAAGATCTTGCGACGGGAGCTGCGCACGACCTCTTGACGACGAAGGCGGGCGGGCCTCCAGGCTCGCCCGCCCTCCGACATGTCGTTCAGCAAGTACCTGGCGTCACGCGACCACCCGCGAGGATCCTGCTCGTGAAGTCCTTCGCGTCTTCGTAGGAAGCCGCGATTGCGCCACGGTGGTCGGCGCCCTCATAGGTCTTGAATTCGACAGCCGACCCTTTGGCGCAGAAATCCTCTACCGCGCCGGTGGTACTGGCCACCGACACCAGAACGTCAGCCGTCCCCTGCGCGAACAGCGTCGGCACCTTTGGCGCAACAGTCGTCAATTCCTGTTCGTTCAAGTTCGCCGTTAGAGCTGTCAGGTCTGCGCCCTCACGAAAGATCTGGTCGACGGGAACCGGCGGCACTGCTCTCACCGCCGCCAGGCAACCAGTCCGCGCTGCCTCGAGCAGCGGTTGCGCTTGATCCGAGAGAAGTTGCTCGGGGACGACCGACGGATCGACTGCCTGGACTCCGAGAAGAATGATCGGAACGAATGGCACTCCACCTGCCATAGATTGATTACCGGACGCGACCAGTTCCGGAATCTGCGCGGTTCCGTTCCCTGGAGCGATCGACACCGCACCCTTCAAGTTCAGCTCAGGTGCTCGGTCCTTGCCGATAGCCGAGGTGAAGACCACAGCTTGCCCGCCTTGGCTGTGGCCCATGGCAAACCAGTCCTTGCCGACGTGCTCGTCGATCTGACGCGCAGCGCGAACGATGTCGGTTACGGCATTGGCTTCACTGGTTCCGTTCATGTACGGATGACCGCCGGGTGTGCCCAGGCCCTCGTAGTCCGTCTGCACCACGACGTAACCGTTTTCGACCCACCGGTCAAGGGTCTGATCGACCACCGAGAGGTAGTCGTGGACCGGTCCGTTCGGCGTATCAGCGGAAGGTGCGCACGCATCGGCTACGCCGGTGGTTCCATGCGCCCAACTGACGACCGGCCAGCCTCCAACCGGAGCCGGCGTCTTGGGGATGGCGACCACTCCCGATACCAGAATGGCTTCGCCGGAGGCACTTTGGGATATATAAGTGACGCGCTGGTTCTTTGCTGCGCTTGGCAATGCGGCCGATTCCGTCAAGTCGTGCGACGTGACCAATGTTCCCGGCGACAGCGGTGCAGGCGGCTCTTCTCCGAACGAGAGAGACCCCTCGGCGTTCGCGTTGGAGCACGCCACCATGGAGACCATCGCACCCAAGGCGACGATGCAGCCGGCGGTACGGGTAAATCGTTTCTTCCGAACATCTTTCATTTACAAAATCCTCACGTTCAGTGGAGCGCAACCGTGGCGCCGATCAATCCCTGTGCTTCGTAGATCTTGGCCGCTACTTCGTCTCGCATGGCGACGAATTCCGGCGTCGAGCGGATTTCGGTGTCGGTCGACCGAGGGCTGCCTTTCTTGAACCACACCTTGCGGTCGTAGATCACCCGTCCAGGGCGCGCTCCCATCACGATGACCCGCGTGCCGAGGAAAATCGCCTCCTCGACACTGTGCGTGACAAAGAAGACCGTCTTGCGACGCTCACGCCACAACTCGAGCAGTTCCAGTTGCAGCCTCTCGCGTGTCATAGCGTCGAGAGCGCCGAAAGGCTCGTCCATCAGAATGATTCGTGGGTCGGTGATCAGGACGCGCGCAATCTGGCATCGCTGCTGCTGACCACCCGACAGCTGGTACGGCTTTCGGTTTCCGTACTGCTCCAGGCCGACGAGCTCCAACATACGTTCGGCTTCGTCAGCGCGTTCGCGGCGCGGAACACCCCTCATCTTGAGCCCGAACTCGACGTTTCCCCGCACCGACAACCATGGATACAGATTCGAATGCTGAAACACCACACCACGGTCCGGGTCCGGGCCTTTGATGTGGGTGTTTCCCACCATGATGGTTCCCTCGGTGGGCGTCTGGAACCCAGCCAGCATCTGGAGCAGCGTAGTCTTACCGCAACCGGAAGGACCTACGACACATACGAATTCCTCGGGCTCGAAGGTCAAACTCGTCGACGAGAGGGCGACGACCGTTTCGTCGGAGGTGACGTATTCTTTGCGCACCTCTGTGAGAACTACTCGAGTACTGAGGTCCGTACCTTCCGTTGTCATGACTGTCCCACCTTCGCGACCGCATCGTTGAAGATTCCGTCTGCATACTTGCCGGGCGTGCTGACCGCATCGATATTGCCCTGCTGTAGAAGGAACTCCGCTGTTCCTGCCAAACTCTGCGCAAAAGCCCCACCGAGATAGTCCGGGCCGGCCTGCTCTGCAGCCGAAAGATATGTGTACCCCACGAGCTGAGGAATGATCACGTCCGGTGCGATGCCGAGCTGTGCAGACATCGAGACGGCTGCTGCGGTGGGATCGGCGTTGATCCGTCCGACCGCAAAGTCCTGCAACTTCGTCCACATCTCCATGAACTCGGGGTTCGATGTAGTGAAAGCCGTTGTGGCTCCCGAAAGATCGAAGGTGGGTGCGCCCTGTTTCGCCACATCCCCACTACTCAGGATGACGCGACCGTCTATTGTCAACTTCGACAATGTCGGGTCCCAGACCCACGCCGCATCGATCTGGCCGCCCTGCCAAGCGCCGAGCATCGCATCCGGCTTCAGGCTCATCAAAGTGACGTCAGCCGACATGTTCGCGGCGCCGAGCGCGGCCAGCAGACTGTAATGAGAGGTGCTGCCGAAAGGTGTTGCGATCTTTTTGCCGCGCAACCCTTCCAGCGTGGTGATCGACGGATCCCTGACCACCAGAGACTCCGCTTTCCCGATCACATCCTGAATCCATATCACTTGCATCGGAATGTTCAGCGGCGACGACAAGGCCATGGTAGCGGGACTCGAACCGAGTGTTCCGAGATCGAGGCTGCCAGAACCGAAGGCTTGGACGACGTCTTGCCCCGAACTGAACTTGCTCCAAGTGATATCGGCATTGGGCATGCAGGCTTCCAGCAAACCTTGATCCTTGACGATCAGATCGCCGTTCGGGATGTCCTGGTAGCCGATCCGCGCGGTAGTCGTGATCGACTCGTTCACTGTCACGGGGCAACTGGTCGTGGCACCCGTCGATCGACTCATCTCACCGCGCCCCGTCTCCACGCACGCAGTCAGGCTCATGCCCAGAGTTCCGGACGCGATGACGGCGATGACAAGCTTTCTCGAATTGATTTTCATGCCTTACCTTTCCATGGCGCCACGACTGTTCCGATCGCTTTGATCACAGAGTCGAGAACGAGCGCAGCACAACCGATGACGATGATGCAGGCGATGGTCAACGGCGTATCGAGCTGAGTTCCGGCCAGATAGGCCAGTCCGCCGATGCCCGGAATACCGTTGTTGAGTTCGGCTGCCACCACAGTGGTCCACGCGAATCCGACTGCAATACGGATGCCGTTGATCACTTCCGGCAGCGTCGATGGAAAGACCACGTTGGTCAGAACCTGGGTTCGGCTTGCACCCAATGCTTTTGCCGCATTGATCTGGTCGACCTTGACCGAGGTGACTCCGTTCAACGTGGCGATGGCTATCGGAGGGAATGCAGCCAGGAACAGGAGCCAGATCTTCGAAGTGTCACCGATACCGAACCAAACGATGAGCAATCCGATGTAGCCGAGTGGGGGCAATGCACGAAGAAAGTTCAAGTACGGCTCGACGAAGGTGCGTATCGGCGCAGACATCCCCATGGCGAAACCGATGAGGGGGCCGACAATCACGGCCGCACCGACTCCGGCAGCGATCCGTTGGCCGCTCGCGATCAGATGCTCCCACAGGAAGTAGTTCTGCTCACCGAGGACTTCACGATCCACACCGGGCGCAATCTGGTGCCACGTGTTGGCTCTGACGAACGCGTCCCATACCGACTTCGGTGACGGGAGGAACAATTCGTCGATCACACCGGCAGCAGTGATTCCCCACCACAGAACCAGAAAGACGAGCAACGCAACTACACGAACGCCGATGGACCGCAATCGCTTCGACGACAGGTGTCTTTTTCTGCGCAGGGGTGTTCGATCAGGCCTCCCGGTCTCCAACGACGGCGCCACCGCGGTCGGCGGGGAACTGGTGGTGGTCATGCGGTCCTCCTGTGTACTCGCTGAGCCGAGGTCTGATCGCGGGCCAGTACAAGCATCGAGTCGACGTTGACCCGACTCGGGCGAGTGACGACCCAAGCAACGCAATCCGCGATATCGTCGGCGGTCAGTGGATCGGCGCCGGCGTACACGGCGGCGGCACGCTCCTTGTCACCGCCGAAGCGCACCATGCTGAACTCCGTCTCCACCATGCCCGGATCGATCTGACAGACACGGATCGGCTCTCCGAGAAGTTCGAGTCGCAACACCCGAGTGAGTGCTGTCACAGCATGTTTCGCAGCGTTGTACCCTCCCCCTCCCAGATACGGCTCGCGGCCGGCGATCGATCCGATACTCACGACGGTGGCGTTCCCGCTCTCACGTAACCGTGGCAGCAACCGTTGCGTGACGCGCAGGACACCCAGGACATTCACATCGAACATCGCGGTCCAGTCCGCCTCGTCGGTATCGGCGATACTGTCTGCGCCGAGCGCGCCACCGGCATTGTTGACCAACACGTCACAGCGCTCGATCAGGTTGCAGAAAGCATCAACCGAGGCGACGTCGGTCACGTCGAGAGGTAGAGCGCGAGCGCCCGTTTCGGCCGCCAACTCCTCTAGCCGATCCATCCTGCGCGCACCCATCACCACATCGAATCCCTCCTTGACGAGGTGCCGAACCGTCGCCGCGCCGATGCCACTGCTGGCCCCGGTGACCACAGCTACTGGAGTCTTCATGACGGACATAGTGGGGAACTCCTTCGAGAATGATGCTGCAGAATCCTGCTGGTGAATGTTGTTCATGCCCTGGGAGATTCCCATCGGCATCGAATGAACTGCTCACCAGTCTGCTCATAATCTGGCACCTGCTCCAGTGCCACCTGCAGGGTCATTTTCTCGGGCCAGTCGTAACGTACTCGACTCGTGTTAACGCGATGGTTCCTCTGTGTAACTGGCCCCTCCAGATCGCGTCCGATCTGGATCTGGCGACGGGCCACCACTGTTCTCCATCATTGAGTGGACTGAAGAAGTTCAACCCTCGATCAGGAGGTTTCTGCCATGGCAGCTCCCGCACTCAGCACGTCACAACGGACCTACGAACTGGATCGAGCGCATGTCTTCCACTCGTGGTCGGCTCAGAAGTCGTTGCAACCCATGGTTGTCGAACGTAGTGAAGGTTGCTACCTCTGGGATGGCGAAGGCAAGGAATATCTCGACTTCTCCTCGCAACTCGTCTACACCAACGTAGGACATCAGCACCCGAAGGTTGTCGCCGCCGTCCAGGAACAGGCAGCGAAATTGTGCACCATCGCACCTGCTCACGCGAACGAGGCTCGGTCCGAAGCGGCGCGACTGATCGCCGAGATCTCCCCCGAGGGGATGGATCGAGTCTTCTTCACCAGTGGCGGTGCGGATTCCAACGAGCACGCAATCCGCATGGCGCGCCTCCACACCGGTCGATACAAGATTCTCTCGGCGTACCGCTCCTACCACGGTGCGACGGCGGAGACTATCAATCTCTCCGGCGATCACCGTCGCTGGCCGAACGACTACGGCAACTCAGGAGCTGTCCACTTTCACGGACCGTTTCTCTATCGGTCCGAGTTTCGTTCCGAGACGGAGCAACAGGAGTCCGAGCGCGCACTGGAGCACCTCGAAACTCTGATCCGATTCGAAGGTCCGTCAGCGTTTGCAGCAATCATCGTCGAATCGGTTCCCGGCACGTCCGGCATCATGCCGCCACCGCCCGGATACCTGAAGGGTGTCCGGGACATCTGCGACCGATACGGCATCGTCATGATTTGTGACGAAGTCATGTCCGGCTTCGGTCGCACGGGAGCCTGGCTGGCAATCGACCACTACGATGTCGTCCCCGATCTCATCACCTTCGCCAAGGGAGTGAACTCCGGCTACGTGCCCCTCGGTGGAGTCATCGTCGGTGAGAAGATCTACAACTCGTTTGCCGAGCGTCCGTACCCCGGCGGCATGACGTACTCCGGCCACCCGCTCGCCTGCGCCGCCGCCGTGGCCACCATCACGACGATGCACGAGGAACGCATAGTCGAGAATGCCGAGTTCATCGGCCGCACGTCACTCGGTCCGGGGCTCGCTGCTCTCACTGACAAACACCCGAGCGTCGGAGACGTCCGAGGTCTCGGAGTCTTCTGGGCACTCGATCTCGTCACGAACCGTGAGACACGCGAACCACTGTCCCCGTACGGCGGCACCAACGCTGCGATCGGTCGGACCATGACAGCGGCGCGGGAGGCGGGGCTGCTGGTCTTCAACAACTACCACCGCATCCACGTGGTCCCGCCGTGCACCGTGACCCCCGCACAAGTCGACGCTGCGCTTGCCATGCTCGACACTGCGCTGGACGTAGCCGATTCCTACTACGACGGCCCCCGGTGACAGTGCCGACAGTTCAGGCGAATGCGCTCGACGACGCGCGTGTTCAACTCGCGGAGGCAGTGGCAGTCCTGGGCTACCCCGAAGGTTTGCACCGCATCCTCGGCGCTGCCAGGCGTGAAACGACCGTCAGCGTTCCTCTTGTCCGCGACAACGGCGACGTGGAGGTCTTCACCGGATACCGGGTGCAGCACAGCATCGCCCGCGGGCCGGCCAAGGGTGGGATCCGATACAGCTCCGAGGTAAATCTGGACGAAGTCCGTGCTCTGGCGATGTGGATGACATGGAAGTGTGCGCTTCTCGACATCCCCTACGGCGGGGCGAAAGGCGGAGTCGACGTCGATCCCCGGACACTGTCCCCCGCCGAACTCGAACGTCTCACCCGGACGTACACCCAGGGAATCTCACCCGTCATAGGGCCGGACAACGATATTCCCGCTCCGGACGTCGGCACCGACGAGCAGACCATGGCCTGGATGATGGACGCATATTCCGCAACTCGGGGTCGTGGTGTCCCGGGCGTTGTGACAGGCAAGCCCCTTGATCTCGGCGGCTCGCTCGGCCGACGGACGTCCACTTCTCGCGGCGTCGCTCACATCTCGCTGTTGGCTTTGGCGAAAGAAGGCATTGCACCGTCCTCGGCGACGGCAGTCGTTCAGGGATACGGCAAAGTCGGCGCGGATGCCGCAGACTACCTTGCCGAGGCGGGGGTTCGAATCATCTCCGTCAGTGACAGATTCGGCGCAGTGCACAACGCCGACGGTCTCGACTTGTCGCGTCTGCGGGCACATTCCGAAGAACGTGGCACAGTTGCGGCGTTCGGTGGAGGACTCCCGATTGATCCGGCGGCGGTACTCGAACTGGATGTCGACCTGTTGGTGCCGGCGGCAGTCGAGGGCGTTGTCAATGCCGACAATGCATCTCGGGTGTGTGCTCGCATCATCGTGGAGGGCGCAAACGGACCGACCACGGCCGAGGCGGACAGGATCCTCGAACGATCCGGAGTGCTTGTGGTGCCGGATATCCTCGCAAATGCCGGAGGAGTTGTGGTCTCGTATTTCGAATGGGTTCAGGCACAACAAGGTTACTGGTGGACGCTCTCCGACGTCGAGCGTGGACTGGATGATCGAATGACCGCAGCGTGGTCGTCGGTACTCGATCAGGCTGCGACTACCGGATCCACACTCAGACGCGCCGCGATGGCTCTCGCGGTCGGCCGGGTTGCCAGAGCACACCGAGCCAGGGGCCTCACCCACTGATTCGGCGAGTCTCGTCGAGCATTCGATGAGCAATACCCCCGAGCAGGGCGATGCCGGGCTCGATCGACTGCTGGGCTATCGAACCGAAGCCCAGCCGCAAGCAATTGTGCGAGCCGGTGCCGGGAAAGAAGTATCGCGATCCGTCAGCAACAAGAATCCCCTGCTTCGCTGCCCTTTCGGTCAACTCTGCAGCGTCGAGATCCTCCGGGCCGGTGTACCAGACACTGACACCGCCCGGAGGAAACGATGATGCTTCCACACGTGGCATGTACGTGTTGATCGACTCGGTGATGATCTCCCAATTCTGCTTGAGTCGACGACGGTGCGAGCGCAGAACCTTGTGGTAGTCCCCCGAGGTGATGAAAAGCGCGAGCGAGCGCTGGATGTGACCGGGCAGGTGTTTGGTTCGATGATGACGCTCGGCCCGAAGTGCGGCAATGACTGGAGCATCGGCGACGATGTAACCGATCCGAAGACCCGCCGAGAGAAATTTCGAGAAGGATCCGAGGTAGATGACTCGACGGTTGTCTCCGATCGATTTCAGCGAGGGGGTCGGCCGACCGCGAAAGCGGAATTCACTGTCGTAGTCGTCCTCGATCACGAAACCGTTTCTCTCTTCGAGCAATTCGAGAAGTAGCTTCCGGCGCGGCAGACTCAGCGTGACGTTGGTGGGGTGGTGGTGGCTCGGTGTGAGGTACATGGCATCGAACACCGTCGATCGATCGAACACCGCCCCCCTACCGTCCACCGGGACCGGGGACAATTCCACACCGGAGCGCTTGAAGATGTGCATCGCATCGAGGTATCCGGGGTTCTCAAAACCCATTATCTTGCCCGACCCGAGCAGAACATCGGCGATCAGCGAAAGCCCTTGCTGGGTGCCGCTGGTCACCAAAATCTCGTCGGAACTCGCTTCGATTCCTCGCGACGGCAGGATCTCCTTGCGGAGCGCCTCGACGAGCAACGGATCATCTTGATCGACGGCGTCACGGACGCTGTATCGCAGATGCGGCCCGGTCATTGCCTCACTCGCGGCGCGCAACCAACCGCGCACGGGGAAGGAACGCAATTCGGGCTGGGAGCTGATGAACGGGTACGGGTAGTCGAAAGCGTCGGGATGCCCGAGAGTACGAGTGAATTCGACGCTCTCACGGGGTCGGAGCAACGTGGACCAATCGACGGGTTCGGCCGACGAGACGGACTCGGCCGCGGCGCGTGTCAGCGGCGTTGCCGCGTAAAGCCCACTGCGAGGCCTGCTCTCGATCACACCGAGCGCAATCAACTCGTCGTATGCGGCAGCAACGGTGTTACGTGAGACCCCGAGTTCCTGGGAGAGGTACCGCGTCGACGGCATAGGCCGTCCGCCGTCGAATACTCCTCGGGCAAGGAGATCTTCGATCATCGCGCGCACGCGGCGGTACATCGGCATCGTGGTGTCTGCATCGAGATACGCCGACCGGCCCGCTAGAAAATCATCCAAATTCTCGTGTGATCTCAACTGCGGTTCCTCCTGGTACTGGCCCCCTCAATGCTTGCACGATCTGGATCTTCCGGCAGTGCCAGACTGCCCAGAGAATGGGAATGTGATTCTTATCCTGGTCGCCTGCGTACTCGTCGGCTCGTCTGCAATTCAGTCGGCAACGGGATCGGGCTTCGGTCTGGTCGCCGGCCCTGCCCTGATTCTGATTGCGCCACAGCTGGTTCCGGCACCACTTCTACTTCTCACGCTACCCATCATGGGCTTGGTCGCAATCCGGGAACGCCGGCACTGCGACCTGAAAGCGGTACTGATCGCCAGTGCCACAATGATTCCCGGAATTGCTGCGGGTCTGTGGTTCCTCGGCCGCGTCGAGGTAACCGTCGTGCACGTGTTGGTTGCCGTCGTCGCATTGGCCGCGGGAGCAGCCCTCCTCACGGGCAAGTCCTTCGGCGGCACCAGCCATGCACTCGCCGGCGCCGGCATCGCGGCAGGCTTCATGGGCGCACTGGCTGCCATGCCCGGCCCGCCACTTTCACTGACATATCGGACGCCGAACGCTGCCGAACTACGGTCGACGCTCTCGACGATCTTTCTCCTCATGGCCGCGGCCACACTGGCTGCATTGCAGTTTCAGGTGGGCATCACTCGCGCCGAACTGCTGACAGCCCTCGCACTGTCCCCACTGTTGCTGTGCGGTCACGCCCTCGGGACATTGGTCGCCCGCAGAATCTCTCTGCTCACCTCGAATCGGGTCACGACATACGTGATCATCGTTGCCGCAACCGCACTGCTCCTCCGTAGCGTCACTGTTGCAACTTGACCGATCCTGTCTGATCGCACACTTTTTCCCGTCGACCGCGCCATCGGGGTAATGGAACAGTAATATGTGCTGAGTACCCACGGACAAACGGGAGACATCAGTGAGCAAGTTCGGACGTAAGAAGCAGCCCACGCCCAAGAGCTACCAGTGGCTGGCCATGACCCTCATCGCGTTGTCGCTCTCCGTGTCGATCGGGATTGCCGCCAAACCCTCCTGAGCTCGGCGGATCCGAAACTTGTAACCCCGCGTCCATCTGCACATGGGCAAATAGGTGCAATTCGGACGCTTAGCTGTTCTAACTTTCCTTCCGTCGTGTCACCCCGGCACCGACGGAGAGGATCAACTCACCATGCGAAGCTCACGCTTCGGCGTGCTGGCCGCTGCCGGCGCTGTCGGACTCGTGCTTGTCACCAGCAGCGTCCAGTCCATCGCCACGGCGTCACCGTTCGGTTCGCTCGACGCCGGTTCGAGTTCCGGTTCGACAGAGACACCGACCGTCAGCAACGGCGGTTTCACCTCCAAGACGCCCTACACTCCCGGCCAGCGCATCGCCGACTATCAGGCGCCGCCGACCGGATACATCCCGGTGTACACGGAAAGTGTTGCGCGCCATGGTTCCAGAGCACTGTCGAGCCTGAAGTACGACGACCTGAGCCTGCAGCTGTGGGAAATCGCCGAAGCCGAGAACGCATTGACACCCGTCGGCAAGGAATTCGGCCCGGCGCTTCGTGATCTCATGGACGCCAACAAGAAGCTGGGGTACGGCAACCTCAGCGGACTCGGGGTCACCGAACATCGGCAGCTCGGAGCGCGCGTCACCGAGCGCCTCCCTCAATTGTTCGACGCCATCGCAGCGCAACAGGGCACCATCACTTTGACTTCGTCGGGCGTCGACCGTGCCGTGGACAGCGCCGAGAACTTCGCTCAGGGCCTGACCGGTGCGTTTCCGGCCGTCGCCGGTGACGTTGCGCCGGTGACCACGGATGCCGACCTTCTCTACTTCCACGACTCGGATGAAAACGCCGACTACAAGGACTACGAAGAGTCGGATCCTCGACTGAAAGCCGTCGACGACCAGATCGCCGATCTTCCCCGCACCCGCGAGGTCTCGCGGCACATGATGCTCAGGCTCTACTCGGAGGACTTCGTGAACCGGCTGAGTGCGGGCGAGTTCTCACTCGTCGACCGTGGCAAGGGTTCCAGCACGATCGACAACGAGGTCGACGCCGCGTACATGCTGTACAACACGTACATCATCACTCCGGGCATGGCCGAAGAAGGCAAGTGGAATTTCGAGCGGTTCATCGACTCCGACGACGCTCAGTGGCTCGCGTACACGAACGACGCCGAGGACTTCTACGCCAAGGGCCCTGGCTTCACCGGTGAAGACGTCACCTACCGGATGGCAACCGTCCTGCGCGACGAGTTCCTGCGCGGCTTGCAGGAACACACCGGCGACGCCGCCGTACCGGGAGCGGACTTCCGGTTTGCACACGCAGAAACGATCATCCCCTTCGCTGCGCTCCTGAAACTGCCGGGGAGCACCGTCTCGCAGGCCGAGGGTGATCTCTACACCTATGCGAACAACCCCTGGCGCGGAGCGAATGTCAGCCCGATGGCCGCCAACGTGCAGTGGGACGTCTACGCCGGACCGGACGGTGATCGGCTGGTCCGAATGCTCTACAACGAGCGCGAGACAGCATTTGCTGCCCCGTGCGCTCCGGTGAGCGCCGGGAGTTTCTTCTACACGCCGGCCGAACTGGCCCGCTGCCTACCGGAGATTTCACCGGCGGCCTGAGGTCCGGCAACTCGGGATCCAGCCAGCGGTCGACGAGGGCGCGCCCATGCCTGGTGCAACGCCAGCATGCGCGCCTTCTCGTCGTCTTCCATCAACAAGGCGTCGCAGATACGTACGATGACCGGAGCCGAAACACCAACGGACGTACCCTGTTCCAGCCGCTGATAGTGATTGAAACTGATGTCGGCTATCTGCGCGACATCACGCCGACTGAGGCCGTGCATGCGGCGAGCACCCTCGCAGCGCATGCCGACCATTTCGGGCGCAAGACTGTTTCGTTTCTCGACGAGCATCTGGCTCATCAACTGACGCGCGCTCGACCCGTTCACGTCGCCACCTTTTCCATCCCTGAAATATGCTTTCAACTAACACGTTTCAGAATATGGGATGGGACGGACACGGCGGTATCTCCGAGATGACAGATAATCACGCGATACCGCCAACCCTGTGCCCGTTCAGGCCGTGACGATCAGGGGCCGAAGATCAGGCTATGAACCTGCCGATCGTCGGATTCGACTGGCAGATGGGACTACTGCCCCAATTGATCGAACCGAACGCCGTCGCAACGACATTGCCGACGCCGGTATTCACCGTCGCAGAGAGATACGGGTACGCCCCTACCAGGTCGACGATTCCGGACTTACCCGTGTCGGTGTTGACCCACGCAACGGTCACCTGACCCGCCGCCGGAATGGGCGCGGCTGCCGGGAACGAATCGAAGCGAATATCACCCTTGGCGATGGGCGGATTGGACTCTGGTCCGGACTGGCCGGTGAGCCCGGTCAAGGAGGCCAGTGACCCCTGATTCGGGCACCCGATGGTGACGGCTGCGCCGCCGAAAGGGTGGGGCGGATCAGCCGAGGCGACTCCGGCGAACATGACGCTCGCGGCAATCGGTAATCCGATGGCCGCAAAAACCCCGGCCGTGCGTGTGACGCTCATAGCTGCTCCTCGGGTCGACAACACTCTCCGGATACCCCTGGTACAACGCCCGAAACGATGGAAAGTCGACTATTCACACCCCTAGACAACGCGTGTTGTCAGAACTACAGTCGGTGGTGCAGCTCACACCTACCTCTGCAGCGCGCAGACCAGTCCCAGGGAGTGTTCAGATGAAGCGCTACGACCTCCGCAGTCGCACGGATCGACTCGATCCCGAAACCGATTACGAAGAGATGTCGCGCATTCTCGCGGCGCAAGAGTTTCCCTGGGACATCAATCAGGCGCTCAGCTTCGCCCTCTTTCGCACGTACGCGGTTCCCTCGATCGGCAAGCTCCTCTTCTCGACGGGCGAGTTCACCGACAAGGTTCAAAAGCGCTACGACGACACCAGCCTGATCCTCGACGCCATCCTCGAGCACGGCCTCAGCAGCACCGAAGGCCGCAAGAGCGTCCGTCGAATGAATCAGATGCACGGTTCTTACGACATCTCCAACGACGACATGCTCTACGTTCTGGCCACCTTTGTCGTCACGCCGGTCAGATGGCTCGACGAGTACGGCTGGCGGAAGATGACCGACAACGAGATCGTCGGGTCGACGAATTATTACCGCCACCTGGGTCGGTACATGAACATCAAGGACACTCCTGACACCTACGAGGGGTTCGTCAGACTTCTCGACGACTATGAGCGCGAACACTTTTCATTCGACCCCGGCGCTCGGGCGGTCGCCGATTCCACCCTCGACCTGATGTGCACCTTCCCGCCCAACAACCTGGCGCCGAAGGCTCTGGTCAAGGGATTCGCCTTCGCCCTCATGGACGATCACCTACTCGACGCCTTCCACTACAAGCACCCGAGCACCGCGATGCGCGTCGTCTCGCGCGGTGCGCTGAAGGTCCGTGCGCGTCTGCTGCGCTTCTTCCCGGTGCGTACGAAGCGGAAATTCGCCCGCGAGCTACCCAACATCCGCAGCTACCCGAACGGTTACAAGGTCGAAGACCTCGGCACCTTCCCCACGGGATGCCCGGTCAAGCACCTGCAGGCAGACCAGCAGGCCCAAGCGTAGACGCGTTGGGATACTTGCACGGTGGCGCAACTCTGGATGCTCGAGGATCTCGAACCGTGGCGCGACACCCCCATGCCTGGCGATACTTGCGAACCGACGACCTACTGGGCCAGTCCCGAAATGTTGGACCTTCCTGCCGAGGTGTGCTGCGAAATCGATGCACGCATCGCGACCGTGACAATCGACGGCCGCACTGAGCACATAGCCCATATCGGACACGGATTTACGACACTGATCGGCGACGATGTCGGAAGCGTCGGCGAGGTGCGGTTGAGAGGTTGCCTGGTGTGGGATCGCTACCTCTGGACGCAATACCGCACTCAGCCCACCGGGCGCGTACGGGTGAAAGCGCGGCCCGGCCACCTCGTGCAACACGAAACACTCTTGACGACAATTCATTCCGGTCTCTTCAACGTCGTCTTCGACGGGCCGACGGTGTACTGCGAGACGGGTCAGGTCCCCACAAATTTCGGCGTCCGCTGGAACACGCTGGTAGTCGAACTCGAGACTTGGCCGTGATCGGTCGTCAGTGCCAATACGGCGGAACGATATCCGGGTCGTCGAGGACGGCATCGATCCGCGAATCGGCCACAATTCGAATGATCGCTTCCTCAGGGGCGGCGATGATCGCGAAATGTGGGTCGACATCATTGGTTATGCACCATGCATGATCCGCCGGCCAGATGAAGGCCGGATCAGGGGAAGAACCCCACGGCCAACGAGCTGAGTTCTCCACGCTCCAATCGGCGTAGTCGGCAAGCGTTCCACGGAAGAGCCAGTAGTCACGATTGGGGATCTCGAACCGCGGAACGTCATCACCGACTGCCGACCCCCACCCGGTCCACATGCAGAAATAGCACTCGTCGGGTGTGGTTGTGTAAGTGGACAACACATCCAGGGCGAAGCCGATCAGCACTTTCTCTTCCGGCCCGGTTTGATCGAAATCGACATCATTGGATTTCTGACCGGGAAAGCTCGGATCTGGGATGAACCGCAGGCGCGCATACTTCGGAAATCCGATCGGGCCGCGCCCAGCCAACTGATACCAAGGCAAATCCTGATCGACCAGCCAATCGGTAGCCGTCAGATCGGTGCACAGTGTCAGGCCCGTGCTGGGCTGATCCGTATTTCTCATGCCGGCGCTTGGGAGGAGTCGCGACCAGTACGACGCAGGGTGATCAATTCATGGTTTGTCTCGGCGTCGTGTCGGCGCCCCTCTTCTTCGAACTCCATCAGCGCATAGAACCTGCGTGCGCGATCGTTGAGTGTGTAAACCTCGAGTGTCACCTCGCCGTGCATGGTTGTGGCGTGTTCGACCAACGCCCGACCGACACCCAACCCCTGTGATGCCGGCGCGACGAACAGTCCCCCGATCTCGGAGCCGATCATTCCCAACAGGCCAACAACTTCGGAGTTGTGCTCAGCCACCCAATTGTCGGCCTGAATCAGATAGACCTCTCGCATCTTCTGCTCCCGCTCACCGGTCCCCTCGCCTGCAAGGAATGGATGGGCTTCACGGGCAGCGCGCGACCACAGGTCGACGACCACATCCTCATCCGAGGGTAGGTAGCGGCGAATGATCAGATCCTGGTTCACAATCCGACCATACCCTCCGGCATCAGAGAGATAGCCGGCGCTGAAAGTGACCAATTCTCGGTTCAACGCACGACGGCCTCGACGTAAACCAGTGGCAACAATTCCATTCGTTGCCACCCCACAATTACTGCCTTGTGCAAGGGTGATCCGATGACTGACGGTGATCCGACAACTGAGCGTGGAAGTCCGGCATCCTGGTGGAAGGTGGCAGCGATTGTCACCGCAGTACTTGTCGCTCTCACATGCGGCGTCATCGTGTGGTCCTTCATGCCGCCGGTTGTGTACTTTCCATTCTTTGCGCTCGCCGCCTCGGTATTACTCGGTTTGGGTGGAGTGTGGTTGATACTCAGCCTGATTGGTTGGATGAAGTACAAAACGCTCCGGTTGAGCACGATCGCGCCGGTGATAGTCCTCGTCACCGGTGCGCTCGTGACCTTGTCCGTCCCTTCTCGTGTTGCGTTTGCATTGTCGAAAGATTCGCTCGAAGCAGTGGCCGCGGATTGCCAGAAGTCGTTGGACAACCAAACAATTGGCGTCTACCGGGTCCTGCAGGTCTGGCCCGTCGGCAACGGGTGCCGCTTCCACATCGAGGGCGGTCTGATCGATTCGATCGGATTGGCGTACTTACCCGACGGCGCACCATATCTCGGCAAGCCCCGCCGCGACGGCGAGATCGGATACCAGGAGTTCGACGGCGACTGGTACTCGTTCGTTCAAGCGTTTTAGCGGCGCGCAACTAGTCGACGAGCTTGGCCTTCAGAAGTGCGATCGTGTCCGCAGTGAGTCCGAGACCTTCGGTGAGATAACCGTCGACGGTTCCGTAATCGCTGGCTATCTGCGCGAGTCCAGCTTCCAGGTACGACGCATCGACACCGAGGGCCGGCTCGAGATTGGTCGCTACCTGCGGGCTCAGAGCCTGAGAGATCTGCGCAAGGATCTTCTCGTTGGTCGCCTGAAGGTAGGTGTTGCTCAACAGATAGTCGTCCATGATCGTCTGGGCGGGGACACCCGCGATGGACTGCAACAACATCGCGGTCCAACCCGTGCGGTCCTTGCCTGAAGTGCAATGGAACAACTGCACCCCGTCACCAGCAGCGATGTCCGAGAGAACCTGCTTGAAGCCGGCGCGGCGCACAGGGTCGGTGACAAAACTGCGGTTGGTGTCGACCAAGAACTGCTTGGCCTCTTCCGGCGACTTGATCGTTGTGGCGAGCTGAGTGAGATCCTTGAACTCGATGGGGATGTTCGTGTACGTCACACCGTCCGGGAGCTTGTCCGCGCCACCGATGAACGGGTTGGAGATCTCGGTTGAACCGCGGAGGTCATAGGCGTCGGCAAGTCCGAGGCCGGTGAGCGTCGCCTTGTCTGCATCGCTGGTCGCGGTCAGCGCATTGGACCGGTAGATGACGCCGCGCTTGAGGTGCGAGCCGTCGACGGTGGCGTATCCCCTACCGTCATTGCCGGCGACGTCGCGAAAGTTGGCCACGGAGGCCAAGTTCGGTGTCGGCGCGAGCACAGGATCGAGCGAGCCGAGATCGACCGATCCCGTGTTGAGAGAGCCCAAGTCGAGCGGGATGGCCGTGGCGGGAGCGGCAAACAACAGACCTCCGGTGACAACAAGTGCGGCGGCCTTCGCAGTGCGAGCGAACAACATTCGTGAGCGTGTGGACATGTGGCAGTACCTCTCTCTGTAGTTTGGGATTTGTGGTTTGGCGAGCCGGAGTTACGGTGCGACGTCACCGATTCCGGTGAACCCGTATCGCTGATGGGGTCCGATGACTGCTACTTCGAACAGGCCTGTCCCGGTGCGGGTTACGCCGTCTTCTACAAGGGTGAACCGGGCCAAATTGTCGACCGGGCACAGCATCTTCTTCCACGGTTCGATGTCCGAAACCTTCTCTCGCAGGCCCTGAACCACCAGTTCTCCCTGCCACATCCCGTGGCGCCAATCCTGCTCGAGTCCGTAGCCCGTACCGACACCGATGTAGTTGGGCAGAATCGGTTCGCAGGTTATCTCCAGGATGTGGTCGGATTCTCCTGGTGCACCGGGACGCCGGAAGTACAGAGTTCCGCTCTTCACCTCGCGGGTGCCGGAAATGAAGGTGAGCTGGTGGTCCGGTCGACCCAACCACTCCGGCTCGCGCGAACGATCCGCCCAGACGCGTGTCGCATCCTCCAGAATTCGGCGTCCCTGCTGATCCTCTTGAACGACCGTGACCACGGTGAAGTCCCCGAATTGCATGATCGAGTAGATCCAGAAGAAGTTCTGACTACCGGCGATCGACGGATCCGCCTTGCGTCCAGGAGGTTCCGCCTCGCCGACCGGTCGAACACCCCAGGATCGATCGCGATTACCCCGCCACGTCTCCGGGGTGACCGGGATGACGTCGCCGTCGACGGTCAGGGATCCGGACCATGTTCCGGTCTGCACGAATCGTTGCGTGTCGAAGGTGACTCGTTCGAGCTGGCGATGGAAATGTCTGGCCTCGAGATTGGCGGGGCCGTCGGACTCGAAGGTGAGGTCGAAGCTCAGGTCCGGCGCTTCGGGACTCGGGTCCAACACCACCCGCAGACGGTGCAGACCCTCGATGATCTCGATCCTCAACGGGCCTACTGACAGGTCCATACGATCGTCACCCAAGGCGCGGGATGCCCGGAAGACGATATGGTCGTCGCCGCGCCGAAGAACCGCAAAGCCGTCGCACACACCAAGATTGGGGTACTGACCGAGACCGATGATGAGAAACAGCGGCTCGCTGTCGCCGTCGACGCCGGCATGGCAGTTGAAGTAGTAGCGGTCGTAGAAGTTTCGATCCGAGATGCCCACGTGGCGGATGGTCTCGGCGATCTGATGTACCGGGTAGTCGTCGAGCGGGGACAGTGTCATCGTGCATCTCCTGTTGCGACCGACGCTGTTGTGAGCGTGGCTGTAGCGAGCGATTCCCAATAGGTGCCGTCGAGCATGGCTTCGAGTGTCTTGTGGTGCAGGATCATCTCGTCCGGATTGTCGGGGAATTCCGCCTGACCGAAAGCCACTGCGCGACTTTGGACTCGGAACATGATCACCGCATGCCGCAGCGCGGCGTACACGATGTAGAAATCTAGATCCGCAACCTGGTGGCCGGAAAGCGAGCCGTAGACCTCTGCCACGGCCTCGCGACGAAGGAAGTCCGGCATTCCGGGGAGTCCGGCCATGGCAGCGAGATCCTCGAAGAACCTGTGCTGGAAGATCATCCAGCCGAGGTCCAGTTCACGCGGCCCCAGTGTGGCCATCTCCCAGTCGAGGACCGCCGCTGGTTCGAAGTCGCGGTAGATGACATTTCCGATCCGCGAGTCACCCCAGCAGAGCACTGCGGAACCGGCATCGGCGGGAAAGTTCGCTTCGATCCAGTCGAAGCCGCGCTCGATCAACGGAGATCCTGGTCCGTCGGCTGTTGCCCACTCGTAATAGCGTCGCTGGTCCTCGAGGTGCACGCGAAGAGCTTCTGCCCCAGTCGGTTCGGCACCATCGCGACACAACTCGGGGAGAGCGAGGTGTGGATCGGCCATAGCGTGCAACTCCGCCAGCACTCGGACCGAGGACTGCTGGAGCCGAGAACAGTCGTCCGCTGAAGCCTCCGAGAGCCAGGATCCGAACGTGTACGGCATGACGTCTGGCGGGATTTCGCCGTCGCGCCGTTCCATCACGAAGAACTCGCCGCCGAGCGCGTCCGGGTTGCTCTCGGACCAGTACACGCGCGGGATCGGCACCGACGTATGAGCTGCGACGGCGCTCATGACCCGAAACTGCTGGTCCAGGTTGTACGACGGGAAGATCGGCACCGCACTGTCTCGCGGGGCGATGCGGGCGACCAGGCGATGCTCGGCTCGAACCCCGTCCTCGATCCACGTCGCATCGAACAGCACGGTCTCGTTGGACATGCCGTTCGCAGCCGGCACCTCGACCGAGGTCACGGAAGGTTTCGAGCCTCGCCACAGCACGGTCGCGAGCCAGCCTTCGAGGCTGCGTCGCATCTCGGCCGGGTCGTTGCGGGATTCGCCGGGCCTGGCGAATTCGGCGTAGTCGGGATCTTCGCCTGAGGTTTCTGTTTCGGTTCGAAGGTTCATCACCACTCCTCGTGGTTCGGTGGCGCCGATGCGCACGTGCCGATAGTCGATACAATATGTATCGACTAAAGCCGTGACAGAATGTAACGGCCATCACAGCGATACCGCAAGGGATTTGCCCAAAATGTCCAAAGATTCCGAAACTCAGCACCGCCTGGGCCCGCAGCGAAACCCTGCAATCGACGACGCAGTACTGGACGCGACCAGGCAACTGTTGGAAGAAAAGGGGTACGCCGGCACGTCCATCGACGCCATCGCCACGCGTGCCGGAGTGGGGCGTCCGGCCATCTACCGTCGGTGGCCGTCGAAGGCACACATCGTCAACGACGCGATCTACCCCGTGCTCGACGTCGAACAGGGCGCGGACATCGACACCGAACTCGGCGCCGAGGGCACGATCGCGGATCAGATTCGCGCGCTTGTGCAGGGCGCGGTGGCACTGTTCGCCGCTCCCGCCACCCGGGCCGCGGCGCCCGGACTGATGAGCGAAGTGCGAACAAACGCGGAATTACGCGACGTTCTCGTGGTGCGGCAACTGGCCGGAGTCCGCGTCGAGCTGAACCGTCGACTGGAAGCGGCGAGGGAGCGCGGCGACATCCGAAGTGGCGTCGACGCCGACGCTCTCCTCGACATCATGGCGGGCGCGGCCATCTTCGCGCTGTCGGTTCGTGACGTCTCGGACCCGGGACCGTTTGCCGATTCTCTTGCCGACATAGTGCTGAACGGCATACTCCCCGACGACAACTAGGCCCGAGCCCCGCCGACTATCCTGTGGGGCATGACCGAGCCTGTAGCGACCGCTGACCTTGCCGACGAGATCGGACCCGACATCCGTAGCTGCGACACGCAGTTCACCCAGTTCGGTGGACGTGAAGTGTTTGCCGGCCCCATCACCACCATCAAGTGCTTCCAGGACAACCTGCTCGTGAAGCAGACCCTCAGCGAACCGGGCAACGGTGGAGTCCTCGTCGTCGACGGTGACGCGAGCATCCACACCGCCCTGGTCGGCGACATCATCGCCGGCCGCGGCGTCGACAACGGCTGGGCCGGCGTCATCGTCAACGGAGCTGTCCGCGACTCGGCGATCCTGCGCACCCTCGACATCGGCGTCAAGGCGCTGGGCACCAACCCGCGCAAGAGCACTCAGACTGGTTCGGGCGAGAAGAACGTGCCGATCGAAATCGGCGGAGTCACCTTCAACCCCGGCGAGATCGTCTACAGCGACCAGGACGGCGTCGTAGTTCGCGAAAGTTAGTCAGAAGTCGCGGGATCAGGCGGGGGCTTCCACTTTGGCGGCCATCCCGCCGATCTCGACGACATCGCCGTCACGAAGCTGGCGGCCCCGACGATCCTCGACCTCACCGTTGACCGAAACCATGCCGTCGGCGATCACTTCCTTGGCCTCCGCGCCCGATTCGATGAGGTTCGCGAGCTTGAGAAACTGACCGAGCCGAATCATTTCGTCGCGGATGGGTACTGCTGGAATGTTGTCGGTCATGTCAATCATCTTCCTCCTCCCACAAAACTGGACACGACAGACCACACTTAGCGTGAGGATCTGATCGACCGGTAGGAGAGGAAGCTCGATGGCACCATTGACCGAGGTATCGGACACCACTGCAGAGCTGGTGGAATCGCCACCCGAAAATCCGCGCCAGGCGCGGCGATTCCGCAAAGGGCGGTTCAGCCAGGTTCCCCATATCTCGGGATTGATCCTCGGAGTTTTCTCCGTACTGGTGTTCCTGTGGAGCATCTCGCCGGTTCTGCGGCACATCCTCCGCGTCCCACGCGAATACATCGACAGCTACTACTTCGACGCACCGGATACGAGCCTGTCGTGGGCGCTCGTCGTCGCCCTGCTCGCCGCGGCCCTCGCGAGTCGCAAGCGCATCGCCTGGTGGCTGCTGACGATCTACCTCGCGCTGATCACCCTCACCAACATCGCCTCCACGATCGTCGACAAGAACCCGAACAACGCCGTCGCCGCTGTCGTTTTGCTTGTCGTGATCGGAATCCTCATCGCCGCGAGGCCCGAGTTCTACACACGCGTACGACGCGGCGCCGGTTGGAAAGCGCTCGGCGTACTGATCGGCGGCATGGCTGTCGCGACCGTGATCGGTTGGGGCCTTGTCGAACTCTTCCCGGGCGACCTGCCGCAGAACCAACGATTCCTCTGGGCCCTGAACCGCGTCACCGCTGCGGCTTCGGTCGACAACGAGGTGTTCGACGGCCATCCACGCGTCTTCGTCAACACGGTCCTCGGTCTCCTCGGCGCCATCGCACTACTCGCCGCCGTTATGACGCTCTTCCGCGCGCAACGCTCCAACAACGCCCTCACCGGCAACGACGAGTCCGCGATCCGCGGGTTGATCCAGAACTTCGGCGCCGACGACTCCCTCGCTTACTTCGCCACCCGCCGCGACAAGGCCGTCATCTTCGCGCCGAGCGGCAAGGCCGCGATCACCTACCGCGTCGAAATCGGCGTCTGCCTCGCCAGTGGTGATCCCATCGGCGATCCCGAGGCGTGGCCGCACGCCATCGAAGCGTGGCAGGACCTGGCCTCGCAGTACGGCTGGGCGACAGCCGTCATGGGCGCCAGCGAAACCGGGGCGACGGCGTACAAGAAGGCAGGCTTGAGCGTCCTGCAACTCGGCGACGAAGCGATCCTGCGCACCCGCGAGTTCAACCTCAACGGACGCGACATGCGCCCGGTGCGCCAGGCCGTCACCCGCGTCAGGCGCCACGGCGTCACCGTGCGGATGCGACGCCATCGCGACATCCCGCCGGAGGACATGGCAGCCGTCATCATCCGCGCGGACGACTGGCGTGACACCGACACCGAGCGCGGCTTCTCCATGGCGCTCGGCCGACTGGGCGATCACCTCGACGGCGACTGCCTCCTCGTCGAAGCCGTCATGGGCGAAGGCACGGAGGACGAAAGCGTCGTCGGCATGCTTTCGCTCGTGCCGTGGGGACCGAACGGCGTTTCGCTCGACCTGATGCGCCGTAAGCCGACGGCGCCCAACGGTGTCGTCGAATTGATGGTCTCGGAGTTGGCCACACGTTCGGACGAGATCGGCGTCGTGCGGGTCTCGCTCAACTTCGCCGTCTTCCGCTCGGTGTTCGAGGAAGGTTCGCGCATCGGCGCCGGCCCGATCCTCCGCATCTGGCGCTCGGTGCTCGTCTTCTTCTCCCGCTGGTGGCAGCTCGAAGCGCTGTACCGCTCGAACGTGAAGTACCAGCCGGATTGGGAGCCGCGTTTTCTCTGCTTCGAGGACAACCGTGAGCTGCCGCGCGTCGGATTCGCGTCGGCCATCGCCGAAGGCTTTGTCGTTCTGCCCAGTTTCGGGCGCAAGTCGAGCCAGGTCGTCAAGCACACCGGAACGCATGCGGCGGTGCCGGCAGCTCTGGTGACTTCCGAAGGACTGCACGCCGACGGCAGTCCGCCGGACTCGGCGCCGTCGTTCACGACCAACGGTCCGCGTCGACCCGAGCAGGTCCGCGTGCGCATGAACAAACTCGCGCAACTGGCCGACGAAGGAATCGCCGCCTACCCCGTCGCCTATCCGCCGACGCATACGATCGCGGCCGCAGCGAAGTCGCCGGAGGGCACCCGCGTACGCATCGCGGGACGCCTGCTGAGGGTTCGCGACTACGGCGGAGTCGTGTTCACGGACGTGCGCGACTGGTCCGGCGACATCCAGGTTCTGGTCGACCAGGACAACGTCGGCCGCGAGAAGTTGGCGGAGTTCGCTGCCGAATTCGATCTCGGTGACCTGATCGAAGTGAGCGGAACCATCGGGCGCAGCCGCAAGGGCGAGCTGTCGCTCATCGCCGCCGAGTGGCGCATGAACGGCAAGTGCCTGCACCCGCTGCCGGACAAGTGGAAGGGCCTCTCGGATCCCGAGACCCGAGTCCGCCAGCGGTACCTCGACATCGCCCTCAACCCGAAGGCCCGCGAACTGCTCGAGGCCCGAAGCGCCGTAGTGAAGTCGCTGCGCGATTCACTCGGTGGTCGCGGATACCTCGAAGTCGAGACCCCGATCCTGCAGCAGGTGCACGGCGGCGCGAACGCCGCTCCGTTCCTGACACACATCAACGCTTACAACCTCGACCTCTATCTCCGCATCGCACCCGAGCTGTACCTCAAGCGGTTGTGCGTCGCGGGTATGGAGAAGGTGTTCGAGATCGGCCGCGTGTTCCGTAACGAGGGCGTCGACTTCAAACACAATCCCGAATTCACGATCCTCGAGGCCTACGAGGCGCACAGCGACTACGAGGGCATGATGCGGATGTGCCGCGAGCTCATCCAGGCGGCGGCCGTCGCAGCGTTCGGGCGCGAAATCATCATGCGACCCGGCCCGGACGGCGAATTGGTCGAGGTCGACATCTCCGGCGAGTGGCCGGTGAAGACGATGCACGGCGCCGTCGCCGAAAAGCTTGGTGTCGACGTCTCCCCCGAGACGAGTCTCGAAGACCTGCAGAAGCTGTGCGACGCCAACGAGATTCCGTACCAGTCCAGCTGGGATACCGGCGCCATCGCGCAGGAGATGTACGAGCACCTGGTCGAGGACTACACGGAGTTCCCCACGTTCTACACCAACTTCCCCACCTCGATGTCTCCGCTCACCCGGCCGCATCGCAGCATCCCCGGCGTCGCCGAGAAGTGGGACCTCGTGGCGTGGGGTGTCGAACTGGGAACCGCGTACAGCGAGTTGACCGACCCCGTGGATCAGCGCAACCGGCTCACCGAGCAGTCGATGCTCGCGGCCGGCGGTGATCCAGAAGCGATGGAATTGGACGAGGACTTCCTTCAGGCCCTCGAACACGCGATGCCGCCGACGGGTGGTCTCGGGATGGGCGTCGACCGAATCGTCATGCTGATCACGGGCGGCAGCATCCGCGAGACGCTGGCCTTCCCCCTCGCGAAACCGCGTCAGTAGTCCGGATTCTCACGTGCCGGAATTGTTCCACGTGAAACCACCGGGCGAGATCTTGCAGGTCGGCGAGAGCCGACTTCATGTTCTTGCCGAGGGCGACGGTCCCGTCGTCGTCCTGTGCGGCGGACTGGCGGGCAACTGGTTCGACTGGGATGACTGCGCGCGTCATCTCCAGTCGGACCACACCGTCGTCCGCTTCGATCGCCCGGGCTTCGGACTCAGCGAGCCGTCTTCCGAAGTGCCGACCGTCCGCGGCGAAGCTCAGCGGATCCGCGACGTGCTCGACACTCTGGGATTGGCACGGCCGGCCGTCGTCGTCGGCCACTCCATCGCCGGCTTCTATGCCGAAGGCTTCGCGCGACTGTTCCCCGATCGGGCGGCGGGGATGCTGCTCCTCGATTCCAGTGCCGAGAAAGAACCGAAACGTCTTTTCCCCCGCGACCTGCTGCTGATCGCCTCCCGGGCCGCCGCGGCTTCGTTCAGCACCACCGGGCTCCAACGACTCCTCGGCACCACGACGCGCAAGATCCTCAACCAGTCCGTGCCGCCGAGCGGGTCGTCCGAAGCCACCCTCGAATGGGTCAGGAAGATCTACCGCGAACCTCATTATCTGGAGGCGGCGATGATCGAATACGTCGCGTACACCGATATGGCGCTGGAGCTCACCGCTTTACGACGCTCGAGCAAGCATCCACTGCCCGACATCGACCTCAGCGTCGTTGCCGCACACACTGGCCACACCACTCCCTGGTCCATCGCCTGGATGGCAAAGCAGCAGAAACTCGCCACCTACCTCGGCGGGAGTTTTCACGTCCTGCGCCCGGCGCATCACCACGCGATGATCGATCAGCCCGAGGAGTTGGCGAACTTGATTCGACGCCTCACGCAGCCGAACCCTCGGGAATGACACTTCAACGTACAACTCGGACAGTAGCCGGATCATTGCTAGGCTCGGACAGCTTCTGCTTTCTACGACAGGCTGGCCATGGATCGTTCGACAACCCGGGTGCGCTCGTCGCTGATCTTCGTCGCCATACTCGTTGTCGCCCTCGCCGGCATCGCCGCCCGTCCGCCCGGGTTTCTGTCGACCTTCTGGCCCGCCAACGCGATCCTTCTGGGCATTCTCCTTCGTAACCCACGCTCGTTTGCGCCGATCGGACTCGCTGTCGGCGGCGCCGCGCTGCTGACGGCGGATCTTGCGACCGGAAGCCCCGTGCAGAGGGCCTTCGAACTGAATGCGATCAATCTGGTCGGCGTCACGACAGGATTGATCGCCGCGAACTTGCTCGGCTGTTTTCCGCGGCGGATCTCCGAGACCAAGTACACGACCAGAATCTTCGTCGTCTCGGTTCTGGCGTCGTTCACGGCTGGGTCCGCGAGCGCGCTGCGCACTCAACTCCACGAAGGAAGCGGTGCGGGAACGGAATTGGTGGGTTGGTTCTTCGCCGACCTGTGCACCTATCTGATCGTGCTGCCCATCCTTCTTTCCGCACCTCCGTTCGACCACGTCCGTCGTACGTTCGGGCCGTCCGTGCGGCAGAATCTGCGACTTCGACGGGTCGCCCAGATCCTTCTGCCGCTGGCAGCCCTCCTCGCCTGCCTCCCGCTGGCCCTCGAAGTGCAGGGAGCCCTCGCATTGCTGCTTCCGATGCCGGCGCTCTTGTGGTGCGCGATGCGCGTCTCGCTGTTCAGCACTTCGCTCCTCGCGGCTGGGTGGAGCGCGTGGGCGCTGATCATGGCCGGCCAGGGGCGGTTGGCCCTGGCCGATCCGGTTCATCTGCTCAGCGAAGGTGTAACCACCAGAATCTCCGTCATCTTGATGGCGCTCTCCCCCATCGCCGTAGCCGTCGCCACGGGCGCACAGCGACGCGCTGAACGTGAACTCCAACGCATCGCCGAATGCGACGCCCTGACCGGAACGCTGAGCCGACATGCATTCTGGACCCAGTCGCAAGAACTCCTCGACACCCAACACACAGCGCGAAAATCGATCGCCGTCATGATGCTCGATCTCGACCACTTCAAATCGATCAACGACAACCTCGGCCACCTCACCGGAGATTCGGTCCTCGAACAGTTCGGAAACACCCTCCTCGCCACTACCGAAGGACTGGGACTGTCCGGTCGCCTTGGCGGTGAGGAATTTGCCGTCGCCGCCGCCGACTGCACATTCGAGGAAGCAATTGCCCTGGCAGAACGCATCAGACAGAGGCAGGAGGCGCACTCCCGATCCATCCGCGGCTTCGCCGGAACGGTCAGTATCGGAGTCGCCTGGGTAGATCAGGCAATGGCCGAGATGGACGCTCTGCTCGACATCGCCGACACCGCCATGTACCAGGCGAAACGCGAAGGCCGAAACCTCGTGGTGGCCGTCGATCTGTACATGGCAAGGTGACGTGGGTGCAACTACTCCTGATCCGACACGCGCTCCCCGAACTGGCCGAGGTCACCGAAGGCTTCGCCGATCCCTCACTGACCGACGCCGGTCGCGTGCAGGCACTTCGGCTGCCTGCGGCTTTGGCCCCCTACCGGATCACCGGGCTCTTCAGTAGCCCGCAGAAGCGCGCACTCGAGACTGCGGACCCGGTAGCGCAGGCATTGGATCTTCCGGTCACCCAGCTCGAGGGTCTGGCGGAGTACGACTACGAGCAGCCCCACTACATCCCGATGCACGAGGTCTTGGAACGCGCACCGGAAACGTATGCGCGCATCAAGGCCGGATGGCTACCCGAGTCGGTGGACGGCGACGCTTTTCGTGCGCGAGTCCTCGGTGCGATCGACGACGTCGTCGCCGCAACCGACAACAACGCCACCGTGGCGATCTTCTGCCACGGCGGCGTCATCAATATCGTTCTGCAGGAACTACTCGGGCTGGAGCGTCCGTTGACCTTCCCGATCGAGTACGTGTCCGTCACGCGAATTCTTGTTTCCCGGGACGGAAGCCGCAGGGTCGGGTCGATCAACGAAACCGGTCACGTACGCAACATGCTTCGCGTGTAGTCACACGTTGTGGCACGCCACCTGATGACCGCCCTGGACGAGACGAAGTTCGGGAACTTCCTCGGCGCAGAGATCCGTGGCCAGCGGGCACCGAGTACGGAACCGGCAGCCGCTGGGCGGATTGAGCGGCGACGGCAGCTCGATGACCTTCTGCTCGACGTTCTGCGCTGCGGTGACGGTGGCATCAGGATCGGGAATCGACGACAGCAGTAGCTGCGTGTACGGGTGCAGCGCGCGGTTCTGCATGTCTTCTGCGGGAACGATTTCGCAGACGCGGCCCAAGTACATGATCATCACGCGGTCGCTGATGTTCTTCACGACGGCCATGTTGTGCGCGATGAACAGCAAAGACAGCCCGTGACGCTTCTTCGCATCCTCGAGCAGGTTCAGAATCTGCGCCTGCACGGAGACGTCGAGGCTCGAGACCGGCTCGTCACAGATCAGGACTTTGGGATCGAGCATCAATGCGCGGGCGATGCACACACGCTGGCACTGTCCGCCCGAGAGTTCGCGCGGGGTCCGGTCCCACACCATGTCCGGGTCCAACCCGACCTCGGCAAGAACCTCGCGTGCCCGAGCTTCGATGGCGGCCTTGTCTTTTCCGCCCCAGATCGACGGACCCTCGGTGATGAGAGCCTTGACCTTGCGACGAGGGTTCAGGGAGGAGATCGGATCCTGGAAGATCATCTGCAACTGAGTGCGACTGCGACGCAGTTCTTCCGCGCCCAGTGCCGTCATTTCCGTCTCTCCGAGGCGAATGGAGCCCGACGTCGGTGAGGGCAACTGCATGATCGCCCGGCCTGCTGTGGACTTGCCACAGCCGGATTCACCGACAACGCCCAATGTTTCGCCCGGAGCGACGGTGAAGCTGATCCCGGACACGGCATGAACGGTCTGCCCCTTGCCGACGTTGAATTCGACGACCAGGTCCTCGACCGTCAGGGCCGCGTCCACCGTCTCGGGCTTTCTGGTTTCGGTTGCTGCAGTCATCAGACCATCTCCTTCACCGCGAGCGAGAGACCCGCTGCGGTAGTGCCGGCCTTCTCGTTGGCGACCAATGCCGTTGTGCCTTCAGGGGTGTCGACCGGGTAGTGGCACGCGAACGTGTGACTTTCGGTTGTGTTGTCTCCCAGGCCACCGGGAGCCAGAGCCGGTTCGCCGGTCAGGCAGTCGTCCTGGGCATACCGGCAGCGAGCGGCGAAGCGGCAACCGGTGATCGGCTTCGTCATGTCCGGCAGTCCACCCGGAATTGTCTGCAGCACTGTGTGCGTCGGCGATTCGAGTCGCGGAATCGCGGCCATAAGCGCTTCGGTGTACGGGTGGCGCGGACGAGTGAACAACTCCTCGGTGGCCGACGTTTCCACGACGGACCCGGCGTACATGACGGCGACGCGATCCGATCGTCCCGAGACCACACCGAGGTCGTGGCTGATCAGGATGACGGCCATGTTGAGCTTGTCGTTGAGCGAGGCGAGCAGGTCGAGGATCTGCTTCTGCACGGTCACGTCGAGCGCTGTGGTCGGCTCGTCCGCGATCAGCAGTTTCGGCTCGCAGGCCAGGGCCATCGCGATGACCACACGCTGACGCATACCGCCCGAAAGTTCGTGGGGGTACTGATCGAGCCGACGCTTGGGCTCGGGGATACCCACCATCGACAGGAGTTCCGCAGCGCGATCGCGGGCCGCGTCCTTCTTCAGACCCAGGTGGAACTTCAAGGATTCGGTGATGTGGGTACCGATGCGCTTGAACGGATTGAGCGAGGTCATCGGATCCTGGAAGACCATGGCGATCTCGGGTCCCCAGAAGTGCTTCATCTCCGACTTCTTCATGGTCGACATGTCGCGGCCGGCAAACGTCACCGTCCCGCTGATGTCCAGAGCCGGACCCTTCTGCAGCAGACCCATGATGGTGCGTCCGAGAACCGACTTGCCGGAACCGGATTCACCCACGATACCGAGAGTTTCACCGGCGGAAACGTGGATCGAGACACCGTCGACTGCTCGCAACTGGCCACGCGGAGTGGCGAATACGGTCCTGATGTTGTCCGCCTGCAGTAGCGGAACGCCGTTCTGAACTGAAGTGGTCACAGCTTACTCCGATACTTCTCGCCGATGAGGTTGAAGGAGAACACCGTCAGGAAGAGGAAGACGCCGGGAACCAGAACGATGAACGGATGCTTCTCCACGATCCCGCCCTGGCCTTCCGCAATCATGTTGCCCCAGGTCGGATCAGGTTGTGCGATACCGAGTCCGAGGAAGCTGAGTGATGCTTCCGCGACGATCAGGCCGGAGACGGCCACCAGGCCGAGCGCGGCGACCGGAACGAGGACGTTGGGAACCAACTCGCGCCAGATGACGCGCCATTTGGTGGCGCCCATGGCCCGCGCGGCAAGCACGAACTCCCGTTGGGCGACGACGATGGTGTTGGCCCTGGCGATTCGAACCATGCTGGGAATGCAGAGAATCGAGAGTGCGAGGGTGATGTTGCGCAGGTTCGACGTGAGCACCGCGGCCAGTGCGATCAACAGCACCAGAGAAGGAATGGCCAGCAGCGAGTTGGTCAGGATTCCGACGACTGCGTCGACCTTGCCGCGGAAGTAACCGGCCATGACGCCGATGGTGCCGCCGATGATCATGCCGATCAGTACGGCGCAGATGGCCACGGTCAAGGATGCCCTGGCACCGAACAAAGCGCGGGCAAGCAGGTCGAGACCGAAGTTGTTGGTACCCAACGGGTGATCGGAGAGCAGGCTCGGCGAGGCGAAGCCCGGCTCGGCCAAGGTCTTGACCGTGTCCTTGTACTCACCGAGCGGCAGCAGCGGTGCGAAGATCGCGGCCAGGATCAGCGCGGCCAGCCAGATGCACGCCAACCAGTACGAGAGATCGAACTGACTGCCCCACTTGGACGTACCGAGCTTGCCGAGACCCTTGAAGAGGAAAACCAGGGCAACGAGCGCGAGCACGATGCGGACGGTCATCATGATGGCCGAACCGAAGAGTGCGGTGCCGAGCAGCGCAACGCCGATCACCGTGAGAATCGATCCGATCAGGACCAGATTCTTGGGCTGTTCCAACGTCTCGACGGGACCGGGAGCCAGCAGGACTGTCTGCTGCCGGTATGTCATCACCTCGGACGGGGCCGGCGACGGGGCCGCTCCGTCTGGCGTTACTTCAGACATGGACACGACGACTCCTCGGGTCAAGATAGGTGTACAGAACATCGATCGCACTGTTGACGAGGACGTAGATGACCGCGATCACGACCACCGCGCCAAGCAGCATCGGCGAATCACCTTGCTGCGCTGCGCGGACGATGAGCGTGCCCATTCCGGGCAACGAGAAGAGCGTCTCGACGATCACGGTGCTGCCGATCATGCCGCCGAGAGCCAGACCCATCATCGTGATGAGCGAGAACGACGACGGGCGAAGCGCGTCACTGAAAAGCACTCGCAGCGTGGGCATTCCCTTGGCCTTCGACGCGAGGATGTAATCCTCACGGAGCGTCGTCACCAGATCGGATCGAAGAACGCGAGTGAACATCGCCATCTCGAGGAGGCTGATGGTGATCGCGGGAAGTATTGCGTGTGAGAGGTTTCCGGAGAGGCTGTCCCCGATGCGCACCCACTGTGATCGCGGGAACCAGCCGAGCCAATTGACGGTGACCATGATCAGCAACAGACCGGCGAGGAAGCTCGGGACGGAAAGAACACCGAACGTCGCGGCGCTGATGACGCGGTCGATGACGCCGCCTTCGTGGTGCGCCGACCAGAGTGCGAGCGGCACGGCGACGACGAGTGCGATGACCAGACCCATCACGGCCAACTGAACGCTGACGGGCAGTGCCGAGCCGATCGCAGTCAGAACGTCCTGCTGCGGGGGAACAAGCGAATTACCGAGGTCGCCCTGGAGAGCGCTGGTCAGCCAGTCCCAATAGCGAACCAGGAGTGGATCGTTGAGCCCGAGCTGCTGCCGAACTTCCTCGTACTCGGCGGGCGTTCGGCCTTCACCGAGAACGGAGACAGCAGGATCGCCGGGGATCAGTGATGCCAGCACGAAGGTTCCGAAGCTGACGATCAGGATCACAATGACGAGCTGGCCCAATTTCTTACCTATTGCGCCGATGTTCATCGATTTCGTCTCCTTCGGACAGCGAGCTCGCAATACACAGCAGTTCCTCTGATTTCAGGTCTTGGTTCAAGCTCTCCAGGACTTCAGGCTCTCTAGGACTTCCAAGCTCCGTCGAAGAGCACGATTCCGTCGAGACTCTGCTCGAGACCGTGAACGTTCTGGTTCCAGACGTCGAGTGCGGCGACGTTGCCCCACACCTGCCACGGGACGGTCTCGTTGGCGCGTTCCTGAATCTGTGCCAGGACTGCCTTCTTGTCGTCGTCGGTGGTTGCGACGCCCAACTTGTCCAGGAGAGCGTCCATTTCGGCGTCGGAGTAGCCGGTGGCGTTGTTACGACCGCCGGACTTGATGCCCGTGTACAGACGCTCGTAGGGATCGGCCTCGGCGAGGCTCAGTGCTGCGGTGCTCATGTCGTAGTCGTGATCGGCATACATCCGCTTGACCAGATCACCTGCACCGGTGACGTATTCGATCTGAGCGTCGAATCCGACAGCGTTGAGCATTGCCTGGATGGCCAGAGCCGTTGCCTGGGCGGACGGTTCCTGGATGGAGAGGAAGGTGATCTTTCCGTCGTAGCCGTCGGCCTTGGCCTGATCGAGCAGTTCCTTCGCCTTGGCGGGATCGACGCCGATCGGTGCGACGTCGTTGTGCCAGCGCGAGGTGTCCTGGAAGATCTCCTGGCCGGGCAGTCCCTTGCCGTTGTTGACGCGGGTGTTGAGCGTTTCCGGATCGACGGCAAGCGCCATCGCCTGGCGGACACGAACATCCGAGCCCGGGCGACCCGGGGCCATGTTCACGTTCGCGATGTAACCGAGCGACGGGATGTCGACGAAGCCGGGGTAACCCGACTCGATCAGATCCAGGATCGGGGTGAGCGTACGCATGTACGCGGCGTCGATGCCGCCCGTCTTGAGGGCTTCAGCGGTGGGCTGAGCGCCGACGATGCTGATCAGCTTGAGCTTGTCGATGTTCGGTGTGCCGTCGTAGTAGTCGGGGCGAGCAGCCAAGAGCAGTTCCTCGTTGGGAGCGAACTTCTCGAGAGTGAACGCGCCGGCACCGATCGGGGTGAACTGGTCGCCCTGCTGGGCGCTCGGGGCGACGATCATGCCGGGTCCGGTAGCGAGCATCGACTGGATGCCCGTCCACGGATCAACGAGGTTGAAGACGACGGTCGTCGCGTCGGGGGTGTCGATCGAGGCAACCTTGGAAGCCCACAGGCTCGACTGCGGTCCCTTGTTGGTGACGTAGCGGTTGATGCTGTCCGCCACTGCCTTGGAATCGAAAGCTGTTCCGTCGCTGAATTTCACACCGTCGCGGAGCTTCAGCGTCCAGGTCTTGCTGTCCGAACTCGCTTCGAGCGACTGGGCGAGCTTGGGCTCGAACTTCTGCCCGATGGGGTCGTAGCGCATGAGCACGTCGTAGATGGCGCTGAGCTCGCTGCCACCGGTGGCGCCGGCAACCTGAGCCTTCGCGGGATCGAGAGTCGTGACCGCCGAGTAGCCGCTGAACGTCAGCGTGCCGCCCTTGGTCGGAGTGCCGGGGTCGGCCTGCTCGTTGACCATGCCGATCTTCAGCGAGGAACCGGAATCAGCAGATTCGCCGCCGCCATTGCTCGAGCCGTTGTCGGCGCACGACGCCAGGAACATACTTGCGGTGATCGCCAGCGCAGCCGCAGCCAATCTGCGACCTCCGCGGCGGGAACTACGACTCATTCGAATGCCTCCAAGGCGGGGTAAGACCGTGACGTGATGTTGAACACGAAACAGTCTGTGACGGGAGGCACAGAAAATTGGATCGAGTCTCGCTCAGTGGAATCGGTTAAGTTGCAGGCCTCAACGGCCAGGTAAACCGACCCTGGCCAGCGAATACCCTCACCGACATCAGACCAGCCGGTCTAGTCCCGGTCGAGCGTGGCTTCCTCGAGATCGAGCTCTCGAAGTACCTTGCGAAGAACCTCGTCGTCGATCCGGCCGGCATCGCGCTCGGCGATGAACACACCTCGCTCGGCATCGATCATCTCGAGGCGCAGCGAGCGGAAAGCGTTCGACGGGCTCTCCCCCAGATCCTCGTCGCTGCGTCCCAGTCGCTCCCACGCCGAGTTCGCGCGGTGGGTGTTCCAGCTTCGCAAGATGTCTGCGGCGCGATTGCGGACCTGAGGGACGTCGTCGGCGTCTGCTCCGACCAATTCGTCCAGGCGCGCCGCAGCAGCGCGTGCAGCCTTGTCCTGAGCCGCCGCCTCGGCGCGTGCGTCGGACTGCTCCTCGTTTCCTTGCACACCGAGGACACGGATGACCCACGGCAACGTCAGGCCGTGCAGCAGCAGCGTGCCGACCACGACGACAAACGTCAGGAACAGGATCAGCGAACGGCCCGGGAAGTCTTCACCACTGTTGACCGTCAACGGAATGGCGAAGGCAGCAGCCAGCGACACGACCCCTCGCATACCGGCCCACGACACGACGAACACTGCCCGCGCCGAAATCTCCGGCTCCCTCGCTCGGATACGGGGCGACAGCCAACGCGGTACGTACGTGAACGGGAACACCCAGGCGATCCGCACCACCACGACGGTCACGAGCACAGCAATCGACGCCCAGACGACGATCGAGGTGCTGTACCCCTGCAATCCGTTGACAACACTGGGCAATTGGAGCCCGATCAACAGGAAGACGAACGATTCCAGGATCAGGTCGACGGCCTTCCACACTGCCGTGTCCTGCAAGCGCGTCGCATAACTCGCGCGCGTGGAGCGCTGGCCGAGGAACAATCCGGCTACGACGACCGCGATGACGCCCGACGCGTGGACCTCTTCTGCAGCTAGGTAGGTGAAGAACGGCACCACCAATCCGATTCCACTCTCCATCACCGGATCCTGCAGTTTGCCGCGGACCTTCGAGATGACAAAGCCCACCGCGAGGCCGATCACCGTTCCACCAACCGCTGCGACGAGGAAGGTCTCGAAGCCGCCGATCAGTGTCGCACCGGTACCCACCGCCGCCGCGAGAGCGACCTTGTAGGCCGTCAGAGCGGTGGCGTCGTTGAGCAGGCTCTCCCCGCCCAGCAGGGTCATGATTCGGCGCGGCAGACCGAGCTTGCGTCCGATTGCGCTCGCGGACACCGCGTCCGGCGGCGCCACGATGGCGCCGAGAACCAGTGCGGCCGCAATCGAGAACTCCGGCACGATCAGGTAGGCGACAAAGCCCACCGCTGCCGTCGTCGCCAGGGGCAGCCCCACCGCGAGAAATCCGATCGGACGCAGATTCGAGCGCAAAGCCAGGTATGAACTGTCCAGCGCCGCCGAGTACAGAAGTGGAGGCAACACGACGAACAGGACGAGGTCCGGATCGAGCTCCAACTCCGGAACACCGGGTATCTGGCAGGCGATCAAACCGACCAGGACAAGGATCAGCGGCGAAGACAATCCGAACCTTCGCGCAACCGCCGCCACCAGCAACGCCGCTACTACAACCCCCAGTAATATGCCGTTCACTCTGGCAGCATGCAGTATGGAAGGCGATGAAGAAAATCCTGAAGCGAGCAGCAGCTCGCACACAGCAGCCCGCACCCGCTCCGACCGGTTGCGAGGAACTAACCAATGCGCCCGAAACGGACCCGGCGGCGCTGACGCCCGGCGTCTGCCAGGAGTGCGCCGAGTTGGGCGAGGATAACTGGTCTCACCTGCGCATGTGCCTGTCCTGCGGCCACGTCGGGTGCTGCGATTCCAGCCCCCATCAGCACGCGACCAACCACTATCGCGACACCGCGCACCCGGTCATGCGCTCGCACGAGCCCGGCGAATCCTGGCGCTGGTGCTACGTCCACGATCTGATGGATTGAGCGCGCACGACTCGCAGTGTGCTGCGCATAGTGCCCACCTCGCACGGCGCACAGGCCTCGGTGTTGCGCACATTGCTCAATCCACTGGGTAGCTATTGCCCAATCTGTATGCCGATGATGGACTTTGACGCAGAATCTGCACAACAGATCGACAGGTGCGGCTGGACTTTGCCGCGCCGAACGGTTCGGCCTCAGGAAGTCCTGCCAAACATCACAACCACATCGTCGGCCCCATGATCTGGGGTACAGGCGGTGCGGCGATCGATGTCAACTATTGAAGGCAGGACCGGCCGTGAACAGCCCCAGCATCAACCAGAACGCTCCCGAGCCACTGGCGGAGATCGAGAAGCGCGTTCTGTGGTTGTCGACCGCGATGATCCATCACGCCAACCGTGTCCGTCCGAATCCCAGTGGGCTCAAGGTCGGCGGCCACCAGGCCTCGTGCGCGTCGATGGTCTCGATCATGACGTCGCTGTGGTTCGGCCAACTTCGTTCCGGCGACCGGGTTTCCGTCAAGCCGCACGCGGCTCCAGTGCTCCACGGCATCAACTATCTGCTCGGTGAACTCGACGAGTCGTACCTGACAACGCTGCGCGAGTTCGGGGGCCTGCAGAGCTACCCGAGTCGATCAAAAGATCCAGATCCGGTGGACTATTCGACCGGATCGGTAGGAATCGGTGCGACGGCTCCCATCTGGGGCGCCATCGCACGCCGATACGTCGACGCCTCCCTCGGCGGCGCCGGAACCGGGCGTCAGTACTCCCTTGTCGGTGACGCCGAACTCGACGAGGGCGCTGTGTGGGAAGCAGTTCTCGATCATTCGGTTGCCGAACTGGGTGAGATCGTGTGGATAGTCGACCTCAACCGCCAATCACTCGACCGGGTGGTGCCGAACATCGCGGCAACCCGCCTGGAGCGCATGTTCTCGGGCGCCGGCTGGCAGGTCATCACCGTGAAGTTCGGTGCGCTGCTGGAATCACTGTTCACCCGGCCGGGCGGCAGCGCGTTGCGCGAACGAATCCTGGACATGCCGAATCCGGAGTACCAGCGCCTGCTGCGATGCACGGCCGACGAAGTACGTCTGAGACTGCCCGGCAACGCGGCGGACGCCGACGCGATCACGGCGCTGATCAACGACCTCGACGACGCCACGGTGCTCGAGGCCATCCGCAATCTAGGTGGCCACGACCTCGACGCTCTGCGAGAGGCGTACGCGCAGATCGACGACACCCGTCCCACCGTGATCATCGCGTACACGATCAAGGGCCGGGGCCTGCCGACGCAGGGCCATCCGCAGAACCACTCGTCGCTGCTCACCACCGAGCAGTACGAGATTCTGGCGGCGGAACTCGGCATGGATCCGTCGAAGCCCTGGGAACGGTTCGAGGCGGACGGCCCGTCTGGCCGCATCTGCGCCGAAACCGCTGAGCGCCTGGCTCGCCCGAAGGTGGAGCATCTGATGCCCCCGGCAGTTCCGAAAGACATCGGCCGTACCCCCTCCGGCACATCCACCACTCAGGCAGCTCTCGGTCGGGTGCTACTCGACCTGAGCCGAGAGGCGCCGGACGCCGCGAAACGTGTTGTCACACTGAGCCCGGACGTCAGTTCCACCACCAACCTGGCAGGGTGGCTGAACAAGGTCGGGGTCTGGTCCCCCAACGAGCGGCACAACTGGTTTGCCGACGACGCCGAAACGATCATGCACTGGCGTGAGAAGCCCACCGGTCAGCACATGGAACTCGGTATCGCCGAGACCAACCTGGTCGGACTGATGGGAGAACTCGGTGCAACCTGGAGTCGCTGGGGCCAGCCGCTCTTCCCCATCGGCGTGATGTACGACCCCTTCATCGAGCGGGCTCTCGAACCGTGGTCGTACGGCATCTACGCCGGTGGACAGTCGATCATGGTCGGCACTCCGTCGGGCGTCACCCTGGCAGCCGAAGGCGGTGCGCACCAATCGATCAAGACCCCGTCCATCGGACTCGAACAGCCGGGATGCGTCAGTTTCGAACCGGCATTCGCCGTCGACGTGGAGTGGACGCTCCTCGACAGCATCGGACGCCTCGGCCGACCAGACGGCAGCTCGTCGTATCTGCGTCTGTCGACCCGTCCGGTCGATCAGGCCTTGGCCGCGGTGCCGACCGATCCGGCCGCGCGAGAACGCCGTCGACGTCAGGTAGTGGCCGGCGCGTACACGCTGCGGCACAACCCTGATCCGGCCATCACCCTGGTCGGTATGGGTGCCACCGTCACCGAAACACTTGTCGCAGCCGAAAGACTGGGCGAGCAAGGCATTTCCGCCGACGTCGTGTGCGTGACCAGCCCCGGATTGCTCTTCGAAGCGCTCCAGTCTCGGCGCGGTCTCGCGGACGGTCCGTCGTGGATCCTGGATCAGGTCTTTCCGAGTAGCCGGTCAGCGCCGATGGTGACCGTTCTCGACGGGCACCCGCACACCCTCGCGTTCCTGACGGGAATCAACAATGTCCCGGGTGCTGCGCTCGGAGTGAGCCGGTTCGGTCAGGTCGGTTCACTCGAAGACGTCTACCGGTACCACGGACTCGACTCCGACAGCATCGTCCGCGCTGCCCTCGATCTCACTTCTTGACCAATCACACTCTCCGATGCCGAGAAGCGTCCCCGCAGGGACGCTTCTCGGGTTTGGTCAGTTCTTCAGTTCTTCAGAGGCCTTCAGTTCTTCCAGGCCTTGTCGAAGAACATGATTCCGTCCAGGCTCTGCTGAATGCCGTGGACGTTCTGCCCCCACACACCGAGCCACGGGGTGTTGCCGTAAACCTGCCACGGCACAACCTCATTGGCGCGCTCCTGAATCTTGGCGAGCACCTCGATCTTCGCTTCGTTCGACGTCGCTACACCCAGCTGGTCGAGCAGCGTATCCATCTCGGGGTCGGAGAAACTCGCGGCGTTGTTTCGCCCACCGGTCTTGAGGTTCGAGTACAGACGCTCGAACGGATCGGCTTCCGCAAGGTTGGCCGAACCTGTTGCCATGTCGAAGTCGCGGTCGGCGTACAAACGCTTGACGACGTCGGCAACCGAGTTGACGTACTCGATCTGGAAATCGAAACCGACGGCGTTGGCCATCGACTGCAACGCCAGAGCCATCGCCTGCGCCGAGTTCTCCTGCAGCGTCAGGTATGTGATCTTGCCGTCGAAACCGTCGGCCTTGGCCTCGTCGAGAAGCTGCTTCGCCTTGGCGGTGTCTACGCCGATCGGAGCGACGTCGTTGTGCCAGCGAGAGGTGTCCTGGAAGATGACCTGGCCGGGTAGACCCTTACCTTCGTTGAGTCGGTTGTCGAGAGCGACGGGATCGGTCGCGAGCGCCAATGCCTGACGCACCCGCACGTCGGCACCGGGACGACCGGGAGCCGTGTTGACGAGCGAGAGGTACGACAGCGACGGAATGTCGACGAAGCCCGGGTAGCCGGAGTCGATCAGATCCAGGACGTTCGGAAGCGAACGCATGTACGCGACGTCGGTGCCGCCGCTCTTGAGGGATTCGGTGGTGGACTGTGAACCGACGATGCTGATCAACCGCAGCTTGTCCACGTTCGGGGCACCGTCGAAGTAGTCTTCCCGAGCGTCGAGGATCAATTCCTCGTTGGGAGCGAACTTCTCGAGGGTGAACGCGCCCGCGCCGATCGGGGTGAACTGATCGCCCTGCTGGGCGCTCGGCGCGACGATCATGCCGGGTCCGGTGGAGAGCAGTGACTCGATACCGGTCCACGGGTCGACAAGATTGAAGACGACCGTCGACGCGTCCGGGGTGTCGACCGACGCAACCTTCGACGCGTACAGGCTCGACTGCGGCCCCTTGTTGGTGACGTAGCGATTGAGGCTCGCTGACACGGCCGCCGAATCCACCGGAGTGCCGTCGCTGAACTTCACGCCGTCGCGCAGTTCGAGGGTCCACGTCTTGAAATCGGAACTCGGTTCCATCGACTCCGCGAGTTTCGGAACAAATTCCTTCGACGCCGGGTCGTAGCGCAGCAAGGTGTCGTAGATGGCGCCCAGCTCCGAACCGGCGACCGAACCGGCGATCTGCGTCTTCGCAGGGTCGAGATTCGTGACAGCGGAGTACCCGCTGAACGTGAGCGTGCCGCCCTTGACCGCGTCGCCCTCGCCGGACTGCTCGTTGACCGGGCCGATGGACAACCCCGAACCGGAATCCGGTGCGTCGCCGCTCCCACCTCCGTTCCCGCTGTCAGCGCACGACGAGACGAACAGGCCGGCGGAGACAGCCAGCGCGACGGCGGCAACCTTGCGGTGACCGCGCCGAGAACTGCGACTCATTCAAAACCTCCAGGTCAGAAACTGTGATGTGAAGCATTGTCGAGACAGTTTGTGATGTAAGGCACAGGTATTAGTCGCAGGTCCCGCTCAGTGGAATGCAGCGAGAAGATTGTTCAGTTTTCGAGCGACATTTGCAGGTCAGGCCGTTAGCGAAGGTCAGGAATTCATTCCGATTCGAGTGTCCTCAACGGGTGAATCGCCGGAGCAGCGTCGAGGAGTGGGCAGCCGCGGCCAGTGCAGCCTGCAGATGTGCGGACTCGAATGACTCGTACGACACGAAGCCCCCTCATCGGATACCTTTCGCAGAGGGGAAGTCAGCTAGAGACACACGCCGCAAACGTACACACGAAAAGGGCAACCAATGGGGCTACTGAAGGACGTCACCGGCTGGCGACGCGGCACGAAGTTGCAGCGTCGACTACGCGACCTCACCGGCACGCTCGTAGTTGTCACCGGTGCAGGCAGCGGCATCGGGCGTGAAACGGCCCTCGCCTTCGCGGCCCAGGGAGCTATCGTCGTCGTCTCCGACATCAACCTCGAAAGCGCGCAGGACACTGCGGCACTCATCAACACACCCACTCAGGCCAGCGGAGCCGAAGCGGTGTTCGGTGGCGGTTCGCACGCCTACCAGGTCGACGTGTCCGACGAACAAGCCGTGATCCGATTCGCGGAGACAGTCGCGGCGCATCACGGCGTGCCGGACATCGTCGTCAACAACGCTGGAATCGGGTTCTCCGGGACATTCGCCGACACCGAGCAGCGCCAGTTCGAGCGCGTCATGGACATCAACTTCTGGGGAGTTGTCTACGGCTGCCGAGCATTCACCCCGATGATGATCGATCGCGGAACCGGCGGACACGTCGTCAACCTGTCCTCGGCCGCCGCCTACACACCCCAGAAAGCACTCACCGCGTATTCGACAAGCAAGGCAGCGGTATTCATGCTCTCGGATTGCCTACGGGCAGAGCTACTTCCACACGGCATCGGCGTCAGCACCATCTGCCCCGGCCTCGTGCACACGAACATCCTCAAGACCACCGAGTTCGCCGGGACCACCGCCGAGGAACAACTCGAGAATCAAACCAAGGTCGACAACTTCTACCGCAAACGCAACTTCACCCCCGACCGGGTGGCCAGTGCGATCGTGAAAGCAGTTCGCACGAACAAGGCCGTGGTGCCCGTGACCGTCGAAGCCAAGCTCGGACGCGCGATCAGCCGGTTGTCTCCCGGGTCGATGCGCGTCGGAGCTCGGTTCGAGATCTAGGTCAGCTTCCGAAACTCAGGCTGCCCGTGAAACCCTGCTGCACATCGGCTTCCGAGCGGGGAAGAACCTCGTAGGTGCTGGCGTACTGGCCGCTGAAGCCGGTGACGGTAATCGGGCGTCCGACTGCAATGGCGGCGACGTCGATTCCGGTCTGGGTGTTGACGAAGATGACGGTGTTTCCGTCGACGCCGGACACCAGGATCTTGTGACCGTACGGCAGATCGTCGACGACGGGTCCGCTCACGATCCCGGACACCGTCACGAGACGACCTTCGCTGCCCTCACCGATTGCATTGAGGGGCAATCGCGCCGGGCTGATCTGGGTGGTCGTGCCGATTACCTCGACGGCAGTCGGGCGGACAACGAGCAGGCCTTCCTGATCCGCGAGGACTCCGGTGACCTGAACCTGATCGCCGAGAGCAATCCCGGAGTTGTTCGGATCGCTGATGTAAATGCCCGAATTGCCGCTCTGGAGACCAAAGCCCTTGTCGTAGAAGCTGGATTCGAACACTCCGGACGGCGTAGTCGCGGTTCCCACGACGGTGACCGTCGTTCCGATGGCCTGCGCGCGGGCTGCCGCGACGGAGTCCGCGGACACCTCACCGACAACTGCTGCCGGCTCCGCCGTTGCTGCGGTGCCGACAAACATGGTGGCCGCGGCTGCAACTGCCAGTGCCGTCACACCCCGACGCAGGACCGGACCGGCAAGAACGCTGTCTCGAAACATGTTTGAGGACTCCCCTGTGATTTCGTGGCCGCGCAGGTCCTCCTGATGGAGTGCCGCCTTCGCCCACCCTGAGGCACAGGTTATTACAGGTCGGACGCCGCAGCGGTGGTGACATTCCGTCACCACCGCTGCGTCTAGGCATCCGAGTTTCTAGGAACCGGAGCTTCCGGACGAACCGCTCGAGCCACTGGAACCACTGGATCCTGTTCCGCCACCGAGATCGTCGAGAGGATCGCTACCGGTGAGCCCGCCCGGGTACAGGTAGGCGTCGGAGATCGTGCTGAGCGAGGTTTCGGACGTGGCCGGTACCTTTGCTCGCCAGTTGACGATCGGATTCAGCACTCCGAACGGTCCGCAACCACTGGCGGCGGGCAGCGCGAAGCCGGTGGCCTCGTTCCCGACCGGGCTCACCTTCAGCGCAGTCGACGGCAGCACCGTGTAGGTAGGGACCACCGACGGGTCAGGTGCGAGACGAAGATTCACCGGCGCCGCCGCGGAACCCAGGTAGCAGTTGTCACCGAGGAACGCGTTGTTGATCTTCATCCGCACCGGGATGCTCAGATCCATGTCGGTGATGATTCCGTTGAGGGTCGGCGCAGCCGTTGCCTCCACTTCGGCCGTTACTGCGGCCAGGCCGAAGAGATTGCCGAACGGAAGATCGATTCCCAGAACGCCGCCGGGAACCGTCAGCGGCTTGGAGTAGACACCGTTGTGTCCGTCGTCGCGCGGGAGAAGAACGGTGGACTCACCTTCACCGGAGCCGGCCTCGGCGGCGATGATCATGTCGCCTTTTCCGATCGGGAGGTTGAAGCCGTTGTTGTCGAAGGTTCCGCTCTGAACCACCACCGACACACAGGATTCGGCAGTAGCCGGACACACTGCGGCGCCCGGTACCGAATTGTCGACCGGGTCCTGAGCCGAGGCCATCGGCGCTGCAAAAGCCAGCACTGCACCTGCGGTACCTGCAATAACGGCCACGCGCGTGCCGAGACGTCTGTTGCCGTTCTTGTGAGATTTCTGCACTGATTTCTCCCTGCCGTTTATGTGATGGGGGACGAAACTCGCAGTCATTGCTTGTGTTTCGACCGCCGCCGACAAGGTCTTGCGGTGTGCTCCTACTCACAAGTAACAACTGAACAGATGTATATCACAGGACTTCGACTTAAAAACAGGGCAAAAGGGAGTTTCCTTAAAACGGACAAACTAAGCGGTACGGTGTGTAACACTCACGGGTGATGAACACGAACAGACTGGTCCTCTGCGTCGCGGCAGCGGGCCTACTCCTCAGCGGCTGCAGCAGCCAATCCGACAGCAACGCAGCGGAATCCACATCTGCTGCCACCAGCACGTCGATCGCGGCAACGTCGAGTTCAGCTGCCCCCGAGTCCCTGTCGGCGCTGGCGACCAGCCCACCCGCCGCAACTCCGGAAGCCGCGCCGAGCGTCGTCGAATCGACGCCCCCGCAGGTGTCGCTGCCGGTAGCGCCACCGGCAAACTCACCGATCGACGCCCGGTCACCGGACGAGATCGTCGCGAACGCAGGCGAGAAGGGACAGCGGTACATCGCTGCACTACGTCTGGCCGGGATCCCGCCCGCCGGAATGGATTCCGCAGAGATCCTCTACGCCGACGGCACCTGCAAGGCTCTGGCCGACGGCATGCCGCGGTCCGAGGTGCTGGCGGAGTTCAACTCCGTCGGAGAGGTGTACTCACAGATCACGCCGATGTCTTCGCAGCGGATCGCCGAGATCTACGTCGACACCGCGGAGCAGACGTACTGCTGATCAGGCTTTGCCGGCCAACCAGTTGTGCAGCCAGGATGTGGCCGAATTGCCTGCGCCGTCAACGACGTAACGCGTGTAGTCGGTGTGAACCTGCGAGCCGTAGAAGGCGACCAGTTGATCGACGCGCCGCGAGTTCGCGCCTGGATCGAGCTGAGCCATCAGTGCGGGGAGTCCGCCTGCAGTGACCAGATCGTTGACGATCACGGCGGCCTCGTCGCGCAGCGAGAGAGCGTTTGCCGGAGTGGGGTCGGAAACCTGAGCCATGAACCCGGCCAGACGCATCACGAAATCGTCCTTGGGCGTCGAGCAGTACAGATCACCGACGGCGCACAGCGTTACCGTTTTGCCTGACAGCCAACCGAATCCACCGATGCGAGCGCCGCTGGCTCCGTTGCCTCCGACAGCGGGTCCGATCAGGACGTCTGACTCGGAGCGGCGGGGATCGGACAGGAGGCCGACGCCCTCGACGCGAGTCTGGGGAACAACGCCGATGCCGGTTCCGATCTCGGCTGCGAGATCGCCTGCCGCGTCGGCGCCCTGGCTGTATCCGACGATCGCGAAGCGGGTGTCACCGCACGAGGCGGCCATCGCGGCGATCATGCCGCGGGCGTTGTCGACAGCCTGCTGCTTCGACTTGGCGTAGACGTTGGACTCCCACGGGAAGGCCGTCGCCGAATAGGTGACGTAATCGGTGCGCACGGAACCGGGAAGGCCGTTGGTGACCGGGGCAAGCATGCCGGCACCGGGAGAAGTACCAGAAGGCTCCCAGGTTCCCGGAATGGCCACGACGTACAGACCGGGGCAGGGATCAGCCGACGCCACGGGAGAACTGACAACCGGTACCACTACTGCCGCAGCTAGTGCCGACAACACCGCAACGAGACGCCTCGCACGCATGAAACTCCCCTGATTTAACTTAAGCAACCCATACACCACTATCGATGCTCCGGAATCATACTGTCTGGGCGTTGTGTCTGTCCGATGCACGATTGATGAAGGTTTGTTACAGATCGTGCGAACTACTTGCAGAAACAAAGCCGCACCCCACCGAATGCGATGGGGTGCGGCTTTGTAAGAGCCTCTAGCGCTGCGGAGCCGCTGTCGGGTGGATCGGTGACGGAAGGGCGGTGACACCCTCGAGGTAGGTGTCCACAGCGGCTGCTGCGGAACGTCCCTCGGCGATGGCCCAGACGATCAGGGACTGACCGCGGCCCATGTCACCGGCCACGAACACGCCGTCGACGTTGGTGTTCCACTTCGACGTGCGGGCGACGTTGCCGCGCTCGTTCAAGTCGACACCGAGATCGGTGAGCAGACCCGGCTTCTCGGGACCGACGAAGCCCATTGCCAGGAGCACGAGATCGGCTTCGAGCTCGAAGTCCGAGCCCTCGACCTTCTCGAAACGACCCGACTTCATCTCGACCTCGTGAGCCTTGAGTCCGGTGACCTTACCGTTTTCACCGACGAAGTTCTCGGTGTTGACGGAGAACAGACGCTCGCCACCTTCCTCGTGAGCCGAAGCCACGCGGAACATGAGCGGGTACGTCGGCCACGGAGTCTGCTCGGCGCGAGTCTCCGGGGGACGCGGCATGATCTCGAACTGGTGCACGCTGGCTGCGCCCTGACGGTGCGAGGTACCGAGGCAGTCCGCGCCGGTGTCGCCGCCGCCGATGATGACAACCTTCTTGCCCTCAGCGGTGATGGTGGGAGCGTCGAGGTCACCCAACTGCACGCGGTTGGCGATCGGCAGGAACTCCATCGCCTGGTGGATGCCGTCCAGTTCGCGGCCCGGGATCGGCAGATCGCGAGCTGCGGTGGCGCCGCCGGCCAGAACCACTGCGTCGAACTGCTCGCGCAGCTCGTCCGCGGTGATGTCCACGCCGACATTGACGTTGGTCTTGAAGACGGTGCCTTCGGCTTCCATCTGCTCGAGACGGCGGTCGATGTGCCGCTTCTCCATCTTGAACTCGGGGATGCCGTAGCGCAGCAGGCCGCCGATGCGGTCTGCCCGCTCGAAGACCGTCACTGCGTGACCGGCGCGGGTCAGCTGCTGCGCTGCAGCCAGACCGGCCGGACCACTGCCGACAACTGCGACCCTCTTGTTGGTGGCGTGCGCGGCGCGAACCGGCTTTACCCACCCTTCGTCGAAGGCCTTGTCGATGATCTCGACCTCGACCTGCTTGATGGTGACCGGATCCTGGTTGATGCCAAGGACACAGGACGCCTCACAGGGTGCGGGGCACAGACGACCGGTGAACTCCGGGAAGTTGTTGGTCGCATGCAGACGCTCGATGGCGTCGTGCCAGTGGTCCTTGAAGACCAGGTCGTTCCACTCGGGAATCAAGTTTCCGAGAGGGCAACCGTTGTGGCAGAAAGGAATTCCGCAGTCCATGCAACGGCTGGCCTGGGTCTGGAGGGTTTCCTTCGGGAACTCCTCGTAGACCTCTTTCCAGTCGAGCAGGCGCAACGGCACCGGCCGGCGAACCGGAAGTTCGCGCGACGTGTGCTTCAGGAAGCCGCTTGGATCACCCACGAGCTGCCTCCATAACTGCCTCGTCCACGTTCTTGCCATCCTTCTCTGCGGCCGCGATGGCCAAAAGAACCTTCTTGTAGTCGCGGGGCATCACCTTTGCGAAGTGACCCACCTGCTGCGACCAGTCGCCGAGGATGCGCGTGGCAACCTCGGAGCCGGTTTCGTCGCGATGACGTTCGATGACGCTCTTCAACCAGGTGAAGTCGTCGCCCGAAAGATCCTCGAGGTCCACCAGTTCGGTGTTGAGGTTCTTCTCGAATGCCTTGTCGGGGTTGTAGATGTACGCGACGCCACCGGACATGCCGGCGCCGAAGTTACGTCCGGTGGCTCCGAGGATGACCACCTTTCCACCCGTCATGTACTCGCAACCATGATCGCCCACACCCTCGACGACGGCAGTGGCGCCGGAGTTACGGACTGCGAAGCGTTCGCCGACGACACCGCGAAGCAGAGCCTCGCCGCTGGTGGCGCCGAACAGGATGACGTTGCCACCGATGATGTTGTCCTCGGCGACAAAGCCTTCCGCTGCATCGAGCGGCGGGCGTACGACGATGCGTCCACCCGAGAGGCCCTTGCCGACGAAGTCGTTGGCGTCGCCGTGCAGGCGCAGGGTCATACCGCTGGGCACGAAAGCACCGAAGCTGTTACCGGCGGAACCGGTGAACGTGATGTCGATGGTGCCCTCGGGCAAGCCCTCTCCACCGAACGCCTTGGTGACCTCGTGGCCGAGCATGGTGCCGACCGTGCGGTTGACGTTGGTGATCGCGGACTCGAACGAAACCGCCTCACCCTTGTCGAGTGCATTGCGGGCCGAGACGATCAACTGCTGATCGAGTGCCTTGTCGAGACCGTGATCCTGTGTGCCGGTGCAGTGGACGTCCTGGTCCATGAACGCGGACTCGACCTGGGTCAGGATCGGCGACAGATCGAGATTGCCTGCCTTGCTTCCCTTCCAGTGATCGAGAGCGCGCGTGGTGTCCAGCATGTCGACCTGGCCGACTGCTTCGAGCAGCGTGCGGAAACCGAGTTCCGCGAGAAGCTCGCGAACCTCTTCGGCGATGAACATGAAGAAGTTCTCGACGAATTCCGGCTTGCCACTGAAACGCTGACGCAGCAACGGGTTCTGCGTCGCGACACCGACGGGGCAGGTGTCGAGGTGGCAGACGCGCATCATGATGCAGCCCGAGACCACCAGCGGTGCGGTGGCGAAACCGAACTCCTCGCCGCCGAGCAGGGCAGCAACGACGACGTCGCGACCCGTCTTGAGCTGGCCGTCGACCTGCACGACGATGCGGTCACGAAGACCGTTGAGCAGCAACGTCTGCTGGGTCTCGGCGAGGCCGAGCTCCCACGGTGCGCCCGCGTGCTTGACGGAGGTCAGCGGGGTGGCACCGGTGCCACCGTCGTGACCGGAGATCAGAACGACGTCGGCATGTGCCTTGGAGACACCGGCCGCGACGGTTCCGACGCCGACCTCGGAGACCAGCTTCACGTGGATGCGGGCCTGCGGGTTGGCGTTCTTCAGGTCGTGGATCAGCTGAGCGAGATCCTCGATCGAGTAGATGTCGTGGTGCGGCGGCGGCGAAATCAGGCCGACGCCAGGCGTGGAGTGCCGAACCTCGGCCACCCACGGGTACACCTTGTGAGCCGGAAGCTGGCCGCCCTCACCGGGCTTGGCTCCCTGCGCCATCTTGATCTGGATGTCGGTGCAGTTGCTCAGGTAGTGCGAGGTGACACCGAAGCGTCCCGACGCGACCTGCTTGATGGCACTGCGTCGCAGATCGCCGTTCTCGTCCGGCGTGAAGCGCGACGGATGTTCGCCGCCCTCACCGGAATTGGAGCGGGCGCCCAGACGGTTCATCGCGATGGCGAGAGTCTCGTGAGCCTCGGCGGAGATGGAGCCGTAGCTCATCGCACCCGTCGAGAAACGCTTGACGATCTCGCTGGCCGGCTCGACCTCGTCGATCGAGATCGACGGCCGCTTGCCGATGTTGAAGTCGAACAGACCACGCAGAGCGGCAAGGCGCTCCGACTGGTCGTTGACCATGGTCGTGTACTCCTTGAACACCTCGTACTGACCTGTGCGAGTTGCGTGCTGGAGCTTGAAGACCGTGTCCGGGTTGAACAGGTGGTACTCGCCTTCACGACGCCACTGGTACTCGCCGCCGACCTCGAGCTCGCGGTGAGCGCGCTCTTCGGGGCGATCGAGGTACGCGATGCGGTGACGTGCTTCGACGTCGGCTGCGATCTGGTCGAGGCCGATGCCACCGAGCTGCGACTGCAGACCGGTGAAGTACTCGTCCGTCAGCTCCTGCGAGAGGCCGATGACCTGGAACAGCTGAGCACCGGTGTACGACGCGAGCGTCGAGATGCCCATCTTGGACATCACCTTCAGGACACCCTTGCCGGCTGCCTTGATGTAGTTCGCGATGCCCTTCTCGAGAGTCAGGCCCTCGAGTTCCTTGTTCTGCAGGAACTCGTCGATGGTCTCGAAAGCCATGTACGGGTTGACCGCTGCGGCACCGAAGCCGATGAGGAGCGCCATGTGGTGCACCTCGCGGGCGTCGCCGGCCTCGACGATGAGACCGACCTTGGTGCGCGACTTCTCACGAACCAGGTGGTGGTGCACGGCTGAGGTGAGGAGCAGCGACGGGATCGGCGCGTAATCCTCGGTGGACTCGCGGTCCGAGAGCACGACGATGCGTGCGCCACCCTCGATTGCCTGCGAGACCTGGTACTTGATGCCCTCGAGCGCACGACGGATACCGTCGCCGCCTTCCTTGACGGGGTACAGGCCGCGGATCACAACGCTGCGGAAGCCCGGGAATTCGCCGTCGTCGTTGACGTGAACGAGCTTCGACAGGTCGTCGTTGTGCAGGATCGGCTGCGGGAGCGCAATCTGCTTGCAGGAGTCCGCATTCGGGTGCAGCAGGTCGCCCTCGGGGCCGATGGTCGCGCCGAGGCTGGTGACAACCTCTTCACGAATCGCGTCGAGAGGTGGGTTGGTGACCTGAGCGAAGAGCTGCGAGAAGTAGTCGAACAGCATCCGCGGACGTGACGAGAGCACGGCGATCGGAGTGTCGGTACCCATCGAGCCCAGTGCCTCGGCACCGGAGAGAGCCATCGGCTTGACCAGCAGGTTGACCTCTTCGCTGGTGAAACCGAAGAGCTGCTGACGCAGAACGACTCGCTCGTGCGACATGTATGTGTACGGGCGGTCCGGCAGGTCGTCCATGTGGATCAGACCTTCGTCGATCCACTGCTGGTACGGGTGCTCGGCAGCGAGTTCGGACTTGAGTTCGTCGTCGCTGATGACCCGGCCCTGCGCGGTGTCCACGAGGAACATGCGGCCGGGCTGGAGGCGGACCTTGCGGACCACGGTGGACGGATCGATCGGCAGAACGCCGACCTCCGACGCCATGACGACGAGGCCGTCTTCGGTGATCCACAGACGCGACGGACGCAGACCGTTGCGGTCCAGCACGGCGCCGATGACGGTGCCGTCGGTGAAGCACACCGACGCCGGTCCGTCCCAGGGCTCCATGAGAGCCGAGTGGTACTCGTAGAACGCCCGACGAGCGGGGTCCATGCTCTCGTGCTTCTCCCAGGCTTCCGGGATCATCATGAGAACTGCGTGCGGCAGGCTGCGGCCGGCGAGGTGCAGCATCTCGAGCACCTCGTCGAAACGAGCGGTGTCACTGGCGCCCTGGGTGCAGATCGGGAAGATCTTGTCCAGGTTCTCGCGGCCACCGAAGACGTCACTGTCAATCAGGGACTCGCGAGCGCGCATCCAGTTCTCGTTGCCGGTGACGGTGTTGATCTCACCGTTGTGAGCGACCCGGCGGAACGGGTGCGCCAGCGGCCACGACGGGAACGTGTTGGTGGAGAAGCGCGAGTGGACCAGGCCCAGTGCGCTCTCGACACGATCGTCCTGCAGATCGAGGTAGAAACCCTTGAGCTGCGGGGTGGTGAGCATGCCCTTGTAGACGAACGTCTGGCCGGACAGGCTGGGGAAGTACACGGTCTCGCTACCCGGGCCACCCTTGCCGGCGCCTTCGGAGCCGAGTTCGTGCTCGGTGCGCTTACGCACCACGTATGCACGACGCTCGAGATCCATGCCGGTGTACTTGTCACCCTCGGAGCCGATGAAGATCTGACGGAACGTCGGCATCGCGTCGCGCGCCAGTGCGCCAAGCGATGAGTCGTCGGTTCCGACCTCGCGCCAGCCGAGAACCTTCAGGCCCTCTTCGACGACGATCTTCTCGACTGCAGCAGCAGCCTCGTGTGCATCGGCGTCGCCCTGCGGGAGGAATGCGATACCGGTTGCGTACGCGCCTTCGGCGGGCAGCGCGAAGTCCACGACAGCTCGGAAGAACTTGTCGGGAACCTGCAGCAGAATGCCCGCACCGTCACCCGTGTTGGGTTCTGATCCGGCAGCGCCGCGATGCTCGAGGTTGACCAGAGCGGTGATCGCCTTTTCGACGATGTCCCTGCTGCGGCGACCATGCATGTCGACAACAAATGCGACTCCACAGGAGTCGTGCTCATTGGACGGGTGATAGAGGCCCTGGGGGCCTGGAAGTTGCTTCATACCCAGCCTTCGTATGCCATAAAGATGCACCGACGACCAGCAGCGCTGATGGCCATCAACTTGCAATGCAAGTCCTTCAAAGCACCGACACGACGATGTGTTCGGTACCACCGAAGTAGCCGCCCTGCGCAGACGCGATGGTGTGCGTTCTGGCACCCGGCGACGTGAGTCTTCGGTCGGTTGAAACTTTTGTGAGTCAACCGTGTAACGAAAACGATAATTCAGAACCCCGGCACGGGCGCAACTAAGGTAGCCCTATAATTGCTCTGAACTGCGGCGATGCAGGGAGCCAGAAGGCCCCTCGACAGATTTCGGAGCTGCGTCTGTGCAGAGAAGTTCCGATTCACAGGATACCGAATCCGCAGGAAACAGGCGCGATGGGCGATGAATGCAACAACTGGCCGCAGCGATAAGAATCAGCTGCGGCCAGTGCGCCTCGAACTGTAACAAAAGTTGATCGATCAACCAAGGTCTAGGCCTGAATTGTTTGCTCGCAGAATGCCATCGCTGTAATTTCCGTAGGCTCACCCTTGAGAAGACGGGTGGCGAAGCGCAAATGACAACAGCAGTAGTGGTAGGCAGTGGTCCCAACGGTCTCGCGGCGGCGATCGAACTCGCCCGCGCCGGAATCGACGTCCATGTCATCGAGGGTGCGGACAAGATCGGCGGTGGCACCCGCAGTAGCGAATACATAGTCGACGGACTCGTCCACGACGATTGCTCCGCCTTCCATCCCACGGCCTTGGCTTCTCCCTACTTCAAGGAACTCGACCGCGAATTCGGGCTCGCCAAGCATGGCCTGACGTGGCTGTGGCCCGAGATAGATCTGGTCCATCCACTCGACGACGGCACCGCCGGGGTTCTGTGGCGTGACATCAACCGGACCGCTGACGAATTGGGTGCCGACGGTAAGAGGTGGCTCGACGTCTTCGGATACCTCGCCGAGAACTTCGACGAGTTGGTGCAGGACGTCTTCAAGCCGATCGTCCACGTCCCGAAGCACCCGCTGATGCTCGCCCGTTTCGGGACGGGCGCTCTGCTTCCCGCGACGGGTTTCGCGCGGATGTTCAAGACCCCACAGGCGCGGGCGCTGTTCGGTGGCGTCGCGGCGCACATGTTCGGGACGCTGACCCTTCCACTCTCCAGTGCTGTCGGCTCGATGCTCACTGCGGCCGCTCATGCTCACGGTTGGCCTGTGGCGCAAGGTGGTTCAGGATCAATTGCTGCGGCGCTCGCGTCGATTCTGCGCAGCCTCGGTGGCACCATCGAAACCGGGAACTGGGTCACCAACTACTCCCAGATCGCCGGTTACGACATCGTCATGCTCGACATCGCCCCCGATGCGGCAGGTCGTCTGCTCGACGGTCGGCAGCCCGACCGCATTGCCCGGGCCTACCGCAAATTCCGCTACGGCACCGCCGCGTACAAGGTCGACTACGCCGTGCGTGGTGATTCCGACGGGAGCGTCGTGCCGTGGACGAATCCGCATGCCCGCAAGGCCGGCACCCTGCATCTGTCCGGGACGATTTCGGAAACTGCTGCCGCCGAACGCCAGACCGTCCGGGGTCAGATGCCGGACAAGCCCTTCATTCTGTTGGGCCAGCAATTCTTGGCCGACCCCTCCCGTTCCGTCGGAGACATCCATCCCGTGTGGGCGTATGCGCATGTGCCGCATGGCTATCCGGATGACGCCACCGATGCGATCACGCGTCAGATCGAACGCTTTGCGCCGGGGTTCCGGGACCGGATCGTGGGCGTCCACGTGCGCAATGTGCCGCAGATGCAGGCGTATAACCCCAATTACGTGGGCGGCGACATCTCTGCGGGGGCGAACACTGCGCGGCAGATCATCGCGCGCCCCCGGTTCGGGCTCGACCCCTATGCCACCGGCGCCCCGGGCGTCTACCTCTGCTCGTCCGCAACTCCCCCAGGCGGCGGGGTCCACGGAATGGGTGGGTTCAATGCCGCGCGGGTGGCGCTGAAGGCGCGGGGTTGAGGCGTCCCCGATGGGGACGACATTTCGGACATACGTGAACCAATCGTCACCATCCAAGGAAAACGGAGAACTTCTGTCGGACACGCCCGAAACACAAATACGGGCCATAACTCAAGTGCGCCTGGGTTCCGGCTGCGCCTCTGGACAAGAGGTTGAACTGACCCTGTTTTGCGCTGGCTGGGTCGCTTCAGATCGAGACCGGCGTGGCGACCACCGGTGAGAAACTACTGGCATTGGTTCAAATCGACGACGAATGGAAACTCGCGATGCCATCGACATCAAACTCTGTACGGGTCGAACTCCTGATTCCCGATGCGCTTCCCAGGTTCTCAGCTCGGTTCAACCCTGCCGTATTGCCGCCGAGTAATGGCTTCACCGCGGTCCAGATGGATACGAAATTTCGCACTTCACAATGATCGAATCGGATCACGAAGTTAGAGTCGACCCCCGTCGCCATGGCCACTCGAATATTCAGGTGGAGGATGACCTATCACCAACCGTGTCTGTCCATCTCTGCACACCACCTCTGCGCGCTGACATGCGAACTGATCTGCAAACAACCGGGTTCGATCCCCTTAATACCGTCAGAAAACGTGTACGCCCACAACGATTCGACGTTGATTGTCGACACGGGTTTTCGACACACTCCACCTGCGCAATCGCCGCGGCTGACCAGATGCCGAATATCGATCCATTTTCGACAGATGAAAGTCTACGAATGGGTAGGTTTAGGAGTGATGGCCGTCCAGCAGATGAGGTAGATGTCGTTGGGGTCAATAACCGGCAGCACCGGCGGCGGCGGCGGCGGCGTGAGTCCTCGTAGATCGGCCAGCTCTCTCAGTGCTTCGATTTTCTGTCGCTCAGTGGTGTTGGCGCCATTGGCGATATGGCGCACTTCACGTTGGATTCGTAGGGTGTACGGAGCATCGAGTCGAATAGCCAACAGGTCTTGCTTGTCGCCTAGGAACAGCCCGTGCTCTCTAACGAGAGCTGCGGCATCGCGCATCGCACGGGGTACCTGAGGAGAGAGATTCAACGGGTCGACCTGAATCATCCATTGACTGAAAATATCGTTCTGCGCGACTGCCCAAGCATCGAATGCAGCTTGGTACATCTGCTCACTGAGGACCGCTGGGACCGTATCCTTCTGTGGTTCAGCGTGCGCCAGACAGGAGAGGGTGTCATCAATGACAATAGGATCTTCATCGGCACCCTCGGTCTGAACGGTAAGGTCCGCGTTGAGCGGCACATACCGATACCAGGGTTTAGCGTGATCACCGATACGCGCGCAGAAAACGAATCCGGGATCAGCGCCTTCTCTCTCGAATCCTGTACCTGATCCCCACGGCAATGCCAGCACTCGGTTTTTGGTGGTGATGTCGCGGAAGGAATTCGACAGCTTTCGACGGAATTCCTCGCCGGAAACTCCTGCGTTGCCTCCGTCGCTGAAGAGGTCGGACTCTTCGCGCCGAATTTGTTCGATCCGCTCCCGGGTATCCGTGATGCTCCGCTCGACAGGATCTACACCCGGAAGTACCTTCCCAACGCCGACCGAGGCTGCAGCCTGTTTGAGCTTGCGTTCGAGTCTTTCTTCCAAGCGTAGGAGCTTGTCCAGGTCCTCGTCCGGGAAGAAGCAGCGCATGAATACTTCCGTATGGGGGGACCCGATACGGTCGATACGGCCATGTCGCTGAACGAGCCTCATCGGGTTCCACGGAAGGTCGTAGTTAATGATGTGCCGAGCTTGCTGCAGGTTGACGCCTTCGGCGAGAACATCCGTGGTGACGATGAGATCGAATTTGTCTTCTTCGACACCGGTTCCTGCAGTCATCGGCGCAAATCCGACGATGACATCTGAGCGAGTGCTCTTATCGGGGCCGCTCACAGTCGCAGTGCGCTCCCGGTAGACAGCGAGACGTTCATCGGTCGTGATGGCGTTGTGCAGAGCTTTTTCCAGGTATTTCGCGGTATCGGCGAAATAGGTGAAAATCAGGACCTTGCGCTTATTTCGGGTGTCTTGTTCGCCGATCCCTTCTGCAGCAGCATCACGGGCGATGGTCGCTAACTCCTCGACCAGCGCAACGACTTTCGGGTCGATCTCGGGGTGCAGTGAACGGACGCGTGTTTGGAAAGCCGTCAGGAGGTCTCGATCTGCCGTGACTGCGGCGGTGAGTGCATCGATGTCGTATTCGGAAGAGGAAGAGACTCCATCGGTGTCGTCGAGGGTATCCAACCACTCGTCAAGATCTTCGTTCGTGGAAGTTGACCATTCACGGAAGGCATCGCCGGTCAGGACTAGCCCTGATGCGAGTGCTTGGAGAAATCGATCGTGGGAACTGATCATCTTCCCCACGGTTTGTTCGAAGGCAAACGACGATGATTCGAATCGCTTGAGCAAACCCGAACGCAGCAAACCAGCGTTTTGGGCCTCGTATTGCTCGGTATCGCCGTGTTTGCGGAATCGAGATGGCACGTAGCGCGCCATCGTTAGGACTTCGCCTAGATCATCGAGAATCACTCCGGTCGCGAGAGCATCAGCATTCGTATCGTCGGCGACGTCTGCACCGAGAGCCGTTGCGAGATCATCGAATACACCGGGGAGAACTTTGTTGAGGTTGTAGTCGACCTTCACTACCCGGCATGTCGGGAAGGTGATTTCTTGCTCAATCCCGTTGATCACGACTCGGTCGCCGACGTAGTGGTTCTTGACGAATCGACGGGTACGCCGAACAGCTACTTCATCGAGAACATCGAACAGGTGCTCTGGCGAAAGCTCATCAGGGTTCATCGCGATCGCTCGTTGGAAGTAGGCGCGAAGCGAGGGGATGCCGATGTCGCCGAATGCGGCGTCGTTCGGTGAGAAGTAGGTGATGAGGTTGTACAGGTCCTCGAGGCTGTTGTTGACCGGTGTTGCAGTTAGTTCGACGAGGTCCTTGGGGACTGGGCCTGCGAGAACTCGGCGCAATGCGTCGGCGCGGTGAGTCTTTTCGTTGCGTAGCGCATGCGCCTCGTCCACGACGACCATCGCGTATTCGTCGAGAGACTGAAGTCCCGCGGTGCGAGCACCCGCGTCTTCGATTTGTGCTACCAGCTGCTCGAATGAGAGAACGTCGGCGCGTAGGTTCTTCTCCCTGAGAAAGGGGATCCATGTGGAATCGCGCAGTGTCGCCGGGCAGATGATGAGCACTTTTTGTCGACGGTCGAATACTGCTTCGTGGATCAGTTCTCCGGCGAGGAAGGTTTTTCCCAGTCCGACCTCGTCGGCGATGAGAACGCCCTTGCGTCGGGCGAGGATGCGGCGAGCACGCCATACTCCGTCGGCTTGGAAAGCGGTCAGTCCCAGCCGTGAGGTCACTCCCGAGTCTTCGTCGAGATCTGCACCGTAGTTTTCGAACAGCATCCGTAAGAACACGTCCCACGGCTGGTGTGGGGACCAGCGGGCCTCGAACAGTGCGGCCAGATCGTATGTCGCTGAGGCGTCCCATTGTTCGTTGAACCAGTCGAGGACCTTGTTGACGGTGTAAGGGTCGTATTGTCCGAGGTTGAGCTCGTTGTTCTTGGCGAGGCCGGCGTATGTGAAGTTCGATGAGCCGGCGATTACTCCGGTCGCGTCTGTGTCGACGATGAACGCTTTACCGTGGAGGAAGCCCTTCTCGTATCTCCGGACCTGAACTGTGGGGTTGTCTCTGAGCCAGCGCACCAGGCGGCGAGCCTGGGTGTCGGCATCACGTGTGAATCCCAGGAGGTCTCGGTCTCCCTCCAATGATCGGAGGTGCCCTTCCAGTGCGCGTTGAAGTTCGGGGGACGGGCCCCGTTTCCGTCGACGTTCGGCTAGCGGCCGGACCTTGGGTCGGTCTTCGGCCTCGAGTGGTTCCGCGCCGAGAAGTAACCGCACTCCTTCGACTTGTTCGAGCTCTTCTGCCAACAGGTTGAATCCGCCGGGGTTGAAGTATGCCGTTGCAATGGCAAGCTTCGGGGGTGTGATCAGCCTGGTTCGGAGACCTTCCAGAAGTCCGTTGATTGCATCTGCGACCCGTTCGCTGCCTTCGCGATTGGTGCTGAATACGGATTTGTAGCTGCCGAGTTGCGTTTCGGTCATGCTTGCACCGACTTCGTCCAGTTTTCGTGGTGGTTCAGAACTGCGTCGAGTCTTGGTTGGTAGTCCCATCCGCGGTGGAAAGTCTCATAGATGTGTCCTACCGCGTTTCGGTCGAGGCCGTAGAGCAGGCTTACGAGCGCATCAAGTTCTGCGATCAGGTCAGATTTGGTCACCTCGTCGGTAACTGAGCCAATCGGCACTCCGACCTGATCGGCCCAATCTGTGTAACGGTCGTCGACAGCAGCAAGTCGACCTGCAATCTCCACGACTCGCTGCCGCAGTGGGTCATCAGGCTCCGGGCGTGGGATGGGTAGACCATTGAGGATATGGAAGTTCATGCTGATCTCGACCACGGTACGGGCAATCCAGTCAAGTGGAATGCTGCACAAAATCCCCAGGAGGTAGGCTTCGTCGCGCTCATCGCCGGAGGGAAAGAGGAAGTACGGCGCCTTGTTCGTTGCGACAATGCTCGAAGGAGCAAGGACTGCCCGGAATGTTCGGGTGTCCGTCGATCGAGTGATATCTCTGAACATGATGCGCGGGTTACGACATGGCAGAGTCGCAGGGTCACGGATCACGCTCTGATCGAACTCAGAGAACGCTGAACGCGAGTTGCGAGATTGGCGAAGGCGCCGAGTCTGGAGCGCTGTCGTGACCGTATCGGGGTCCGCCCACCCGTAATACGTGCCGGTGTCAGGTGCCCACAAATCGAATGACGCACCCTTGTATACCGGCCAACCTTCGGCCTTCTCCAGGTCTGTGGAGAAGTGTTTCTTGTCGGTGGTCGCGTCGAATTCACGCTGAGGCCGGGCACGCCAGAAGCCGGATTTAGTGTCGAGTCGGGGATGCGTCCGCATCTCGATGAAGATTGCCAATGCGGCCGCGTCAGGGATGGCGGGAAACGCAGCACCGTCGGACCATGATCGGAAGTCTTCCGTCGCAACTTCTGCGCTTCCTTCATGGACTTTCGCCCGATACTCAACGAGAGATGCAAAGGGTCCGCGCATACGAAGTGAGCCCGTGTGGCGCTTACCTTTTCGAATCGATACGAGCCCAACCGTATATCGAGGTTCCAGCTCGTCGAAAACCCAACCCGCCGTATTCACAAGAAGTGTGACGTCAGCAAACGTGCCATGGGAGAGGACATCGTCGCGCCACTCCGCGCTACCCGCTGCAGCGAGCGCGCTCCGCGGCAGCACGATGCCGATGGAGCCTTCTTCGCGCAGCGCCTGCCAGAACCGCCATGTGAACGCCTTGTAGAGGTCGGGGTCGCCAGTACCCATCCCGGGGAAAGGGCCACTCAGCAACGCCTGACGAACCAAGGCAGTGTCGGTAACTTCGGCCTCGTACTCGGCAACGAGGTCGACTCGATCCGTCTCCAACTCAACAATTCGTGCTTTCTGCGCCTTCTGGGCCATGCTCTTGAGCCCAGGGAAGCGCAGTGCCCACCACCCGAGTTTTTCTACCGTGGCCTCTTCCCACGGCGGGTTTCCGAGCAGCACGTCGAAACCAGGTCTCTCCCGCAGGAACACTTCGGGAAACAGGACTGGAAAGTGCGCAGCCTGAAGGTGTTTCATCTGTTTCTGCACAGTGGCATCTTTGGCCGCCAGAATTGCCGAATCAGGTGTCGCGACACGGCTGATCAAACCCAGTCGAGTAGCCACTGCAGCATCGAATATCGCCGAGACCCCTTCTGCGTCGACCTTGGCTTGTGCATGGGCTTTAGCGGCTTCGCGGACTTCTTTTTTGGTGGCCTCAGCGGTGCGGGCCACGCGAACGAGTCGTTCCCGTGCAGTATTCAGTTCGTCGAGGATTTGATCTTCGAAAATACTGATGGTGCCATTGCTGGACTCGGGGTCAAGTACGGCGAGAACTTCTTCGATCGTAGCGATACCCGTCAAGCTGTTGCCCACAACAAGTCCATGAGATAGCGAACTCATCGGTAGACCGGGCACGAAGGTGTGGATCCATATTGCCAGGCGAGCGAGCTCCACGGCGATCAAATTCAGATCCAGCCCGTAGATGCACCTGCGGGCAATCTGACGGCGCAGTAGTGCGGTCGGCTCGATTTCGATGTCGGGCGCGCTTGTTCCCAGTGCTTCTTGGGCGGCGAGAGTAAGTCGGTGGAGTTCTTCGGTGACTGCGGGTATCGGGTGCAGTGCCAAGAATGCTGCGAACCGGTTTTCTATTCGGTCGATGGCAGCGACCAAAAAATGTCCGGATCCCATAGCGAGATCGGCGACTCGGAAATCGAAGAATTTTTCGGCTGCCTTGGCATCGTCCCCCGCGTCGAGGAGTCGTGCGACGTCGGTGAGGTGGTCGGCTAATGCTGGTTCGAGGGAGGAGTCCAACAGATGTTCGACTGCGAAGGCCTTCGTGAAGTACGAGCCTGAGGCTTTCCGTGCGCCTGAGGCGTTGTGGAAGTAGACCTGTCCGGAGGGAACTTCGACCGTGTCTCCGGTTTTCGCCGGTAGAAACGCGCCGCTCTTGGGGTCGACGGTCAGATCATTTGGCGCGATGCTGAGGGATGATTCGAGCAAGCCTTCGTAGATCGTGCCGAACTCACGGACTGAGAGCGACCGGAAATCTACGGGTCCCAGTGTGCCGTCTTCTCCGGTGTCGATGACAAGGGCTCGCAGTGCCGGCCCTATCTCGGCGTTTGTCAGATGGAAAGCTGCGATAGCTTGCCCCGAGGGATGTGCATCGTCACTGGCGAAGAGACCGCCATTGTAGGCAGGTACTCCCCACTCTTTGTTGCCGTCATCGACGGCACGCCAGATAGCTAGTAGGTCATCCCATCTGTCGGTGGCTTCGGGATCGAACACGATTTCGGGGTTATCCGCCAACTCCCGGGCAACCGTCTTGAGTGCCTTCTTCGTATAGCGCGGATTGCGCTGGTAGGGAAGAAGACCCCGATCCTCCGCATAAGAGACGAACAGCAGCCGGAACAAGATGACGAGGGTCTGATGGTATGCCTCAGCCAGGTTCGACTCCGACGTCACTTCCATACGGTTGGCGACAGCAACTGCCAATCGCGGAACCACATCTACATAGACTCTGTCGCGCAACCGTTTTCCAAGTGCAGCAGCGTGATCCGCAGAGGCGGCAAGGATAGCGGTAACGCTTCCACCGGAAGCTAATGCATCAGAGGAGAATAGAAGCGGCAGATATGCTGCGTCATCCTCGGCGAGCAGTGCTAGATCAATTTCGGTGAACGTTTCCGCTTGCCCCTTGCGGCCAACCCCGACATCGGGTCTCGCAGGGTAAAGCCGAACCTGCGTGCCTCTCGTCACGACAAGCCATGGAAGGCCTTGCTGTTGAGCGATCGCGAGTCCCTGCGCGACCGGGGATACTGCCCCAAATCGATCGGTGGGGCGGTCAAACAATTCATGGTCGTCAAGCAGCACTGCTATTGCACGGTGATTGTCACCCGAAGCGAGGATCAGTGCACTCGATCCGTGCGGGGTCGCGGTGTATCCGAGACCTCGAACGAGGTCCATGCCACGTTGCTGCAGGAGTGCCGTGCCTTTTTCCCGCTCAGCGTGCCAGTCTCCGCGAGTAGGTACGCCTGCCCGAAGTTCATGGGACGCAAACAATCCGACATTGGTGAGGCCTGCGACCAGCTGATCCTTTTGCCCGACGAGCAGGCGATGGAATGTCCGTTCGGCACTAGCCGCGTCGGGGGCACCCAGTGCAGCCGCGCAAATTCTCTCAACTTGTGACAAGTCCAGGTCTACAAGTACCGCCGGGTCGTCTTTCGTTCCACAGACTGCAGCTTTGAAGGAGTCGTGGAACGGGTATGCGACGACGAGCACGACAGGGGCTGCTCGACGAGCCCATCGTGCCGACCACAGCCGACGGACGTCATCAATTTTCGGTTGAGATGTGGCGGATGCGATGGCAACTTCGATTGCATCCGCTCCGTCGGCAATCAGGATTCGATCGGTATCCAGTGAGATCGGGGCACCGGAAGGCTTTGACCACGGTATCTCTCGGACATCCGCGTCTGCCAGAAAGTCTTCGAGATTGCTCACTGTTTCTCCGTCTATTGCATTGCCTGGTGACTTCCGATCAGCTTAGGGGACTGCGCTTGAACCGGGGGTCGAGGCAGAGCCAATCCGGGAGAAGTGTCGCCTATTCGTCCCAGATGGATCAGAACCCTTCGATTCCACACTGGCGTTGCTACGCCAGTCTCCGACAGACGTCTCCGCTCGATTTCCCTTCACGTTCCACCAGGTATGTTGGCCGATTTCCTTGAGTCTTCGTATGCGGGCCCGAACGCTTGATCGAACCCCACGATTCGTCGCTCCTCTGAATTCTGTCGGACTTGTCTGCTTAGATGAAGCTCCTCGCAAACTCCGCCACAATGAGCGGCCGAATAGAAGAGATCTATGAACTCGTTGAAGATATTCGCCTCTGTCTCGGCTGCCGCAGCGCTTCTAGTCGCGTCGGGTTGTTCGACCGATTCCTCCGTTGGAGCTGCAACACCGGAAAGTGTGTGTTCGCAAATCGAAAACGCCGGCATCGGAAAGAACTGCGCACCGGGAAATCCCGGCGGGCTGGCGGTGGCAGCAACTGAGAAATACGATTTCGACCTCCCCTCCGTGCCCGGGGAACGCGGCACCGTCATGATCTTCGTCAATGCCGATCAGTACCGCAAAACAGTGAAAAGCTACGCCGACGCTGCCATTCTGTCCGGCCCGCACCGCTACGGTTCCGAAGATGCGTTGATCTTCGTGCAGATCAACGAAGGTCTCTCTTCGAGTGATGGACAGAAGGTTAAGGACATCGTCGATTCCCTCTAGCGCTACTAGTGCAGTAAATATCTGCGATTCGAACCATTCCGAGCGCGTACCTCTGTCCGGCTAGTTTGCGCTGGGTACGTCATCGACGTGACCCGCTGGCGGATGAACGAACACGTGAAAACCTGATGATGATAGGAAAAGCATGGACAATCGTGCAGCGATCCAAAAAGGTCTTGACCACCTCGCCTCTCGACTCAACCCATACTTCGCTGCCACGCTCAGAGACGAGCTCGGAGGCCTTCCGTGGACGGCGGTCTTGACCGAACTTGATCGAGCCAAGGGATACACCCCGCGTCAACACTCCAGCGGTGATCTGCAAGCGCAACTACGCATGCTGACCGAACGGCTCGGCAAACTCGGTTTTCCCTTCGACGACCCCACCCGGACCGTCTCTGTCCTCGGCGGCGAATTACGCATTGTTCGCAATCGCTGGGCACACAACGACGATTTCTCGTCGCTCGATGTGTGGCGTGCCCTCGACTTCGTCGTGCGCCTGCTCAGTCACCTCGGCGATCACGAGGGCACGACTACGGCAGAAACTCTGCGTACCGACGCACTCTCACGCGTAGTGGCGGAATTCGGGCTCACGGAGACCACCGTAAACCCGATCGAAAATGAAGACGGGGGCGAACACATCGCACCAGACAAAGCGGTTCTCGAGCGTGACGGGCACACCGAAACACCCACCATCGGTGAACAGCGTCTCGAGTTCGAACCATGGGTCGTTGTTCCTGTCGGAGACATCACGGTCCTCGACGAACTACCCAAAAAGGCTGCAAAGGAAGCGGTTAGAGCTGTCGCCGCCGAAATCGTCGAATACGAGGGCCCCATCCAGCTAGATCGACTGGCCAGTCTCACAGCGCAGTCGTTCGGGGTGTCTCGACTGCACGATGCTCGCTCCCGCAAGCTCGTCAATCAGATCAAGATGCTCGATTGTGATGTCGTCGAGAAATTCGTCTGGCCCAAGCATATCGATCGAGCTACATGGACAGAGTTTCGACCGAATTCAAGCTCGGTCAACCGGCCTTTCCACGAGATCAGTCCGGTGGAGATCGCCAACGCGGCAAGGTTCCTGCTTCGCGGCGGTCCGATGGAGATCGATCAGTTGGAAACCTCTGTGCTTCGGACGTTCGGGCGTAAGCGTAGGTCCGCGATGATCAAGAATCATCTGCAGAAATCGCTGAAATATGCGCAGTCCGCTGGCTTTTTCCGAGTCGATCGAGACCGCTACATCGGGACAACCGACGAGTGAAGCAGGGCTTCCTCGTGTAGAAAAAATATCTCGTCCTCGAAGGATCTGGGGAGCTACCTGAATTCGGGGCAGTAGACATCAATGGCTGCCCCAACGTACGTCTTTGCACCGGCGAGTCCGTAGGCGAAGCCAGAACCGTTCGCCCAACGTTGGATTTCGACTTCCTTGGGCGTTCCGAATTCCAATGAGCTGCAGATTTCACCGGCACGATGAACGGCGAGATCGGCATCATAAGTCGGCATCAGCATCTCTTTGTCCAGCCTGTCAAGGTAGACCGCGTCCTGTTCCCGAACGGAACTGTAGGCGGCCCCAGCTGACGTAGTAGCCACCGGTGTCGATGCGGCGGTCTCGGATTCCCCACTGCATCCCGTGATCACGAGGATGATTGCGAGAGCCGCTACTGCAGCGATCTTCCGAACCGTCATGCAGAGTTCCTTCTCCAGAGATGATGTTCGGACACTAACGTAGTCCCTGAAATTCGATACGAGTTCAGTCGAATTTCGACGGCGCACGGCTTGCAGTCGTCGGATTCGGACCGGTTACATAAATGATCTACCAAAATCGAGGAGTAGCATGTTCGCCGTGTGGATGAGCCGGGAGCACTTTTCGGTGTCGGATTCGGCTCCGATCTTCAAATCCACGTCAAGACATCAACTGGAGTTGGCAATTCGCCGCGTTGTCTCGTCGTATCGTGTAGCTCCTGTCATCGCAGAGCTGTCCGGCTCAACATGGTTTTTGATCTCGTTCGTGGAGAGACCGAGACTCCGTCCAATAACGCCCGAGCAAGCAGAAAAATACGAAGGCGTCCGGGCCAACACCAGAGAATGGACATCGACCATGCGCAATCGTCCGCCTGTCTCCGAAACAACAATCGCAACAATCGATTTGGACAGAATCGGCGAAAGAAGGCACCACTCGGGCCACCGCTAGGGATGTACCTCTCTAACAGCCGGACGGAGCGATGCCTTCGAACCAGAGGATTTATGCTTCAGGGCCAGGCCACGCCTCCAAGGCAATACTGGCCAGGTAGAGAGTGCGAAGATTGATACGGTCTTCGTCCCAGGAGTCTGACCATACCGGCGACAAATTCTTGGAAGCACTGGGCGGAGCCTGCAACACACTTCCAGATGTCACCAACAACACTGCATGCTTGTTAAGTTCCTTCTTCTTGGTAGTCCATGATCCGTTGCTGATTGAGGAGTTCAGCTTTGTGGTGGTGAGTGTCAAATTCCCCAACTTATGCACGGAATTACTCCTCCGTTCCTCGGCTTCCTCGACAGGTCTGTCGGTGGGCAAAGGATAGTGCTGGCCCCACTTCTGCGGTAGAAGATGTTCAACGCTGAGCTTTGAGACTTGAGCCGGGACGAACGTCAGTTCCGATTTGTCGCGGCGAAGGGCCGTCTCCACTCCACCCAACAGAACGCGCAGTCGAGGACCGCGAAGCGTGCGATACGCATTTCGCTGGGTCAAACCTTGAACGAACTCGCTGTCTCCCGGCCAGTATCGTGATGGAGCGGTTTGATCAGCCAACTGTTGGACGAGTCGCTCACCGAGGTTGGCGTGGTCCGAGACTCGGATGCCCTGCAGGATCGACAGAAAGAGACGATTGTAGTCTTTCGGTGTCAAACCGCAGGTCATGCGTCTGATCAAATAGGACTCGATAGCATTGGCGGCAAGTGCTCGCTGCTCTTCACTGACATCGTCGAGTGCATGCAGATACAGCAATACGGGAATCGGAGTGCTTGTGGTCAGGAGATCAAGTACCTGCAACAGCCGCCCCGTCGGGTTGGCGGGTGGCAGATTCTCCATACGCTGCATTGCCTGACCGTAATGCGCGAGGTCATCGAGAACTTCTGCTGCGGTAAGAGTCGTGCGCTTGAGCCAAATCCGGAAGTCGGCGAAGAGTCGTTCAACCGGAACCTCAGATCCAGTGTTGATCGAAAGCCAGTATGACAGAAGAAGATCGATACGGGTGCGCCGGATACGACCGGTGGTGACTTCCTCCCTCCATCGGCCGGCCTCGAACGGCTGCCAGTACTTGCTGTACAACTCATTGGCATCCTCCCCCTGCAGCTCCGCCAGCCTGAAAAGAGTGTTCTTTACGAGATCGGCAGCCTGTAGTCGCGTTCCTCGGTCATTCAAGGTTTCGAAGATGATCTGAGCGTCGTCATCTGCTTCGAGCTGGATCTCCACAAGTCCGAGCCGTTCACGGATGGCAATAACAAGCGCATCCGCGCGGGCGACAGGATTTGCCACTTCACTAAGCCACGTGTGCAGCTCGCTATCGAAGTAGCGGCGCGCCTGGACCAGTAGGTGTTCACCGACCGTCTGAGGGGGCAGCTTATCCACCTGAATTTCGTTGAAAGCGTCGCGATCTGGCAGCGAAGGTCGCACCTTGTACCGCTCATACGGGTGCTCTGCATGAATAAGCTGTTCGGTGTTATTGAGCAGCATTTTAAAGAGCGCTTCGGCGTTGAGTGCAGCGTTTGTATTCGCTGCTACTCGACAAGAGGAAAGGAGAGCTTGCAAGGTTGTCAGTCGTTGCTGCCCGTCGATGACACTCATCGCAACGATACGACCAGGTGCCACAGGCAGTCGTTCGAGAACGATGGCACCGAGAAAATGGGTCCTACCCACTTTGTCCACTTCGACGATGCCCCCAGCCTGTTCCGCCTCCACTTCCTCCGCCGCAGCCTTCACGTCTGCCCAGAGCGGCGCCCAGTTCCGTTCTTCTTCCCAGACATAGGGACGCTGAAAAATCGGGACGACATGAATCCTGTCAGTTCCAAAGATATGTAAAAGCTGGACTGTATCGGCCTTCATTAACCTGGGCTCCTCTGATGAGCGATGTGGTGGCAGTTTGGTCGCTGACTGGACCAGGGTGGCCTTGGCAATTGCAGCTCCCGCTTGCAGACTAACCAGACGCCTACAAGTCATGACCAGCTGGGCAAATTGACGTCCTCCGGATTTCTCGCCATTCGCGGCTGCCGGTACAGCGGTGGGTGATCTCCCTCCACAACGGTCGTTCGGTCTTCGCCGCCGAGAGTGTCCTCGAACTCGCCTGAATCTTTCCCCCTCTCCCAACGGAAATCACGGTATGCGGGTGTACTACTCGTTGATGTCTGCGAGAGACAATGCTGTTCTCGAGCCTCAGTGTGCGACGTCGAAAGCGTCGATGACGTCGGCTTTGATCCGTCCGCGTGGGGAGACGTCGAAACCGTTCTTGCCAGCCCATTCTCGGATCGCTTTCAGCTGTTCGGCTGATCGCCCTGATCCCGATGTCTTGTTCGCAGTCGAGATTTTCCCACGGGCGTTTCCTGGAGAAGAGACCTTCCCCGCTACCTTTATATACGGGGCGAACGCAGCTTCGATCTTGTCGGCATTGGTAGGTCGAAGGTCAATCTTGTAATCGACGCCTTGACAGGAAAAGGTGACCTCGTGCCCCAGTCCTGCGTCGATAGGGTTCCCATCGAGGTCGTCGATAAGATGACGAATGAATATTTCAGCCACAGGGATTCCTCTTCGTTGCATGCCGAATGAATATCGCGTTCATGTTATCCGAAGTATCAAATAATCATGACCACCTGCTGTCGCCTCGCGGCAACCGCGCCGGGGACCTAGAGCACACTCGCGTCGGGTTCGGCAGTCGATCGGCTCTGATTTTCGGCGTCATCGAAAGACGTTTCATAAACGTTCGTATTTGAAACATCGAAGACAATTTACTGTGAGCTGGTCGAAGATCTGTTCCGAAACTCGTGTCCAAAACCGATGGTTCAATATGTACCCTGTCGGTGAGTCCTGGAAATTGCTGTCTCATGGGTGAGCTTTTGGGCTACGCGAGGGTCTCGACTACCGATCAGAGCGTCGATCCGCAGAGCGACGCTTGAGCGCTGCCGGCTGTTTCAAGGTCTGGGCCGAAACCGCATCCGGCACAACCACCACCCGGCCGCAGCTGATGGATCTCCTGTCGCATCTTCGCGACGGAGACACCCTTGTCGTCTGGCGCCTCGACCGGTTGGGGCGCTCACTGCCCCACCTGCTGCACACCGTCGAAGATCTCGCCGCCCGCGGGGTCGGCTTCAAATCGTTGACCGAAGCGATCGACACCATCACCTCCCGCGGGAAACTCATCTTCTCCTATCTTCGGCGCACGCGCAGAATTCGAACCCAACCTGATCCGAGAACGCACCCAAGTCGGCCTCGCCGCCGCACGAGCCCGCACCGGCGGCCGGCCCCCGAAGATGACATCGACGAAACTCGCTCAGGCACAACGTATGCGGGAAAATGGAATGCACTCATCGACATCGCCGAAATAATCGGCGTCGGACAAACCACTCTGTACCAACTCTTCAAGTAGATACGCGCACTTTCAGCCGGGCGGTTCGACGGACGCATCTCCCGGTAGTCCTAGGTTCCAGTACATCGTTCGCCCTGGGGGTATCGCACCAAAGGATGATCTATTTTTTCATCCACACAGGGAACGCTCTTACGATCCACTCCTCGCCAGCCTTCCAATACCATTTCGACGCGATGCCTCCACCTCGCTCCGTGGTGATCCAGTTGGCCGGCGTCTTATTAATCGTCGTTCATGGTCGATTCTCTTGTCGTTCTCATGGCCTACGTCCATCCCCACAACTCCAAAACGACGGAACACTTCGTGCCGAACCACCCCGCCATGGAGTGAATGTCCGTTATCTTCCTCGATAGTGGTTGCAATCTCCTGGCTGCTCGGCATCCCGCACACGGATGCTGTCACCACGAAAGGGAGCACATCTGTGAATGGACCCGCAACGCCTAATCGTTTGTCCCGGACCACCGCGGCCCTCGGCGTCGGCGCGCTCGCTGCCGCGATCACCTTCGGCAGTGCAGTTGGTACTGCATCAGCCGATGGTCCGGTCGTCGACTTCGGCAGTATCTCGTTCTCGGTGACCAACGGCCCCGACAACACCATCTACGACATCAACGCCATCATCAATCTCCCACCCGGCACACTGCCGCCAGGGATGATGAACCCTCAGATCACTGCGCCCGCCGCGGCCCCTCAAACAGTCAACGACTCGTTTGCAGGCACCGCATTGGACTTCGTTCTGAGCTTCATTCAGGCTGCGGCCAGATAGCCGACAACAAAAAACGAGGCCACCAACTCTTGTGAGTTCGTGGCCTCGTCTTGTGGTGGGCGAAGGGGGACTTGAACCCCCACGTCCCTAAGGACACTGGCACCTGAAGCCAGCGCGTCTGCCATTCCGCCACTCGCCCGAGCAACGCCGAAACATTATCACGACAAACTTTGAAAGTTCTATTCGTGCAGATCAGGGCACGAATCGATGAACACCGAGCACCCGAAAGCCCAGAACCGATACCATGCTGAAACAGCGGCCAGGTACTGCCGAAGCGACATTTGACAGTACCGTGGAACCTGTACAGCAGTTTGGACGACACGCGACAAGGCGGTGCCGGCGCTACTTGCCGAGCATTTTGCCGTCGTAGATGCGAGGCGAGAGGAGGGCCCGATGGGCATCGTGCAGCGTTTCGAACGAAAGCTCCAAGGAGCTGTCGGCGACGCATTCGCGCGGGTCTTCGGTGGTGGTGTTGTGCCGCAGGAAGTAGAGGCGGCGCTCCAGCAGGAGGCACGTGACCGCGTCGAGCACCTCGGCGGCGGAATCCTTCTCGCCCCCAACAACTACGTGATCACCATCAACAACTCCGATCACGAAGAGTTGGCAGCTGATCGCGAACTGACGACCAAAGCTTTCAGCCGACACCTGCAGGATTTCATCCGCGATCAGGGTTGGCAGACGTACGGCGACATCTCGGTCACTTTCGAGCCTTCGCCTACGCTCCACACCGGTCAGTTCCGCACCCGCGGAACCGTCGACCCGGATGGTGACGCCGAGCAGGCATCGCCGCCGTCGCATGTTCCGCAGGTTTCGTCGCGGCCTCCACAACGGCCGCCTCAGCGACCCGCACCGATTGTTCCCCCTGTTTCCAATCCAGTCCCGTCACAACCAGGAGCCGGCCCCATGACGCAGAACTCAGGCTACGAACCAAGCCGCGAACCGGCGGGTCGCCAGCCCGAACCGCAGCAGCCGGCACGGAACGGGTACTCCCACGACGACGGCGGTTACGCCGCTCCGCAGGGCCAGGAAGCGCCGTACCAGAACGGTTACGACCGCGGCGACGGTTACCGCACGGGCGACGACCAGCAGGGCTACAACCAGCAGCAGGGTGGCTACGACCAGCAGGCGTACCCGAACCAGCAGCAGCCGTACGAGCAGGCCGGTTACGACCAGCAGAGCTATGACCAGCAGGGCGGCGGCTACGACCAGCAGGCGTACCCGAACCAGCAGCAGCCGTACGACCAGCAGGGCTACGGCCAGCAGGCGTACCAGGGTGGGTACGACCAGCAGGGCTACCAGCAGGGCGGCTACGACCAGCAGGGTTACCAGCAGCCGTATAACGGCCAGTCCTACGATCAGCCGGGCTACGACCAGCAGAGCTACCAGCAGGGCGGTTACGACCAGCAGGCGTACACACAGCAGCCGTACGAGCAGGCCGGCTACGAGCAGGGCGGCAACTTCGAGCAGACGCAGGCCTACCCACAGCAGGGCTACGCCCAGCCGCAGGGCGGTTACGCACCGACGGCCCAAAGCCTGACGGCAACCCTGCAGCTCGAGGACGGCAGCGGACGCCACTTCCAGCTTCGCGACGGCAGCAATGTCATCGGCCGCGGCCAGGAAGCTCAGTTCCGCCTCCCGGACACCGGCGTCTCACGTCGGCACATCGACATCCGTTGGGACGGCCGCACCGCGATGCTGTCCGATTTGGGATCCACGAACGGCACCACCGTCAACGGAGCACCGGTCCAGGACTGGCAGCTGGCAGACGGCGACATCATTCGTGCAGGTCACTCGGAGATTCTGGTTCGCATTCTCTGAGCTGAGAAACGGACGCCAGGATTTTTCCGATAACAATCGAACATTCGGCGGTCCGTCGGCGCGCCGCCGTCACGCGGCTGTCAGTATCGTGATCTTCGGGGCCCAGAGCCCCCTATGATGCTGCCAGTCGACAATGCTCGAACCCCGCTGCGGCGGGGCTCGAGCCATAGAAGGAGGTGGACAGCCGTGCAGGGCCTGATTCTGCAACTCACACGGGCGGGCTTCCTGCTCCTACTGTGGCTGTTCGTCTGGGCAGTCCTCCGCACTCTCCGTTCCGACATCTATGCCGGCTCCGGGGTCAGGGTTCCGCCGCGGTACACCCGCGCCGGAAAGGTCCTGCCCTCGCTGGGCAAGGCGAAGGTGCCTCGGTACCTGGTGGTCACGCAGGGCGCCCTCGCCGGTACCCGCATCACGCTGGGCTCACAGCCGGTGATGATCGGCCGCGCCGACGATTCGACGCTCGTTCTCACCGACGATTACGCGTCGACGCGCCATGCGAGGCTCTCGCAGCGCGGAGCTGATTGGTACGTCGAGGATCTCGGTTCGACCAACGGCACCTATCTGGACCGCGCCAAGGTCACCACTGCGGTGCGCGTGCCGCTGGGCACTCCGGTTCGCGTCGGCAAGACGGTAATCGAGCTACGCCCGTGACCCTTGTTCTCCGCTACGCGGCGCGCAGCGACCGCGGTCTCGTGCGCTCCAACAACGAAGATTCCGTCTACGCCGGTGCACGCCTGCTGGCCTTGGCCGACGGTATGGGCGGACACGCGGCCGGTGAGGTCGCGTCGCAGTTGATGATTGCCGCTCTGGCGCATCTCGACGACGACGAGCCCGGCGAGGATCTGCTCGGCAAGCTCGAGGCAGCCACCCGCGAGGGCAACGATTCCATCGCCGATCACGTCGAGGAAGAACCCGAACTCGACGGCATGGGCACCACGCTCACCGCGATCCTCTTCTCCGGCAGCAAGCTCGGTCTCGTGCACATCGGCGACTCGCGCGCCTACCTGCTGCGCGACGACCACCTGACGCAGATCACCCGCGACGACACGTTCGTTCAGTCGCTGGTCGACGAGGGCAGGATCACCGCCGAACAGGCACACACTCACCCGCAGCGATCCCTGATCATGCGGGCGTTGACAGGCAACGAGATCGAGCCGACGCTCACCGTGCGCGAAGCCCGCGCCGGCGATCGCTACCTGCTCTGCTCCGACGGCCTCTCCGACGTGGTCAGCGACGAGACCATCGAGAACACGATGCGCGAGGGCTCGCAGGAGCAGTGCGCCGATCGTCTCATCGAATTGGCGCTGCGCAGCGGCGGTCCCGACAACGTCACTGTCGTCGTCGCCGATGTCATCGACCTCGACTACGGCCAGTCACATCCCATCGTCGCGGGCGCCGCGTCGACGGAAGAGGAAGAGGACGCCCCTCCCCCCAACACCGCTGCCGGCCGCGCCGCTGCCATGCGTCCGCCGCGCGCGACGCCCAAGCGAGTTGTCTCCCAGCCCGAACCGGAACCGAAGAAGAAGCGGAACCGGTTGTGGTGGGTGGTCCTTGCCGTGGTGCTGATCGCGCTGGTCGGCGTCGGCGCCGTGATCGGCCGCGCCGTCATCCGCAACAACTACTACGTCGGCGAAGACAACGGCCGCGTGACGGTGCTGCGCGGAATCCCCGGTTCGGTGCTCGGTTACTCGCTGCAAGACGCGGATCTGGTGGGTTGCGTCGGCGACGACGACGTCCTTACCCTCGTCTCCCCCGACGCGATTCCCAGCGACTGCAACATCCTCGAGGTCACCGATCTGCAGCCGTCGGCGCAGGAGCAGGTGCGCGCCGGGCTGCCGTCCGGCAAGCGTGAAGATGCGCAGAGCCAGATGATCCGTCTGATCGGCGGCGATCTGCTGCCTCGTTGTGAGCCGGTGCCGACGACGACGGCCACGCCCACTCCCCCGCCGGCACCGGAGACCACGCCGCCCCCCGCACCGGAGCCTGCTGCGCCGACGACGGCAGCACCCACGACTACGCCGACGCCGACCGAAGTTCCCGGTCAGACTTGCAGGACGGTCAACTGATGTCGTCCAACGCAGCTGCGGGGACGGCTTTTCCGAGTCCGCCCGGAGGTTTTGCCCCGGCGCCGGTCCAGTCGACCCGCCGAAATGTGGAGCTGCTGCTCCTCGGCTTTGCCGTCATCATCACGACGGTCTCGCTTCTGCTCGTCGAGGCGAGCCAGGAACAGAAGATCACTCTCGATCTGGCCAAGTACGCGCTTGCGTACACGGGCTTGTTCCTGATCGCGCACTTGGCAATTCGGCGGTATGCGCCGTACGCCGATCCGCTGTTGCTCCCGATCGTCGCCCTGCTCAACGGCCTGGGGTTGGTGCTCATCCACCGACTCGACCTCGCCGACGAACAGACAGCGCTCTACAACGGCGTCGAGGCACCATCACCGGATGCGAACCAGCAGGTCATGTGGACTGCACTGGCGATCACTGGTTTCGTGCTGCTGCTCGTGTTCTTGAAGGACTACCGCCTGATGGCGCGGTTCAGCTACACGCTCGGCCTGGCGGGCCTGGTGTTCCTGGCGATTCCCGCGATCCTGCCGGCGAAGTTCTCGAGCGTGAACGGCGCGAAGATCTGGATTCGCCTGCCCGGATTCAGCATTCAGCCAGGTGAGTTCGCGAAGATCCTGCTCATCATCTTCTTCGCGTCGGTGCTCGTCGCCAAGCGCGACCTGTTCACCTCGGCCGGTAAACACTTCCTGGGCATGGACTTTCCGCGTGCCCGCGACCTGGGCCCGATCCTGCTCGCCTGGATCGTCTCGGTGGGCGTGCTCGTCTTCGAAACCGACCTCGGCACGTCGTTGCTGCTTTTCAGCACCGTGCTGGTGATGCTCTACATCGCGACCGAACGTGTGGGCTGGCTGGTGATCGGCGGCGGACTGCTCGCCATCGGATTCTTCTTCGCCTACAAGATGTTCGGCCACGTACGCGTGCGCGTCGACACCTGGCTGGACCCGCTCGGCGACTACGCCAACACCGGGTATCAGATCTCGCAATCGCTGTTCGGCCTGGCCACCGGTGGTATCGCCGGAACAGGTCTGGGCAGTGGCCGGCCCAACCAGGTGCCGTTCGCGAAGACGGACTTCATCATCGCGACCATCGGCGAAGAGCTCGGTCTGATCGGCCTGGCCGCTGTGCTGATGCTGTTCCTGCTTCTCATCGTGCGCGGCCTGCGTACGGCGTTGGCAGTGCGCGACAGCTTCGGCAAACTGCTCGCCGCCGGTCTGTCGTTCACCATTGCGATCCAGATCTTCGTCGTCGTCGGCGGCGTCACCAAGCTGATCCCGCTGACGGGTCTGACAACACCGTTCATGTCGTACGGCGGCTCGTCGCTGCTCGCGAATTATCTACTGCTGGCCATCCTCGTCCGGATCTCGGACGCGGCTCGTGCGCCGGTAGTGACGAAGAAGAAAGGTCCGCCCCCAATCGCTGACGCCAATACCGAGATGATGCCGCGCGTATGAACACTCCACTGCGCCGCGTCGCGATGGCCGTCATGGTGATGGTCGTCGCGCTCCTCGCCAACGCCACGTACGTACAGGTCATCAAGGCTGACGACCTGCGAGCCGACCCGCGCAACTCGCGGGTGCTGCTCGACGAGTACTCACGCCAGCGAGGTCAGATCTCGGCTTCCGGTCAGGTGCTTGCCGCCTCCCGCGCCACCGACGACCGGTACAAGTACCTGCGCGAGTATCCGAATCCGTACCCGTACGCACCGGTCACGGGCTTCTACTCGATGCAGTACGGCAGCGCCGGCCTCGAGCGCACCGAGGATCCGATTCTCAACGGCTCGGACAACCGGTTGTTCAGTCAGCGCTTCTTCGACTTGGTGTCCGGACGCGATCCGCGCGGCGGCAACGTCGTCACGACGCTCAATCCGGCCATGCAGCAGGTGGCGTACGACCAGCTGACCAGTAAGGGTTACACCGGTTCCGTCGTCGCCATCGAGCCGAGCACCGGACGCATCCTGACGATGGTCAGCACTCCGAGCTACGACCCGAACCTGCTTGCCAGCCACGACGGCGCCGAAACCACGAAGGCGTGGGACGAGCTCAATGCCGATCCCAACGATCCGTTGGTCAACCGCGCGATCTCGCAGACCTACCCACCCGGCTCGACGTTCAAGGTGCTCACCACGGCCGCAGCTCTTGGCAACGGTGCGACGCCGGACGACCAGCTGACCGCGGCTCCGCAGATCACGCTGCCCGGCACCAGCACGACCCTTGAGAACTACAACGGCAGCACCTGCGGCCCCAACCCGACGGCGTCGTTGCGCGACGCGTTTGCGCGCTCGTGCAACACGGCTTTCGTCGAACTGGGCATCAAGGACGGCGCGGACGCCATCAAGGACGAGGCCAGCGCTTTCGGCATCGGGCCCAACACTCCGGCGATCCCGCTGCCGGTTGCTGACAGCACGGTCGGCGACATCTCCGACGACGCGGCTCTCGGCCAGACCAGCATCGGCCAGCGCGACGTCGCGGTGACCCCGCTCGAGAATGCAGTGATCGCCGCTACCGTCGCCAACGGTGGTGTGCGGATGCAGCCCAACCTGATCTCGCAGTTGCAGGCACCGGATCTGACCGATCTCAGTACGCCGTCACCGGTGTCGATGGGTCAGGCGATCTCGCCGGCAGTGGCCGCAACGCTGACTGATCTGATGATCGGCTCGGAGAACTTCACCGGCGGCGACGGCAAGATCCCCGGGGTTCAGATCGCGTCCAAGACCGGTACCGCCGAGCACGGCGTGAACCCGCGGGAAACTCCGCCGCACGCCTGGTACATCGCTTTTGCACCGGCGCAGAATCCGACGGTCGCCGTGGCCGTCATCGTCGAGAACGGTGGTGACCGCGGACTTGCCGCTACCGGTGGCTCGGTTGCTGCGCCGATCGGTCGTGCAGTCATCGCAGCCGGAATCCAAGGGGGCTGAACCGTGGCGTTGAACAACGGCGCTTTGATCGCCGATCGTTACCGATTGATCCGTCTCATCGCCACCGGTGGGATGGGTCAGGTGTGGGAAGCCACCGACTCCCGGCTCAACCGTCGCGTCGCCGTCAAGGTACTCAAGTCCGAGTTCTCTTCCGATCCGGAGTTCTTGGAGCGCTTCCGCTTCGAGGCCCGCACCACCGCGCAGCTCAACCACCCCGGTATCGCCGGAATCTACGACTACGGGGAGACCCGCGACAGCTCGGGCGATTCCACGGCGTACCTGGTGATGGAACTCGTCAACGGTGAGCCGCTCAACGCCGTCCTGGCACGCGTCGGCCGCCTGGCGGTTCCGCATGCCCTCGACATGCTCGAGCAGACCGGCCGCGCCCTGCAGGTCGCACACGACGCCGGTGTCGTGCACCGCGACGTGAAGCCGGGCAACATCCTCATCACGCCGACGGGCCAGGTGAAGATCACGGACTTCGGCATCGCCAAGGCCGTCGAGAACTCGCCCGTCACGCGTACGGGAATGGTGATGGGCACCGCCCAGTACATCGCGCCCGAGCAGGCTCTCGGTCAGGACGCGACCGCGGCGAGTGACGTGTACTCGCTGGGAATCGTCGGATACGAAGCACTTTCGGGTCGACGCCCGTTCACCGGTGACGGCGCGCTCACCGTCGCGATGAAGCACGTGCAGGAAACCCCGGCGCCGATGCCGGCCGACCTGCCGGCGAACATCCGCGAGCTCATCGACATCACGTTGACCAAGGATCCGGCCGGCCGTTACGCCAGTGGCGGTGAGTTTGCCGACGCTGTTGCAGCCGTTCGGGCAGGGAGGCGTCCACCGCCGCCCGGTCTGCTCGCCACCGGTGCCGCGAGCGCGCTGCCGGCTACGGGTGCCACGCAGGTCATGCCGCCGACGTACGCGGGCCCGGTGACGGGCGCAGCTGTTGCGGACGACGCGGCAGCCGGCGGAATGACCAGTGGGCAGAAGGCCGTGGCATGGGCCGGCGGCGGGTTGATCTTGTTGGCGTTGATCATCGGCGGAGTCTGGATCGCGACCGACGGTCCGAGCGACCCGACGCCGCCCGTCGTCACGTCCACGACATTGCCGACCACGACGACGACTCGGCCCACCACGACGACGACTCGGCCGACGACGACGACCACCGAGCCGACAACAACGACGACTCGGCCGACGACAACCACGACCGAGCCGACAACCACCACAACAACGCCGACCACGACAACAACAACTCCGACCACCACAACCACCACCACGACGACAACGACGACCACAACGACCACTGAGCCGTTGGCGGATCCCGGAGACGCTGAAGAACCGCTAGGACAAGACCAATGACGACACCCCGCAATCTCTCCTCCCGCTACGAGCTGGGTGAGATTCTCGGCTTCGGCGGAATGTCCGAGGTTCACCTGGCGCGCGACCTCCGACTCAGCCGCGACGTCGCGATCAAGGTGCTGCGTGCAGACCTCGCGCGCGATCCCACGTTCTACTTGCGGTTCCGTCGTGAGGCGCAGAACGCTGCCGCGCTGAACCATCCGGCGATCGTGGCCGTCTACGACACCGGTGAAGCCGAGACCGACGCCGGACCACTGCCGTACATCGTCATGGAGTACGTCGACGGCGACACGTTGCGTGACATCGTGCGCAGCACCGGGCCGATGACTCCGCGCAAGGCGATGGAAGTGATCGCGGACGTCTGTGCCGCTTTGGACTTCAGCCACCGCAACGGCATCGTGCACCGCGACGTCAAGCCCGCCAACATCATGATCAACCGTGCCGGCGCCGTGAAGGTGATGGACTTCGGTATCGCCCGTGCCATTTCCGACGCGTCGAGCCCGATGACGCAGACGGCCGCCGTGATCGGCACCGCTCAGTACCTTTCGCCGGAGCAGGCGCGAGGTGAGCAGGTGGACGCACGTTCGGACGTCTACTCGCTCGGTTGTGTGCTGTTCGAGATTCTGACGGGCGAGCCGCCGTTCAAGGGTGATTCACCGGTCGCCGTGGCGTACCAGCATGTTCGTGAGGATCCGCAGACACCGTCGGAGATCAATCCCGACATTCCGCGCGAGCTGGATTCGATCATTCTCAAGGCGATGAGCAAGAACCCGGCCAATCGCTACCAGAGCGCCGGCGACATGCGCAGCGACTTGGTGCGTGTCCTGGGCGGTCAGCGTCCGAGTGCTCCGATGGTGATGAACGACGAGGACCGCACCACCATCCTCGGCGCCGTCGGCTCCGACACCGGGAACTACCGCACTGCGCCCGATCCGGTCGAGCCGGTTGCTACGAGGACAACCCGCGCTGCCGAGCCGCCCGCCAAGAAGAAGGGAGGACGCTACGCCCTGATGGGCATCGCGGCGCTTCTGGTTATCGGTCTGGTGACGTTCTTCCTCATTCGGGTGAACTCGCCGAAGGTCGAGATGGTGACTGTTCCGGGTGACCTGACCAACCAGCCCGCCGACGTCGCCGAGGCGACGCTGACAAACGCCGGATTCCAGGTGGAGCGTCAGCAGAAGACGGACAAGGTGATCGCCGCCGGAAACGTCATCACGACGCGTCCGGTTGCCGGGGTGCGCATCGAGAAGGGCAGCACCGTCACCATCGACGTGTCCACCGGCCCCGAGCAGGTCGCGATCCCGCGCCTGACCGGCCTGAGCCAGGACGACGCCGAGAAGAAGCTCAACTCCGTCGGACTCCGACTTGATCCGACGATCGGCAAGGCCGCGTCGACCATTGCCGAGGTCGACAAGATCGTCAATCAGGACCCGGCCGTCGGAGTGTCGGTTGTTCTCGATTCCGCGGTCTCGATCACCGTCGGCACCGGTCCGGAGCAGGTTCGTGTCCCGGATGTGACCGGTCAGCGTGAAGAGGTGGCGAGGCCCAACATCGAAGGTGCCGGGTTCGTCGTCCAGATCACGGAGATCGATTCGGGACTGCCGAAGGGACAGGTCGTTTCGACCGACCCGACCGGCGGCACGTCGGCCACCAAGGGTTCGACCGTGACGCTGCGAGTGTCCAACGGCAACCAGGTCGCGATGCCTGATCTGACCAACAAGACGGTGTCCGAGGCGTTGACCACGCTTCGCGCAGCCGGCTGGGCGGGAACTGCATCGCAGCTGGTGCAGAACCAGAGCACGACGCTCACCCCGGAAATGGTGGGCAAGATCGTCTCGCAGACGCAGCCTCCGGGCTCGGAGATCTCCAAGGACGCAGTCATCACCGTCAGCGTCGGAGCGCTCGGAATCCCCGGCCGCTAGCAAAGTGAAAAAGTGCCTCCCGGAGATTTCCGGGAGGCACTTTTTTGTGGACAGGTGTCAGAGAATTGCGGGCAATGCGCCACCGAGCGCCGACGCGACCTCGGCCTCGAGGGCTGCGACGAGCCCTTCCGGGGGCGCCTCACCGCAGACTGCGAGCCAGTTCGCGAGCATCCGGTGCCCACCCTGAGTGAGTACGGACTCTGGGTGGAACTGGACGCCGTGAATCGGCAGTTCGCGGTGACGCATCGCCATCACGACGCCGCTCTCGGTGTGTGCGGTCACCTCGAGTTCCTCGGGAATGGTGTCCTCGAGAACCGTCAGCGAGTGGTAGCGGGTAGCGGTGAACGGATCGGGCAGCCCGGCCAGGACGCCGACGTCCTTATGATGAACCAAGCTCGTCTTGCCGTGAAGCAGTTCGGGTGCGCGGTCGACGGTTCCGCCGAAAGCCGCACCGATCGCCTGGTGTCCGAGGCAGACGCCGAGCAGCGGGGTCTTGGTGTCGGCGCAGACCTTCACCAGATCCATCGTCGCTCCCGCGCGCTGCGGAGTTCCGGGGCCAGGACTCAGGAGAATGCCGTCGAACTGCGCTACTGCACCCTCGAGGTCTGCCGTCAGTTGTGGATCGTCGTTGCGCCAGACCACGGCTTCGGTTCCGAGCTGGCCGAGGTACTGCACCAGGTTGAACACAAAGCTGTCGTAGTTGTCGACGACGAGAATCCTCATGAGAGCAGGGTAAACGCCCGTGCTATCCGCCGGTATAGGCGGGGACCGTGATCTGCGACGGTGTCGCCTGCGTGTACCCGAGGCCGAAGCGGGTCGCGTACTGCTTGTAGATCCGAATGCCCGGTTCGGCAGCGAGTGCCGCCTCGAGGCGCGCAACATCGCCGATCGCGCTCATCACGTACGGCGGGCTGTAGGTACGGCCGTGAAGAAGGAGGGTGTTTCCGATGCACCGCGGCGCCGACGTACTGATGATCCGTTGGTCCTGCATGCCCACCGCTTCGGCCCCGCCGGCCCACAGTGCGTTCAGCACGCTCTGGACGTCCTGCTGATGCACGACGAGGTCGTCCGGGGTGGCGTCGACCGGATACTTGCCGTCGGCGTTGCGCGGGGCGTCCGTCATGGTGACCACGACGCCGGGGCCGGTCATCTCCGTCAGTCCCGCGTCGGCGGAGATGTTCTTGATGTCACCGAGAGCGGCGGCCACGCCGGCGTCGGACCGAGCGGCGTCTTCCTGCAGCGAATCGAGCTGAGCGGCAAGTTCGTCCCGGTCGGCCGAAACTTTTTCGGCATTGGCCTGTGCACTGCGGACCAGATCGGAGAGCCTGGTGCTTTCGGTGACCTGAAGCTGATTTTCCTCGGCGGATCTCTGCGCCGTAGCGACCATCAGACCGGCTACCAGGCAGACGGCAAGAACACCGATGTGCCAGACGGTTCGTGAAGATTCACCCGAAGACACGTGGCTCCTCCCGGATTGTGCAGGTCGGCCGGTGACCAACTGGACACAGCTACGTTAGCGTGTAGGTAACACATGCAGGTCACACCGTAGAGCGAGGACGCCATGCCCAAGTCGAAGGTCCGTAAGAAGAACGACTACACAGTCAACCCAGCAAACCGCACTCCGGTGAAGGTGAAGATGGGTCCGTCGAGCACGTTGTACGTCTCCGTGATGCTCGGATTCATGCTTCTCGGCCTGGCGTGGTTGATTGTGTACTACTTGGCCGCGGATTCGATCACATGGATGAACGACTTGGGAAACTATAACTTCCTCGTCGGCTTCGGCTTCATGGTTGTGGGCCTTGTAATGACCATGAGATGGCGCTGACCAGCGATTATCTGATTCGGCTCGGATCGTGACCGTCTCTCAATTACATGGGTGTCATTCATCCCCATTGTGGATAACTCCTGTGGACAACCTAGGAAGTTATCCACATGCTCGAGGATGAATTTCATCCACAGCCTCGTGACAACGCCACCGAGGTCGTCTCGTGGGCCACTCCGATGGGTGTTGTCTACGCGATGTTCGGCGGCGGAATTGCCCTCGCGATCGCCTCGATAATCGCGCCCACGGAGCCTGCCGGACGCTTCCTGCTCGCCCTCGCGGTGATCGGGCTGTTCGTGATGGGCGGCCTCGCCCTGCGTCAGCGCCCCCGCCTGGCGGTGATCGACAACGCAGGAACCAAGTCGATCGCGGTGCAGCGATTGCGCGCCCGCCACACGTTCACCCGCGAACAGATCGACCGCGTGCGTCTCGTCCGCTACCCGCGTCTGGGTCGACGCGTCCCGATGCTCGAGATCGACATCGTCGACCGGCCCACCGACACGGAGAAGCTGTTGATCTTCGGACGCTGGGATCTCGGTACGACGCCGGAGGACGTCCTGGACGTGCTTACCGTCCACGGTTTGGTGCCGCCCGAGAAGTAAGCGCGGGTTACATGGCCAGTGCCGCGAGGTCCGGCTGCACGATGTCGAGAGCCTGCTGCGGCACCGCGACGGCGTCGCTCGACCATCCCCAGATCGAGTACAGCTCGCGGCCGGGGTCGGTGTACCCGTCGCGGCCGTGAAGCACCCGGTAGTTGTCGATGCAGATCATCTCGCCGGCTTCGGCACGGAACATCGGCCCGCTGTCTCGCACGTGAATCACGGCCTCACTCCACTGCTTCACCAGCGGCCACTGCGCTTCTTCCGATTCACCGGCGATCGGCGCGAGGTACGGGTGGTACCGAACCTGGTTGCGTCCACTCGGCACCGTCCGGGCGATCGGCGCAAATGCGTTCTGCGGGAAGTTCGGTTCCGAATGGTCGATGTCTGTGCTCCAACAGAATTCGGCCAGCTCCGCTGTTGCAGGATCGAAGGCGAGCAATCGCGTCAGTTTGACCGCGTCGATGAGAAACGAGTCGCCCCCACTCGGGTACGCCGGGCGCTTGCACCACAGAAACAGGTAATCGGGAGCGTAATCGCCGAAAGCGAAGCCGTCGTTGTGGGCGGTCATCCGCTCGCCGGAGATACCGAACGAGCGCTTGCGCCCGCGTTCGTCCACCGGTTGCGTGTCGACGACAGCGGCTTCGGCATCCTGACTTCTGGCGCTCGCCTCGAACTGGCGGCCGACGCGAATGCACTTCTCACCGAGCAACTTCGACGCGAAAGCAATGGCGTCATCCTCGGTGTGCAGCCCACCGAAGACCGCGGCGCCGTCCAGCGCGATTGCCGCCCGGACGGCCTCGACCGTGTCCACGCGCCGCGGAACAACACTTGCCAGCGTCAAATCGGAAGAGAACATTAATCACTCCATACGTCGAGTTCGCCAAACGGTTCAACTCGAGCGTAGGAACTCGTCATTTCGACGGCGTAACCCCGGAAACCGATTCGGTTACGGAGCCAGCCTTCAGATCACCCAGCCTTTCAAATCACCTTGCCCGGGTTCATGATTCCGTGAGGGTCGAGTGCGCCCTTGATTGCATGATGCATCGCGACGACGGCCGGTGACAGTTCCTGTGCCAGGCCACCCATCTTCAGTAGGCCGACGCCGTGTTCACCGGTGACGGTTCCGCCCAACTCGAGGGCATTGTCGATGATCTCGGCAAAAGCCGCCTGAGCACGCCTCCGCGCCGCTTCGTCGTCATGTGGCGTGATCAGCAGCGGATGCAGGTTGCCGTCACCCGCGTGCGCGATGTTCGCGATGTGCGTGTCGTGCCGGGCCGAGATGGCCTCGATCCGTGCCAGCATCTCCGGGACCGCTGCCTTGGGGACGCAGATGTCCTCGGTGAGCACCGGGCCGAGCCGCTCGAGGGCGGGGTACGCCAGACGCCGGGCGGAGAACAGGGCGTCGGCCTCCTCCTGGTCGGTGGATCTGGCGCTCCAGGTGGCCCCGGAACGGTTGAAACAGGCCAACATTCGCTCGGCTTCGGCGTCGCCGATCTCACCAGGTGTGTCGATGCGGCCGAGCAGGACCACCTCGGCGTCGGCCGAGAGGCCCATGTTCTTCCAGGCGTCGACGGCAAGCAGACACTGTCGATCGATCAGCTCGAGGGCAGACGGCGTGAGCCCGTCTGCGGCGACGGCCTCGACGGCCTTGCCCGCAGCAACGATGGAGTCGAAGTATCCGACGATGGTGCGCTCGGGATCGCGCTGAGGACGTAGCTTGACGGTCACCTCGGTGATCACCCCGAGAGTGCCTTCGGAGCCGACCATGAGCGCGGAGAGATCAAACCCAGCCACTCCCTTGGCAGTTCGACGCCCGAGCCGAACCAGCTCACCGGTTCCGGTAACCACCTGCATGCCCAGCACGTAGTCCTTGGTGACGCCGTACTTGACGCAACACAGGCCCCCGGCATTGGTCGCGACGTTGCCGCCGATCGTCGACCAGGGTGCGCTCGCCGGATCGGGCGGATACCAGAGGCCGTGCTCGGCGCACGCGTCGCGGAGGTGATCGTTGACCACTCCGGGTTCGACCACGGCCAAACGCTCGAGGGTGTTGATCTCCTTGATCGCGTTCATCGCGTCGAAGGCGATCACGACGCCGCCTGCGACTGCGTTGGCTCCACCCGACAGACCGGTGCCTGCGCCGCGCGTGACGACGGGCGCACCGTGGGCGATGCACGCCTGCACAACTGTCTGTACCTGCTCGGCTGTGCGCGGACGGACCACGGCGACGGGCATCTCGTAGGGAGCCCACTCGGCGTCGTCGTGGATGTAGCTCGCCATGATGTCGGGGTCGGTGATCAGTCGATCCGCATCGATCTGCGAGCCGAGCGCCTCGAGGAGTGTCATGCCTCCACGATAGTGACGGCGGCTACACCACCCCATGTAGATTTACTCCGAGAAACCGGAAACCGTATGGACATTCTCTCCATACTCATCGTTGGCCTGACAAGTTGGCCTGACAAGGGAGTGCGGATGCACGAGAACTGGCTACAGCTTCTCCTGGCCGAGGCATCCACCGAGGAACTGATCGAACACCGCGATCAGTTGGCCGCCGGGTCAGCCCCCGAGACCGCTGCCGAAATCGAGCGAGAAGCCCGATCCGCACTCCAACTGCGTAGTCTCCTGGCTCAGCGCCGACAACGTGCCACCGAGCTGGGCGCACTCAACGACATCGCGTCGCTGCTGACCACGATGCACGATCACCACGCCCTTCTGCAGGAGATCGTGGACCAGGCCAAACGGCTACTCGGCGTGGATCTTTCGTACCTCGCACTGATCCACGACGACATCCTGATCATCGAAGTCACCAGCGGGGCGTACACCTCGCAACTGCTCGGCCTCACGGTTCCGTTCCGAGAAGGCCTCATCGGTCGTGTGGTCGAGAATTCTTCTCCTGCTTGGTCTCCCGACTACCGCAACGATCCCTCGTTTGCACACATCGGGCCCGCCGACGACGCAGCGCGAGCCGAGAACATGCGCGGCCTGTTGGCCGTGCCGCTGACATTGAACGGCAAGATCCTGGGTGCCCTGTGCGCGTGCAAGCGTCAGGAGCGCCGATTCGGCAACGAGGAAGTTGCGTTGCTGTCCGCCCTCGCAGCTCATGCCTCGGTAGCCATCGAGAATGCCCGCTCTCTCGAACGCTATCGCGCGACGGTTGCAGAAGTGAATGCAGCGAACACCGAACTTGCCAAGCGCACAGCACTTCTCGAACAGACACTGACCTGGGACCGATCGCTCACACAAGTTGTCCTGCGCGGCGGCGGTGTTCGCGAACTCGTGGAAGAAACCTCCGCGTCGACGGGTTCACCGGTGTTCTTCGTGACCGGAACGTCGGAGATCCCACCGGGACTGCAACGGGTGAGCGATAGCGTCAACCGGGTCTTCGACATCCTTGCCGCTGACCGACGCGAGCAGGAGGTGACGCTCATCGTCGGTGAGCAGTTCCTGTTCGCCACCGAAGTGCGCAGTGCCGGTGATCAACTCGGAGTTCTGTTCCTACTCTCGCGTCATGAACCCACCGCCGCCATGAGATTGGCACTCGAAAGGTCAGCCCCGGCCATTGCGCTTGCCCTGGTAGGCGAACGGGCGGCCAGGGAAGCCACTCGCCGAGCACGCGACGCATTTCTGGTCGATCTGATCACCAGGCCTGCGCCGACGCCGGCCGAAGTCACTGGTCAGTTCCGCCTGGCTGGACTCAACCCCGACCGCTCGTACACCGTCGTGGTGGCCCGCCCGGCCGACGCCGTAGACCGTACGCGTCGCAGTATCGAGGAAATTGCATTCCCGTCAGGAACTGTTGTTGCCGAGCATGGTTCACGGGTCATCGCTCTGATTCCGGGAATGTCACCAGTAGAGGTTGCGGCGGCGTGGGTGCAGCCGGCGGAGAACCCGACAGTGGGAATCGCCGATCCTGCGGTGGGAGCGGAAGGTCTGGCGCGAGCCTATGTCGAGGCACAACACACCGTCGACGTCCTCGAGACTCTCGGTCGGGCCTCGCACGTGGAACCGGCAAGTTCACTCGGCATCTACCGAATTCTCCTCAGCCGCACCGGCCGCGAAGAACTCGAATCGCTGACGCAGCGGTCCCTCGGTCCTCTCCTCGAGGAGGAGCAACGACGCGGCGTTCCACTTCTGGACACCCTGGCGTCGTACCTGTCGCACAATTGCAAACATTCTGCGACCGCCGCAGCGCTCGCGATTCACGCCAACACTCTGTATCAACGCCTCGAATCGATCGACCGATTGATCGGCACACAGTGGCGTCAGCCGGACCAGGCGCTCGATCTTGCGCTCCTGATCCGGCTGCGTGCCAGTGCGGGGAAACTCGGTCAGATCTGAGCGGGCTTGCTCGATCGCTTGGCCAGCGCCACCACAAGAATTGCGGCGCAGAGCATCACGGCGCCCACCACCCACAGGCCTGCCTTGGCATTTCCGGTCACATCGGTGAGCCAGCCGGTGATGTACGGAGCACCGAAGCCCGACGCGTTGCCGATCGAGTTGATCATGGCGATACCCGCGGCCGCACTGGCACCCGTCAGGAACGTGGTGGGCAGGTACCAGAAGACGGGGAGCGCACAGAGCACGCCGACGGCGGTGAGCGAGACCGCAATCATGACGGTGAACGGTGAATCCAGGTACAGCGCAATCGGAATGGATACCGCACCCAGGAGCGTCGGGGCAGCAACGTGCCACATCCGTTCACCGGTCTTGTCGGAATGGCGGCTCCACAGCACCATCGCGACAGCGCCGATCGCGTAGGGGACGGCCACGATCAGGCCTGTCTCGACGAGCGAGAAATCGGTGTTGAACGTCTGCTTGAATCCCGCGACGATGCTGGGTAGGAAGAAGCTCAAAGCGTAAAGGCCGTAGGTGATTCCGAAGTAGACCAGACCGAAACCGATGACGCGGGGATCGCGCAGGGTCTTGCCGGCCGACTGGTGACCGGCGTCGCCGAGTTCTTTCTCCTCGTCGGCCATGGACTTCATCAGCCAGGTGCGCTCCTCGAGGGTCAACCACTTCGCGTCGGCGGGACGGTCGGTGAGGTAGAACCAGACGACAAACGCCAAGATCACGGCGGGCAGACCCTCGATCAGGTACATCACGCGCCATCCGGCCAACCCGAACAGGCCGTCGCCGTACTGGATGATGGCAGCCGAGAGCGGGGCACCGAGCGCCGACGAGAGCGGAAGCGTCAGCAGGAACAAGCCCATCAGGCGTACGCGGTACTTCTTCGGGAACCAGAAGGTCAGGTAGAGAAGAACTCCGGGGAAGAAGCCTGCCTCGGCGATTCCCAGCAGAATGCGGAGGAAATAGAGGCTTCCCACGTTGGGCACGAATGCCAGCGCAGCGGCGAGGATGCCCCAGGTGAGCATGATGCGCGCGATCCACAGCCGGGCGCCGAAGCGGTGCAGGGCCAGGTTGCTCGGCACCTCGAACAACAGATAGCCGACAAAGAAGAGTCCGGAGGCGAGGCCGAACATCGTCTCGGTCATCCCGAGGTCGGCGCTCATGGTGAGCTTCGCGAAGGCGATGTTCGTACGATCCAGATAGTTCACGAAATAGAGCAGGATCAGGAAGGGAATCAGCCGGCGCGCTACCTTCTTCACCACGCGAGATTCGATCTCGCTCGGTGCAACCCCACCGTCAGTGGTGGTGCTATCGGTGGAGGTCATGGCAGGGGTACTCCTCGGAAATGGTCAGCGTTGCTATCTACGAAGTGACTCAAGCCACAGTAGAAGTACCGATGTCCTCAACCTATGTGGACAATCTCTACAGAAGCCGTCCCTGCATGTGCGTTTACTCCAGACGATCCGGCGATCGACCCGCAGCAGCCTGACGAACGTCCCTGAACAGTCGAAGGCGACAAACCCGCCTGAGCTGGGGGTTTAGCGCTACGAGCACCGAGTCACTGGCTAGTGTTATCGGCGAAACAGCCAGAGCAAGTGCGGATGCACCGCGTGACTTGAAGGACAGAACATGACGAAGATGGTTCGGACCACGGTGACCCGCCGGTCCTCCACCGCAGTCGCTGCCACCATCGCGGCGGTCGCACTATTCGCCTCCGCCTGCGGCAGCGACTCCGACAAGACCGACTCCGACAAGAGCGCTGCCGGCGCCTCGTCCGCTACATCCTCGGCCACCGTCGGCGGGAAGACGCTCGACGCCAAATTCGAGACGAAGTGCGCAAAGGACGGCGGCACGACAGTTATGACACTGCTCGACGCGGAAAATGCCACCTACGGCATGTTGACCGTCACAGCCATCATCGATGAATCCGGCACGGTTCAGACTGCTGGAATCGCCGGAAGCGAGGGTGGATCGAACGGTCTGCCGTACACCGCCGGATTCGCACCGGGACTGCCCGGCGGATCTGCCAGTGCCAAGCAGGACGGCAATACCTTCGTGGTGACGGGCGAGGGAATCGGCGCCCGGGACAAGGGCAACCCGATGGAGACGTCGAGCTTCGAGATCACGTTCGCCTGCGAGTCCATCATCGGCGGCTGATCCATAGAACGGCTGGGCCCTAGGATTCTTGCTAGCTGATTCCCAGCTGTTCGCGCAGTTGGACGACGCGGAGCACGATGACTCCCAACGTCACCACGGTGACGGCACCAAAAGCGATCCAGCCGATCCGCACTGCTTTCACACGGTTCTCACCGGCGCCCAACCACTGCGGGGCGTACAGGAAGGCAGCGGCCGTTGCGGCACCTGCCACCAGACCTCCCGCGTGACCCCAGAACGAGATCCCGGGCAGCGAAATGCTGATGATCACATTGATCGCGATCACCGAGATGATCGGGACCGGGCTTCGACGCAAACGCAGTAGAAGGACGGCCTGTGCGCCCATGATGCCGAAGATCGCACCCGACGCTCCAGCGGTCCAGGACAGGGCCGTGAGCGAGGAGAACACCGGCTGGAACGCCATCACCGAGGCGGAACCGCCGAGGAGCGAAACCAGGTAGATGCCGATGTACCGGGAGCGGCCCATCACGATTTCGGTGTCGCGCCCCAGGATGTAGAGGGCGTACATGTTGACCGCGAGGTGCAAGATGCCGAAGTGCAAGAACCCGGAGCCGATGAGCCGGAACCAGTCACCGCTGGCGACCAGACCCGGATTGAGTGCCCAGTTCGCGAAGATCGACGAGCCGACCTGATTGTTCATGATGCTTCGCGACTGCGCGAAGGTGGCGAGGAACGCCAGGACGTTGAGCCCCATCAAGGTGTACGTCACGATCGGGACCGCACGGGCGGGGCTCACGGTGTTTCCGGCGACGCCCCGAACGGGGCGGACATCACGTTGGCCGGCAGCTACACAGTCAACACATTGGTATCCCACCGCCGCCTCGCGGAGGCAGTCCGGGCACGCCGGACGTCCACAACGATTGCAGGAAAGTGCGGTAGGTCGATCTGGATGGCGGACGCACCGCGGTTGGGGCGGGATGCCCTCACTCGCACCGCCGCCCCAACCGGGGTTCGTCATCTGCTTGTTTTACCTGTTCAGGAGATGGTGATGCTGTTGATCACGACGGGCTCGACCGGACGATCGCCACGATCGACGGCGGTGGAGGAGATAGCGTCGACAACCTTCTTGGAATCGTCGTCGAGAACCTCACCGAAGATGGTGTGGCGACGGTTCAGGTGCGGCGTCGGGCCGGTGGTGATGAAGAACTGCGAGCCGTTGGTTCCCGGGCCTGCGTTGGCCATGGCCAGCAGGTAGGAGCGGTCGAACTGCAGTTCCGGGTGGAACTCGTCACCGAACTTGTAGCCCGGGCCGCCGGTGCCGGTTCCGGTGGGGTCGCCACCCTGGATCATGAAGCCGTCGATGACGCGGTGGAAGATGGCACCGTCGTAGAACGGGCCGGTCTTGGTGCCGGCGGCGTTTGCGGTGGTGTACTCCTTCGAGCCGTCGGCGAGGCCGACGAAGTTCTCGACGGTCTTCGGCGCATGGTTGCCGAACAGAGCGATCTTGATGTCGCCGCGGTTCGTGTGCAGCGTTGCGGTTGCGGTCTGATGAGTTGAAGTCACACCACCATCGTGCCATTGCCGGCGTTCTCGCGGATGCCGCCCCGTAAAACTCTCCCTGTCCCCGCCTCACTGTTATGGCACAGTGAAGTCATGACACGAGTGACCGAGTCCCTCAGCACGCAGTTGCCCGACACCTTCGATCACGCGCGCGCCCGCGTCGAGGACACCTTCGACGAGACTGCCGCCTACCTCGAAGAGACAGCGGCTCGTATCAAGGAGTCCGAGGCAGCCGACAACGCTCGCCGCATCGCCGCGGTGGTCGCCACATCGGTCGCTCGCGGCGCCGGGCAGGTCGGGTTGTTCCTGGGTCGTCAGGGCAAAGTCCTCGCCAAGAAGGGCGTAGAGCGCGCAAAGGCTATCCCCACGAAGTCCGCGGAACGCACCGAGAAGCCTCGCGGCCGCAAGCGCGTCGCCGTGTTCGTCATCGCCGGTGTCGCGGTGATCGGTGGCGCGGTGTTCTTCAAGAGCCGCCGACGCGAGCATCCGCCGGTCGCTTCCGCACCCCCTCGGCTCGAAGAGAACTCGGCCGAGAAGACCGCTTAGTCGACACACGAAAAGCCCCGGAACAGATTGTGTTCCGGGGCTTTTCGATGTTCACGTTCAGCAGTTGGACGGTGCCGGGACGTTGTTGAAGCGATCGATCATGTACCCGACGGATTCGGGTGTACCCACCAGGTACGGCGTCGCATGATTGATTGCCATGCCCGGAATGATCGGGGGCAGTTCGTTGACGGAGAACTGCACCGTCGCACCCTTGCCGCACCAGTCTCGCGCCAGTTGCTGTCCCTGGCCGAACGGAACGATGTCATCGGAGCGGCCATGCTGAATGAGCACGGGCGACTCCGGCGTCAGCTTGCCGATCTTCTGCTCGTCGAGGATTGCCTGCGCCATGGGTAGACGCGCCAGAACTGCGGAGAGTGATTCACCGGAATTGGTGAAGCTCGACGACTGCTGGAAGCCGAACTGCAATCCACTTTCGGCGACGCACTGGTTCTTGGTGGCGGCCAACATCTGTCGGCCGCGATCGTTGATCTCGGCGTCGAGCAGCGGCTGAACCTCGGGGTACTGCGCAAGGATCCCGTTGAGCGCGTAGCCGATCACTCCGGTGAGGAACGTGCCGTCGACCTGCTGCAGCGTCGCCGCCAGATCGGCGGGCGGCGCACCTGCGTACGTGCCCTTGAGATCAAGCTCGGGAGCATACGACGGCTTCAATTCCGTTGCGGCAGCGGCAGCTCCACCACCTTGCGAGTAACCCCACAGTCCGACGGGGCCGTCGGCGGGAATGCCCGTGTTCGGGAGCTGCTGAGCGGCACGCACCGAGTCCAGAACCGCGTGCGCTTCGGCTTCGCGGTTGACGTAGGTGTGATCGCCAGGAGTTCCGAGGCCTTCGTAATCGGTGACTACGACGGCGATGCCGTTGAGCAGCAACGTGTTCACCCAGATGGACTCGTAGCCGACCATGACGTCCGTCGGGAACTGGTACTCGATACCGGTGTTGAACAGTTTGGACGGAGCGCATTGATCGCCCTGCCCATGCGTTCCTACCGCTGCGGCAACCAGTGGACGCGCCCCCTGCCCGGTCCACGGGTTCGACGGTTCCAGGTAGGTCCCCGTCACGGCAACGGGAGCACCCTTGGCGTCCTCGCTTCGGTACATGATCTTGGTGGCGGTTGCCGGCCACGCACCGTTCGATCCGGGCACGCTCAGCAGCAGTGGTGACGGCTCACTCTTGATGAGATCTCCGTTGGCACCTGCCGGAAGCTCCGACGGCGGCGTGTAGAAATCCGCCGGCTCCGCCATTGCGGCAGGGGCCGTCACAGCACCCATGACCAGTGCCGCGACGGAAACCCCGGCCGCCCACCATGCTCTGCTCTTCACGTTTCGATCTCCCCACGCTCGCCTGCGCTGTGGCTTGGCACACAGCGAACGCAGAGTAACACATACCTCACGTAACACTTTTTCGTGAGGTTTTCGCCTTAACAGGCTGACTTACAACCGTTTACGACTACTTCGTGGGCTCCAGATTGGAGGTCAGCAGCGAACGAAGCTTGTCGGTATCAGCCGAGGTCCACGCCTCGGGGTGCAGGATCTTGGCCCACATGTCCGCTGCATCCTCGCCGTAATTGTGACCGTGCCCGGACGGGACGTCAGCCGAGAAGACCATGTCGAGGGTTACCTGCCAGAAGGTCACGAGAGGTACCCACGTCATTCCCGGATCCACGTCGCGACCCAGCGGTTCCTTGAGCCAATCCGGCTTGTTGAGCAGCAGGTCGAAGGACCACCATGTGATCGGGTCGCTGGCGTGCTGCCAGTACACGATGCGATCGTCGTCCCAGTCGGACTTCAGCTCCAGATCTTCCGGATCACCGGCAAACCGAATCGCCTGGCCACCGTCGATCACCGGCAGGATCTCCGGTGAGCCCGAGTCGCGGCTGTCCGTGATTTCCTGCCACTGAGCAGTGAAGTTGGGGGTTCCGACCCACAGTGCGCCGTCGACGCGCGTCATCATGTCCTGAGCGCCGGCAAATGCGGCCTGGCCACCGTAGGAGCCGAGGCTCTCACCGAAGACAACCAGCTCGGGTCGCGTCTCCACGGGCAGGTCGATCCACTTGGCGTACACCGCGTTGAAGAGTGCGCGACCGGCAATCATCGGCGTCTCACGGTCGGCGATGAAGGCCAACGGACTCGGAAGGAACGAGTACTGCATCGACGCGATCGCCGTGTCCCCGCCCTCGACGTACTCGAACGCCGACGCGACGTCCTCGTTCACCCAACCGCGGCCGGTGGTCGTGACAACTGCGAGGGTTCCGCGGTCGAATCCGCCGGTGCGCTCCAACTCGTCGACGACCCGCTGTGCGACACCGTTGATCGAGTCCGAGGATTCGCGTCCGGCGTACACCCGGATCGGTTGCTTCGCTTCACGTCCGGTCAACGCGGTGATCTCGGCCGCGGTGGGACCGCTGCCCATGAAGGTGCGCCCCTCCTGGCCGAGCGAATCCCAGGCTTCGGCGGACATCGGTGAACCACTGCGCTCAGCGATCAAGGGTTGTTCGATGCCGTCCGGTGTTTCATGATCCGCACCGGAGAAACTCCAGTTCGCGAAGGCAATCAACCCGTTGTACAGCGCACCGTTCACGATGAAGATGCCGAGGGCGAAGATGACGATCAAGCTGCCGACCTTCGCCGCTTCGAGGGGAACGAACCGAAGTGCGACGGCGGTGAGCTTGTTGGTGGTGAAACGAAGACCACGGCCTGCCTCGAGCAGGATGAACCAGATTCCGAGCGAAATCAGCAGCACCAGAAGGTAATTCGCCTGATTGGTGCGAGGAGCTTCGACAAGATCGCGAACGATCTGCTGCCACCACGAACCGAGGACCAAGAACGTCGGAACCAGAATGACGGCCGCGACCAACAGGATTCGCCAGCCGATCTTCTTGGTGCGATCCGACCACTGCGGTTCGACGCCGCACTTGCGGATCATCCAGGCAACCGTCACGCCGACGCCGTATCCCATCGCGAGCGAGATGCCCGTCGCAACGCCCTGCAAGTACCACGCGCGCGGCAACAGGGACGGACTCATCGACCAGGTGAAGAAGACCAGAGCAAAGGCAAGCCCGACCGGGTGCAGCGTCTTGCAGTAGAGGCGCAGCCGTTCCCACACACGTTTCATGCCGGAATCGTATGCGCCCCGTGCCCGAATCAGGTCACGAAGCGCACACGCGTCCAGTCTGTTTACGGGGCGAAGCGCAAAATCGCGGCAACTGCGCCGCCGCCCGGAATGTCCTCGGCGCGAACAGCGAGGACCCGAGCACCCGTCAGGAGCGCACGACGAGCGATCTCGTCGACGACCCCGTATGTACTTCCGTTGGTCGACTCACCGGTCGTGAGAGCGCCCGTCTGGGGATCGAGACTTCCGGGTACAACGGAGTCGATGTCGATGAAAATGGTGTCGACCTGTCCGTACGTCGCGGCCGTTGCCACGTCGGCGACGTCGGTTTGAGTACGTCCCTGTTCGGTGCGCACATTGAAGGTGTCCCGCACCGCCGCCAACTGCTCGGCGTGGAAATCGTCGAGCGCCGGTCGCGATCCGTCCGCCACCTCCTGCGTCGACAAGGCTTCCGGATTTCCCTCGACGGTTGTGTCGACCAGGTGGCGGTACGAATTCACGGAGCGATACACCGACGCGATAGGTTCGGCAGCGGCCAGGATCAAGGGGACGTCACGGCCGGCGAGGACACCACGGACCTCGTGATCGACTGCGCGGGCGTACTGATTGACGCGCAGCTTTCGGCTGTCCGAACCCGAGAGCCGACCGGCTTCAGTTCGGCTGTTGATCGAGGACTTACCAGCGTGATCGGCAGCGTTCTTCGGCATTCCCTGAACACGAACCTCGTCGGCCGGCTGATCGGCGGCGATCTCGATCAATCGCACCGAACCTTCGGCGAGAGCGAGAACAAACGCCGTCTGGGGGAAGGTCACCGAACGGAGCAGTGGCTTGAGATGAAACCGATCGCTGACCGTTTCGAGCGCCTGCAGACGGTTGGGGAGGCGGAAGGTCACCAGACGCTCCGGCGTCGCGTACGTGACCAATGAGCGCGACTGGAAGCGCCAGAAATCGTCGTCGTCGTCGAGCTCTGCGTATTCGGCCTCGAACAGCTTGCGCTCGGCCGGATCCTCCACTGATGCGAGTGCCGAGCGGACCTGGTCCTTGAAGGCGATGCGCGCTTTGTCATGATCCTGCGGCGCATCTTCAGTCGGAGTCACGATGGTGATGCAGGTGGGCCCTTCCACCTCCGCGAGTGCGGCAATTTCACCGTGGCTGGGAATGTCGTTGTGAAGCACTACGAACCTCCTGAAATTGGGTTCTCCTCACGCTACGCCCGGCTGGTTATGACCACTAGACTTTCCGGAGAATTCGGGACGAACGGTCCATAGTGGGCGCTGTTCTGGCCACCCCACTCCGAGCGAACGGCATGTTCATCGCCTTCAGTGCGCCGAAAGTGCCGTTCGCTCAAAAGGGGAGGGCCACGAGTCGGACACCGGTTGGCCGGACATCGGCACATCGGCATACAAAAAACACCCTCCCGGATCCCGGGAGGGTGTTTTCTTACTGTGGAGCCTAGGAGATTCGAACTCCTGACATCTGCCTTGCAAAGGCAGCGCTCTACCAACTGAGCTAAGGCCCCGTTCGGTTTTCTGACCGGAGTCAGAGTACCTAGGTTCTATCCTGTTTCCAAATCGTGCCAAACCTTGTCTCCGCGCTGACTTTTGATCAGCTTGGTGACCCCGAGAGCTACCAGAATTCCGGCCCCGACAAGCAGGAAAACCTTCATTCCAGCAACCCTTCTTCGGCACATGGGAGTGGGCCTAGGAGGACTTGAACCTCCGACCTCTTCATTATCAGTAAAGCGCTCTAACCACCTGAGCTATAGGCCCCTGAACCGATTCCAAAGATTACCCCACCGGGCCGCTGACACCAAAACGGGCCCGGCGGAGCAATGTTTTCGCAGGTCAGTCGCGGTCGGCGAGAGTTACCTCGACGCCGCCAACCAGGTCGCTGCAGAGGTTGTAGATGAACGATCCGATCGTGACGAGTGCCGTGAAAAGCACCATGTTCGCGATACCGATCAGCGCGGCGTAGCCGAACACCTGGCCGGCCGTCACCAGACCGTCGGAGCCGCCGTCGGCAACGATGTCGGTGAACGCGTTGTTCAGGCGATCCCAGACGCCCATGCCGTCGAGAACGACGTAGAGCAGTCCGACGGCCACCATCCACACGAAGAACAGCGACACCGAGATCACGGACGTGATCTTGAGCGTGGACCACGGGTCGATACGACGGATCTGGACCGTTGCGCGCAGTGGCGCACCGTCCACGACCGAAGCCGATACGGCGTGAGTTTTCTCACCCTTCACCGCAGCAGGCAACGGATGCTTGGCCTCGGAGAGGTCAGGCATGTCCTTCGGCAGATCCTTGCGATCGATGTGCCGAGTCGGCCCGTCGATCGCGGCGGCTTTTGCTTTCGGATTAGCGACGGTGGGATTGGCGACCGTGGCATTTGCAGCCTTGGGATTTGCGCCCGAGGGTGCAACAGCCTTGGCTGCCGCTGCGCCGGCGACGCCACCGGTAGCTGCGGCAGCCGCCGTTCCTGTCACGACGGGACGTGCCGACGGGTTGCCGGCAGGACGGCCTGTCTGTGCACCCGCAGCAGGGCGACCCGCCTGCGGCTGTCCCTTCGGCGCACCACCCTGTGCGGCGGTTTTGGCCGGACCACCCTGTACCGGACCACCCTGTGCCGGGCCTGCCGCTGCAGGACGCTGCGGACCCGCAGGCGGCTTACCCCCAGCAGGAGCTGCCGGTCGACCTGCAGGAGCACCAGCGCCGGCCGCACGCGTGATGTTGGTCTGCGGCTGACTTTGCGGAGCCTGATTCTGCGGTGGCTGAGCCTTCGACGCCGGGGCCTTGGACGCCGGATTCTGAGCAGCGGGGTTCTGAGCTGGCTGACCCTGAGGCTGGCCTGACGGCTGGGGTCCCCGCTGCCACGGCGGTGCCTGGCTGCCACGAGCCTGATTGGCGACCGGTTGCGGCGGAGCCTGACCATCACCCTTCGCCGGGGTTACCGGCGCAGCCGGAGCCACAGAAGGAGCGGAAGGAGCCCGACCCTTGGCCGCACCCGCGGCGTCGGGAGCCGCAGCCGCCGGTTTCTGGGCCGAATCCGACGGGCCGCGAGGCGGCTCCGGTGCCTTGGGCGCCGGAGCTGCCTCGGAAGCTTTGGGTCCGCCGTCCGCTGGAGCTGCAGGTTTCGAGGTCTGCGGCCCCGCCGGAGCAGTTGCCTGCTCCGGCTTCGGTGGCGTCGAACCTGAAGTGCTTTCACTCTTCTGGTCACTGCCCGGCTGGTTGGGAGTGCTCACTAGGACTCCTTAGCTCCATCGGCATTGTCTGCGTTGTCGGTGGTCTCTGCAGCGAGCTCTTCGGGCTCGTCGGCGTTGCGCGCAATCGCGAGCAATGTGTCGCCTTCGCCGAGGTTCATCAGACGCACGCCCTTGGTCTGGCGTCCCGCCTTACGAACCTGCTTGGCAGCCGTCCTGATGACGCCGCCGCCCGAGGTGATCGCGTACAGCTCGTCGTCGTCGTCGACGATGAGCGCACCGACCAGAGTGCCACGTTTCTTGTCGTACTGAATCGTGAGCACGCCCTTGCCGCCGCGACCCTGCACCGGGTAATCCTCCATGCCGGTTCGCTTGGAGTAACCGCCCGAGGTGGCGACCAGGAGGAACGTTCCTTCACGAACGACGTTGAGCGAGAGCAGCTCGTCGTCACCGTTGAAACGCATGCCCTGGACACCGGAAGTGGCGCGGCCCATCGGACGCAGTGCCTCGTCGGTGGCCGAGAAGCGGATCGACTGGCCCTGTGCCGAGACCAGGAGCAGGTCGTCGTCGGCGGAGCAGAGAACAGCGCCGACCAGTTCGTCTTCACCGCGCAGGTTGATGGCGACGATGCCACCGCTGCGGTTGGAGTCGAAGTCGGTGAGCTTGGACTTCTTGACCAGACCGTTGCGAGTGGCGAGCACCAGGTAAGGCGCGTCTTCGTACGTCTTGATCTGGATGACGGACTGGATGCGCTCGTCCGGCTGGAAGGCCAGGAGGTTGGCAACGTGCTGACCGCGAGCGGTACGGCTCGCCTCGGGCAGCTCGTAAGCCTTCGCGCGGTAGACGCGGCCCTTCGTGGTGAAGAACAGCAGCCAGTCGTGCGTCGAGGTGACGAAGAAGTGCGAGACGATGTCGTCCTGCTTGAGGCCGGCACCCTGAACACCCTTGCCGCCGCGCTTCTGCGATCGGTAGAGATCGGTCTTGGTGCGCTTGGCGTAACCGGTCTCGGTGATCGTGACGACGACGTCTTCACGGGCGATCAGATCCTCGTCGTTGACGTCTCCGTCGGCGGCGATGATGCGGGTACGACGGTCGTCGCCGTACTTGTCGACGATTTCCTTGAGCTCGTCACGAACGATCGCGCGCTGACGCTCCGGGCGAGCCAGAATGTCTTCGAGGTCCGCGATTTCGAGTTCGATCTCGGCCAACTCGTCGACGATCTTCTGACGCTCGAGGGCGGCCAGACGACGCAGCTGCATGCCGAGGATGGCGTCGGCCTGGATCTCGTCGACGTCGAGGAGTTCCATCAATCCGGCGCGAGCGATGTCGACGGTCTGCGACGCACGGATCAAGGCGATGACCTCGTCCAGAGCGTCGAGGGCCTTGACCAGACCGCGCAGGATGTGGGCGCGCTCCTGTGCCTTGCGAAGCAGGTACCTGGTACGACGAACGATGACCTCGAGCTGATGCGTCGTGTACAGACGGATCATCTGGTCGAGGCGCAGCGTGCGCGGCACTCCGTCGACGATGGAGAGCATGTTGCAGCCGAAGCTGGTCTGCAGCTGGGTGTGTTTGTAGAGGTTGTTCAGCACGACCTTGGCAACGGCGTCACGCTTGACGGTGACGACGATGCGCATGCCGACGCGGTCCGAGGACTCGTCGTGGATGTCGGAGATGCCACCGATCTTCGCGTCACGAACCTGCTCCGCGATGGAAGTGATCAGGTTGTCCGGGTTGACCTGGTAGGGCAGCTCGGTGATGACGATCGTGGTGCGGCCCTTGGCATCTTCTTCGATCTCGACGACGCCGCGCATACGGACTGAGCCACGGCCGGTGGTGTAGGCATCCTGGATGCCCTGTCCACCGACGATGAGCCCGTGCGTCGGGAAGTCGGGTCCCTTGATGCGCTCCATGACGGCCGCGAGGGTGGCTTCCTCGTCCGCCTCGAAGTTCTCGAGCGCCCAGTAGATGGCCTCGGCAACTTCACGCAGGTTGTGCGGCGGAATGTTGGTGGCCATACCGACGGCGATGCCGTTGGAACCGTTGATCAGAAGGTTCGGGATACGGCTGGGCAGAACCGTCGGTTCCTGCGTCTTGCCGTCGTAGTTCGGGGTGAAATCGACTGTCTCGTGGTCGATTTCGCGCAGCATTTCCATCGCGAGCGGCGTCAGCCTGCACTCGGTGTAACGCATGGCGGCTGCGCCGTCGTTGCCGCGGGATCCGAAGTTTCCCTGACCGTCGACGAGCGGGTAACGCAGTGACCACGGCTGGGCCATACGGACCAACGTGTCGTAGATCGAGGAGTCGCCGTGGGGGTGGTAGTTACCCATGGTCTCGGCGACCGGTCGGGCAGACTTCACGTATCCGCGGTCTGGGCGATATCCGTTGTCGTACATCGCGTAGAGCACGCGGCGGTGCACCGGCTTGAGTCCGTCGCGGACATCCGGCAGAGCGCGACCGACGATGACGCTCATGGCGTAGTCGATGTAGCTGTTCTGCATTTCCTGCTGGATGTCGACCGGTTCGATCCGGTCGTGTTGCGGACCGTCCGGTGGCAACGTGGTGTCGGTCATGAGCTCACTTTCTTAAAAGAGGGGGCAAGCCCCTGTGCGCGGAAAAGGAGTCCGGGGACTCCGCAACCGCTCACAGGGCCGCAGGCCTACACGTCGAGGAAACGAACGTCCCGGGCATTGCGGGTGATGAAGCTGCGTCGTGCTTCGACGTCTTCGCCCATCAGCACGCTGAACAGCTCGTCGGCAGCAGCCGCATCGTCGAGCGTGACGAGACGCAGAACGCGCACCGTCGGGTCCATCGTGGTTTCCCACAGCTCCTTGGCGTTCATCTCGCCGAGGCCTTTGTAGCGCTGGATGCCGTCGTCCTTGTTGATCTTCTTGCCGGACTCGAGGCCTGCCTTGACCATCGCGTCGCGCTCGCGGTCGGAGTACGCGAATTCCGGCTGCGCACCCTTCTGCCACTTGAGCTTGTACAGCGGCGGCTGCGCGAGGTAGACCTTGCCGTGCTCGACGAGCGGCCGCATGAAGCGGAACAGCAGCGTGAGCAGCAGCGTTGCGATGTGCTGACCGTCGACGTCGGCGTCGGCCATGAGCACGATCTTGTGATAGCGCAGCTTGGCGATGTCGAACTCGTCGTGGATGCCCGTGCCGAACGCGGTGATGATCGACTGGACTTCGGTGTTCTTGAGGACGCGATCGATACGCGCCTTCTCGACGTTGATGATCTTTCCGCGAAGCGGGAGGATCGCCTGGTACATCGAGTCTCGGCCGGACTTGGCCGAGCCGCCTGCGGAGTCGCCCTCCACGATGTAGATCTCGGACTTCTCCGGATCGTTGGAGCGGCAATCGGCGAGCTTGCCTGGCAGGCCACCGAGGTCGGTCGCACTCTTACGACGGACCAGCTCACGCGCCTTACGCGCGGCGACGCGGGCCTGCGCCGACGAAACAGCCTTGTTCACAATGGTTTTCGCGTCGGCGGGGTTCGCCTCGAACCAGTGCGCGAGGTGCTCGTTGCACGCCTTCTGTACGAAGGACTTGACCTCGGTGTTGCCGAGCTTGGTCTTGGTCTGACCCTCGAACTGGGGTTCACCGACCTTCACCGAGATGATGGCCGCGAGTCCTTCACGGATGTCGTCACCGGTGAGCTTGGGATCCTTGTCCTTGAGCAGCTTCTTTTCGAGCGCGTACTTGTTGACCGTTGCGGTCAGTGCGGCGCGGAAGCCCTCTTCGTGGGTACCACCCTCGTGGGTGTTGATCGTGTTGGCGAAGGTGTGCACGGACTCCGAGTAGCCGGAGTTCCACTGCATTGCGACCTCGAGCTCGTGGCCGGTGCCCTTGGCGGTGAATCCCACGACCGAGTTGTGGATCGGGGTCTTGCTCTTGTTGATGTGCCGAACGTAGTCCTCGAGTCCACCGGGGTAGTGGTAGATACGGGTCTTGGACTTACGCGGCGCTGCCTGAGCAGCTTCTTCGGCTTCTTCGGCAGCAGACTTGGGAGCCTCGGCTACCTCGGCAGCTTCGTCGTCGATGACCTCGGCGCGCTCGTCGGTCAGCGTGATGGTCAGGCCCTTGTTGAGGAAGGCCATTTCCTGCAGACGACGCGCAACGGTCTCGAAGTTGTAGCGGGTGGTCTCGAAGATCTCGGGATCAGCCCAGAAACTGACGGTGGTGCCGGTCTCCTTCGTCGGGTCGCCCTGTACGAGCTCTCCCGGCTTGGAATCGGTGTACGTCTGCTGCCACCGGTAGCCGTCGACCTTGATGTCGACGTCGAGCCGGGTGGAGAGCGCGTTGACCACCGAGATACCGACGCCGTGCAGACCACCTGAGACGGCGTAGGAGTCGGAGTCGAACTTGCCGCCGGCGTGCAGCTGGGTCAGCACGACCTCGACGGTGGGTACTCCGGAGGCGTGCATGCCGACCGGGATGCCACGGCCGTCGTCGATGACGCGGATTCCGCCGTCTTCGAGGAGGGTGACCTCGACCTTGGTGGCGTGTCCGGCCATCGCCTCGTCGACCGAGTTGTCGACGACCTCCCAAATGAGGTGGTGCAGGCCGCGTTCACCGGTGGAACCGATGTACATGCCTGGACGCTTACGTACCGCCTCGAGTCCTTCGAGGACGGTGATGGACGACGCGTTGTAGTCCTTGCTGGAAGTGCTTGTATCTGACTTCTGGGCAGCCACGGGTGGGTAGCTCTCCTTCTCCGTCAATACTCGAGCGCAGCCGTCAGCAAGCCCTTGCGGGTGTCGTCGGAGCGGGTTCGAGAATGTTGCCGCTAGTTACCGTTGACCATCTTACTGGTAAGCACCGACTAGAAGCGGCCAATGACACCCCTGGCTGCGCCGCAGACGAATTTTTACGATCCCCTGAAGGTGAAACGCTAGGAACTTTGCTTCTCCGAGCGACGCTCTCTCAGGCTCGCGATAAATGCCCGCGCATGTTCGGCAACCTCGCCCGGATGTGAAAACGGCGACCAGTGTCCCGCGGCAATTTCACGTCGCTGCAGGTCGGAGACCCATTTTTCGGTGTCTTCGTATCCCACCGGGCGAACGGCTTTGTCGTACTTGTTCAGAATGAGCTGAACAGGCACGTCCGTGTACCGATCCCGCGGCTTGCCGAGAGACGGCCGGATGTTCGCGCGATAAAGCTTGAGTCCGTTCACCATGTCGTCGGCGATGGTGGGCGCGGTGTTGACCACACGGGGGTCCAGACCGTCGAAGAAGCCCAGAAATGCCGGCCAGTGCTTGGAGAACCACAGACGCAACGGGAGGGTGCACAGCCCGGGAATCTGGAACAGAACGGTGTAGGCCGACGCAATTCCCTGCGCCGCCGGGCCGAGGAAACGACGCTTGGACACGCTCGCCCGGATCCACTTGCCGAGATGATCGAGATTGGGGCCCGAGATGGACGAGAACGACGCGATCTTCTCTTCGGCACCCGGCTCGCAGACCGCTTCCCACGTTTCCACGGATCCCCAGTCATGTGCCAGGACGTGCACCGGCTTGCCCGGGCTGACCGCGTCGATGACGGCAAAAAGATCGCCGGCCAGTGCGCTCAGTTGGTAGTCCTGCACCCTCGAGGGGATCGTGCTCTCACCGGCCCCGCGGCTGTCGTAGCTGACGACGCGGAAGTCGTCTGCCAGCAAAGGCACGATGCGGTTCCACAATTCATGGGTGTCGGGCCAACCATGCACCAGGACGATGGTCTCGCCGTCTGCCTTGCCCTGCTCGAACACTGCCAGGCTGACGGAACCGTTGGTCACGCGACGCGCGGTAACGGCATGGACAGGAGAGTGCTTCGACATTGTCGAACCCTTCGGAGTCGGGAATATCTAGAGATCGAGAACGAGACGTCCACCGTCGGAACGGGATACGCAGATGAGCATCTCCGTTTCCTGTTCGGTGTCGGTCAGACGCCTTTCGCGGTGATCGGGCTTACCCGCGAGCACCTTCACGCGACAGGTTCCGCAGAAACCCTGCTGACACGAGTACCCGACACCGGGCAATGTCTTCTTGATGACGTCGAGCGCGGACTCGTCGGCGGGCACGGTGAGCACCTGTCCCGAATTGACCAGCTGCACTTCGAATTCCTTGCCGTCGATCACCGGCGGAGCCCCGAACCGCTCGAAATGCAAAGCGGTGGAGGGTGTATCGCGGAATCCGCGGCGGACGGCGTCGAGCATCGGCGTCGGGCCGCAGCAGTACACGGCGCCGCCGACTGGTGCTCGCCCGAGAAGGTCTGCGGTGGTGGGTAATCCGAACTCGTCGTCCGGGCGCACGAAGACACGCTCAGGTTCCCAGCTCGCGATCTCGTCGAGGAACGGCATGGATTCACGAGAGCGGCCCGAGTACACGAAGTACCAGTCCATCCCCAATTCTCTTGCCGCACGGACCATTGCGATGATCGGCGTGATACCGATGCCGCCGGCAACAAACAGCGCACTGCCTTCACCCACGAAGGGAAATCCGTTGCGAGGGCCGCGCACCGTGACGTGCTCACCCGGCTGGAGAGCGTGCATCTCGATGGAACCGCCACCGCCGTCGGGGATCCGACGAACCGCGACGCTGTATCCCGTGCGATCGGCAGGGTCGCCGCACAGCGAATACTGACGCCGCAGACCCGAAGGTAGATGGAAGTCCAGGTGCGAACCCGGATGCCACGGCGGAATCGGTGAACCGTCGGCGGATTCGAAGCGCAGCCGAACGACGTTCTCGTCGGTCGCCACCACCTCACGCGTACTGACCACCATGTTCATGGCCGTGTCGGGGTTGTGGCCCGCGATCTCCGGGTTGTAGTCGTAGGCCGTCAACACCCGAAGGTACTTGTCCGCCAACAACTCCGTGATGCGCATGGCACGGTCGGGACGGTTCTTTCCGGACAAATCGGGTGGCGCCGGAAAACGCGGCAACCCGTCGTGCCCGGAGATGACGTCCTTGACCCTCGAGAGTGAAATCACCGTGCAGCCGCCTGAGCTGCGGGTGACGACGCCAGGTACTGCACCGCCTGGGCGGTCGAGCCCTCGTTACTGGGGTGATAGGACTTGCTGAAGTACGTCGACATCCGCTTGACCAGCTCGAACGACGTGGGGACTGTGCCGCGCTTTCCGGCTGCGATGAAATCGGACAGGTGGGGCCGTCGACGGCTGGGAGCCTGAGCGGCAAGCTCGGGATCGTTGCGCATCAAGAACCGGGTACCGCGAATCCACAGCCACACGATTGCGGGCGTGACGAGGATCTGGGTACGGATCCGGCGGGTCTCACGCTTGTCGAAGTAGCGCATCACGTCGTACGCGACGGCGCGGTGTTCGACTTCTTCGGCGCCGTGCCAGCGAAGAAGATCAAGCATGGTCGGGTGCATGCCGGCTTTGTCGAGCCCCTTGGCGTTGAGCACCCAGTCGCCGAGGAAAGCAGTGATGTGTTCGATGGCCGCGATGATCGCCAAGCGCTCCACCAGGTGATTCTCGGCGCGCAGACCCGTCATCGGGCGCGGTCCGAGCAGTTTCGAGAATGCCCACTCCATCTGCTGGGTGTACGGCGTCGGATCGAGGCCGTTTTCCTTCAGATGGACGAGGACACCCGAGTGCGCGTTGGAGTGCATCGCCTCTTGGCCGATGAAGCCGACGACGTCTTCACGGAGCTTCTCGTCCTCGATCAGAGGAAGAGCTTCCTTGAAGGTCTCGACAAACCACTCCTCACCGGCGGGGAGGAGAAGGTGAAGCACGTTGAGAACGTGTGTGCTGAACGGATCGCCCGGAATCCAGTGCATGGGCAGATCGGACCAGTCGAACTCGACATTGCGAGCCTGCAACAGGATGTGATCCGGCTCGGCGAACGACGAAGCGGGTGTCGATATCTTCTGCGACATCTAGCTACTCCTTCATGCCTGCCGATCGGTAGGGAACGACAGCCTTGTGACACAGTTCACTCACTAGCGAGTTTTAACTGTAACACGAAGTAATAGGTAGAACCAGGTCCTGGTTGAGTTTTCCTCAGCCGTACGTATCGCGAGGTCCGCGGCCTTTCACATGCCTTTCGCCCTTGCGCCAGCTAGGCGCACTCGGACCGGTGATGCGCAGTGTCTTCACGACGCCGTCACCGACGGCAGCAGCGATCTTGGCCAGAACCTGGGACTGCATCATGCGCAACTGGGTAGCCCACGCCGTCGACTCGGCGGAGATGCTGAGAACACCTTCTTTCAGAGAGATCGGCTCGGCGTGCGCGGAGATGTCTTCTCCGACGACCTGCGGCCACCGACCGAGGACCGTGCCCTCGGACACCTTGGGGGACCACCCACGCGATTTGGAGATAGCGCTGGTGAGAGCACCGAACGGCTGAGGGTCCCGCGCATCCGGGCCGGGGCCGGACCAACCGCTGCGTCGACGCGGGCGGCCACTTCCGTATTTGGGCGACGAGCGCCCCTGCCCGACGGCCTTGCCGTTGGCTTTGGCTGTCGCGCGTGCCTCCTCGAGGGCACGGCGCGCCAGATCGATCCCCTTGAGCTCGGGCTCCGGGGCCGCGCTGCTGTCTTCAGTCATCGAACTCGACCTCCTGATCCGTCGAGCCTACGGGCACTATCCGGGATATCCGACCGTCTCCGGTATCGGAGGCTTCGACGCCGAACTTGGCCGCCTCGAGTTCGTCCGGTACATCCTCGGGAACGGCGGCCGTGATCAGCACCTGTTCTGCGGTAGCCGCAACGGTGGCGAGCGCACGACGCCGACGACGGTCCAATTCCGCGAATACGTCGTCGAGCATCAGGACCGGGTCGCTGCCGTCCGCGCGCAACAGGGCAAAACCTGCCAGTCTCAGCGAAAGCGCGAACGACCACGATTCACCATGACTGGCAAAGCCTTTCGCCGGACTGTCGCCGAGAACCAGCTCCAGGTCGTCCCGATGCGGACCGACCAGACACACTCCGCGATCGATTTCCTTCGACCTCATCTGTGCCAACTCGAGATGGAATCTCTCCTCGAGGTATGCAACGTCGTCGATGCCGGAAATCCTTGCAGGATCAGTGAATTCGGGATCCAACGACGAACCCAGGCTGCTCTTGTATCGAATCGACGCCGGCCGGGATTCGGGTGCGATGGAACGATACGACTCCGCCAGGTGGGGCGCCAGATCATGGACCAACTCGAGGCGCCCGGCCAACAATTGTGCGCCGTGAGCGGCCAGATGCCCGTCCCACACCTCGAGGGTGGAGAGGACGTTGTCGGACTCGCCACCACGAGAACCGCGGCGCAAGGCCGCACCCGCAGTTTTGAGTAGGGCTGAGCGCTGACGCAGCACTTTGTCGTAATCCGCACGGACAGCAGCCATTCGGGGTATCCGGGACGTCAACAACTCGTCGAGATAGCGCCGACGATCACCAGGATCACCGCGAACCAACGACAGATCTTCCGGCGCGAACATCACCGACTGAAGAATCCCCAACACTTCACGCGGACGGCGTGTCGGCGACTGATTTATCCTGGCGCGGTTGGACTTTCCCTCGATCAGTTCGACGTCGATGGTCAGTTCGCGCCCGTTGTTGACCACGGTTGCACCGGCAAAAGCACTGGCGGAACCGCTGCGGATCATCGGTGCATCCGTGGACACTCGATGAGACGACAGCGTGGACAGATACCCCAGTGACTCGAGGACGTTGGTTTTACCGTGCCCGTTCGAACCGAGGAAGACAGTTGTTCCCGGCGTGAGGTCCAGCGTCAGCGAATCCCAGGATCGGAAGTCCCGCAGCGAAAATCTACGAACGAACACTTAGCTTCCAGAAGCCGAATTCTTGGGCGAAGCGCTCTTGACCGCGTGACCACCGAACTGATTACGCAAGGCCGACACCGCCTTCATGGCCGGTGAATCATCCTGTCGTGAAGCAAATCTCGCGAACAGAGCAGCGGAGATGACGGGAGCGGGGACAGCGTGCTTGATGGCTTCCTCTACCGTCCAACGGCCCTCACCGGAATCCTCGGTATAGCCCGTGATCTGCGCAAGCTCCGGATCCTCCTCGAGGGCGTCGACAAGCAGATCGAGCAACCACGAGCGTACGACGGTTCCCTTCGACCAGGCTCGGAGCACACCGGGAACGTCCGCGATCAGGCTTTCCGCCTCGAGGAGCTCGTACCCCTCGGCATACGCCTGCATCAGGCCGTATTCGATGCCGTTGTGCACCATCTTCGCGTAATGACCAGCACCGACGGGGCCGGCGTGGACAAAGCCGTCTGCAGCGTCGCCGTCGGGGCGAAGGGCATCGAAGATCGGCATTGCCTTCGCCACGTCGGGCTCGGATCCGCCCACCATCAGGCCGTAGCCGTTCTCACGGCCCCAGATGCCACCGGAGACACCGCAGTCGAGGAAACCGATCCCACGGGCGCCCAGAAGCTCGGCATGGACAGCGTCGTCGGTGTAACGCGAGTTCCCACCGTCCATGACCAGATCACCGCCCTCGAGGGCATCCGCCAGTTCGGCAATGGTGCTCTGGGTGATTTCACCGGCCGGAACCATCACCCAGACTACTCGAGGTCCCTCGAGGGATGCAGCTAGTTCGGCAAGTGACCCGACATCGGTGACTTCCGGTCGAGGGTCGTATCCGATCACCTCGAGGCCATGCGCGCGCAAGCGCTCACGCATGTTGAAACCCATCTTGCCGAGACCTACGAGTCCGATCTTCATACTGTTCTCCCTGGTCAGGCGCGAACTGAAGTGCGGGGTACCACTCAGCCCGGGAGGCGAACCGGCATCAGCAGGTACGTGTACTCGCTCGAGGGCGCAGCGAAGTTACCGGACTCGTCTGCCGTGGGCTCTTCCTCGGCCGCGGGGCGAAGAACAGCCGGACGGCTGGGAGTGGTGAAGCCGAACAGAACGTTTTCGCTGTGAAGCGAGTTCAACCCGTCGATCAGGTAACCGGGGTTGAACGCAATGGTGAGTGCTTCGCCCTGGAACGACGCGTTGAGTGTCTCTTCTGCTCGGCCGGCGTCGTCGCCACCCGCAGAGAGGAGCAGGCCGTCAGCCGAGAACTGCATGCGAACCTGTGCGCCACGCTCGGCGACGAGTGCTACACGCTTGATGGCCTCGATGAGAGGCGTGACCTCGACCGTAGCCATCGCGGTGTGCTGAGCAGGCAGCAACTGACGGAACTTCGGGAACTCGGCGTCGAGGAGGCGCGTCGTGGTGCGGCGTCCGTCGTTGACGATGCCGAGGAGTCCGTCGTTTCCGATGGTCGTACCGGAACCGAGAGCCAACTCGACCGGCGAATTTGCATTGCCGGCAAGAGTTTTCGCGGACTCGGACAGAGTCTTGGCAGGGATGAGAACAGCAGCCTGGACGTCAGGGTTTGCCGGAGTCCACTCGAGTTCACGAACGGCGAGACGGAAGCGGTCGGTAGCGGCGAGGACGATCGAATTCTGTTCGATCTCGACACGGATACCCGTGAGCATCGGAAGGGTGTCGTCCTTGCCGGCTGCAACGGCTACCTGGCTGATGGCTTCGGAGAACAGGTCGACGGGAATGGACCCGGACTGCTGCGGAAGCGTCGGAAGCTGGGGGTAGTCCTCGACCGGCATCGTGGGCAGGGAGAACTTGGCGCTTCCGCACGAGATGAGCACGCGAGTGCCCTCGAGGGTCACATCGACCGGCTTGTTGGGAAGCGACTTGGTGATATCGGCAAGGAGGCGTCCGGAGACGAGTGCCTGACCTGCAGTCGTGACATCTGCCGAGACGCGGACCTGCGCAGATACCTCGTAGTCGAACCCGGAAACGGTGAGGCCGGCTTCGGTTGCGTCGAGAAGAACTCCGCCGAGAACCGGCACAGGCGGCCTCGAGGGCAGGCTACGAGCAACCCACGCTACTGAATCAGCGAACTCTTCCCGGGAAACGCGAAACTTCAGGCTTCCAAGCTCCATCGCCGGGTTATTCCTCTCGGTAGGCATGTTCGTCTGCTGCGGATCTGCATCAGCTCACTTGAAGTCTGACACAGACCAAGCGATGCCCACCGTATGCCCTCGAGGGCGCAAGTGGAAAGCCGAAGCCGGGACGAGCGCAGCCTGAGGCGAGGTTCTCAACAGGAGTTGTCCCCAGAACTATTTTCAAAGAGCTTTTCCTAGGAAATTCTCAGTAGTAGTAATAAGTCCTGTGCAATCTGTGGAGCAACGGTTGTCGACGCTGGTAGGTCCCCTCGAGGGCCTGTGCACTTCTCGAGGACAGACTCGAGGACCAATCGACCCCCTCTGTGCACTCTCTGAAAGTTTTCGGATTCCTCCTCGAGAACTCCACAGACTTTCGGAGTTATCAACACAGTTATCCACAGATGTGAATACTGTTCACAAGAAACGAAGAGTTTGTTCTCATCGGCGTGTCCGACTCCGGCGTGTCGTCCCTCGAGGTGGACAACCGCCCTCGAGGGGACCCCACGTGGAACCCTTCGAATACACCGATGCCGCTCGAGGGAACCTCTGCCTCGAGCGGCATCGATCGAAATAAGTGCAGGTCAGCGCTTGGAGCGCTGCTTGATCCTTGCGGTCAACTCCTGAACCTGGTCGTACACCTTGCGGCGTTCCGTCATTTCCTTACGGATCTTCTTGTCGGCGTACATGACCGTCGTGTGGTCACGGCCGAACGTCTGACCGATCTTCGGCAATGACAAATCAGTGAGCTCACGGCACAAATACATCGAGATCTGGCGGGCCTGAGCGAGTGGCCGGGCCTTACCCGGCCCACACAGGTCGTCGATCGACATGTTGAAGTATTCGGCCGTCACCGCCATGATCGTCGCCGCGTTGATCTCGAGGCTCGACGAATCGGGCATCAGATCGCGCAGGACCACCTCGGCCAACGTCAGATCCAACGGCTGGCGGTTGAGCGAGGCAAAAGCGGTGACGCGGATCAACGCGCCCTCGAGTTCACGAATGTTGCGCTCGATACGGCTGGCGATCAACTCGAGGACGTCGTGCGGGACCTCGAGGCGATCCATCCTCGCCTTCTTGCTCAGAATCGCGATACGCGTCTCGAGCTCAGGCGGCTGAACGTCGGTGATCAGGCCCCATTCGAAGCGCGTCCGCAGACGCTCCTCGAGGGTTGCCAACTGCTTGGGCGGACGGTCCGAGGAGACGACGATCTGCTTGTTCGCGTTGTGCAAGGTGTTGAAGGTATGGAAGAACTCCTCCTGGATACCTTCCTTGCCTTCGATGAACTGGATGTCGTCGACCAGCAGGACGTCCGTTTCCCGGTATCGACGCTTGAATGCGACCTTGCGGTCGTCACGAAGACTGTTGATGAAGTCGTTGGTGAATTCTTCGGTCGAGACGTACTTGACCCGCATGCCGGGGAACAGTCGCTGTGCGTAGTGGCCGGCGGCGTGAAGAAGGTGCGTCTTGCCCAGGCCCGAAGCTCCCCAGATGAACAAGGGGTTGTACGCACGCGCCGGCGCCTCCGCGATCGCGACGGCAGCGGCATGAGCGAATCGGTTGGACGATCCGATCACAAAAGTGTCGAAGGTGTACTTCGCGTTGAGACTGTTCGCGCCGGACCCAGAAGCAGAAGGAGTAGCGGGCGGCTTCGTGAAGTAAGACGGCCACGATTCGTGAACGCTCGCGAGTGCTTCGCGGTCGTCGTCGACTTCTTCGGTCTCGGCAGTCTCGGAGTCCGAAGGTTCTCCGTCGCCTTCGGTGAATCTGCGCCGACGGTATGCGCCCGATGAGTTGACCGACTCGAACTGACGGCTGCCCGTGCGCTCCTCGATCGGTTCGGCGGGTGCGTCGGCATCGTCTTCGAGTGCGATGCGGACACCGAGTCCCTCGACCTGGCCGCCGAGGTGGCGTCCGAGTGCCTGCAGGATCGGCTCGCGTAGATCGCGCTCGATCGTCTCTTGAGCAAATGGCGATGGAACCGAGAGGAGTGCAAAACCCTGAGCAAGTGTGAGAGGCCTCACCAGACGGACAAATGCCTTCTGCTTGCTGCTCAAAGCCGGAAGATTACTTCCGGGGTCATCACTCGTGAGTTCTGCAACCACGTCGACCCAGACCCGTGCGAGCGCGTTGGGATCGTCGTTCACGTGGTTCCTTCCCGTGTTTCGCCGACAGTGGGTGTGCTGCAGCTGCCGAGCGTATGGCTGCGGCGTCGAATGATTCGGTGGATTACCACCCGGGGTGAGAACCCCGTAACAGGCTACGAATATGCCACCTGGGCTGTGTTTCCACACAATTATCCACAGATGTGGACAAACCTGCACTGAGTCGGTTTTTTCGTCAACCAAATTCGTCAAAGTGATCGAGAAATTGATCTACCTGCAACTTTGTCGGAACTCGAGGCGTTCGCCACTTGGTGTCGGGGATGCGTCAACACTCACAGCCCTGTGGATGAATGTGGAAACTCGGGATTCGGGGTCGCGTCCGGCGCTCGTGCCCGTATGTGCTGATGAGGCCTTGTCGGGAGCATGCGCCGGTGGAACTGTCCGGGTTGCCTTCAGGTCACCTGCAGTCCGTAGCGGAACTGTTGCCAAGGTCACACTTGCCGCCTCGCTCGAGGTCACGGCCGTATGCACACCGCGAATGGAATCTGCGGAATGATGGAAGTATCGGCGTGTCGTCGCGGTTGCCGCGAGAGGGCTCCGAATCGGGCTGGTTTGACCTTGGCAACGGTGGTAAGTAACCTCGAACGGTCACCCGCTGGTGGTGATCGCTTCGTGCTGGCTACATATGTCAGGTCGGATCGGTCTTCCAAGCCACAACGAGTGAAGTTGATTGTTCTGTACCTGTTGGATCCAAAGGCGCCGTAAGGCGTCGATCACTGAATGACGCCGGGAGGCGTCAATGAACTTCGAGGAGTGTTGACCGTGGCCAAGGGCAAGCGGACGTTCCAGCCGAATAATCGCCGCCGCGCGCGTGTTCACGGCTTCCGTCTTCGTATGCGTACCCGTGCGGGTCGTGCAATCGTTTCGGCGCGTCGCCGTAAGGGCCGCGATTCCCTCACCGCCTGATCTGATCTCGAGTTCAGGAGCTCGGGGTGTTGCCTGAGCCGTCTCGGTTGCGTCGCCACGCGGATTTCTCCGTGGCGGTGCGACGCGGGCGTCGTATGGGAAGACGCGACCTTGTCGTGCACGCGTTCGATCGCGAGCAAGTAGAGGCGCTGGTAGTAACAAATCACGGTCCCCGTTTCGGGCTGATCGTGAGCAAGGCTGTCGGGCCGGCGGTGATTCGACATCGAGTCGCACGCCGGCTTCGTCATATCTGTGCAGATTTCGTCGGGCAGGTTTCGCCGGAGACGGACGTGGTTATCCGCGCACTTCCGGGCGCAGCTACCGCCAGTTCAGCCGAACTGGCCAAGCAGTTGCGTGGGGGCCTGACCAAAATGAACCTATTGGTGTCGGTAAGTGAAGAGCCATGAGTACTCCGCTCTCTGAGCAGATCGAGACTCCCAGAGCCTCCCGTGTCATCACGGTGTTGAAGGCTGTGCGTCGCGCTCCCGCCACTGTTCTCATCTTCTGTATCGAGTTGTACCGGACGTATGTGTCGCCCTTGAGGATGCCGACCTGCCGGTTCACCCCCACCTGCAGTGAATACGCGGTCGAAGCGCTGCGCACTCACGGGGCGATCAAAGGCCTTTTCTTGACTGTGGTGCGGTTGGCGAAGTGTGCCCCCTGGCATTCTGGAGGGTGGGACCCTGTCCCTGCCCGTCGTGACCGTGATGCGGGTAGCCGCCATAGCTGTCCGGAAGCACGCGCAGCGTGTCACAGTCCGACGGACGAACAGAGGAGTACTTAGAGCCGTGCTCAATTTCATTTACTATCCGGTATCCGCGATTCTGTGGGTCTGGCACAAGGTCTTCGGGTTCATTCTCGGCCCGGACAACGGAATAGCCTGGGCGCTCTCCGTGGTGTTCCTGGTGTTCACCTTGCGTGCGGTTCTGTACAAGCCGTTCGTGAAGCAGGTCCGCACGACCCGCCAGATGCAGGAACTGCAGCCGCAGATCAAGGCATTGCAGAAGAAGTATTCGGGCGACCGTCAGCGCCAGGCCGTCGAGATGCAGAAGCTCCAGAAGGAGCACGGATTCAACCCGATCATGGGCTGTCTCCCGGTCTTGGCTCAGGCTCCGGTGTTCATCGGTCTGTTCCACGTCCTGCGCTCGTTCAACCGCACCGGCACCGGCATGGGCCAGCTGGGCATGAGCGCCGAGGACAACCTCAACACCCCGAACTACGTCTTCTCGGCCACTGACGTCCAGTCGTTCCTGGATGCTCGTCTGTTCGGCGCGCCCATCTCGGCCGCGATCACGACGCCGGTTGCGCAGCTTCAGGCTTATGTCACCGAGAACGTTCCCGAGCTTCCGTCACGCCTGAACATCATTCTCGTGGCCGCTCCGTTGATGATCATTGCCAGCATCGCGACCCACTTCAACTCACGCGCTTCGGTTGCCCGTCAGAGCGAAGCAGCTGCCGCGAACCCGCAGTCCGCGATCATGAACAAGCTCGCGCTGTACGTCTTCCCGCTCGGCGTTCTGGTCGGTGGACCGTTCCTTCCGATCGCGATCCTCCTGTACTGGGTGTCGAACAACATCTGGACCTACGGTCAGCAGCACCTCGTCTTCCGCAAGATCGATGCCGAAGAAGAAGCGAAGAAGCAGGAAGCGATCACTCGCCGCAACGACAATGCGCCTAAGCCCGGTGCCCGTCCCGATCCCGGTAAGAAGAAGGGATCCCCGGCTGCGCTGAAGACCGCGGATTCAGCCGACGACGACGGTGACGCCCCGGAAGTTTCGCTCAAGAAGCCTCAGCCGAAGCCCTCGGGTTCCAGTGGTGGTTCGACGTCGAAACCGAAACAGAACCGGCCACAGAGCAACCGCGGCAACTCCCCCAAGCGCAATAAACGGCGCTGATCCAGGAAAGAGAACGACCAATGTCCAGTGAAGCTGACATCGTTGTGGATGGAGAGAACGCAGACGTGAGCACCGAGACCACTGCGCCGGTTACCGATGTGGATGTAGACATCGATGATTCCGATGACGATTTGATCGAAGAGGGCGAGATCGCCGGCGACTACCTCGAGCAGTTGCTCGACGTGCTCGATTTCGACGGAGACATCGACCTTGACGTCGAGGGCGATCGGGCGATCGTCAGCATCGACGGCGGCGACGACCTGACCAAGCTTGTGGGACGTAAGGGTGAGGTTCTGGATGCTCTCCAGGAGCTGACTCGTCTGGCTGTTCAGCAGTCGACCGGCGAGCGCAGCCGCTTGATGCTCGACATCGCCGGCTGGCGGGCGGGCCGCCGCGAGGCACTCAGTGCTCTCGGTGCGGAAGCCGCACAGCGTGTTCTCGAGACCGGCGAACGCGAAGAGCTTGCTCCGATGACGCCGTTCGAACGCAAGATCGTGCACGACGCCGTCGCCAAGGTCGCCGGTGTTTCCAGCGAGAGCGAAGGCGCTGAGCCGTCTCGCCGAGTGGTTGTCCTCAAGGACTGACACTCCCCCCTGATCGATGCGGGCCCCGGATTTTCCGGGGCCCGCTTTTGTGTACGAGAGGTGTTTCACGTGAAACCGAATCCGGCGGCACGGTGAAGGTCCGGTGCCTATCGTTGTCGACATGTCCTATCTCTATTTCGGAACCTGTCGTCAATGAAGCGTCGTGAAGGGAAACAATGGTGCTGATACGACCCGCGACGCGGGCCGAGTTGGAAGAGCCCGTGGGCTTCGCGATGAACGATCCGGTCGGGTTCGTCGACGCTGACTCGCTCCGGGAAGAGGTGGCGGCCGGACGGCTTCGTCCGGAATGGAGTTGGTTCGCCGTTGACGGCTCCAGGATCGTCGCGCGTGCGCTGTGGTGGGGGCGTGAGGACAGCGAGCGTCCGCTCGCCCTTGATTTCCTGCACGTGCTGGCTGACGTGCCGGATCGTGCTGCGCTTGCCGCCGAACTCATGTCGCGGGCGCACACCGAGTTCCACGCGAAGCCTGAGTATGTGGTGGTCGTGCCGACCGCCGGGCATGACGCGGATTCCACCGTCGCAGACGCCGTGTCCTGGCGTCGCGAGGCGGCCCAGGCGGCCGGACTGACCGAGATGATCGAGCGGCTGCGTTTCGAGTGGACGCCTGCGGCCGGTGTGCCCGCCCCCTCCGAGCGTCTGATGTTCCGTCCCGCCTCGGATGATGAGTTCCTCGCGGTGTTCCAGCGGGTCGCTGTCGGCAGCCTGGACGTCGCCACGCAACGAGGCATTGCGGCCACAGACATTGTCAGCCAGGCCCGGGACGATCTCGAGTTCTACCGGTCGTGCCCTGGCGAACGATCGTGGTGGCGGCTGGCGGAGACCATGGACGGGACGCTGGTCGGCTTCGCGATCCCGTCCGCGACGCCCTACCATCGCAACGTCGGATACCTCGGAGTAGTGCCCGAGCTGCGCGGGTGCCGCTACGTGGACGACATCCTCTGCGAGATCACCCGCGTTCACGCAGCCGATGGCGCCAATCGCATCACCGCGACCACGGACGTACCCAACACGCCCATGGCCGCCGCGTTCAAGCGGGCGAACTACCAGGTGACCGAGGTGAGGATGGTGTTCGAGGCCCCGGCGGGCTGAGACGGGCGTCAACCGGAGGTTCGTCGCCGAATCGCGCCGGCGCGGGCCTTTCTGTTGCCGCTGGGAGTAGTCGCCGTCGTATTCATTCCACTTGCACTGGCATGGGGATCCGGGAGAGCAGTCATGCTCAGCTTCATCATTGCCTTATTGGCTGTCGGCGGCGCACTGTGCACGTTCGGATATTCGATCGACAACACGGCGTACTACATGTGAGCCCCTCCCCTCCCCCAGCCGGAATAGTCAGCCCTTCGTTTCACGTGAAACAGGATCGATGGTTGTTGCCCCGAGCTCTCGATCTCCATCCCAGATTGGTAGTGGACGCCTATTGGATGGCGATCACGAGTTCAATGGCTTCTGGTGTGCCGTCGTCAGCGAGTACTCCAACCTGGCGGATGCTGCCGTGAACTAACTCCAGTCCGTCATCGTTTGCTTGCTCGATCATCGCGATCTGTGCGGCTTCTGCGCCTAGATCGCCGAGATCGGAATCGTCGTCGGATGTTTCGAGTGTCACAAACAGTTCGTCGCGCGCTGGGAGTGTGCCAGATTCGACGATCGTTCCGGAGATGCCAACTGGCTCGGCGGGGATCTGGGTAGTCGGCCAGCAGAACAGAACTTCGACGACCTCAGCTTCTGCAGTTTGGCGCAGTGTTGTCCACCAGGGACCGGAGATCGTGTGGCCGGCTTCTGTCAGGGCCATTCGCAGGGTCGCCAGGGGCGACTCAACCTGCTCGAGTTCGAGGTTACGGATTTCGTGTTGCAGTCCAACCCAGTGTTGAGCCGGCATGGAACGACGGCGCACGGTGTAGTCGAGTTCAAGTGAGTCGATCAACGCGGACCCTTGCGCCGCGTCAGCATCTTGTCGTGCGCGTTCGTCAGCGACATGTGCTCGGTGCCGTTCGATGAAGGAATTTATGTAGTGCGGGTTGCTCAATGCTTCTGCGACGGTGTCGAGCGCGAGGCCGATGTTGCGGAGTGCCCGGATCGTCGCTGCCTCTCGCAGTTGTCTGGGTGAGTAGGTGCGGTAACCGTTCGCGGTCACTCGTGCGGGTTTGAGTATATCGATGGCGTCGTAGTGGTGGAGTGCTTTCACTGTGAGTCCAGAGGCGAGGGCGAACTCTCCGATGCGCATCATGTGGTGCCAAGCTCCTTGGATTGATTTCGGTTTCTGGTGCCAAGTCTCCGGTCTCCCGCAACAGGAGAGTCAAGTCGAAGGTTGGGTAGCTCGTGGCAATCGGCGGCGAGACACCGAAACTGTCCGAAGCCGGCCCTTTTCTGAAACTCGCTTTTCGTCGACAATTACCCCTTTTTGGCCATGAATTCCATCCATGTAACTACCCATGGCAGTTTCGTCACTGTGATGATATTGAAAACCGACCTACTATCTGCATGTGACCTTCCGGCTATGTTTCACGTGAAACGGGTCAGATTTCGGCGAATTATCAGCGCAATGTTTCACGTGGAACGTGAACCCCTCCCCTCCCCCACTTGAATTTTGGGCCGAATACTTCCCAAAGAATGAACGAGTCGGCAGACTCACAGCGAGTCGGTGTGCAGAAGCGAACACATGTCGGCTCCAGAGCGGATAATGATTTCGGTCTTGATTGTTGATTTCGCGGTTTACGCGGGAGGATGTTTCACGTGGAACAGAATGGTGCGGCGTCGGTTGACTGGGACGAACAAGAGACTGCGCGCGCAGTGTTCGGTGACAGATATGAGATCGCGGAACGGTACTACCAATCCCTGGCAACGGATGGTGTCGAGCGCGGGCTCATTGGTCCCCGTGAGGTTCCCCGACTGTGGGAGCGTCACCTTCTCAATTGCGCAGTGATCGGTGAACTGATCGCCGAAGGTGAGTCGGTCGTGGACGTAGGAAGCGGTGCCGGCCTACCCGGAATCCCTCTCGCGATCGCCCGCCCGGACTTGAAGGTGACTCTCGTCGAACCGTTGCTTCGACGCTCTGTGTACCTCGCGGAGTTCATCGAGTCCAACGGATTGGACGTATTGGTAGTCAGAGGGCGAGCCGAGGAATCGGGTGTTGTGAAGGAAGCGGGCGGTGCGGACGTGGTCACTTCGCGGGCCGTGGCGCCTCTGGAGAAGCTCGCACGTTGGTCCCTCCCACTCATTCACGAGCACGGCCGGATGTTGGCACTCAAAGGTTCGAGCGCCGCCGAGGAGATCGAGCGCGACCGTACGGCGCTCACCAAATTGGGCGCAGGTAAGTTGGAAATACTCGAATGTGGAGCCAAGATTCTCCGCACCCCCACCGTGGTGGTGAAGGCCGAACGTCTCCCGAAGCGTCGCCAGCGTTGATGATTTACACGCATGCAATCGAGAGCAATGTACAGATGATGAGAGCACCTAGTGATCGATTCCCAATCGAAGGAGCAGTCAATGTCGGGTCGATCTGAATCCGCCGTTTCACGTGAAACACCGAAGCAGCACACGGGCGCGGGTGCGGATCAGATCGTCAACGACGACGACGACAATTTCACCGCCCCCTACGCGGCGATCTCCTCGGAGGAGACTCCCATCGGGGCGGCCGCGCATCGAGCGAGCCAGGTGCTTCACCCCCATTCGGTGACGCTGCCGAAGCCGGCGTTCCGCCGCGTGATCACCATCGCGAACCAGAAGGGCGGCGTCGGTAAGACGACGACCACGGTGAACCTTGCGTCGGCGCTCACTCTTCAAGGGCTCACTGTCCTCGTGGTCGATTTGGACCCTCAGGGCAACGCCAGCACGGCTCTGGGCGTCGTCCATACCTCGGGCACCCCCTCCAGTTACGAGTTGCTCATAGGCGAAGTGAAGGCCCCGGAGGCGATCCAGACCAGCCCGCACAGTGAGCGCCTTCTCTGCATCCCGGCAACGATCGATTTGGCGGGCGCCGAGATCGAATTGGTCTCCATGGTTGCCCGCGAGAATCGACTCAAAGGCGCGCTCAACGACAAGGTGCTCGCAGAGCTCGACGTCGACTTCGTCCTCATCGACTGCCCGCCCTCGCTGGGGCTGCTGACCGTCAACGCGATGGTTGCTGCCAAGGAAGTCCTGATCCCGATCCAGTGCGAGTACTACGCCCTCGAGGGGGTCGGTCAGTTGCTCCGCAACATCGAACTCGTCCAGGCTCATCTGAACCCGGATCTGCATGTCTCCACGGTCCTTCTGACGATGTACGACGGGCGCACCAAGCTGGCCGACCAGGTCGCCGAAGAAGTACGCAAGCACTTCGGCGAGGCCGTACTGCGCGCTGTGATTCCCCGCAGTGTGAAGGTTTCCGAGGCTCCCGGATACGGAATGACAGTTCTCGATTACGACCCCGGTTCACGCGGCGCCATGAGTTACCTCGACGCCGGACGCGAACTTGCCGCCCGCTCTGCCACCACGACGACCCAGGAGCAGTGAGATGAGTCAAGCACGCAAAGGTGGATTGGGCCGCGGCTTGGCTGCTCTCATCCCCACTGGGCCGGCCACGGCACCGGGTTTGGGATCGGCTGCAGCGGACGTCGTAATCGGCGTCGACAAGCGCAACCCCTCCCCTCCCCCACCGACGAAGGCAGCTCCGAAAACGCCGAAAGCCACCAAGGCGACGGCTGCGAAGGCTCCGGTGGAAGCTGAGCCGGAGACCGAACTCGAGCCGACCGGCGCGGTCTATCTCGAGATCGAACCGAGCCTGATCGAGACGAACCCGAAGCAGCCTCGCAGCGTTTTCGACGAGGAAGCACTCGCGGAATTGGTTCACTCGATCCGCGAATTCGGCTTGATGCAGCCGATCGTGGTCCGTCGTCACGGTGACAAGTACCAACTTGTCATGGGTGAGCGTCGCTGGCGCGCGAGCCAGGAAGCCGGGCTGGAGAAGATTCCGGCGATCATTCGTGAAACCGATGACGACTCGATGTTGCGCGACGCGCTCCTCGAGAACATCCATCGAGTGCAGTTGAACCCCCTCGAGGAGGCAGCGGCGTATCAGCAGTTGCTCGAGGAGTTCGAAGTAACCCACGAAGAATTGGCCAATCGGATCGGACGTTCGCGTCCCGTCGTGACCAACATGATTCGTCTGCTGAAGCTGCCGGTGGCGGTTCAGCGCCGCGTTGCGGCTGGAGTACTTTCGGCCGGCCATGCTCGCGCACTGCTGTCCCTCGAGGCGGGTGCCGACGCTCAGGAAGTCATGGCGGCACGCATCGTCGCCGAAGGAATGTCGGTTCGCGCGACGGAGGAAGCCGTCACTCTTGCCAACCGGGCGGACAACGAGATCGCTCCCCCGCAGAAGCGCAAGCCCATCGTGATGCCGGGTCTGCAGGATGTAGCCGAGCGGTTGTCGGACTCGTTCGACACCCGGGTGACTGTCAGTCTGGGCAAGCGGAAGGGAAAGATTGTGGTCGAATTCGGCTCGGTCGACGACCTACAACGCATCGTCGGAATGATGGAAGCGCAGAAATCGACGTAGTGAACTCGGATGCCCGTTTGGTGACGTAATTACGATGACCGGGCACACCACCTATTTTCGTCACTGTGACGAATTTAGGTGGTCCGAGCTTCTCGAAATCTTGAACCGGGACGAAAGATGTTGAACAGCAATACATTAGAGCGATCAACTCTCGCGCCACTGCCGACTCGGTACAGCTGGCCTATCCTGGAGAAGAAAAAAGCGGCGGGCGAACATCAAAACCGCTTCGGGGACCTACGGAGAGTGAGTTAGTCAGTGTCGACTCACGTCATCACCTCTCTCACGCTCGACAGCCTCGATCAGCTTTCCGCCCATGCGCGTCGATGCGTGTTCTGGGAGATGGACCCGGGCGCGCTTCACGACGCCCGAGGATTCTGCGATCAGGAATTCGAGAAGGAAGCCTGGCTGTCGATGGTCATGCTCGAGTGGGGTTCGTGCGGACAGGTCGCCGTCCGCGACGGAAAGCCGCTTGGAAGTGCGTTGTACGCCCCTCCCCGCATGATCCCGCGCGCGCAACTGTTTCCGACAAGCCCGGTCAGCTCGGACGCAGTGCTTCTGACAAGCCTTCGCCTCGAGCCCTCGGGCATAGAGGAAGAACTAGGACCAAGCCTGATGGCCGCTGTCGTGACAGATCTGGTTCGACGCGGAGTTCGTGCGCTCGAGGCATTCGGTATCCGTAGCGACGACTTGGGACCTGCTTCCGACGTGGCCAGCGCAACGGCCGCTCTGGAATGTTCACCCGCAGAATGCATGATCAGTGCCGAGTTCCTCGAGGACTACGGTTTCGAGGTCGTGGCACCGCACCATCGCTATCCGCGGCTTCGTCTCGAACTCAATCGAGATCACGAATGGAAAGTCGACGTCGAAGAAGCCCTCGACCGTCTACTGAAGGCCGCAGCTCTCGAAATGGTGGAGATCAGCGAGCTCGCCAGAGTGTGAGCAGGTGCCGACCGCAGGACCTACGAAATGCGGTCGGCTACCGAAAGTTCTTCTGCGAGAAGCTCGGCGAAGGTGAAGGTGCCGGTCGGCTGATCGTCTTGACCCAGCAGGTACAGCCGCTTGACCGAGATCAAGATGGCTTCGGCAATGGTGTCCCGCATTCGCGGATTCGTCAGTACCGCAACGTCGGACGCGTTGGACAGGTAGCCGAGATCGATCTGCACCGTCGGCATGTTGGTGAGGCGCAACAACTCCCACGTCCGACCGTGAGTTCTGCAGTCCCGCAACGGAGTTCGCGCAACGATCTCGCGCTGAACGAAACCGGTCAACACCTGCCCGATCATCGAGACCGAACCGTGCGAATTACCGAAGTGGAAGCTCGCGACGCCGTTTGCCGACGGGCTCGAGTTGCTGTCGCAACGCAGGGAGATCATCAGATCCGCGTCGAACGCATTGGATGTCAGTGCGCGCTCGGCCTCGGTCGGATCGGCGTTGTGCGGGCGGGAGAGGAAAGTTTCCATCCCGGTTGCAGCCATCCGCCCCTCGAGGCGCATGGCCAGATCCCAGAGGATGTCAGCTTCGGAGATGCCGTTGACGATGTTGCCCGTCGACGGCCCGCCGAGGCCGGGATCGATGACGATGCGCTTACCGCCAAGCTGCGGGCCCTTACGCCGCACCAGTTCCTCTTCGCTGATCGCATGTGGGGAACCACCGGTGACGCGGGTTCCCAGAAGTTCCAGCGAACGGAGTGTCTGCGGTCCGCAGATACCGTCGGCAGCGATCCCGATTTCACGCTGGAAAGACGAGAGAGATTCGTGGGTTTGCGGACCGAAGAAACCGTCGACCCGCCCGGCGTAGAAGCCCAGATCTTGCAGTTTTGCCTGCAACGCTGCGACGTCGTCGCCGTACAGCGGCGCGGACAACTGGTAGATCAACGTACGGGCACCCAGGCGGTACGAGGCCTCACGAAGTGACCGATAGGTTGCCGGGCCCACAATGCCGTCGACAAGAAGCCCACGCTGCTGCTGGAAGGCACGAACGGCGCTGTCGAGTTGATGATCGAAGATGGCGTCGGGTGCAACCCAGTGGGCACCGTCGGCGCTTTCACGTCGAATGCCGGAAGTTCCGTGATGGAGGTATCCCAGCTTCGTCAATGTGCCCCGAATCTCGGCGACGGCCGGGCCGTGATCGCCGTGTCGGAGTCTGTGCATGCGTGAAAGCCTCTCGGATCGGTTAACGAATTCGATCGATGTGCCTGGTCGTAGACCCGATCAGGCACATCGATCGATTATCTCAGAAATTCTGTGGATTGCGAGAATCCACGATGCTCACCCAGCCGTCAGAGAACGTCTGCGAGGTCCTTGAGCAGCGCGGCCTTGCCCTTGGCGCCGACGATCGTCTTGATCGGCTTGCCGTCCTTGAACAGGATCATCGTCGGGATCGACATGACCTGGAAATCGCGCGCGGCCGCGGGGTTGGCATCGATGTCGAGCTTGGCGACGGTCAGCTTCTCGCTGTTCTCGCCGGCGATCTCCTCGAGGACCGGGGCGACCATCTTGCACGGGCCGCACCAGGTTGCCCAGAAATCGACCAGAACGGGCTTGTCGCTGCCCAGGACGTCCTGCTTGAAGGAATCGTCGGTGATGGTGACGGTATTCGACACTGTTACTCCTCGAGGGTTGGGTACGACAGCTTGGTGAATCAGGGAGCGCCGACGACGTCGACCGTGTGGCCGGCTGCGTCGAGCGTGTTGGCGGTGATGTCGCCGCGGTCGGCCAGCCAGCGTTCGGCGTCGATTGCTGCGGAGCATCCGGTGCCGGCAGCGGTGATCGCCTGACGGTACGTGTGATCGACCAGGTCACCGGCAGCGAAGACGCCGTCGATGGAGGTCGCGGTAGAACCGGGAGCGACGCGCACGTATCCGGCGTCGTCGAGATCGACCTGGCCCTTGACGAGTTCACTGCGCGGGTCGTGGCCGATGGCGACGAACATGCCGGTGATCTCGAGTGTGGAGGTCTCGCCGGTGACGGTGTCGCGCACGACAAGGCCGGTGACGCTGTTCTCACCGAGCACCTCGACGGGCTCGGCATTGGTCAGGAAGCGGATCTTCTCGTTGGCCTTGGCGCGCTCGAGCATGATCCGTGAGGCGCGGAACTCCTCGCGGCGGTGCACCAGGGTGACCGAGCGAGCGAAGCGGGTGAGGAAGGTTGCTTCTTCCATCGCGGAATCGCCGCCGCCGACCACGACGATGTCCTGGTCACGGAAGAAGAAGCCGTCGCAGGTGGCGCAGGCGCTGACGCCGCGGCCGAGGAGGCGTTCTTCACCGGGAATGCCCAGGTAGCGGGCTGCTGCGCCCATGGCGAGGATGATCGCGTGCGCGGCGTAGGTTTCGCCGTTCGCGACGACGGTCTTGATCGGGCCGCTGAGGTCGATCTCTTCGACGTCCTCGGTGCGGATGTCGGTGTCGAAGCGCAGTGCCTGCTCGCGCATCTGTTCCATCAGATCGGGGCCCATGATTCCTTCGCGGAATCCGGGGAAGTTCTCGACCTCGGTGGTGGTCATGAGGGCGCCACCGAACTGGGTTCCCTCGAAGAGCAGGGGCTGGAGCTCAGCGCGCGCGGTGTAGACACCAGCGGTGTAGCCGGCCGGTCCGGAACCGACAATGATGACGTCATGGACCGCGGGCGTGGTTTCCAGCTGGGTGGTCATGCGAGCCTTCCAATAGTGAGTGCAGACCCTCCGCTTCTTGGAGAGCCGTACCGATCAACACCAGGATAAGGGGTGTTGTTCCCGCACTCCGCTGGAAAGTGGCTCACAGCCGGCAGCTCACAGCGCGGGACTCACTGGGCGGGGCGCGGTGCCTCCCGAACCACCAGCGCGTCCCGAACCACACAGCGCGTGCCGGTGTAGATGGTGGGCATGCACTTGTTGCAGTGGATACACAGACCCTCGTCGACGCTCTCGGCCTGAAATTTGTTGACCAGTTGTGGGTCCCTGAGCAGTGCGCGCGCCATGGCGACGAACTCGAATCCTTCATCCAGTGCGTGCTCGATGGTGTCGACGCGGTTGATGCCGCCGAGCAGGATCAGTGGCATCCTCAGCGCCTGTCGGAACTGGCGGGCGAAGGGCAGGAAGAAACCCTCCTCGAACGGGTACGTCGGAAAGAGTTTGGGACCGTAGAACTTCAGCCCATGCCCGACGAGTTTGGGTTGGGAGGCGACAAACTCAGCCAGTGGGACCTCGCCGCGGAAGAAGTACATTCCGTTGAGAAGTGAACTGCCACCGGTCAATTGCATCGCGTCCAGGTGGCCGTCGGCTTCGAGGATCTGGGCGATCGGCAGGCTCTGGTCGAGCCACAGACCTTTCGGCACCCCATCGGACATGTTGAATTTCGCGGTGACCGCCACGCTGGATCCAGCGGCCACTCGCACCGCTTCGATGACTCGACGCGGATACTCGGCGCGCTTGGCGACGCTGCCACCGTATCGGTCGTGGCGCTTGTTCAGATTGGGGCTCATGAATGAACTGAGTAGATAGTTGTGACCGAGATGGACCTCGATGGCGTCGAATCCTGCGTCCACTGCGACGCGGGCGGTCCGTTCGAAGTCGGAGACGACACCGTCGAGTTCGGCGAGCGTCGCGCCTTTGACGAGGCCCATTGCGGGCGGACTCAGCCGGGTCGACGGCGCCAGGGTCTTCGTCTTGTTGGAAAGCGTGTTGGCAACCAGTCCCGCGTGGCCGATCTGCGCCGCGGCAAGCGCGCCTTCTGAGTGGACGGCGTCGGTCAGTCTGCGTAGTCCCGGCAGCGCGCGCTCGTCCATGACAAGGGTGTCGCGGTGGACTCGTCCACCTGGTGAGACCGCGCAGTAGGCGACGGTGGTCATCGCGGCCCCGCCCCGGGCCACTTCGGCGTGGAAGTTGATCAGATCGTCCGAGACCGCTCCCCGCGGCATGACGCCCTCGAACGTCGCAGCCTTGACGATGCGGTTGCGCAAGGTCAGAGGGCCGAGACGTGCGGGTTCGAATATCGACGGTGTGGGCGCTGTGGTCATTTTCAACTTCCTGCGGCGGCCTGATCTTTACGATGCCAGTGGACTCGTAACTACGACGATATAGCGCCTACTCCCAATCTGTCCGACAATTCGACACGATGAACGCCACAGGATCAGGTCGCCCACGAGACCCACGCATCGACGACACAGTCCTCGAGGTCACCCGAGCGATGCTCCTCGAGGTCGGATGGGAGCAACTCAGCCTCCGGGCGATCGCGGCACGGGCAGGGGTCAGCCGAGCCTCGATGTCACGACGATGGCCGTCGAAGGCACATCTAGTTCTCGGGTCGATCCTGGGTGCGACACCAGACCTGACACCGTTCGAGGGCACCGACCGTGACGGCTGGATCCGTTGGGTGGTGGAGGGAAGTGCTCAGCTGTTCTCGCGGCCCGAGGTTCGCGCCGCGTCGCCGGGACTGCTGGCTGCGCTGCGCGACCATGACGACTTACGCAACGAATTGTGGCGCGGTTTCAGTGGGCCGAGCACGCAACTCTTCCTTCAGAACGCCGAAGATCCCGAATCGGCACTGCTCGATGCCAAGGCCGTGCTGGTATTGGCGGCCGGAGCAGCGATGTTTTCAAGTCTGATAGCGGTCGAGGACGATACGGATGCGTTGCGCGGGAGAATCCTCGAGCTCCTGCTACCCGCGGCAACACCGCGCTGACCGTCGACGTCAGCCGATGTTTTTGACCGACAACGTATTCGGATTCCCGTCGCTGCAGTTGATGCCAACAGTGAGTGCAGTGATCTGACGCGGCTGCGATCCGGTGAAGAGGAGGACTATCGCCGGTGCACCGGCGATGCGAACCTCACCCGAACCGAGCACCGGCCTGCCCTCGTCGATGCCATTGGCGCTCAGGCAGCCGGCAAGCTTGGACGGATCATCCAGTGGTCCAAGGTTTTTGGATCCGATGAATGAAAGCAGGGACGCCGAATCCGGATCGTCCACAGCAGATGTCGCCGGTGTGCTTGGTTGAGCGACAACGCTTTCGGCAGGTTCGGAATCTCGGGTTCCGATCACAACGATCACGAAGGCCATCAACACGGCTGCTGCGGCACCGAGCAGCCACGCTTGTGGGCGTCGCCGGAACGGCACGACGGTTGTCTCTGCTGATGGCTCGACCTGGCCGGACTGTAGATCCAGTGCCGAATTGATTCGCTCGGCAAGCGAATTCGGAATCCGTTCGTGAGAGGCCTCGCGCGAGTTCAGTGTCGCGAGTGATGCTGTGACGCTGTCGAGAGTAGTGACAAATGCATGGGCGTCGGCGTCTGCGTGTACCAGCGGCCACAGAGCTGCACTGGTTTCGGGATCGAGAACCCCGGCGTGAAGATCCGCCAAGAGGTCCTCCGAAAACGGAGGCGACGGAACGCGAACAGACGGATCTGTCATGAACCCTCCCTCGGCAGTCGGTGTGGACGCTTACAAGATAGGACGCGGCCGGTTCACGAATGGTTCCCGCCTTCGCGAAAGTCCTCCAACTGGGCGGCGAGGCGCTTGCGCGCGCGGGCGCAGCGACTCTTCACGGTCCCTACGGGCACGCCCAACCTCTCGGCGGCCTCGGCCACCGGATACCCCTCGACATCGACGGCGACGACGGCAGCGCGCTGCTCAGGGGGCAGCGATGCCAGCGCTTGTTCGACGGTCAGGCTCATGTCCACTCCCGCCGCGTAATCGCGGTGATCACGGGGTTCCTCCGCATTCTCGGAAGACAGAGAGAACGCGGCCCGCGATTTGTTGCGTCGGATCCGGTCAAGGCAGGCATTGACCACGATGGTGTGGAGCCAACTACGCACCGCCGCATCGCCGCGGAACTTCGCCGCCTTGCGGTGCGCGGAGAGCAGACCCTCCTGGAGTGCGTCTGCCGCGTCCTCGTCCGAGTAACTCGTACGCCGGGCAACGTGCCACAGATGATCCTGATGCCGGACCAGTAGTTCACGGAACGCGTGTCGATCGCCCGCGACATGAGCGGTCAACAATTCGAAATCCGTCGCCTCGAGATTTTTGTTCTCGAAACTTCTGGATTCGAAATTTCCGGCTCCGCCCCCGGTGCCCCCCGATAACTGTGCACGGGCGGATATTAGCCCAGTCGGTAGGTTTCAGAAGGGCCAAGGGCGATCACTTTGCAGCAGTGAATGCAATCTCCGAGATGGATGTCTGGTTTTGTCCGGATTCGGTGCTGAGCTGCGTAATCCAAACCAGGACATACTGACCCGAGCCGTCCGACGAGAGCGGAATGTCGGTCACACCGTTCTTCAGTACACCGGATCCGATTTCCTTGGTCTGATCCAGCGAAGTATTCGCAGAAGGGGCAGAACGGATTTCAACGACGGTTCCGGGCGAATCGGACGTGATCGCAATGTTTTTCAGGTTGGCCGCATCGGCGAGCGTCACCATCAGGCCGACGCCGTTCTTCAGGGACGGGAAGGGCTGGAAGTACGAGTCCGACGACCATGCGGTGGCCGGATTGCCGTCGATGGCGTTCTTCGCCGTTGCCGGCTGATCCGGCGTGCCCTGGGGCGAGAACACCGTTACGGCCGAGGCGGCTACCGGCACGGTTGCGGCCGCCGGTGCGGGGGCAGGTGAATTGTTCTCGGGCGCAGTAGCTTCGGTGGTCAAGCCGAAACTCTGCTCGCTGAGCGGGGTGTCGTTACTGCCGCCCGAGAGGAAGCTCGCTACCCACACCACAAGGAGAATCAGGACGATCACGGTGAAGACACCGAGCGCCGTCAGTGCCGCGAGCATCCGCGTCGACTTCTTCTTCTCGGCCTCGATGGCTTCGGGGTCGTTCAGTGCGTGACCCGACGCTCCCTGTTCGCGGTGGCCGAGACGAAGTGCCGGAATCATTTCCGTCTTGTCGTTGACGACGGACGCCTGATCGAGAATGTGCTGCACGGTGGCAGCAGTGCGGATTCCACTCTCCGACTGCAACGCTCGAACTGCCACGGCCGAGATGTCGAACGGGACCTCCGGACGGACGACCCGAGGTTCGACGATGTTGCCGTCGGCGCCGCGGCCGGCGGGAAGCAAACCACCGACGGGACCGGCGGACGGATCGGCGAGCGGCCAGCGCGCCGTGATGAGCGAGTACAGCATGGCGCCGAGACCGCGGACGTCGCTGGTGGAATCGGCGTCGGCAAGCGTCGCCGGGAACGCCAGTACGGCGTCACCGTTGATGCTGATGCGAACGCGGTCCGGGTGATCGATGGACAGCGCGCCGCCGGTGCGGTGAGCAGCTTCGGCAGCGGCCGCGAGGGCGCGGATGGCGCGGGCTGCACCGATCGGTGACGGCGTGGTCTCGGCCATCTCACGCAGCGAGCGGCCGGGAGTCCATTCGGCGACGACGATGCCGCCCGAACTTCCGCGGACGACGTCGAGGACGCGAGCCAGACCGGGCGAGTTGATCCTTCCCAGGCGCAGTGTGCGCGAGAGAACCGCCTGCGGTCCGGACTGGCTGTCGTCGTCACCGCGCTGATCGGCGTCGACGAACGTTAGGGCTACTTCACGGTCGAGCTTGACGTCGAGAGCTTCCCAGAACTGCAGTCCGCGGGTTCCGCCGTGCGGCGCGAGCAGACGGTAGCGTCCGCCGGCGACAGAGGCGCCCGGGATGAGCTTGGGTCCACGGGGCATCGGTCGCTGGGCCGGTCGTGCTGCGGATCCGGCGGCAGGTGTGCGAGGCGCAGCGGGCGGCGGTGTCTGAGCTGCAGCCGTCTTCTGAGGTTCGGGTGCCTTCTTGTCCGGAGCAGGCGTCTTCGGCGCGGGTGTCTTCGACACAGGTGCTGAAGGTGTCTTCGACACGGGAGCCGAAGGTGTCTTCGACACGGGAGCCGAAGGTGTCTTCGACACACTGACCGGAGGCACCGGCGGTGCGGCCTTCTGCACCGGCGGCTGTGGCTTCTGGCCCTGCTGTGGCTTCTGGACCGGCCGCTGCGCGGGCTGCTGTGGCCTCTGACCCTGCTGTGGCTTCTGGCCGGCAGATGCGGAGGAACTCGTGGATGCAGGTGTGCCCGACGATGCCGTTGACTTCTGTTCGGACGCTTTCACGGCAGAAGTCCCGGCACTCTTGTTGCCGGAAACGTTGTCGTCGCTCACCCTCGCTCCTTCTCCATCGATAGCCCGTCCCCGAATACGCGCGGGTTGCGATCCTGTACGCCCATGACCAGGGTACGGGAGCGCACCCGGTCGTTCTTGCTCGTTTGATTCCGTTCTGATTGCAGGAATCAGCTCGGTGACGTCGTCGTCGGTGTTGTTACGTGTGTCCGGTTCGGCGCGACCTGTCAGTGAACGAATCTTGCGGGAGACCGCAACCGTTACCGACAGAACTTCCGGAACCTTCTTGAAGTAGAGAATCGTGAAGGTGATCGCGAGCATCAGGATGCCGCCGACGGCGACGCGAACCATCGAGCCGGGTCCGCCGAAACGCTCGGTGAGTTGATCGAATCCGAGGACGCGGTCGACCGCGAGCATGGTCAGCGAACCGGCCAGCGAGGCGAGTACGACGGACCAGACTGTCTTGCCCACGTTGGCCATCTGCAGGTTTCCGAGGCTGCGGTGCAGGAGGTATCCGCCGATGACGGCGCCGGTGATGTATCCGAGACCGTTGGCCGCACCGAGCAGGATCACGACCTGATCGCTGTTGGAGGCGAAGACCGGAGCGAGCGCCGAGAAAGCGATCTTCACTGCAGTGATGCCGAGAACGATCCACGTCGGCGTCCAGGCTTGTTCGCGGGCGTAGAACACACGAAGTTGGATCAGGACCAGCGCATACGGAATCAACGTGAATGCCGACCAGCTCACGGCAGTGCCGAGACGTTCGGCCTGTTCGGGCCCGAAGCGGCCGTAACCGTAAAGCGCTTCACCGACCTGCGGACCCATGAAGGTCAGGAACATGATGATCGGAACCAGCGTGATCATGGTCAGACGTGTTGCCACCGACAGGTCGTCCACGACGGCCGGGGTGTCGTCGGCCGCAGCGTTGCGGCTCAGGCGCGGCATGATCGCGGTCAGAACCGTCACTCCGAGCACGCCGTAAGGGAGCTGCAGGAGCAACCAGGCCTGGCTGTAGATGGCAGGGCCGGCTTCGTCGGCATGTGAGGAAATCTTGGTCGCGAAGATCATGCCCATCTGGCTGATCAGGACGTACAAGACGATGGCGACGGCCATGCCGCCGAACTGGCGCAGGCGATCGTCGAGACCCCACAGCGGCTTGAGCGAGATCTTCTCGCGGCGAAGTGCGGGGATCAGGCTGGCTGCCTGCACGATGACGCCGATGGTGATGCCGATGCCGAGGGTGAGCAGCTTGGCGTCGCCCATCGAGACCGGATCAAGCGAGATCTCGCCCGGAGTCAGGCGGTAGACCACGAGCACCACGAGGACGACGACGTTGTTGAGTACGGGAGCCCAGGCTCCGGGCTTGAAGATCTGCCTTGTGTTCAGAAACGCTGTGAACAGTGCCGACAGCCCGTAGAACAGGATCGCCGGCAGAAGTAGATACGACAGCGCCGTGGTCAGGTCGGTGCTGACCTTGCCGTCTTCGGACAGGAAGACGTATTTGGTGAGTACGGGTGCTGCCAGGGTCGCGAGCAGCGCGGCCATTCCCAGTAGAACGAGCGACGCCGTGAAGAGGCGTCGGACAAATGCTTCGCCGTGATCGGCGTCCTCCCGCTCGGCGCGGACCAGCACGGGGACGACGATCGCGGTCAGAACGGCGCCCAAGACGAGCTCCGCGATCATGTTCGGGATCTGGCTGGCCACGGTGAACGAACTGGCGATGGCCGGGCCGAGGACCATCAGGATCATCAACTGCTTGGCGAATCCCGTGATGCGGCTCGTCAGCGTCGCGATCGCGATGGAACCCGTCGCCGCGAGGAGGCGGGAGTTCGTCTCCTTACGATCACCGACCAGGGCGTGCGCGTCGGTGTCGAACTCGTCCGACTTGGTCGCCTGCCGATCGGCGAATTCCATCTCGGCTTCGCGATATCTGGGATAGTCGCGGATCACCGGGATGGTCATGGTGGGTGCGTCGTCGAAACGTGCGTCGGGGTTGACCGGCTGAATCGGGTAGCCGCGCTCCCACGGTGGCATCCGAGGATGCGAACGGGTCGTGGCACTCTTGCGGGTGATCGCCGAGCGGCGACCCTCCTCGGGTGGATTCCCGGTCATGAGCGTTCGTACCCTTCATCTGCTGGGTCCGGCTGACCCTTGAATCGATGCCACAGCCGTCGCCCTGCCAGGAACAGCAGCAACCCTCCCGCTGTCGCCGTCACGGCGGCCAGGGGACGACCGTACGCATTCGACCGTACGGTCACGCTGGTCGGCGTACCCAATTGGCGGCCATCTGTCGTGGTCAGCGAGAAGTTGACTTCCAGCTTGCGAGAATCGTTCATTTCGGCGGGCACAGTCAACTGTCGGCTACCTCGCGGTGGCAGCTGTTTGGGACCGATGTCACTGATCTGCATCTCGGGAGGGGCTTCCACACGCAGGTCGACGTTGATGGCGATGGGCAACTCGTTGCGCGCCACCAGCAGGAGCGGGCTCTGCCCCGACGCGAGGGTGTAGACGCCGCCCGGAGACACCACGCTGACGGCCCGGTACATCCCGTCGACGGCTTCGGTGACGTTGTCGGCGCGGATGGTCGCAGCGCGCTCCGCCCGATTGACCGATGCGGAGGCGACGTTGCGGCGATCCGCCAAGGTCATCGAGCGAAGTAGATCTTCGCGGAGCGGTGCCGTGAATCCCCGGGGGGTGAGCGAAGCCGCCGGATCGTCCACGAGCGATGCTTCGAGCCCGTCGATACGCGGAAGTTGGGTGGTTGCGGTCTCGACGACGGATGTCTGCGGACCGTCCTGGGTGGCTCGGTCCGGGTAGTCGAGCGTGGCGGCGTCAGTGGCCCCCGGTTGTCTGCCGAGTAGTGCGGGCAGGGCCTGAGGTGAGGCGAGGCCAGAGCGAATGAGGGTCGCGAGCATCGAGAGCACGGCGGTGGCGTCGTTGCTGTCCGCGGTCCACAGTTGCGGCGGCGCGAAGATCTGATTGCGCGGCAGAGAAGTCGGCGTCAGCGCGGCCCAGGCCATCGCTCCCAGCGCGTCCTGGCGCCGGGCGCTGCGCGATTCGATGTCGATGGTCGGCGCGGTGTCGTCGGGGATGTACGACGGGACCTGCGGCTCCGAGCCGGTGGCGGCCAAGGCTGCGGCTGCCGAGGTGTCGAACGCAAGCGCGTCGAGTGAGCCGGTTATCCGCGACGACAGTTGCGGGGCTGCCGAGTCGACGGAGGTGTCAGCCACCATCGCTGTGGTGGGATTCACGCTCAGCACCTCTGCGGTGGCCGAGTCGAGGACACCCGAATCCGGCCAGACGAAATCTCGCAGTGACGTCACGCCGAGGATGTTGTCGACGATGTCTGCCGGGCGTGCGAGCGCGGTAGCCGTCAACTCCGGATTGGCCACCGAGGTGACCGCGGCGAGATCGGCCTGGGCGAACGGAACCGCCGTCGTGCACATCGAGGACGCGAGGGTCTTCACCCGGCCGAGCCATTGGTTGGCGGCGTCGCTGCCACGGCCTTCGTGCGACGGTCCGGTGGGATCTGACGAGTTGTCGGCCACGAGGTATCCGCGAGTCATGTTCTCGACGGTGATCAGAAGGTCGGGGTCGATTGCCAGACAGAGCGCATCCGTGACGCGGCGATCGGTGTCGCTCTCGGGCTTGGTGGCGTTCTCCACCGCATCGACCAACGCGTCCAGGCGCCCGCCGTCGGAAAGTTCGGTGGCAAGTTCGTCGTCGATCAGGCGCACGGGCTCGTTGACCGCGCCCGGGATTCCGCCGACGAGTCGTGGCGCGTCGGCCAGCGGCCACATGAGCGTGACGCCGATCGGGGCGGACGTGTCGGGGGGAACGACGGCCGTCGCCGACGAACTGGGTGTTCCGGATGTGGCGTTCGATTCGGCCGCGGCCGGCACACCGAGCACTGGGAGCAGGAATCGTGCGTCGTCGAGTCGGGCGGCCCCGCCGTATTCCGGGGTGCCGTTCACGTTGACGAGCATCGGGTAGACGCCCGGTTCGGTGATGTCGAGAGACAACCCGGTTGTGCTCCGGAGCGGCAAGGCGAGTGTGAACTGCTTGGACTGGCCGGTGTCGAGGGTGGTGGCAACGGTGTCGAATTCGCCGACCGTGTCGAAAACAGCCTGGTCGAAATCGAGTGCTGCGCGCACGTCCGAACTGGAGTCGATCGCGGGAGCGCGTTGCAGCCTCACTCCGACGTCCTCGACGGGACGGTCACCGACGTTCTTCACCGTGCCCTTGACCACGACGTTGCGGTCGCTGGTTGTCGTCACGGTGGTCGGTGCGGTGGAGTCGATGGTCAGCTGCAGAAATTTGGCATCGTTGGTGTTTCGCGCCGGGGCGCGCTCACTGGGCTGGCTGGACGGAGCGGCCCAGGAGACGGCCGTCGTCGCGGGCCCGAAACCGACAGCGGCCATCACCAAAGCGGCCACACCGGCCCGCCGCAGAGCCATTCTCATCCGGCGTCCGGTTCCTTCGGGTGCTGGACTCGCGGGATTTCAGGTCGGTGCATTTCAGGTCGCGGCATTTCGGCGATCATCTGCGATGCAAGTTCGGCCAGCTTGCGCTCGTCGGCGTATGCGAGTCGCTTGTGCAGTTCCGTCAGCGGCACCCAGGCGACTTCGGTGACCTCGATGTCCTCGTCGGAGAGTTCACCGCCGAGAAAGCGGAGGAGATAGTGGTGCACGGTCTTGTGGACGCGTCGACCTTCGGTCACGAACCAGTAGTCGATGCTGCCCAGCGGTGCCAGGACGGTTCCCTGGATACCGGTTTCTTCTTCGACCTCACGCATTGCGGTCTGTTCGGCCGTCTCACCCTGCTCGATATGGCCCTTGGGTAGCGACCAGAGCAGGCGTCCGCGGCGGTCGGTTCGGCCGATCAGTGCAGCGCAGAGGCGTTCGGGAGGTCCGCCCCAGCCATCGACGACCAAGCCGCCCGCAGAAGTTTCACGGACGGTTCGCATCAAAGGTTTATCGGGGTTGCCGACGGCAGGTCGACGCCGCGGGTTGCGGCGACTCCTGTTTGTTCGTTCGGCACCAGACACCTCATCGATACTAGTTGGCCTTGCAGCGTTGCCCGGTAACCCGCGCAAAGCGGTCTATCGCGTTCGTATGCGCGTTCTGCTATTTGCGCACCTTAAGTAAGCTCCTTTCACGTGACTGTCCCTACCTCCGACGCTGATCGCCGCCTACGACTGCTTGCCGACGCCACTGCAACGCTCGGCACGTTGTCCGACGTGTTGAACCCGCTCGGTGAGCGTTTTGCCGAGGCCGGTCACGAGCTGTTCCTGGTGGGTGGCAGTGTTCGCGACGCGATCCTGGGCCGCTTCAGTGGCGATCTGGACTTCACGACGGACGCCAGGCCGGAGAAGGTTCAGGCTCTGCTCAAGGGCTGGGTGGACAAGCAGTGGGACACCGGCATCGAGTTCGGGACCATCAGCGCCATCAAGCACGGCCAGGAGATCGAGATCACGACCTTCCGGGCCGACGCTTACGACCGTGTCTCGCGTAATCCGATAGTCGAGTACGGAACGACGTTGGCCGACGACCTGGTGCGCCGCGATTTCACCGTCAACGCGATGGCGATGAAGATCGGCGCGGACGGTTCCTACACGTTTGTCGATCCGCTGAACGGCATGGACGCCCTGCTGGCCGGGGAACTCGATACGCCGTCGGCGCCGGAGAACTCGTTCAACGACGATCCGCTGCGGATGCTGCGCGCAGCCAGGTTCGTCTCGCAGCTTGGTTTCACGTTGAACAATCGTGTTTTCGAGGCCATCAAGGAGATGGCGTCGCAGATCGAGCGGATCACCGCCGAGCGTGTGCAGGTGGAGCTGAACAAAATGATGCTGGGCATGTACCCGGTGGACGGCATCAACATGATGGTCGACTCCGGACTGGCTGCATACGTGCTGCCCGAGGTTCCGCAGATGAAGCTCGAGATCGACGAGCATCACCAACACAAGGACGTCTACCAGCACTCCCTCACCGTGCTCCAGCAGGCGATCGACCTCGAAGAAGGCGATCCCGATCTCGTATTGCGTTGGGCTGCACTGCTTCACGACATCGGCAAGCCGGACACCAAGCGCAACGAACCGGGCGGCGGCGTCAGCTTCCACCACCACGAGGTGGTTGGCGCCAAGCTGGTGCGCAAGCGCATGCGTGCCTTGAAATTCTCGAAGCAGATGGTCGACGACGTTTCGCAACTCGTGTTCCTGCACTTGCGTTTTCACGGCTACGGCAAGGGGCAGTGGACCGACTCCGCGGTGCGGCGGTACGTCACCGACGCGGGCGAGCTGCTCCCCCGGCTGCACAAGCTCGTCCGGGCCGACTGCACCACGCGTAACAAGCGCCGCGCCGCGCAGTTGCAGGCCACGTACGACGACATCGAAGAGCGGATTGCGCGCATCGCGGAGCAGGAAGACCTCGCTCGCGTGCGTCCGGACCTCGACGGCAACGCCATCATGGAACTGCTCGGCATCCCGGCCGGCCCGCAGGTGGGCAAGGCATGGACGTTCCTCAAGGAACTACGTCTGGATCGCGGCCCGCTCGAACGTGACGAGGCCGAAGCCGAACTGCTGAAGTGGTGGGCTACCCAGCAGGGTTAGTTTCTCGTTTCTTGCGGTTGATCAGCACCGCTGACAATCCGGCGGCATAGACACCCGCGCCGGCAAGGGCCAGGCCGACGCTCTTGCCGTCGGGTGCGATCACCGTCGACGCTGCCGCGATCGCACCGATGAACGCGACGTTGAACACGGTGTCCTGCAAGGCGAATACCTGGCCACGACGGTCGTCGTCGATGTCGATCTGCATGGCCGCGTCGCCGCTGAGTTTCACGGACTGCCCGGCGATGCCGAGCAGGAAGGCGGCGATCAGCAGCGATCCCTGCGTCAGGGTGGTTACGAAGACGAGCTGGACGGCCACCGCGCACACCAGGGCGTACGTGATCGTCCGTGAGCGACCGATCCGCGGGATGAGGAACGGTGTGATCAATGCCGCGATCAGCATTCCGATGGCCGTTGCACCGACGGCGACGCCGAATCCGGCCATCCCTCCAGGTAATTGGGAGCCGTTCGAGGTGTCGCGTAGGACCAGCACCATGATGAGGGTGTTGATGCCGAAGCAGATGCGGTGCGCTCCGATCCCGATCATTGCCGTGGTGACGCCAGGCGCCTCCCAGACAGCGGTTGCCCCGGTGCGCAGTCCGGCCGTTACCGAACGGACGGCGCTGGCACGAATCACTTCGTCGGCCACTGGACCAAGTGAGCGGGCGGTGAACCTGGCCGCGGCGAGGGCTGCGATCACCGATCCCAGTGCTGCGATGGCCACGGCGGCGCCTGACGCTCGATCCCCCGCGCCGATCACGCCAATGATCGCCACCGCTGCCGAAGCACCAAGAGCGGCTACCACCGAACCAGCCGTTGTGAGAACGGAATTGGTTGCCACCAGCCACGATTGTCGAACGACCTTCGGCAGGGCTGCGGATACGCCTGCCCCGACAAAGCGGCTGACCCCGATCGCAGCAAGCGCACACGTCAACAACAGAGTGTCACCGCCGCCGGCGACCAGCAGCACCGCGGTGGTCAGGATGAAGAGCCCGCGGAGCACGCTCGCCCACAGGAGCACCAGGCGGCGGTCCCAACGATCCAGCAGAGCGCCGGCAAAGGGGCCGATCACCGAATAGGGAAGGAGCAGTACGGCAAAGCCGGCCGCTATCGCCACCGGATCGGTTTCACGTTCCGGGTTGAAGAGGATTGCGCCGCCGAGCGCGGCCTGGAACATTCCGTCGCCGAACTGGCTGGAAAAGCGGACGAGCGCCAGCCTTCCCAGGCCGGGTGATTCACGCAGGGTGTGCAGTACGCGCTGCCAGGCCTCGCGGCGGTTCGAGGCTCGGTTCATAAGCGGAAACTGTAGTGGGTGGGTCAGGCGCCGATCTTGACGGTGGCCCGCTCGAGGATCGGCGCGATGTCGATCCCCCTCGGCAGGGTTCCGAACACGCTCCCCCAGCTATTTCCGAGCCGACTCGCGCAGAATGCGTCGGCCACCGCGGGGTGCCCGTAGCGGAGCAGCAGCGAGGCTTGCAGTGCGAGTGCCATGTCACCGACGATCTTCCGTGCCCGGTATTCGATGTCGTCGAAATCGCCGAATGCCACCTCGAGATCCCGCACGGTCTGATCGAAGCGGGCGTCCACGCCACTCGCTTGTTTCAGTTCGTCGAAGAACACCTGCAGCGTTTCGGGTTGCTTCGCCATCGCCCGCAGAGTGTCGAGCGCCGCGACGTTGCCCGACCCTTCCCACACCGAGAGCAGCGGAGCCTCGCGATAGAGGCGCGGCATCCGGGATTCCTCCACGTATCCGTTTCCGCCCAGACACTCGAGTGCCTCGGCAGCGTGGATCGGTCCGCGCTTGCAGACGAAGTACTTGCTCACGGCCAATGAAATGCGTCGTAGGGCGCTCGCGTGGGCATCGCCCGACGTTGCGCGGTCGGTCAGAGCGGCCAGCCACATCGCGACGGTAGTCGACGCTTCCGATTCCACCGCCAGATCTGCGAGAACATTGCGCATCAAAGGTTGGTCGATCAGGTTGGCGCCGAACGCACTTCGATGATTCGCATGGTGAACTGCCTGCAGCGTGCCGACGCGCATGCCGGTGGCCGTTCCGATCGTGCAGTCCAACCTGGTCATGTTGACCATCTCGATGATGGTGCGCACGCCCCGGCCTTCCTCGCCCACCATCCACGCGAGAGCGTCGCGGTACTCGACCTCGCTGCTCGCGTTGGAATGATTTCCCAACTTGTCCTTCAGACGCTGCAGGTACATGTTGTTGAGCGAGCCGTCCGGCAGGACCCGAGGAAGGAAGAAGCACGACAGACCGCCCGGCGCCTGAGCGAGGACGAGGAACACGTCAGACATCGGTGCGGAGGTGAACCACTTGTGGCCTGTCAGGAGATAGCTACCGTCGGATTGTGGCACTGCCCTTGTGGTTCCGGCACGCACGTCCGAACCGCCCTGTTTTTCCGTCATCGACATACCGGCGATCAATCCGGGTTTGGTGAGGGGAGCTTTCAGCGCCGAATCGTAGTGCCGGGTGGTCAGGAGGGGTTCGTACTGCGCCGCCAGGTCCGCGTTGTGCCGCAGCGCTGGGATCACGGCGTACGTCATGGAGATGGGGCAGCCGTGGCCGGCGTCGGTTTGACCCCACACGGCCATCTTCGCGGCGCGGACGAGGTGTGCGTGTGGATTCGGGTCAACCCACGGAGCGCCGTGCAGTCCCAATTCCACTGCGGTGCTCATGAGTTGGTGATAGGCAGGGTCGTAGCGGACCTCGTCGATGCGGTTGCCGTAGCGGTCGTGGGTTCTCAGGACAGGTGGGTGCTCCTCGGCCAGGTCGCCCCACTCCTGAGCTTGCGCGCTGCCGGCGCGGACCCCGACGCGATGAACCTCTTCGGCTGCGTCCGAAGCTCCCTCGCGGTGTAGTGCCTCGAGGATCGGCGCGTATTCGGCTGCGTCGTAATCGATCAGGGGCGGTACCTGATTGGTGACTTCATGCGTGGGTGTCATCGAAACTCCCTAACGATCGAAGGGTGAAGGCGAGGATGGCATCGATCGCAGCGGGATCCGTGGTGCCGCCGCGCAGCGGAAGGATCAGGGCCTCGCCGATTGCCCCGACGATGCACGCTGCCGTCAGAGTGGCGTCCTGCGACGGTATCTCACCGGTGTCGACTGCCGAACGGATTGCGGTGGCCAGGCAATCGCGGAACGATTCGCGAAACATGAGTCGCTGTTCGTCGACGAGTGGATCCACCGGCTCCACCAGCAGTGCATAGGCGAGAACCGGTGCACGCATGGCACGTTCGGCGAAGGTGCGAACCGAGGCCGATACGGCGGAGCGGTGGTTGCCTTCCAGACTTCGGGCATTGTCTCCGGCGTCCCGGGCCGCGGATACCTCACGGCTGCAGACTGATTGGAACACTTCGGCCAACAATTCACCCTTGCCGTCGAAATGTCGATACAGCGTCCCGGTGCCGACGCCGGCGTTCTTGGCCACCGCGGCGATGGAACAGCCCGCATAACCGTGGGTTGCCACTGCCGACGTGGCGGCCTCGAGTAGTCGGGCGCGTTGGGCGTCCAGTCTTTCCTGTACTGCCGGAGTGCGGCGATAGGCCATGTGAAGAAGTGAACACCCGTTCCGTTCTTGGGTCAAGAGTTGACTGGCGCAGAACGGCGACGCGGCTACTGGTGCATCGTTGAACTTTTACACGCAAATCCCGTGGGTGAGCGTTTCGATCAGCCCGTCGGCCGCCTTTCGAAACGGTTCTTCGGATTGGGCAGCACGAGCGAGGACGTAAGCACCTTGCCGCACTGCGAGAATGGTGGCGGCGAGAGCTTCGATGTTCGCATCGGGACGGATTTCACCGTTGCTGCGCCCGTCTTCGAGTGTGGACGCAATGTTCTGTTGAATCCACACGAACATGGTCTGGATCGGTGCTCGCAACTCGTCGTTGGATGCGACCTCAGTGTCTTGGACTAATCTCCCGAGCCGACACCCTCGGAGGACGTGTTCGTCGATCGCGAGGAAGGCGGCGATCTTGTCGACGGTCGTCTGGCCGGAGCTGAGTCGCTCGTTGATTTGCGTTTGCAGTTCGCGCCCCATGAGATGTTCCGCGGCGACCGCCAGGTCCGCTTTCCCTTGGAAGTGGTGGTACATGCTGCCTTGCCCGACGTCAGCCATTTCCTGCACGGCGCGTGGGCTGGTTCCGGAGTAGCCACGCTCCCACAACAGTTCTTGCATGCTTGCGATCAGCCGTTCCGCGCTACCCATGAAGACATTGTACCTATGGGTATGTACAGTCTCTGTGAAAGCTGTTGTACTTGCAGGTACAGAAATTCCGGAGACGGGGGCCTCCTATGGGTACGAGCAACATCTCTGCTGACAGCTCGGTCGGCGACGCAGTCTCTGACGAAACGAAAATTACTGCACCAGTGAGTGATTCAAGGTTTCAGGCACTGGCACTGACTGCGGTTTGTCTTGGATTCTTCATGATCCTGTTGGACGGTAGCGCTCTCAACATCGCGTTACCGGCAATCGAACGCGACATCGGTGGCTCCATTGCCGCGTTGCAATGGTTGGTGAACATCTACACGATTCCTCTGGCCAGCCTGTTGCTCACAGCGGGAGTTCTGGCGGACCGAGTCGGTTCCCGCAGTGTCTTCCTGTGGTCGTTGGGCGGCTTCACGGCGGCTTCTCTGTTGTGCGCCATCAGCCCGAACCTGGGTGTGCTGGCGGCATTTCGTTGCCTGCAGGGTATCGCTGCTGCCGGGCTTCTTCCAACGACACTGGCGATCATTGCACGCACCTATCCGGATCCGATCGTGCGTGCCAAGGCAATCACGATTTGGGGAGCAACGGGCGGAATCGCATTGGTCGCAGGACCGATCGGAGGAGGCTTGCTCACCGAGTTCATCGGTTGGCGCTCGATCTTCTTCGTCAATGTTCCCATCGGCGTAATAGCCCTCTGGCTGTGCTGGCGGCATGTCCGTGAAACCGCGACGCGCGATGCGGAATCCTATGACGTTCCCGGGCAGGTCCTCGGCATCGCCGGACTTGCCCTCCTGGTAGCCGGTTTGATCGAAGGCGGCTCCCGCGGGTGGGGTGATCCGTTGGCACTGGCGTTGCTACTTGGATGTGTGCCAGCGCTCGTCGGGTTCTTCGTCGTCGAGGGCCGGACCCGGCATCCGGTTCTGCCGCTGTCGATCTTCCGTAAGCCGGCGTTCTCTGCATCCATAGCGAACGGATTCGCCTTCCAATTCGGGGCCTACGGCATGCAATTCATGCTCGCGATATTCATCCAGTCCTACTGGGGCTCTTCAGCGCTGCGGACAGGACTGTTCTTTCTGCCGTTTGCGGTGTTGTGGACGTTCGGAACGCTGGTCCTCAATCGCGTGTGGGCAGGTCGCGGTATGTGCTGGCTCCTGACTGTCGGTGCTTCCACTTCTGCGATCGGCGCGCTCCTGTGCACCGCGATCGGGGACAGCGATACCTGGCCTGTGGTGATGGCGGGGACCGCCCTCGTCGGTCTCGGGTGTGGTGTGTTCGGCCCCAGCTGCAATGGAGCGGCCATGGCAGTGATCGACAAATCGTTCGCCGGACTTGCCTCGGGGGTACTGAATACCTCCCGTCAAACGGGCATGGCGATCGGCGTCGCGGCCCTGGGCATCGCTCTGAGTGCGTCGAATTCCGTTGGTGGGGCACGCATCGGGATGATCTTCGTTGCAGCGTGTTTCGTGGCCATCGTCGCTCTCAGTCGACGCTATCTCACGCAGATCTGAGTGCTGCCCGGCCCACCTCCAGGTTCAGGCAGCAGCGGTGCGAGCCTGTTCCGCGCGCCACCACACGACGGTCTCTTCGGCGGCCTGATCGAGCGGCGTCGGCGAGAGTCCGAGCAGCACTTCGCTGGCGCTCGAGTCCATGACAAACGGCTTGGTGAACTGGTAGTTCATCTCCGCGAGTTCGCGGCTGTCGGTGTTGATCTTGCCGACGGCGTCGAGCACCCAGGCGGGCAGGACACCCACCTTGGCGGGGGTCGCCCCGGCGGCTCGGGCGAAGGCCTCGGCGATTTTGCGCTGAGTGAGCGCGGGGCCGGTGGGTGCGTGGATGACGGAGTTCCAGAGTTCGGGGTTGTGTGCTGCTGCGATCATCGCCGCCGCGAGATCGGGGATGTAGGTGAAGGAGTGCGGCTGGTCTGCGGAACCGATGACACGAATCTTCTTACCTGCCATGACTTTCGGAACCATGCGCTCGCCGGCGTGGGCGGTGCGGACGCGGGGACCGAAGAAGTCCGAGGCCACGACGCTGACGGTGGGTGTTGCGGAGGCCTCGCGAGCACGCAGCAGCGCGGTGCGCACTCCGCGCTTGCCGCCGGTGGCGTTGCGTGGATCGGATTCGGTCATCAGGGTGTCGGAGTTGTAGGCGTAGAGGCTTTCGGGGAAGACCACGACGGCTCCGATGGATGCGGCTGCGTCGAGCACAACCTTCTCGGCCGCCGGGAGTTCCCGCTCCCAATCGGCTGCGTTGTAGGCGGCGTGGATGCAGTGGTAGATGGCCGTGGCGCCTTCGCTGACCGAGCGCAGGGCCTCGGAATCCGAGACGTCGACGCGTCGGCGGTCGATCAGAGGGTGCTCGGGCCCGCTGCCGGACCTGGTCAGGAGCCGGACGTTGATTCCCTGCTCGGCGAGCTGTAGCGCGACGGCGGATCCGACGGGTCCTGCTCCGGTGACGATTTCGAGGTTCGACATGGTGTGCTCCTTCTCGTTTCGGGTGAACTGAGAGCACTGCTCTCGTTTTCAACAATGCACCCGCGCCTCAGCGCTGTCAAGAGCAGTGCTCTCTTTTGTTGATACTGCTCTCGGTCATGGGGCAAGATGGACTCATGGTTGGGACTCCCCGTGAGCGGGCGCGCGAACAGACGCTGCAGGACATCACCCGGATCGGGCGTGAGCATCTTGCTGCCGTCGGCGCCGCCGCGTTGTCCTTGAGGGCCGTCGCGCGTGATCTGGGAGTCGTGTCCTCAGCGGTGTACCGCTACGTCGCCAGTCGTGACGAACTGCTGACCTTGCTGGTGGTGGACGGGTATACGGAACTGGGCGCGGAAGTGGACTCCGCCGTGAATGCCGTTGCAGCAGAAGATTTTCGCGGACAGTTCATTGCTCTCGGGCGTGCCGTCCGGAGTTGGGCGATCCGGGAGCCGGCTCGATACGGATTGCTGTTCGGCAGCCCCGTCCCCGGTTACGACGCTCCGGGCGAGCAGACCACCGGCCCTGGCACCCTCGTCGTGACCCGGCTGATCGGGATCATCGACGCCGCCCATCGCGCGGGTGCACTCACGGTGCGAGAGGGCCCGGACCTGAGTGACACGCTGGCAACGGACCTCGAGGGAGTGCGGAAAGAACTGGGCACCGAACTGCCGCCGGATGCCGCGGTGCGCGCAACTCTCGTCTGGGTATCGCTGTTCGGTTCGGTGAACTTCGAGGTGTTCGGGCAGTACGGAAGCGATACGTTCACCGATGCGAGTGAGATTTTCGAGCGGCATCTGGCACTACTTGCCGATGTGGCGGGTCTGACCTGAACACGCCTGTGTCTCGTTCCTCCGCACGCAGTTGTCGGTGAGATGATGTCTTTGTGGCGCACGCAGAAGAACCCGAGGATCGAATGGCCTGGATAGAACCGGAGGTTCGTCCGGGCAGTTTGTTGGTGTCGTCGACCGACCTCACGGAACCCGCATTTCGCCGCACCGTCATCTACATGATCGAGCACAACGACGCCGGGAGCCTGGGCGTCATCGTCAATCGGCCGAGTGAGACGGCCGTGCAGAACGTGTTGCCGCAGTGGTCACCGCTGACCGCGCATCCTTCCGCCCTGTACATCGGTGGACCCGTCAAGCGTGACTCCGCGCTCTGCCTGGGTATCGCTCGCAACGGTGCACGAATCGACGGCGTCGCCGGCCTGCGGCGGGTGGACGGCAAAGTTGTCATGGTGGATCTGGACTCGGACCCGGAGGTCATCGCTCCTCTGGTCGAAGGGATCCGCATTTTTGCCGGGTACTCGGGTTGGACTCTGGGCCAGCTGGATTCGGAGCTCGAACGTGAAGACTGGATGGTGATCAGCTCACTGCCGTCCGATGTGCTGACGCCGCCCCGAGTCGATGTCTGGGCACGGGTGCTACGACGCCAACCGCTCCCCGTGGCAATGCTGGCCAGCCATCCCATCGAAGTGGAACGAAACTGATCTGTCGGAGGTCGATGATATTCCTGTGTCATCGTTTTCGAGAGAGGTGGCAGCAATGATCGCTGAGCGTCAGATCCAGTGCGCGGATTGTGTTTCGGATGTCGATCACTGCCACGATTCTTTGCTGCGACATGCGGACGGATCACTCGAATGCACCGGCGTGAACTGCGTCGACCTGGCATCGAGTCGCCATGCGTTGTCCATCGATTGTGCTGAACTGCAGGGCGGTTGTGGCTGCGTCGACGCGACCCGAGGCGAGTTGCTCGCTAGCTGACGCTCACCGGATCACGATTCGCGAAGCGTTGCGCCATCGCAGCACAGACGATCAGTTGGATCTGATGGAAGATCATCAGCGGCAACACGATCAGGCCGACGGGCTGGCCCGCGAACAGTACAGCCGCCATCGGTAGGCCTGTCGCCAAGGACTTCTTCGACCCGCAGAAGATGATGACGATCTGATCGGGAAGGTCGAACCCGAGCTTGCGCCCCGCGAGAGTGGTCACGCCGAGAACCAGCGCGAGGATCAGGCAGCACACGATTGTGAGGATCACGATCTGCCAGATCGTGATGGTGCTCCAGATCCCCTCTTTCATGCTCTCGCTGAAGGCGGCGAAGACAACGAGGAGGATCGATCCGCGATCGACGTACTTGGTGGGCTCGGCATACTTCTGCAGCCATCCGATCACCAGCGGGCGGATCAGCTGGCCCACGATGAACGGGATCAGCAGCTGCACGACGATGTCGAGGATCGACGAGAAGTCGACCGTCGCCTGGCCCGTTGTATTCATCAGCAGAACCACCAGCAACGGGGTGACGAAGACGCCGATCAGGTTGGAGAACGACGCACTGACAATCGCGCCGGCGACGTTTCCCTTTGCGATCGAAGTGAACGCGATCGACGACTGAACCGTCGACGGAACGAGGCACATGTAGAGGATGCCGGTGTAGAGCTCGTCGCTGATCAGGGTCGGCGACAGGAATCGCAGCGCAAGGCCGATGAGCGGGAAGAGCACAAACGTCGCGGCAAGGACGACAGTGTGCAGTCGCCAGTGCTTGACGCCCTTCCAGGCTTCCTGCGGCGAGAGCCGTGCACCGTAGAGCAGGAACAGGAAGCCGATGGCGATCTTGGTGGCCCAGTTCAGAATGCTCTCCGCGGTACCCGATACCGGGAACACACTTCCGAGCACGCCGGCGATGATGATGCCGAGGATGAACCCGTCGATGTAGAACCTACTGAGAAACTTCACCTGGCTAAGGATAACGGCGTGCGTCGACGGGCTCTCGAGCCCCACGAAGGTTGAAGCCCATCACGGCCAGGCACAGCAGCGTCCCGACGATCGACAGTTCGATGATGGCCGTCTGCATTCCCTGGATGGTGATGGCGATACCCGCGATGATCGACGGGATCGCCAGTCCCGCGTAGCTGACGGTGAAGAATGCCGCCAGGACTCCGCCGTGGCTCTCGCGGGCGTGGATTCGGGCGGCGGCGTTGACACGTTTCATGCCGCCGGCAAACGCCAGACCGTGCCCGGCGCCGACCACCACGGTGATGACGCCCAGCAGCGCAAGGCTCGGTACGAGGTCGACCACGAGTAGGCCGATCATTCCTAGAGCGAGGATTCCCAGGCCGACGGTGACGGACGTCCGCGGGTCCATACGACTCCCGCCTAGCTGCGCGATCACCGAGCAGATCATGACCAGTGCAGCTGCTCCGCCGCCGAGTAGGAGGTTGTCGATGTTCAGCAGGCTGGTCATCCACGACGGGACCACCGACTGGAAGAGCCCGACAGCGCCCCACGACAGCGCGACGGCGAGCGAGCTGAGCCAGAACGTCTCTCGAATGGTGGCGGGAACATGCGGCATCTGGAAGAACCGTTTCGGGCGTGTGATGTCCCCGATCCGCGGCAGCAGCAGCAACACGATCAGTGCCGGGATGAACGCGACGAGGAAGATCAGATACGGCAACCGCAGCGGTTGCGGAAGGTACTGGGCGATCGCACCGGACACGAGTGGTCCGAGTGCACCGCCCAACGCGCCCGTCACCGTCGATACGAGCGCTGCCCGTCGATGATCGAACTTCGGTTCCTGCTCCACCAACGCGGCGCTGCCCGCCGCACTGGCCGCGCCCACCGCGATTCCCTGAGCAACGCGTCCGACGAACAACCACACCGTCGCGTCGGCGAAGGCCAGAACGAGCGTGCCGACGACGCTCAGCGCGAGTGCAGTCAGAAGCACGGTGCGTCGGCCGAGGGCGTCGGACAGCGGTCCGAAGAACAGCAACGCCGGAACGAGGCCGGCGACGTAGACGCCGTAGATGAGCGTCTGGATGGTGGGCGTGAATCCGAACTCGGTCCGGTACAGCCCGTAGACGGAGGTGGGCATGTTCGCGCCCAGAAGGATCACGGTGAGGACGTAGCCCACGCCGTAGAAGTGTCGATTGGTGCGGCGTGTGCGTTCTTCGGTGGCGACAGCTGTGGCGGACGTGGGAAGCCCCTCCTGATGACAGAGTTCGAAAATACATGGGTCGTCCTACGTATCGTAGGTGAGTGGAATGATCGTCGCGAATGCTGTGAGGATGAGTAGATGACCGTTGTTCGCAAGGAGTCCGCGTACGAGCAATCCCTCGATTGGATGCGCGCGCAGATCTCCGACGGCGCCTGGACCGTCGGGAACCGTGTTCCCACCGAGCCGGAACTGATGAGTGTTCTCGGCGTCGGCCGGAACACCGTGCGCGAAGCGATCAAGACACTGACGTCGACGGGAGTCCTGGAGATCCGTCGCGGATCAGGGACCTTCGTTCGGGCACGGACCGACATCGGCGGACTGCTCGGCAAACACGCGTCCGTCGACGAGATGAAATACGTCTTCGAAGTGCGTCGTGCGCTCGAGATGGAAGCGGTCCGGTTGGCGTGTGAGCGTCGTAGCGACGACGACGTTCGGATACTTCGTGAGCTGGCCGCCAAGCGTGACGTGCCGGCCGAGAACTTCGTCGACGTCGATCTTGCGTTTCACATTGCCGTCGTCGATGCCGCTCACAATCCGGTTCTGACCGATCTGTTTGCCGGAATCCTCGAAACGGTCCGCGCCACCTACGAGGTGACCGAAGGCGTTCATCCGCCGTCGCTGACGTCTTCGCATCATCAGGGAGTTGCCGAAGCCATCGCCGAGCGCGATGTCACCAAAGCCAGGGCGGCGGCATGCGGGTATCTCGAGAAGACTCAGGAAGCGATCGGGTCAGGTTCGGCGGTTACCGAGTCCGGGCGTCGGCCAATCGGTTGAGGGACCCGGCGATGTCTTCGGCCTTCGGTGTCGTGATCGTGAGGCGGTCGCCACCGGCGAACGTGACGACCACCGCTGGCCCGGTGCGGGTGACGACGCCGTAGTTACGACGACCCTTGGTCTTGAGTCCCCAACCGCCGAAGTCCGCGAACGGTTTGATCTCCGCGATGTCGGCTCCGACAACTTCGTCGATGCCGTAGGTCATCGCAGCCATCCCCATGTTGATCACCCGAATTTCCCGTTCGTCGACGATCACCCGGAAGCGAACCAGGCTGACGACGAGCAGTCCGAGTGCACCGAAGATGAACAGCGGCCAGAGTGACCGCATCGCAAACGCCATGATGACCCCGGGCGCCAGAGTGATCGCAGTGAGGATCACCGAGCCTTTGGTGCTGAATCCGACGTCGTCGGAGATAGGTAGAGGGCAGCTGCTTCGCGGCAACCCGGCCGAGGGTTCGATCGTGGCAAGAGTGCGGACGCGGTAGTCGCGCAGGAATGAGGCACCGATCCAACCCAGCACCGCGCCGACTGCAAAGCCGACACCGATAGACCACAGCGGGAGTGACGTCGTGGACGGATCGGTGACATCGAGTTGGGTGTAGAGCAAAGCGAAGTTCACTGTCGTGATGAGCCCGACCACGCTCAGCCCGACAACCAACATGAAGCGACGCATCATCAACATCGCGGGAGCAAGAGCAGCAATCGCGCTGAGACCGCCACCGAAGAGCAGTGTCAAAAGTGCAATGGTCCATGCGTTGGCCGACGGGGTGGAGAAGCCGTCCGGCGAGGTGGTGGTCCAGTGAGTCGCGATCTGTTCCGGGAGGCGAGGCTCCCACATTTTTGTCAGGACGAAGCCGAAGACCGCACACAACAGCGGAACCACTAGTCCGAATACGACCCCGGCCGGGTCGACCACGCGATGTTTCACGTGAATCAATGAGCCGGCTGGCAAGCATCCTTGAGCGCGCAGGCACCGCAGGAAGCGGTACCGCAAGCGGCAGCGTTCGCCTTGGCCTCGGGGGTCTCCGCCGCCGGCTCGTCTGCGGCAGGCTCGGAGTGGCCGCCGCAGTTGCAGTCGTTACCGCATCCGCTCTGCTGTGGGAGCGCGGCGGCCGCGCGGGTGCCGATGCCTCCACCGAAACCGGCAGTGAGGACGGCGACGACGACGGCGATGATCGCGACCGCGACGCCGAAGACTCCGCCGATGGTCAGTGCTGCGACTCCGCCGATGACCAACATTCCAGCGGCCGCGAGCATGGTCGGACCGGCCACCTTGTTGGCGAGGGCGAACGACTCCTCGCTCCGCAGGGAATCCTCGGTGCGGACACCGGCCCAGCGGTTGCGCGGGAGTTTGCCGATCAGACCGGCGACACCAACTCCACCGACGGCGACAGCGAGCACGAATAGCACCACAGCGACAACGATCACCCATACAGGATAGGCGCGAGTGGAGTTGATGGTATGCCCGGGTCGCACAGGCTCTACCCTGGTTATCGGTATTTCCGTCAGCCAAGTAGATAGCGACCACAGTGACCGAGTCTCCGCAGTCCCCCGATTCACCAGCCGACGCAACTCCGCAGCACCGCTACACCGCGGAGCTCGCCGGCCAGATCGAGCAGCACTGGCAGGACCGCTGGAGTGAGGACGGCACGTTCAACGCGCCCAATCCGGTCGGTCCGCTCTCCTCGCCCGACGGTGTTCCCGCCGACAAGCTCTTCGTTCAGGACATGTTCCCGTACCCCTCGGGTTCTGGCCTGCACGTCGGTCACCCGCTCGGATACATCGCTACGGACGTCTTCGCGCGCTTCCATCGCATGCAGGGGCGCAATGTCCTGCACACCCTCGGCTACGACGCGTTCGGTCTCCCGGCCGAGCAGTACGCCGTGCAGACGGGTACCCACCCGCGGACGACCACCGAGTCCAACATCGCCAACATGAAGCGCCAGCTGCGACGCCTGGGTCTGGGGCACGACGAGCGTCGTAGCCTCGCGACGACGGACGTCGACTTCTACCACTGGACGCAGTGGATCTTCCTGCAGATCCACGGCGCCTGGTACGACAAGGCTGCCGGCAAGGCCCGTCGTATCTCCGAGCTGGAAGCCGAGTTCGATTCCGGTGAGCGCGCTCTGGAAGACGGACGCGAGTGGGCGTCGCTGACAGTCGCCGAGAAGGCAAAGATCGTCGACTCGTACCGCCTTGTCTACCAGTCGGATTCGATGGTCAACTGGTGCCCCGGTTTGGGCACCGTGCTGGCCAACGAGGAAGTCACCGCCGACGGTCGTAGTGACCGCGGAAACTTCCCCGTGTTCCGTAAGCACCTCCAGCAGTGGATGATGCGCATCACCGCGTACTCCGATCGCCTGGTCGACGATCTCGAGTACCTGGATTGGCCGGACAAGGTCAAGGCTATGCAGCGCAACTGGATCGGACGCTCCTATGGCGCCGAAGTTACCTTTGCCGCAGGCCAGTACGGCGTCGATGTGTTCACGACGCGCCCCGACACGCTGTTCGGCGCCACCTATGTGACGCTGGCTCCTGAGCACGACTTGGTGGACAAGCTCGTCGCGGACGAGTGGCCCGACGGTGTCGACGCACGCTGGACTGGCGGTGCCACGATGCCGGCGGAAGCTGTTGCTGCATACCGCAAGTCGATTGCCGCCAAGACCGACCTGGAGCGTCAGGAAAACAAGGAGAAGACGGGCGTCTTCCTCGGTTCCTACGCCGTCAATCCGGTCAACGGCCACAAGGTCCCGATCTTCATCGCCGATTACGTTCTGACGGGCTACGGCACTGGCGCGATCATGGCAGTTCCGGGACACGATCACCGTGACTGGGAGTTCGCGAACGCGTTCGGACTGGAAGTTCTCGAAGTTATTGCCGGTGGCGATGTTTCGGAGGCTGCGTACTCCGGTGACGGCCCGCTGGTGAACTCCGACTACCTCGACGGTCTGGACGTGGCCGAGGCCAAGGCGACCGTCATCAGCCGCCTCGAGGAGAGCGGGCAGGGCAAGGGCACTATCCAGTACAAGCTGCGCGACTGGCTCTTCGCGCGTCAGCGTTACTGGGGCGAGCCTTTCCCGATCGTGTACGACGCTGCCGGAAACGCGCATGCTCTACCGGATTCGGCTCTGCCGGTGGTTCTTCCGGAGGTCGAGGACTACGCACCCGTGTCCTTCGATCCGGACGACGCCAACTCAGAGCCCTCTCCCCCGCTGAACAAGGCGACCGACTGGGTCAACGTCGAGCTCGATCTCGGCGACGGTCTGCAGACCTACCACCGCGACACCAACGTCATGCCGCAGTGGGCAGGTAGCTCGTGGTACCAGCTGCGCTACATCGACCCCACCAACCAGGACGCCTTCTGCGACCCGCAGAACGAGGCGTACTGGACGGGTCCGCGTCCGGAACTGCACGGCCCCAACGATCCCGGTGGAGTCGACCTGTACGTCGGCGGCGTCGAGCATGCGGTGCTGCACCTGCTGTACTCGCGCTTCTGGCACAAGGTTCTGTTCGACCTGGGCTACGTGTCCTCGAGCGAGCCGTACCGTCGCCTCTACAACCAGGGCTACATCCAGGCATTCGCGTACACCGATGCCCGCGGCGTCTACGTGCCGGCAGAAGAGGTCGTCGAGCGTGACGGCAAGTTCTTCTTCGAGGGCGCCGAGGTCAACCGCGAGTACGGCAAGATGGGCAAGAGCCTCAAGAATGCCGTTGCGCCGGACGAGATCTGCGCCGAGTTCGGTGCAGACACCTTGCGTGTGTACGAGATGTCGATGGGTCCGCTGGACACCTCGCGTCCGTGGGCGACCAAGGACGTCGTCGGTGCTGCTCGATTCCTGCAGCGAGTGTGGCGCGTCGTCATCGACGAGGAGACCGGCAAGCCCCGTGTCACCGACGAAGCTCCTGGTGAGGAAACGCTGCGTGCGCTCAACAAGGCGATTTCCGGTGTCATCGAGGATTACACCGCGCTGCGCGACAACACGGCCGCTGCGAAGCTGATCGAGTACAACAACCACCTCACCAAGGCCTTCCCGGGTGGCGCGCCCCGTGCTGCCGTCGAGCCGTTGGTGCTGATGCTCGCTCCCCTGGCGCCGCACCTCGCGGAAGAGCTGTGGTCGCGTTTGGGACACACGGAATCTCTTGCACACGGCCCCTTCCCCGCTGTCGAGGAGAAGTGGCTTGTCGAGGACACCGTCGAGTACCCGATCCAGGTCAACGGCAAGGTTCGTAGCCGCATCAGCGTGCCGGCGGATGCCGATCGCAAGGCTGTGGAGGAGATCGCCCTGGCCGACGAGAAGATCGTCGCTCTGCTCGAGGGCAAAGCACCGCGCAAGGTGATCGTTGTGCCGGGCAAGATGGTGAACATAGTTCTGTAGGCGCTTCGCGCACGTGCGCCGTTTTGGTAGTTACCGCTACCGAAACGGCGCACAGTCGTATCTGGGGCTGTATCCGGGGTGCCAATCAGTCGTTGTCCTGATTGTCCCGCTCCGCGGAACATTCTGTAGCGCGCGTTCGACGCGAGGGCTGTGATGCAGGTAACACGTTGCCGGGAACGGTAGCTGTCGTTCCACTGCACTTCCCCGCAAGGCCCCGGCCGACGGTATTCGGCAGGGGGTCAATCGAATTCGCAGGTGTCCCGAAAGGATTCTTCAGCCATGGCGTCTCATGTCCACAGCGACGGTTCGTCTCCCAGTCTGCCCGAATCGACATCGATACCGGAGCGGTGGACTCCGCGACTGGTGTTCTCGCTGGCGTCGATCGTTCTTCTTCTCGAAATGCTCGCGGTGAGCTACATGATGATTTCCACGGCGCTGCCCGCCATCTCGGTGCATTATCAAACGACGCAGGGAGCTTGGCTGCTCACGTCGTTCCTGCTGCTCGGGGCGGTCGCGTCTCCGCTGCTCGGCAAGCTCGCGGACATGTACGGCAAGCGAAAAGTCCTGCTCTTTGCGGTCGCCGGCGCAGCGGTCGGATCCTTCATTTCGGCGATTGCGCCGAGCTATGCCGTCTTGATTCTGGGCCGGTCCCTGACTGGTCTGCTCGTTCCCTGCCTCTTCCTGAGCTACTCCCTCATTCGAGATGTCTTTCCGCCGAAAACCGTTGCGCTGGCTGTCAGTATTGCAACCTCCGGCATGGGCCTGATCGCTATTCCGGCGCCGTTCCTCACCGGTTGGTTGATCGACAACCACGGGTTCCGGAGCATCTTCTGGTTCTTCGTCATCGGTTTGGTTCTGCTCGGCGGCATGATCTTCGCTTCGACGGCGGAATCAGCTGTGCGGCTGCGTTCTTCGCTGGATCTGATCGGCGCGGTACTACTCGGATCGGGCATCGCCGGAATTCTGATCGGCGTCAGCTTCGGACCGACCTGGGGCTGGAAGAACGGCTCGACACTGGCCTATCTGATCGGCGGCATCGCACTGCTGGTGGCGTGGGTTGCCTCTGCCCGAGCCATCCGTGAGCCCTTGATCGACCTGCGCTACTTCGGCAAGCGTTCGGTGATGCTCACCGCCGTCGGTGCCGGGTTCTGCTACGGCGCGTCGGGAGTCTTCACGATTTTGCTGCCGATGATGGTGATGACGCCAGCAGTTCTCGGCCTGGGATACGGATTCGGCGTCACGGCAGAAGGATTCGCGATCTTCCAGGCGCCCCTTGGCGGCATGGTGGTGGTCGGCGGCTTGATCGTGGGCTTCCTGGTCGGCCGCAACATTCGACCCCGCATGCTGATGATCATCGGAATGATCCTCATGGCAGTCGGATTCACCTTGACGGCCACCATTCACGACAACAAGCCGCTGCTCATCATCTTTGCCGGAATCTTCGGTGTCGGTATGGGTATGGGTTACGCCTCCATTCCGAACCTGCTCATCGAGGCAGTGCCGCCGCAGTTGCAGGCAACCACGGCGAGCATGGTCGCGGTCTTCCAGAGCATCTTCCCCGCAGTGCTTCCCGTCATCGCCTTCACGGTCTTGAACTCGCACATCGCGATGGCGATGGAGGGCGCTGTGTTCTACACCGACGAGGGCATGCGTATCGCGTTCCTGATCGGTGCTGCTGCAGCAGTTCTCGGTGCGATCGCAGCCGTGTTCCTGCCGCGAAACATCGTCCAGATCGGCGCAGAAGACGGCGCGGCGCAGGAGACATCCCTCCTACCGGCTCACTGATCACGCGATGATGTGCGGCTACGGGCCAACGCCCGTAGCCGCACATCTCCGTGGTGGCACGTCGACGTCATGCAAGATGAATCTTCTGCAGCGAGATCTCACCCCGCAGTGGACGCTCTGCAACCTGCGCCAGATCAGAGACGAATGTGTCTGCGTTCGATCGGGTAGTGGTGAGTTGAACCGACAGAACGTTGTTCGCCTGACTGCACACGGTTGCGCCGTGCCGGTAGGCGACCAGCGCGACTGGATCGACGCGTTGGAAAGTCGCGGTGACGTGTAGGCCGACCTGTGGGGTCACCGGAACAAACGGGCCGTGGTCCGTCTTGATGCGGACTATCCCGACGATCTTGTTGAGACGCTTGATCAGCATGGCGTCCGAAATCGTTGTCGGGCAACGGTACGCAATTGACATACCGTTGACTCCCGGCGATGTCACGGACATCCACGTGGACAGACTGACGACCTCTACGCCAAGCTTCCACCCCAGCGAAGAAATGCGGGCGAGAACTGCTGCGGTGTCATGGCATTCGACGACCATGGTGCCAACCCGTGTCGTTTCACCCATTCCCACGACCTCTTTCGGCTTAGAGAGGCAGTCCGGGCGCATCGACACCGACGATTCGCGATCCCCGGAAGAAGTCGAGAAGCTCTTTGTCGCCGTGTGCGCCGATACCGCTTCCGCCCCAGAAACTCTGGGTCGAGTGGTCGTCGAGGTCCAGGAGGCTGGTGCTGTTGATCTTGTTCTCACCGCACTCGATTCGGGTCGCAAGTTCACGAGCGGCGTCGACGTCGGCGCCGAACACGTATCCGGCCAGGCCGGTATCGAGAGCGTTGGCCTCGAGCAGCGCCTGCTCGTCGGTAGATGCTCGGTGCACGGTCAGGATCGGCCCGAAGGTCTCCGTCTTGGTGTGCTCCGACGAGATCCCGTGCACCACAGTCGGGGGGAAGAACCATCCGGAAAGGTCCGGCACAGGGGTGCTCGAGACGGCCGTGCCGCCCACGCCGCGGAGAAACTCCACGGTCGCCCGCATCCTTTGGAGTTGAGGCTCGTTCGCCTGCGGACCCATCGTGATGTTGTCGTCATCGGTTCGGCCGAGCGCGATTTCAGCCGTGCGGTCGAGTATTGCGTCGACAAGACGGTCGTGAAGGTGCGGCGGCACGAAGACGCTTCCCGGACTCTCACACCATTGCCCGTTGAGTTTGGTGAACCCGTCGACGAGCGCGGTGGCAGTCAGATCGATGTCGGCGTCGGCGCGGACGATCACGGGGTTGTTGCTTCCGAGCTCGAGTTGAAGCGCCTTGAAATCGGTTGAAGCCGCAGCGGCGATTGAACTGCCGGCTGCTCGACCGCCGGTGAAGGCCAGTGCTCGGATTCGTCGATCGGTGGCCAGTAGGTCCCCGACGTCCCCGTCTCCGTGAATGAGCTGAAACAGAGCTTTCGGCGCGTCGACTTCGGCGATGGCACGTGAGATCGCCTCGGCAAGCACGTTGGGACCCGACGGTGCCCAGTTGGAGGGCTTGGCGATGACCGGAGCACCTGCGGCCAAAGCGAATGCGGTCTTCTTGGCGGTGATGAAGCTCGGTGCGTTCCACGGTGCGATCACAGCGGTCGGGCCCCAAGCCAGCCGATGTAATTGTGCACCTGACGCCAGCTGCTCGAACCCGGAGGAGTTCTCCAGATGCCTTGCAGCACTGCGGAATAGATCGGGAAGCCCTGCGGCGAAAAGTGTGCTGATCAAAAGCGGAAGACCGTTGTTCTTGGAGTCCTCACGGGCGATCGCCGCAGTTCGTTCCTCGACAAGTTCAGCCGTTCTCTCGAGTAGGCGCACCCGGTCGGCTACCGATCGACGGGTCCAGACACCCGATCGATGGAGTTCTGTCGCGGCGGTGATTGCCCTCTCTACCTGTTCGGTGGAGGACGAGAGTTGGGCTTGCAGTTTCTCTCCGGTGTCGGGATCGGTGAGAAATTCGCCGAGTTCGATAGCCGGTGTTTCGACGTTTCCGTCGATCGTGTTGTTCTGGGGCACGAGTGAGCATGAAGTGGTCATGACTGTCCTTCGTGGCGAAATCGTTTGTAGGTCAGATGTTGTCGAGGTAGCGTTCGCGTTCCCAGTCGGTGACCGCGGACATGAAGGAATCCCATTCGTCCTTGGCGACTGCCGCATAGTGCGACACGACCTCGGCGCCGAACGCCGCGAGTGCGAACTCACTGGCCTCGAGCGCACGCGCCGCCTCGTCGAGTGTGCCGGGCAGCGGTTGTTGCTTCACCTTCTCGAGTGTGTCTGTGTCGCTGTACCCGTCGCGTCGTACCGGTGCGCCGGGATCGAGCTTTCGTGTCAGACCGTCGTTCATCGATGCCAAGACCGCGGCCAGTGCGAGATATGGATTTGCGTCCGCCCCTGGCAGTCTCATTTCGAGACGGTTGGCGGACGGCGCTCCGGTGATGAGTCGGCAGGTGGTAGTCCTGTTATCGAAACCCCAGGTCAAGCCGTTCCCCGAGAAATCGTGACTGGCTCGGGTCCGGCGCATCGAGTTGATGGTCGGCGTGTAGAACAGCATGAGTTCCGGGCAGTGCTCGAGAACTCCGCCGACGGCGTGCAGTAGTTCGGCGCTCGCCGTGTTTTCAGCGTTCGCATCGTGGAACGGGAAGGTGTCGTCGCTACGCATGGACGCGTGAATATGACACGACGAGCCCATGCCGTCGGTGCTCGGACGTGCCATGAAGGTCGCCGTGAGCCCTTCTGCCGCGGCGACGTCGTGAACCACCTGCTTGAAGAGCACATGGCGGTCGGCCATCTCGAGAGCGGTTCCGTATTCGAGGTTGATCTCCCACTGGCCCAGGCCGTATTCGACCTGTGAAACTTCGACGGGAATTGCGCTCTCCTCCAACGCGGTTCGTACCTTGCGGAAGAAGGGTTCCATCGCGTTGCCGGCGGTGATGGTGTAATCAGAGGGCACCAGGGTGGTGGGTTCGAGATCTCGGTATCCGCTGCGCCTCAACGCGTCGGGGGTACCCCGGTAGAGGTGGAACTCGAGTTCCGTTGCCGCGTAGACGGTGTGGCCGTCTGATTCGAGCTTGTCGATCTGCTTGCGCAGGATCGTGCGCGGTGCGATCGGGACGAGCTCGCCGGTATGTTCGTCGACCGAGTCTGCGATGACGATGGCAGTGGACTCGAGCCACGACGCACGTCGAAGTGTCCCCAGATCGGGTCGCAGACGGAAGTCGTGCCAGCCGGTGTGCCCGCCGGCGTAGTCGACTACCAGTTTGTCCATACGCTGGTTGGCATCCCAGGCGTACACACAGGTGCACACGTGCAGGCCCTCGTCGATGTTGCCGAGGAAAATTCGCGTCGGGACCCGTTTGCCGATTAATCGCCCGTAGAGGTCGATACCGGCGATGAGGACGGTGTCGATGTCGGACTCGGCGAGCTCGGCCGTGGTGAGCCGGCCTTTCATCGGGCGAGCCATCCGCCGTCGACGGGCAGCTGGACCCCACTGATGTAGGAGGCGTCGTCGGACAGCAGGAAGGAGACTGCAGCACCCATGTCTTCGGGGCGTCCGACGCGCGGCACCAGGAGCCTGGACTTCATGAAGTCGAGAACTTCGCCGGAGGAGACGTCGATGCCAGGCAGGAATGCGGTCGGTACCGGCCCGGGGGCGATTGCGTTGACTCGTACGTTGTACCGCGAGAGTTCGACGGCCAGAGCCTTCGTCAGCATCTTCACTCCACCCTTCGACGCGTTGTAGTGGACCTGGGCGAAGCCCTGGGAGGACACAACCACGTCCGCTTCCACCGTCGACAAGTTCACCACAGCGCCGCTGTTGCCGTCGCGGAAGTACGGGGTGGCGATCTGCGTGACGATGAACATGCCCTTGAGATTGACGTCGAGGACGAGGTCCCACTCTTCGTCGGTGAGGTTCTCGAGAGAACTCATCGTGATCAGACCGGCGTTGTTGACGAGGTAGTCGAACTGTCCCCATTCGGCGACGGTCGCTTCGAAGGCGGCGCTCACTGCGGCGCGGTCGCGCACATCGGCTTCGAGGGCGAGCGCAGGTGTGCCGTACTGTGATTCGATCAGTGCGACAGTCTCCTTTGCACTTTCGATGTGAAGGTCCACGACCGCAACGCGGGCACCGTCGGAGGCGAGACGCAGCGCGATGCCGCGGCCGATTCCGGAACCTGCACCGGTGATGAGGGCGACCTTGTTCTCATGCGTACGTGACATTGTTGTCTTCCATTCTGTGATGATCGGTCTGGTGAGTAGAATCGGTCCGACGGGAGGTTGCAGCGTCGACGAGCCACGAGAAGAGCGGGTCGATTTCGACGAAGAATTCGGGGTGCCACTGCACGCCCACCACGGGGCGATCGGCGGCCTGGATGGCTTCGGCGACGCCGTCGAGCGCGCGTCCGACGATCCGAAGCCCGCTCCCCGGGGTGTCCACGGCTTGGTGGTGAAGGCTGTTCACGTGAATGCTGTTGCCGAACAGACTGTGTGGGACGGAACCGGATTCCAGAGCGACCTGTTGCGGTCGGTACGAACGCGGATAACCGAAGAAGCTGTGTGCCTCACCGGCGTCGGTCGGAAGGTCGGCAATCAGAGTGCCCCCGCGGGCGACGTTGACGACCTGGTGTCCTCGACATACACCCAGGATCGGCAGTCCGATTTCCCAGGCTGCATCGACCAGGGCGAACTCGAATTCGTCCCGAGCGGGGTCGATCATCGAGGAGTTTGGTCCGGGGGTGCGGCCGTATCGCCTGGGGTCCACGTCGGAACCACCGCTGAGGACGAGGGCGTCGAGATGCTCGACGATTCGGCGCGGATCACTGTGGATGCTCAGCAGGATCGGTTGACCACCGGCAGCGCGGATTTTCGAGGGAAAATCGGTGAAGAACATTTCCATCAACGCGTCGCCGACGACGTTGGGTAGTGACGGCCCGCCGCGGTCGACGCGGCCGGTGACTCCGATCAGGGGCATGGCGGGGAGTGCCTCCGCCGTCATCGTGAATTGGGTCATAGGAGCGAGCATAGAACCATTGAATGGCTTTTCGCTAGAGTTTGGCTTGTAAAGTTGGGGTAACGGGTTCGAAGTGCCGCGCGCTGCTGTATCTATTCAAGGACAGTTGCGAATGGGAGCGTTCGATTTCGTAGGTCAAGACGAAGCGTAAGTGTCGGTCCAGGCACCGAGTAGGGGGTACGAGACGTGCAGATCGACAAGCTGCCGGCCATCGAATTCATGGTCAGTGCACCGACGTTGGGGGAGGATATCGCTCGACGCTTGCGACTGCTCATTCACAGCGGCGCGCTCAGCCCCGGTGATCGCCTGCCGTCCGAGCGTGAACTGTCTCAGCAACTCGAAGTCGGTCGAGTCAGTGTGCGAGAAGCGGTCCGAATCCTTCAGGCGATGGGATACATCGAGGTGCGGCGAGGAGCCACGGGCGGATCGTTCGTTTCGGAGTTGACCAGGCCTTATGAAGACTGGGTTGGCCAGTTGAAAGCGCGAGAAGCAGACATCGACGAGATCGTCGACCTCCGTATCGGGTTGGAAATGCGCACGGCAAGCCTCGCGGCGGTCCGGCGAACCGATCGTCATCTTCTCGAGTTGCTCGAATCCATTGAGCAATTGGGGGTTTCCGGAAGTCGGGGATCGTTCCGGGCTTGTGACGCCAGGTTCCACGGCGGTATCGCCAGAGCGGCGGGAAACAGCAGGTTGGAGGCCGCTGTGGTCGAGGCTCGCGGCGAAATGTTCGTCCCCGTCGATCATCTCGTGTTCGAAGACCAGGTCGAGGCTTCGAGGGTGGAGCACAAGGAAATCTTCGAGGCGATCAAGCGGGGCGACAGCGCTCGCGCGGCGGAGGCAATGGAACGTCACATTCTGCACGCAAAAGACGAGCTCAAACGCTTGGCGCTGCAGGAAGAAGGCTGACGGGAGCGCGACGAACGGATGGTTCGTCCCGTTTTTCGCAAGTAAAAGTTTTGTGAATTGGGTCCCGAATCGACTTCAATGGTTCTAACATCGCCGGTATGACCCATACTTCCGTCAATGCTTCACATGATGCATCCGGCGATGACCGAACTCTACGAGGCTCGCTGGGTACCGGTTCGATAGTCCTCATGGTCGTTGCCGCGGCCGCTCCGCTGACTGTGATCAGTGGGCTTGTGCCGCTGGGCATTTCCGGTGGCAACGGTGCGGGCTTCCCCATGACCTTCGCCGTGACCACCGGTGTACTTCTGCTCTTCGCCGTCGGATTCACCGCGATGTCGCGTTACATCCCGGGAACCGGCGCGTTCTATCTCTACGTCGGACATGGTCTCGGCCGTGGTGCCGGTGTCGGCAGTGCGATGTTGGCGCTTGTCAGTTACAGCACAGTGCAATTGGCGGTGTACGGCTACCTCGGCCCGGCAATGAGTTCGTTGATCACCTCCTACGGTGGTCCGGAAGTGCCGTGGTGGATCTTCTCGCTCGCCTCGTTGGCTCTGGTAGCCGTCCTGGGATTTCGTCATATCGAATTGTCGGGCAAGGTGCTCGGCATCCTGTTGATCGCAGAGGTCGGGATCGTTGTCGTACTCGACGCTTTCATCATCGCCGACGGTGGTCCGGAAGGTCCGTCGACGGCAATGTTCTCTCCGTCGGATATTTTCTCCGGATCCCCCGGTGTCGCATTGGTATTCGCGCTTGCCGGCTACATCGGGTTCGAGTCGACGGCGATCTTCCGCGATGAGGCGAAGGATCCCGCGAGGACTATCCCGCGAGCGACATACGCCGCCTTGATCCTCATCGGCGGCTTCTATGCTCTCTCCAGTTGGGCGGTCGTGACGGCGTGGGGCGACAAGGGTGCAGTGGACATTGCGAGCACCGATCCCGACGGCATGTTGATCACCACTGCCACTGACTTTGCCGGAACGGTGACAGCCCATCTGATTCAAATTCTGTTGGTGTCCAGTCTCTTTGCCGCAGTTCTGTCTCTCCACAATGTCTTGGCCAGATACATCTTTGTTCTGTCGAACACCGGCGTTCTGCCGGGTGCAGGTGGGCGGACGCACCGCGTGCATGGTTCGCCGCACATCGCGTCGGTGGTGCAATCCTGCTGTGCTCTAGTGCTTCTCGGAGCTTGCATCGTCATCGGTCTGGATCCGGTGACACAGATCTTCGCGTGGTTCGCCGGCGTCGCGACGGTGGGGATCGTGGCTCTCATGTTGCTCACGTGCCTCGCCGTTCTCGTATTCTTTCATCGTACGAAGGTCGATCAGCGCCTCTGGCACACCAAACTTGCCCCGAGCCTGGGGCTCGTCGGCCTCATCGGATTCGCGATCGCCATTGCCGGAAACCTCCCGCTTCTTCTGGGCGGCAACGTTCTGGCCGTGGTGATGACCGGAGTGCTGGTGCTCGCGTTTGTCGGTGGATTCCTCTATGCGCGTCGACGCAAGCAAGTGAGCTTCGAACTCCCGTCATGAGAGGGCCTTCGGTGAAATGATGGGTGCACCCGCACTCGAGAAAGCAGGACTCCCATGACATTCGCGGATCTGGACGGCGATGAACTGTGGAGTTATCTGCAGGAGCGTTCAGGATTGCCCGGCCCGCGCGCGAACCTCGCGCTCATGCTCGAGTTCGCGCGCGGCGCCGATAACGAGGACATCCTGCGGGCGGTGGAGTCCGAAGACGAATACATCCGCTGCTGTGGGATCGTCGGGCTCGGATTCATTCTTGTTCGTTCGCGCGACGAGGCTGCTCTGGACAGTCTGACGGAGGCGACCACCAGTGCTTCGTGGCGTGCACGTGAAGCTGCCGCGATGGCCGTTCAAGCGATAGGCGACACGGATCCGGAATTGTTCCGGGCGATCATCGAGCAGTGGGCACGCTCGGCCCATCCTTTGACGCTGCGCGCAGCGGCTGCCGGGATCTGCGAGCCACGGTTGCTGAAGGACAAGACCAACGCTGTGTTGGCCGTCCGGGTGTGCCGAGACGCTACCGAGTGGATCGTCTCGCAACCAGCTGATTCCCGTCGTGAGGCCGACACACGTACTCTCCGGCAGGCGCTCGGATACTGCTGGAGCGTCGCGGTCGCGGCTGATCCGGAGAATGCCCTGCCGGCATTCGTCTCCCTGGAGGCGTCGGACGACGCCGATGTCGTCTGGATCGTCCGGGAGAACCGGAAGAAGGCTCGCCTGCGCAAGGTGCTCGAAACCTGACTCGCGGACGGGAGACGTAGGTTATCCTCAGAATTAGAACCTGTTCTAACTACGAGGGGTAGACCATGGCACCGTCCGCAGAGGTAATCCGCAAGACCGTCGACGCCTACATCGAGACAGTTGCCACGGGCACTGCCGCCCAGGTTGTGGCCCTGTATGCCGAGGGTGCAACCGTTGAAGACCCGGTTGGTACCGATGTTCGCACCACCCGCGAGTCCATTCTCGAGTTCTACTCAGTGATCGAGAATTTCGACCAGGAAGCTCACCTTCAGACCCTCCGCATCGCCGGAAACGAAGCGGCATTCCACTTCTCGCTGATCACCAAGCTCGGCGAGCAGACTCTGACCATCGCACCCATCGACGTCATGACCTTCGACGACGACGGCAAGATCCTGTCGATGCGTGCATTCTGGAACCAGGAAGACATGATCACCGCCTGACATGACGGTGAAGACGATCGATGTCGACGGATTCCGTTGGCAGATTGACGATTCCGGTTCGGGGACAGCTGTGGTTATGTGTCACGGCTTTCCCGGCCTCGGGTACAGCTATCGGCATCAGTCGGCAGCGTTGACGGAAGCGGGTTTTCGGGCGATCGCACTCGACATGCCCGGTTATGGCGGCACTACCCGCCCCGAAGCGGTCGAGGACTACACCAACGATGCCGTCGCGAACCGGCTGATCGACCTACTCGACGCTCTCGGAATCGACAAAGCGGTGTTCGTCGGCCACGATTTCGGCGCGCCGGTCGCGTGGACCACCGCTCTGCGCCATCCCGATCGTGTTGCGGGGCTTGTCTCGTTGGCGGTCCCCTATGCGCCCGACCGGTTTCCCGCAAAACCCTCGACCATCTACGCCGCGATGGCGCGCAAGCATTTTCTGCACATTCACTATTTCCAGGAACCGGGTGTCGCGGAGCGCGAACTCGACGCCCGTCCACGTGAGTTTCTTCAGCGGCTTTTCCATGCCCTCTCCGGGGCTTACCGGTACCTCGACGTCTGGAAGAACCCGTCCGAAGGAAACGGCTACCTCGACGTACTGCCTGAGGCGCCTGCATTGCCGTGGTCGTGGCTCACCGAGGATGATCTGGGTGTTTATGTAAAGGCCTTTACTGCAACGGGTTTCACAGGTGGTTTGAACTGGTACCGTGCGTACGACGCCAATTGGGAACGCAGTGCGGATTTGGACGGCGCGCACGTGAACGTCCCGACGCTCTTCGTCGCGGGCGCCGAGGATCCGGTCATCGCGATGAGCGGCCCCAAGGCATTGGACCGCATGAAGGACACCGTCCCCGACCTGCGGGGTGTGCACCTTCTCGGCGGCGCGGGGCACTTCGTACAGCAGGAACGTGCTTCCGAGGTCAATGAACTTTTGATCTCTTTCCTTCGGTCGCTCTAGGCGAAATCGGGCCGAAGGTCTAGCGTTGCGCAGATGCGCACCAGGATCTTCGATCGCGGTATTCGGGTAGGTATCACCGGTGCTCTTGTTGCCGGTTCGCTTCTGGCTCTGGGTGTGTCCGGTGCCGCGGCCGCGCCGCCCTGCCCTGGATCGTCCCCCGCAATCCTCAGCGCCCAGATTCCGGGTGCAGCCCTCGAGGGTGTCACCGTGGACGGGCAGGGTCGCCTGTACACGACAGATCTGGTGAGTGGTCGAATCTTCCGCGTCGACGCGCCTGGTCAGGCCGCAGTTCCGATCGCGACGGTTCCCGGCGGTGCGGGCGCACTCGCGTGGAGCCCGGACGGTTCACTGCTGGTGGGAACCGGAGCAAACGCCGGCGTGCTGATCGGCGATCTGACGCGTGCTGCGTCGGTCGCGCGGGTGGACGTGAACTCGGGTGCCGTGACGCCGATCGCCGGTGGTCTGAGCGCTGCAAACGGCCTCGCCGTCGCGCACGACGGAACGATCTATGCCACCAACGATTTCGGTTCGTTGATCGGTAAGGTCAGTCCAGGCGGTGCCGTCGACCCGGCGTGGGCGACCTTCCCGAGTGCAAACGGCGCAGCCCTGAGCGCCGATAATCGCTGGCTCTACGTCTCGCGCACGTTCGCAAACCCGGGTGTCAGCCGCATCTCCGTCGACAATCCAGGGTATTCGGAATCGTTGGTCGATCTCGGCGGTCTCGAAACCTTCTCTGCTCCAGATGGTTTGACCCTGGACTCGCGAGATCGCGCAATCGTTCCCACGGACATCAGTGGTGAGGTGTGGCGGATCGACGGACCCGGCCAGTACTGCTCGCTCACCAGCGGACTGCAGGCGTCGAGTGTGTTGACCTACGGGCGTGGCACTTCCGGTTTCGCGGCCGGGCATCTCTACCGCGCTGGGTTCGACGGAAAGATCTTCGAGATTCCGACTGGCTTCGACGCGGGCGCCCAGGCCGCGACACCGTAACGCGACACCTTCACTCGTCTTACCCACTACTGATGCCGGGAGTGCCGGAATCGTCCATACTGGTCTGCATGGCGGAAACGAGTGAGATCGACGAGGCCGAAGTGGCCCTTCCCGCGATACCGCAGCCGTTGCTGACCCCGCTCACCGAAGCTGCGATCTTCCTGGTTTTCACCATCGACGAGGGTGGTGAGCAGGCAGTTCACGACGTTCTGGCGGATATTTCCGGGCTGCAACGCTCGATCGGATTCCGGGTTCCCGCCGGTGGCTTGGCCGCCGTCGTCGGCATCGGTTCGGATGCGTGGGACCGTCTGTTCGAGGGTCCACGGCCGGCAGAATTGCATCCTTTTGTCGAGTTGACCGGTGACAAACACCACGCTCCCCGCACACCGGGCGATCTGTTGTTCCACATCCGGGCCCGTCAGATGGACCTGTGCTTCGAGTTCGCCACGGTTGTGACCAACAGGTTGGCCGGCGCCGCGTCGGTGATCGACGAGGTCCACGGGTTCAAGTATTTCGAGCAACGCGACCTCATGGGTTTTGTCGACGGCACCGAGAACCCGTCCGGGCAGGCCGCCTACGTTGCGGTCACCGTCGGTGACGAGGATCCGGACTTCGCAGGCAGCAGTTACGTCATCGTCCAGAAGTACCTCCACGACATGTCGGAGTGGAACTCACTGCCCGTCGAGGAGCAGGAGAACGTCATCGGACGCTCCAAGCTCGAAGATCTCGAGATGGACGACGACACGAAACCGGCCAACTCGCACACCGCACTCACCGTCATCGAAGACGAATCCGGTGAGCAGATCCAGATTCTGCGCGACAACATGCCGTTCGGCCACGTCGGCTCCGCTGAGATGGGTACCTATTTCATCGGTTACTCGGCGTCGCCGACGGTCACCGAGCAGATGCTGACGAACATGTTCATCGGGAATCCCGTCGGCAATTACGACCGCATTCTCGATTTCTCGACCGCCGTCACCGGAATCAATTTCTTCGTTCCGACGGCGGACTTTCTCGACGATCCCCCGGACGCGCCGACCAGGCTCGTTCCCGAAGCGACGTTCACAGCGCCCATCTCTGACGGTTCTCTCGGAATCGGCAGCCTCAAAAGGAGTGCCCAGCAATGACAAACCTGCACCGCGACCTAGCACCCATTTCGGCAGCAGCCTGGGCCGAGATCGAAGAAGAGGCGAGCCGTACCTTCAAGCGCCACGTCGCCGGTCGTCGTGTGGTGGACGTGGAGGGCCCGTCAGGTGACGATCTTGCGGCCATCCCGCTCGGACATCAGGTGCCGATCAATCCCTTGGCCGACGGCGTCATCGCACACGCTCGTCAGTCGCAGCCGGTCATCGAACTGCGGGTCCCGTTCACCGTCAGCCGTCAGGCCATCGACGACGTCGAACGCGGCGCCAAGGACTCCGACTGGCAGCCGGTCAAGGATGCCGCCAAGCAGATCGCGTTCGCCGAGGACCGCGCCATCTTCGAGGGATACCCCGCAGCCAGCATCACCGGCGTGCGGGCGAGCGGTTCCAACCCGGAATTGAAGCTCCCCATCGACGCCAAGGACTACCCGGAAGCCATCAGCCAGGCGATCACGTCACTGCGCCTGGCCGGTGTCAACGGACCGTACTCATTGCTCCTGAACGCCGACGCGTTCACCGCGATCAACGAGACCTCCGATCACGGCTACCCCATCCGCGAGCACCTGCGACGCGTTCTCGACGGCGAGATCATCTGGGCCCCGGCCATCGACGGCGCTTTCCTGCTGTCGACGCGTGGTGGTGACTACGAACTGCATCTGGGCCAGGACCTGTCCATCGGTTACCTCTCGCACGATGCGAACTCCGTCGAGCTGTACTTCCAGGAATCGATGACGTTCCTCATGTACACCAGCGAAGCCGTTGTCTCACTTGCGTAAGAGCCTTCGAAACCTCTGATGCCAGGGCGAGCGAGGCAGTTCGCCGATGTCCTGGAGGTGGGCGACAAAAGCCTGGGCGTCCGCGTGCGAAGACGTCTTCGGCCGTCCGTCCGCCCATGCTGTGAACAACCGAAGATAGCGATCGCCGAGAGTGTGGCGCACGACCGGAAGGTGGTGCGCCACTTCTCCGGCGCGCTTTCGGAGCAGTGCCGTCGAGACAACGGCAGCATCGTCTTTGTCGAAGCCTTCGGGTAGTTCGCCGCCTGCCACCAGTGCGCGAATCAGTGCCTCTTGACGCTCACCGAGCGCGCTCATGTGCGTGACCAATCGGTGCCCGCGGTGATGCGATCAAGCCCCGATGCGTCGGCGATGGCATCGAGCTCGTCGAGCAATTCCAGTGCCGGCGGATAGTTTCCGTCACGCTCGAGCATGATCGCGGGATGGTGACCGGCGGCGGTGAACTGCGCAACGAGTTCCAGCACGGCTTCGGGCACAGGATCGGTATGCGTGTCGTGGTATTTGCCGTCGCTGATGCTGCCACCGGCGATGTGGCAGTATGCGATTCGCTCGAGTGGTAGCCGGATCAGCTCGGCCCAGGGATCACGCCCTCGGTTGAGGGCATTGGCATAGACGTTCGCGATGTCGAGAACCAGCAGAGCCCCGGTGCGTTCGACGATCTCCGAGAGAAACTCCCCTTCGGTCAACTCGTCGTCGGGCCAGTCGAAAAGGGCGGCAACGTTTTCGACGGCAAACGGCACCGGTAGACCGTCCTGAGTCCGGGTGATGTTGCGTACCAAGGCGTCGACGGCTTCGTAGGTGCGTGGCAGTGGGAGCAGGTGCCCGGCCTCTATGCCGCCCGCCCGCACGAATGCAATGTGCTCACTCGCCAAGGGGGCGTCCAGTAGCTGGGCTGCATGCGCAAGGTGATCGATCCGTGCCTGATCTACCGCCTCAGCCCCGCCAAGGGAGAGCGAGATTCCGTGCGGGACCACCGGAACTCCCAGCGAACCGAGGTGCGGCGGTATCTCGGTTCCGATGGATTCGGCAATGACTTCGCAGAATGCCAGGCCGTCGAGCTGCGCGATGATTCCGGAGACCTCGGGGCGCCAACCGATTCCCAGGCCGTACAGGGTCATTCGAGTCACCTCCCGTGTACAACTGCTAACGGCGACTATAGACGGATCAGCCGGGCAACCAGTTGGGTCCCGGACCGTTGCCTTCTTCGAAGATCAGCCACGTTTTGGTCGAGAGAACCCCGTCGAGTCCCTGGAGTTCTTCGAGAACGGTGTGGCGTAGTTCCTGGTTGTCCGGGGCTCGAACCAGCACCAGAACGTCGAAGTCGCCGCCGAGGAGGGAGAAGTGCTCGACAAACGGCAGTGCCTTCAACGACGCAGCCAGACCTCGCCACGAGTGCTGCCTGATCGAGAGCGCCACGTACGCCGAGGAGCCGAGTCCGGCCTTCTCATGGGCGATCCGCGTCGTGAATCCGGTGATGATTCCGGCGTCCTCGAGCCTTTCGATGCGGACGTAGGCGTGAGCGCGAGATATGTGCGCCTTCTCGGCCAGTGCACGCATGGAGATGCGACTGTCTGCGACCAGTTCGGCGATGATGCGGCGGTCGATCGCATCGAGAGCGTGCGGTTCGGTGGCCATCTGTCCATTCCTGCTTCGGTAGTCGAGTCGGTTGATGGACATATTGCTGTCCGAATCCTCATGATAGGCCGTTTGTCTTGAATCTTCGACGCCTTCTGCCATTACGTCGCCGAAGTGCGAATACTGATGGACACAACGTCTTCTGGAGGTAGAAGTGACTCTTGTCGAGCCCTTGGGGGAACTGCGGTATCAAAAGTTCCTGCCGGCCGATTCCGCGGTGCAGTACCTCGACCCTGCTGGAGAACTGACGCGCAGCGAGGCGCGCTACGCAAAACCGAGCGACGATCGCCTGATCGAGATGTATCGAAAGATGTTCCTGGGCAGACGCTTCGACCAGCAGGCGACGGCGCTGACCAAACAGGGGCGCTTGGCCGTGTATCCGTCCTCGCGAGGGCAGGAGGCATGCCAGATCGCGGCAGCGATGAGTCTGGAGCCGAGTGACTGGCTCTTCCCCACCTATCGGGATTCGATGGCGTTGGCTGCCAGGGGTGTCGATCCGGTGCAGATTCTGAGCATGCTTGCCGGCGACTGGCATTGCGGGTACGACCCGGTAGCGCTGCGCAGTGCGCCGCAGTGCACCCCGCTGGCAACGCAATTGCTGCATGCAGCGGGGGTGGCCTACGGGGAGTCCCGACGGGGCCTGAACACCGTCGCGCTGGCGCTCTGCGGCGACGGGGCCACCAGTGAGGGTGATTTCCACGAAGCGCTGAACTTCGCCGCCGTCTTCAAGGCACCGGTCGTCTTTCTGGTGCAGAACAACGGATTTGCGATCAGCGTCCCGTTGTCACGTCAAAGCGCAGCACCGACGTTAGCGCACAAGGGCGTCGGCTACGGGATCGGCAGCGAGCAGGTCGACGGCAACGATCCTGTTGCGATGATGGCCGTCATGGACGAGGCGGCGCGCTTCGTCCGCAGCGGAAACGGACCGGTGATCGTCGAGGCACACACCTATCGCATCGACGCACACACCAATGCCGACGACGCCTCCCGCTACCGCGACAGTGCCGAGGTGGAAAGCTGGCTCGGGCGAGATCCGTTGCCGCGTCTCGAAAAGTATCTGCGCGCACACGATCTGATCGACGACGCGTTCGTGGAATCACTGACCGCAGAGGCAGAAGCCGAGGCCGCCACACTGCGCGCCGGCATGAACGTCGACCGCCCGCACGATCCGCTCGATCTGTTCCGGTACGTCTTCGCCGAGCAGACACCGCAATTGCGTGAGCAACAAGCCCAACTCGAAACCGAACTTGCCGCCGAAGCCGCTGACACAGGGGGACACTGACCATGCCCATGCTCACGATGGCTCAAGCCCTCAACACCGCGCTGCGTGACTCTCTGGCTGCGGACGACAACGTTGTCGTCTTCGGTGAGGACGTCGGCACCCTGGGCGGCGTTTTCCGCGTCACCGACGGCCTCACCCGCGACTTCGGCGACGACCGATGCTTCGACACTCCCCTCGCCGAGTCCGGCATCATCGGATTCGCAATCGGCATGGCCATGGCTGGTTTTCGTCCGGTCGTGGAAATGCAGTTCGACGCGTTTGCCTATCCGGCATTCGAGCAGATCGCCTCCCACGTCGCAAAGATCCGCAACCGTACCAAGGGTGCACTGTCGATTCCGATAGTCATCCGTGTTCCTTTTGCCGGCGGTATCGGCGGGGTGGAGCATCACTGTGATTCCAGCGAGGGCTACTACGCACACACGCCCGGCCTGAAGGTCGTGGCGCCGTCCACGGTGGAAGATGCGTACTCACTGCTACGTTCGGCGATCGAGGACCCCGACCCGGTGATCTTCCTCGAACCCAAGAAGCTGTACTTCTCGCGAGCCGATGTCGAACTGACCGCACGGGAGCCGATCGGGCGCGCCGTCGTCCGGCGCCCCGGTCGTGACGCGACGCTCGTTGCCTACGGTCCGTCCGTGGAGGTTGCACTGAAGTCCGCCGAGGCTGCTGCGGCCGAGGGCCGCGACATCGAGGTGATCGACATCCGGTCGATAGTGCCGTTCGACGACGAGACGGTCACCGCGTCGGTGCGAAAGACCGGACGCTGCATCGTCATCCAGGAAGCGCAGGGCTTTGCCGGTGTTGGTGCGGAAATTGCTGCTCGCGTGCAGGAGCGATGCTTCCACCGTCTCCACGCTCCGGTGCTCAGGGTCAGCGGATTCGACATCCCCTACCCCGCGCCGAAGCTCGAGCGTCACCACCTGCCCAGCGTCGACCGTGTCCTGGACGCCGTCGACCGTCTGCAGTGGAACGACGCCCCGGACACCCGTTGGGCGGTGACGGCATGAGCAATCAGGTATTCATGCTCCCCGACCTGGGTGAAGGTCTGGCCGAGGCCGATATTGCGGAGTGGCACGTCAAGGTCGGCGACGTGGTCACCATCGATCAGATCGTCGTCGAGGTCGAGACTGCGAAAGCTGCTGTGGACGTGCCTATCCCGTTCGCCGGGACCGTCGTCGAATTACATGGCAAGGACGGCGACACCTTGAAGGTGGGCACGCCGTTGATCACTGTGAGTGGTGGCGGCAGTGTCGACGCGGTCGTTTCGGCCAACCACGAGCGTTACCGTGAAGAGGAACGCGCGGGTTCGGGCAACGTCCTGATCGGCTACGGCACCAGCGAGGATGCACCGAGACGCCGTCGCAGAGCTGCTCCGTCGGTACGCGTGATCTCACCAATCGTTCGTAAGCTGGCTGTCGACAACGATATCGACCTCTCCTTGCTCTCCGGATCCGGTGCCGGCGGGGTGATAACGCGCGCTGACGTCGAGGCCGGGTCGAACGCCGGCACGGAAACGGAACCGTCGCACGTGAGCGACCAACGGATCCCGATCAAGGGGCTTCGCAAGGTGGTGGCCGACAAGCTGTCCGCCAGCCGCCGCGAGATTCCCGACGCAACAACCTGGGTCGACGTCGACGCCACCGAACTGTTGACGGCGCGAGCCGAGATCAACAAGTCACTGCCCGATTCCGACAAGATCAGCCTGATGGCGCTCCTGGCTCGGCTGACCATCGCGGCGTTGGCGCAGTACCCCGAACTGAACTCGTCGGTCGATACTGCTCGAGGCGAGATCGTTCGACACGCCCGCATCCACCTGGGAATTGCCGCACAGACACCGAAGGGATTGATGGTACCGGTCATTCGAAATGCGGACGCCCTGAGCACCGTCGAACTCGCACAAGCACTTCGGGTGACCACCGACCTTGCGCGCGACGGCAAACTCGAACCCGCCCGCCTGACCGGCGGCACGTTCACGCTCAACAACTACGGGGTATTCGGGGTTGACGGATCGACTCCGATCATCAATCACCCCGAGGCGGCAATTCTGGGGATCGGGCGCATCATCGACAAGCCGTGGGTGGTGAACGGCGAGTTGACCGTCCGTAAGGTCACTCAGATCTCGTTGAGCTTCGACCACCGCGTCTGTGACGGAGGCGAAGCCGGCGGATTCCTGAGGCTGTTCGGTGACTACATCGAGAACCCGATCCGCGTCCTGGGAAGGCTCTGATGACCAAGGCTCCGATGATCAAGGCTCCGATGATCAAGGCTCCGACGACAACTGCAGAACCCCACAGCGACGTCGTGATCCTCGGTGGAGGATCGGGCGGCTATGCCTGCGCCATCCGCGCCGCCCAACTCGGATTGTCGGTCACGCTGATCGAGGCGGACAAGGTCGGCGGAACGTGCCTGCACCGCGGATGCATCCCGACCAAGGCGCTGCTGCATTCCGCCGAGGTCGCCGACTCGGCACGCACCAGTGAGCAATTCGGAGTCCGAGTATCTTTTGACGGCATCGACATCGCGCAGGTGCACGACTACAAGAACGGGACAGTCGAGCGGCTGTACAGCGGGCTGCAAGGTTTGTTGGCGCAACACAAGATCACTATCGTCAACGGATACGGAACGTACGTCGGTGGGCGAAGCATCGACGTCGACGGAACCCGCTATACCGGAACATCACTCGTTCTGGCCACCGGTTCGTATCCGCGGGAACTGCCCGGCATAGAACTCGGCCGCCGGATCCTCACCAGTGACCAGGCGCTCGAACTCGACCGGGTGCCCACCAGCGCGACAGTGCTCGGTGGCGGTGTCATCGGCGTCGAGTTCGCGAGCCTCTGGCGCTCGTTCGGCGCCGAAGTCACGATCGTCGAGGCACTCCCCCGACTGATCGCCGCCGAGGACCCGTGGTCGTCGAAGCAGCTGGAGCGGGCTTACCGGAAACGCGGAATCGTCTGTAAGACAGACACAAAGATCGTTTCCGCGAAAGAAGCAGCCGATTCGGTCCGCATCGAACTAGGTGACGGAACGATAGTCGATACCGACCTACTGTTGGTCGCCGTCGGCCGCGGACCCCGCACGGACGGTAACGGTTTCGAAGAAAACGGAATCAGCCTCGACAAGGGATTTGTCGTCACCGACGAACGCCTCCGTACGTCCGTGGACGGTGCGTACGCGGTCGGCGACATCGTGCCCGGTCTTGCGTTGGCGCACCGAGGTTTCCAACAAGGAATCTTTGTGGCTGAACAGATCGCCGGGAAGGATCCGATACCGGTCGCCGAACACTTGATTCCTCGCGTGACGTACTCACATCCCGAAGTTGCGTCAGTCGGACTCGGCGAAGAGGCGGCGCGCACGCAGTACGGTGACGTCTCCACCGTCGTCTACGACCTGTCGGGTAACGGCAAGAGTCAGATCCTGCGAACCACCGGGGGAATCAAAGTGATTCGCAGCGGAACCAGAGGTCCCGTCGTCGGCGTCCACCTGGTAGGCGACCGGGTTGGTGAACTGATCGGTGAGGCGCAGTTGGCCGTCGCCTGGGAAGCACTTCCCGATGAAGTGGGGCGTTTCATCCACGCGCACCCCAGCCAGAACGAGGCGTTGGGCGAGGCCATGCTCGCACTCGCGGGAACACCACTGCACGCGCACAGCTGAACCATGACCAGAAGAGGATCTGCAATGAGCATCGACGACGAACTGCGCTGGGACGGTGAACTGACCGTCACCCGACATGATCGGGAGACCGGCACGACCTTTGTGATCCGAATCGACTCCACCCGTCTGGGACCGGCGTCGGGTGGCACGCGGGCGGCGCATTACCCCTCGATCGGTCACGCGCTGGCGGACGCCGGGAAGTTGTCCGGCGCAATGACTTTGAAGATGGCGGTCTCCGACCTGCCGATGGGTGGCGGGAAGTCGGTGATAGCACTGCCCGCACCGCGAAATCGGATCGACTCGGCGACTTGGTCTCGTATCCTCGACATTCACGCGGAGAACATCGACAAGCTCGAGGGAAACTACTGGACCGGTCCTGACGTCAACACCAACTCGTCCGACATGGATCAGCTCAGTCGCACCACCAAGTACGTCTTCGGGCGTTCGGTCGACAATGGTGGCGCCGGTTCCAGCGCGCACGCCACGGCTCTGGGCGTGTTCGAAGCGATGAAGGCCACGGCGCGTCGTCGTGGACTCGGAACACTCGACGGCCGAAAGGTGCTGGTTCAGGGGCTCGGCGCCGTCGGCGGAGATGTTGTGCGTCTCGCGGCGCAGGCTGGGGCACGCCTGCTTGTTGCCGATACGGACCCGCAGCGCCTCGAGGCGGCTTCTCTTGCGGGGCACACGATCGTTCCTGCGGACGAGGTACTTCGAACGTCGTGTGACCTCTTTGCTCCCTGTGCGATGGGAGGCATCATCGATTCCGCTGCTGCTGCGTCGATTCCGACTCTGGCCGTGGCGGGCGCAGCAAACAACATCTTGACCGATGCCGCTGCGGGCGAGGTTCTGCGGAGCCGCGGGGTTCTCTGTGCCCCTGATTTCGTCGCGAACGCAGGCGGAGCCTTTCACCTCGTGGGGCGAGAAGTCCTGGGGTGGAACGAGGAAGACGTCGTCGAACGAACCCGAGGGATCGGTCGAACTCTGGACGAGGTGTATTCGTTGAGCGAGGAACGTGGCATCACTACCGAGGCCGCAGCGCTTCTGCTCGCCCGGACGCGGCTATCCCCCGCATCCACCACCGCCGCCGCCACATCCGCCACCCCCACTGCAGCTGCCGCCTCCCCCGTCTGAACCGCCACCGTCCGAACCCCCGCTACTTCCGCTGCCGTCGGCACCGATTCCGGCGGCGGAGGCCAAGGCGGGATTGATCATCAGCATCGCCGAACCTGCGAAGAGAGCGGCGGACATCCCCGCCAAGCGTGGGCCGTAGGCGGAGAAGGCAGGCTTGTTGCGCGGGGACAGGTAGGCGTGTGCCGTGGTCAGTTCCGAACGTGCCGCACTGCCCGAGGTGGTGCGATCGAAGTTGAGCCCGAGCAGCGGGATGCTGAACCCGGTGGCGAGTACGGCGAGAATCAGAAACTCGACGGGCTTGTCGTTGTGCAGTCCGAAAGCAATGCGGACGATACCCACGGCCACCAGGATCTTCAGCGGAACTGTGGAGAGAAAGATTGAACGCCTGGTGCTGTCGGAGGTCAGGTATCCCCGGTCCGCCAAAGAGTTTCGTAGGCGAGCTGTTTCCACCGTCATGCGCTCGGCGAGTTGCCGCCGACGATGGGGTAGAGCCTGCTGGGCCAGGCGCTGGTACACGGTGAGGGTGTACCAGTCCAGGGTCTCGTCGCCAGGGCCCAACGGGCGCAGGACAGCGCCGTCGGTGGTGATCAGATCAGCGCTACGCAGGATTGCCAATGACGCTGCGATGGCGCGTGACTCGCCGGTGAGCATTCCGACTTCCGGAGGTGTCAGTTGCTCGGCGGAATACCCGTGCCCGGCGGAATACCTGCACCGGCGTGCCCGGATCATCAGACGCCACACCAGAGTGAGAACCATGAGCGTGGCCGATACGGCTATGTAGCCGTAGAGGAAATCCTCGCTGGGGATCCCCCACGTGTCGGCTGCATGCGTGCTCACCCCCCACACCCCCCGCCGCCGCAACTGCTACCGCTGCCGCCACCGCCGTCCGAGCCGGACGATCCGGATGAGGAGCCACAACTGTAGTAGCTCGAACCCCCGCCGCCCGGGCTGTACGCGGCGCCCGCAGCCACTGCTCCCGCCAGCGCGGGATCGATCAGAACCAGAGCTCCCGAACCGAAGAGCGCCGCCGAGAGTCCGGCGAGCGAGGGACCGTAGCTCGAGTACGCGGGCCGCAGTTTCGGTGAGAGGTACGAGTTTTCGTGCTTGAGGCGTCGAAGCTCGCTGTCGCCCAAAGCTGTCCGACGACGCTTGATGCGAAGAATTGGAATCATCAGAGCGAGAACGATGATGGTGAGGAGCAGAAACCCGACCGGCTTACCGCCGGCGATTCCGGCGACGAGACGGACCAAGCCGAGAGCAATTACCGCCACGATCGGAACAGTCCGAAGGGCAGCGGTCAGACCGTCCTGCTGGCGTTGCAAATATCCCTCGTCGATCAATGTCGTACGTAGTTGTGCGAGTGCGACGTTCAGCCGTCCCATCAGACGCACCTGCCGCAGCGGGACCTTTCCGTTTCCGAGCCGCTTGTGCACCGTACGGGTGAACCAGTCGAGACGATTCTTGTCCTCCGCACTGAGTGCCTGCTTGGTCTTGCCTTCGGTGCTGATCAGCTCGGCGCTGCGCAGAATAGCCATCGACGCCAGAACGGCCTGGTAGTCACTGGTCAAGGCGCCGATCTCGGGAGGAGTGAGCGGCCGACGGACCGAGTCGACGACCACGGGCGACCGGCGCGCAGTCATTCGGCTGTACAGCGAGAGTCCGATCGCGACGGCAGCCGCCACCAGGTACCACTGAAGGAAAGTCTGGCTGGGGATCCCCCACGTGTCGGCTGAGTAGTAGTTGTTCACCGCACTCACCCCCCACAGCTCACGGTGCTCGAGAAGGTCGAGCAACTGGACGGTGAAGACGCGCCGCCGCATCCGGGTGCCCAACCGCCGTCGCGACCCGGACCGAAGAGTGCCGCGGCAATACCCGCCGACGTCGCCCCGTAGGTAGCAAACGACGGTTGGAAATTCGGTGTGAGGTAGGAGTATTCGTCCTTCAAGCGACTCAATTCGACCTGGCCGAAACGAGTCCGTCGGCTCAGGCGGAGAAGGGTTACGACAATCAGGGCGAGGCAGACGACCACGAGCGGAAGGTATCCCACCGGGTTCTCGTTCACGACAGTGAATCCGGTCCTGATCGTGCCGACCACGGCGACGACAACGACCGGTACCACGGACAATCGCGTCAAAGTGTGTTCACGATTGCCGTTCAGGTAGCCGGCCTGCACCAGGTCGCTACGAAGCTCCAACAGGGGCAGCGGAAGTGTCGGCACGAGCCGGGAGGGCACGGCAGTTCCACCGGCGTCGTCGATCCGCTGGCGGACGATGCGGGTGAAGCGGTCAGGCTGACCCTGGCCGGCAGAATATGCAGCACTCTCGAGTTCTGCCACGGCAGCGCGTACCGCACGCTCGTCGCTGGTCAGTACACCCATCTCCGGTGGTGTGAGTGTGCGCAATGCAGGTGTGGGCTTGCGCATGGCGACGCCTCTGATCACAAGTGCGATCACCACCGCTCCGGTGGCAGCGGCGACGTACCACCCGAGGAAAGCCTCGGTGGAAATTCCCCACGTATTCGTATGATCATGCATCGCACACCACCTCTCGATGAACTCCTGAGAACCAGTCCAGTCTCTTTGTCCGACAACTGATGTCAGTATCGGGCCAGTACCGGGAAAAGCGATATCCGGGTGGCCATCGTCATCATTCCGTTACCGGCGAACTGGGGATTTACCGGCCGGTAGGTCGAAGCACGATCTCCGTGGGGTGTGCGTCGGACGGTGTTTCGACGGCAGTGAGTACGGCACGCGCCACAGTGGAGGCCTTCAGGAAGCGCTCCGGGTCGTACTCGTCGCCCTCACCGGCGACGATGTCGCGCTGCATGTCGGTGTCGATCCGACCGGGGTGAATGGAGGTGACCCGCAAGGACGGCTCTTCCAGGCGCAGTGCGTCTCCGAAAGCGCGCAGGGCGAACTTGCTGGCTGCATACGAGCCCCAGCCGGCGTTGGCGCGCAGTCCGGCACCCGAATTGATCAGTACGACGTGGCCACCGGCTGCCCTGAGGGCAGGAAGGAGGACACGAGTGAGTTCGGCGACGGCGATGACGTTTGCCTCGAGGGTGCGCCGCCACTGATCGACCGAGGATTCCTCGATGGTTCCGATGTCGGCCACGCCGGCGTTGTGTACCAGCACGTCGAGCGTCGTGATGGACGAGGCAGCGACCGCGACGGCGTCGTAGTCCGTGAGGTCGAGGGGTAGAGGCGTCGATCCGGGCAGTTCGGCGCAGATCGGCTCGAGGGCCTGTGCGGATCGTGCACCGAGCAGCAGGTCGTGTGTCGGCGCCAGTTCGCGTGCGATGGCAGCTCCGAGGCCGCGACTGGAACCGGTGATCAAGGCAGTAGGACGCATGGTCCGAGCCTATCGAGTGAAGATTGTTCGGCTATACGAACTTGTGTATTTGTTTACCCACATATTAGAGTTCGACCATGACGACTCGCGACGCGAAGAACTTCCGCCGCCTGGGAATTGCCGCCCTCGCCGCCCTGCTTCTCTCCAGCTGTTCTGCGGTGAATTCCGGCTCCGACGACGACCGCCCGGTGGTGCTCACCACGTTCACCGTGCTGTCGGACATCGCCCAGAACGTTGCCGGCGATCACCTTCGCGTCGAGTCGATCACCAAGGCGGGGGCGGAAATCCACGGCTACGAGCCGACGCCCGGAGACATTCGGCGGGCGAGCGAAGCCGATCTGATCCTCGACAACGGCATGAACCTCGAGGCGTGGTTCGCGAAATTCGTCAACGGTCTGGACGTGCCACACGTCGTGGTCAGCGACGGCGTCGAAGGCATTCCGATCGCCGGCGACGCCTATGCGGGCAAGCCCAATCCGCATGCATGGATGTCTCCGTTGAATACGCAGATTTACGTCGACAACATGGTGACTGCTTTCAGTGACCTCGACCCGGACAATGCCTCGGCATTTGCGGAGAACGGCGCGAAGTACAAGGCGGAACTGCAAGCAGTTCAGGACGGCCTGGTCAGTGGGCTGGCGGCATTGCCCGCAGGTCAGCGTGCACTCGTCAGTTGCGAGGGTGCGTTCTCCTATCTGGCCAGGGACGCGGGACTCAGCGAGGCCTACATCTGGCCGGTCAATGCCGAGCAGCAGGCGACGCCGCAGCAGATCATCGCCGCGATCGACTTCGTCCGGGCCAATTCCGTTCCCGCCGTCTTCTGCGAGTCGACGGTCTCGGATGCCCCCATGCAGCAGGTTGTCGGGGCGACCGGTGCGAAATTCGGTGGGACGCTGTACGTCGACTCGCTGTCCGAAGCCGACGGTCCCGTGCCCACCTACCTGGACATGATTCGCCACGACACCGACGTCATCCTCGGCGGTCTGACCGGCGGTAAATCATGAACGAAGCCATTCGCGTCGAAAACGTCAGCGTTCACTACGGCGAGGTCCACGCACTGGACCATGTCGATCTGACGTTGAATTCCGGAAGCGTCTGCGGACTGATCGGTATGAACGGTTCAGGAAAGTCGACCCTGTTCAAGGTGATCATGGGAATGATCAAGCCGGACAACGGCTCTGTGAGAATCGCCGGTCTCGACGCAGCCGCTGCGCGCAAGAGCGGGCGCGTCGGATACGTGCCGCAGAGTGAAGACGTCGACTGGACCTTCCCGATCAGTGTCCGTGACGTCGTGATGATGGGCAGGTACGGCCACCTCGGGTTCTTGCGACGTCCGCGGCGTGTAGATCGCGAGGCGGTGGCAGAGGCCCTCGAGCGAGTAGAACTCACCGGATTTGCGGATCGTCAGATCGGTCAGCTCTCGGGTGGTCAGAAGAAGCGCGCCTTCGTCGCACGCGGTATCGCACAGGACGCGTCGATACTGTTGCTGGACGAGCCTTTTGCCGGCGTCGACAAGCGTTCCGAGGCAACGATTTCGACGCTGCTACGAGAGTTGGCTTCCGACGGCCGATCGATCTTGGTCTCGACCCATGACCTCCACGCGGTGCCGAAACTCTGCGACGAGGCGGTACTGCTCATGCGCAAGGTCCTGGTGCACGCCGACCCGGACACCGTGCTTCAACCGGAAAACCTCGCCCTGGCTTTCGGTCTCGACGTGATGGACAGGACCTGATCGATGAACCTCGTAGAACTGCTACTTGATCCTCTCCAGTACGGATTCATGGTGCGCGCGTTGGCCGTTGCGGTTGTGGCGGCGGTTGTCTGCGCGGTGCTCAGTTGTTGGTTGGTGCTCATCGGGTGGTCACTGATGGGTGATGCAGTGTCGCACGCTGTCCTGCCCGGTGTTGTCCTCGCCTACGTCGTCGGCGCTCCATTTGCCATCGGGGCCTTGATCTTCGGGCTGATCGCCGTCGCACTGATCGGACTGATCCGTAACACCAGCCGCGTCAAGGAAGACGCCGCGATCGGTATCGTCTTCACGACTCTCTTTGCGTTCGGTTTGGTTCTCATCTCGGTGACCCCCAGCCAGACCGATCTCAACCACATCATTTTCGGCAACCTGCTGGGGGTGAGCTCGTCCGATCTTCTGCAGGTCGCGATACTCGGCGCGTTGGCGTTGAGCATTCTGTTGATCAAGCGTCGCGATCTGACGTTGTTCGCCTTCGACCCGATCCATGCCAACGCGATAGGTCTTTCGCCTAAGCGTCTCGGATCGCTGCTACTCGGCGTCCTCGCACTCACGTCCGTTGTGGCGCTGCAAGCTGTCGGAGTCGTGCTGGTGGTGGCGATGCTGATCATCCCCGGCGCGACGGCCTACCTTCTCACTGACAAGTTCTCGCGGATGCTGGTGATAGCTCCGGTGGTTTCCGCAATCTGCGCGATTACGGGTATCTACGTCAGCTACTACCTCGACACAGCTTCCGGGGGCATGGTTGTGATGACGCAGGGCATCCTATTCGCCCTGGTGTACCTGTTCAGCCCGTCGCAGGGGGTGATCGCGAAATGGACTTCGCAGCGGCGTAGGACCCGAGCGGAATACAGCGCCGCGGCTTGACGGGCGGTCTTGATCGTTCGTCCAGTTAACAATCCGCTACCAAATCGGGTAGGTTCGTACGGGCATTCGTCACCACAAACATTCCGGCCGCAACGATGCCGGCTGCAAGACAATCGGTGGTGACGCCTTGAACACCGATGGGCCCTTCGATGACGCTGTTCCGAGCACGACGCACGTGGCTGGTTCTCGGCGTCGTTGTTGCGGTCATCGTCCTCGCCGGATCCGGGCTGCTCAGCCCACGAACCTCGGTTCTGGTGGACGATGTCGCCCAGCTCGTCGGCGGCGCCACTGCGACTGCGGTCTGTTGGTGGACGTCGCGGCGCCATCACGGAGTCGAGCGTCGTTGGCGAACTCTGATGGCTCTCGGTATGGCCGGCTGGACCCTCGGAATGTTCTTCTGGGCGTTCTACCGCTCAGTTCTCCACGTACCACTTCCGTCGCCGTCGATCGCGGACATCGGTTTCTTCATGTTCCCGGTGTTTGCCGTACCGGCGCTTCTGTCGCTGGTACGTGAGTCTCCCCGGCGTGAGGCGATCGGCCCGATCCATCTCTGGCTCGTGCTGACGCTCGACGGTCTTGTCGTTGTCGGTGGATTGTTCATCCTCACGTGGACGACCGCCCTGGGCGCCGTCGTTCATACCGGTCCGACGGGATCTCTCGGGTTTCTTGTCGCGGTGATGTATCCGATCACCGACTTCGTTCTGATCGCGATGGTCTTGCTGATGGTCATCGGGCCGAAGGCCGTTGCCGAGATCCGCGAACCGCTGACGTTCCTCGGGTGCGGGTTGGTGATGCTCTCCCTTTCGGACAGTTTGTACGCGTACTTGGTCGCGATCGGCGCCGAGAGTATGCCGACCATCGCCGATGCCGGGTTCATCGCGGGGCCGCCTTTGATCGCCCTGGCGGCGCTGACGAAGCGAACCGAGCCTCGGAACCGCGACGCGCCACAGCAGTGGCGAAGTGATCGGACTCAGTTGCTGCTGCCGTATCTGTTGATCGCGGTGATCGCGACGATCGTGACTGTTCAGGCACTGATCGTCGGCAACCTCGATGCCGTGGTCGTGATACTCGGCGTCGGCGTGCTGGTTCTCGCGCTGGTGCGCCAGATACTCACGCTCCTCGAGAACGACGCGCTCCTCCAACAGATCTCCGCTGCGCAGGACGAACTCCGGTACCGAGCGCATCACGACCCACTCACCGAGCTCGCCAACCGGGCCGCATTCGACGAACACTTCGCGAGCGCCATCGAGAACTACCGCCTCACGAACTCCGATTGGGTGCTGATGCTTGTCGATCTGGACGACTTCAAACAGGTCAACGATCGTTACGGGCACCCGGCCGGTGACCGGTTGCTGGTTGCCCTCACGGCGCGTCTGCGCGAAGCGGTTCCCGAGAGTGCATTTGTCGCTCGATTCGGCGGCGACGAATTCACGGTGCTTCTGCAGGGCCCGATCGACGACGCCGTCGTCGTAGCCCGCCGGATCGTCGACGCGCTCAGTTCTGATCAGACTGCAGACACATCGGTGTCGGTGGGTGCGAGCGTTGGTGTCGCGCAGTTCGAGTTGGCGGACGAGCCGCTGAGTGCACACGCTCTTCTCCGCCGAGCCGATGCGGCGATGTACGAGGCGAAGAGAAGCGGGAAGGGCGCCGTTGTCGTCTACTGCGATCGCCGCGAAGACTAGCGCCGTAAGAGTGCGAAGATCGTTGCCGGTGAACCCGATCCGGCCTTGTTGATCGCGCCACCGACAAGGATGCTCGCCCCGGTGGTTGGCAGGGCGGCAAGATTGTTCAAGTTCTCCAGGCTGATTCGATGCTTGTCGTACAGGAGCGTCGAGACGGGGTAGGTCTCGTCGTTTCCGAGGTCGGGACCGAAGGTGTCGGTTCCCAATGCTCCGCGGGTGCCCAAGCGTCCGGTGTCTATCAGCCACTGCGCCGCGTCCACCGAGAATCCGGGTTGGTGGGTGACACCCTCGGCATCGGCGTTGGCATATTCTTCGCTACCCCAGCGCGATTCCCAACCGGTCCAGAGAACTACGGCCGCTCCATCGGGGATCTTGCCGTTGCGCGTTTCCCACTCCTGAAGGTCCGCGACCGTGAGCGCATAGTCCGAATCGGCGGCAGCCTTGTCCCGGATGTCGATCTTCACTGCGGGAAGGAAGAGGTCGGCCGGATCGAGTTGGTCGGCTGTGAGTCCACCTTCCTGAAAGTGCGCGGGTGCGCCCCAATGTGTGCCCGTGTGTTCACCCTCCTTGACGTACTGGAGGTAGTAGCCGTCGTCTGCGATGGTTGCCGCTGTGTCGAGAGTGAACGCGGGATCGCCGGGAAAAATCGGCGTGGTCGCGGGGTCGTTCACGTGGGAGAGCGAAACGGCTTGCAACAGCTCATCCAACGGGGTTGTTGCGTCTTGGCTGCTTCCGGAACTGCTACCCATGTCGATCACCTGAGGCCCCGCTACCAGCGCCAGGCCTGTGGCTGCGCGCTGAAGTAACTGTCGTCGTTTCATCGATCCCCCGCCAATTTGCCCGAATTGAGAGTGTTGCAATCACTTTCGCTCCTTGAACACTAGGACAGAACCTTAGGCTGCTGCCGACCATGACGACCACTCCACATCGCGGACGGCTATCACCTGTCCGTGCGGTCGGTGATCTACGTACTGCGGATACTTTGCGGCCAAAGCGTCGATTGCGCTCTCGGACTCCTTGGTACCGGGGCCGAGGACCTCCGCGCGTCCGTCGACGCGGACCCACCAGAGTGCGGACCAGTTGTCGTCGTAATGATCGACGAGCAGGCTCGCACGCCCCGTCTCGGTGATGTTCCGGAGCCTGCGAAGAGCGGTGGTGGTCTTCGGTTTGTGGTCGACGCAGGAATAGACGGTGTCGCCGACCAAAACGAATACCAGCGGCACGATGTGCGGAACGCCGGCCGCATCTGCCGTTGCCAGGTGAGCCACCCGCGCGGCTTCGAATCGTGCTCTCGGGTCGTCCATATTCACAGCGTAAGGGGATCAAGGCTTGCCGCGAGCCGCTGCTGACGGAACAGTGGTCTCATGGAACCGGATGAAGCGCTTCGGGAGATCGCCTACTGGCTCGAACGATCACGCGCTGAAACGCACCGCGTCAAGGCCTATCGCCGAGCTGCGGAGGTCTTTGCTGGATTGTCCGACGAGCAGAAGGAGTCTCGCCGGAAGGCCGACAGTTGGAAGGCTCTCACCGGCATCGGGCCCAAGACGGCAATGATCATCGCCCAGTCGTACGACGGCGTCCCCGAGTATCTCGAGGAACTGCGGGGGCAGGCCGAGCCCATCGGAGACGGCCCATTGCGCCAAGCGCTGCGCGGCGATCTCCACACACACTCCGACTGGTCCGACGGCGGAAGCCCCATCGAAGAGATGATGCGACGCGCAGCAGCACTCGGCCACGACTACTGCGCCCTCACCGATCATTCGCCTCGCCTCACTGTTGCCAACGGGCTGTCCGCGGAGCGCCTACGTTCTCAACTCGACGTGATAGCCGGGTTGAATGCCGAACTGGCTCCCTTCCGCATCCTCACGGGAATCGAGGTGGACATCCTCGAGGACGGTTCACTCGATCAGGATCCCGATCTACTCGACGAACTCGACATCGTGGTGGCGAGCGTGCACTCGAAGCTGCGGTCCGAACGCGAGGCGATGACCCGCAGAATGCTTGCTGCAGTGCGAAATCCGCGTGTCGATATTCTCGGGCATTGCACCGGGCGTCTTGTCGAGGGTGCTCGCGGAACCCGGCCCGAGTCGCAGTTCGATGCGGAGAAAGTGTTCGAGGCCTGCCGAGAATCAGGGACCGCCGTCGAGATCAACTCCCGACCGGAGCGTCGTGACCCGCCTTCGCGTTTGATCGAGTTGGCCCGCGATCTCGATTGTCTTTTCTCCATCGATACCGACGCCCATGCCCCCGGTCAGCTGGCTTGGCAGGGCTACGGCTGTGACCGGGCCGAAAAGTGCGGCATCGAAGCGGATCGGGTGATCAATACGTGGACCGCCGAAGATCTTTTGGAGTGGGCGGGCAATTGAGAGCATGCCGGAATGGGTCACCGAGGCGTTTGCTCGGTGACCTCCGGGTTCAGATCCGCGTGGTGGAGCGACGGGGTTTCTGGTCGGGGTCGATGCCTGGCGGTGGGATGAACCAGGGCAGGTGATCAGCGCCTATCCGGATTTCCCATTGTCCGGTGAATCCGGGTTTTCGGTGCATCAGGGTGTGGTGGGTTCGGCAGAGCAGGACCAGGTTGTCCATGATGGTTGGTCCTCCTTTTGCCCAGTGTTTGATGTGGTGGGCGTCGGTCCAGGCGGGGACGCAGTCGCAGCCGGGGAAGGCGCATCCTTTGTCGCGGGCGATCAGGGCGGTGCGTTGTGCCGCGGTGACAAGCCTTTTGAGTGGGGTGACGTCGAGTGGGGCACCGTTTTCGTCGAGGAGGACGGCGCCGAGCATGCAGTCGCAGGCGATCATGCGGGTGCGGCCGACGCTCAGTGGTCCCATCCAGGGCATGTGGCCGACATCGAGATCTTGTTTGTCGAGATCGTGAATGTCGAGATCCAGCATGCCGGGATCGTCGTCCTCGGACGGGCCAGGTGTTGAGCCATCACCCGTTGTGGCGCATTCACGGTGGTAGGCCAGGTCTTTGGCGTTGATGTGCACGTTCAGGTGTGGGCGTTGGCCGCCGTCGATACCGGTGGCAGCGTTGTCGAGGTAGCGCCGGATCAGCTCCGCCATGGCGTCTGCGTTGCGTGTGGCGGCGGGTCGTTTGTCGGGTGTGCCGTCCTTGGCGGGGGTGGGCATGGAGAGGCTGGAGAGGGCGGAGAGAAGCATCTCGCCGGTCACTCCGTCGAAATCGCCTCGGACGGCGACTCTTCCGTTGAGGGTCGGGGAGATGCGCAGTTCGTTGCGATCGGTGTCTTCGCTTGGTGGTATGTCGTCGGATTCGAACATGTGCTCGAGGACGCTGATGGCGTAGCGCAGTTTGACGGTGGTTGCTTCGACGCCGGATGCTGCCGCGAGGAGTGTGTCGCGGCAGTACGGTAGCGCGGCGTCGGGCATTGTTTTGGGTGGGGATTCGCAGAACGCCACTATCAGTGCTGCGTGCTCGAAAGTGAGGTCGCCGGAGTCGAATTGGTCTTCGATCTCGGGGAATGACCGTAGCGCTTTGCCTAGGGTTGCGATTCTTCTGCCGGTGGAGATTTGCAGCATGGTGTGGTTCGCGAGCCATTGTCCGGTGCCGCGGTAGCAGAGTACTTGTTCGTCCGGGTTCAACGTCAGGGTGTCGACGGCGGCCACTCGAATGGCTTCCAGGCGAAGGATTTCCGCTGACGCGGTGATGGCGATCTCGCGGACGTCGCTGGGGTGCAGCCGCCACAATCGTCCGCGCACACCCACAGCGGAGCTGTTGACCACGGCAGTGACAGCGTCGTCGATGGTGTCGATCGTCATGAGAACCCCCCGTTCCATCTCCCATCATACTCGAACATACTTTCGAGTCAAGGACGATTTCGAGAAGGTGCGGTGGGCCCGGCCGTCGTGATTCTGTTGTTCGAGAGCATATTCCGTCGCTAGAGCATCAGCGCCGGATCTGTAGTCAGTTCGATGTTCAGCCACGGTTCGTAGGGGAGATCGGCGAGGCTGGTGGCGAACGAGCGTCGAACTGCGTCTTCACCGTCGATGTCCCAGCTGTGTGGCGCGACCATGAACGTCGCTTCGACATACAGCTTGCGACCCACCTTGCTCATGGTGAGAGTCGGTTCGTCCAAACCGAATTCGTCGCGGACGGCGGTGATGGCTTCGTGCACGCGGGCCTGAACGTTTTCGCCGGGAGCACCTTCGAGGAGTTCGATCAGTGCGGTTCGCAGAAGTGCGTACGGTTGCGGGACCAACATCGCGCAGCCGAGGAGGACCAAGACGGAGTCGACATATCGGTCGGCGTCGGAGAAATCGGTGCGGCCCAGGATCATTGCGACGACAGCACCGACTGCGACCAGCGCGCTGAAGGCAGCCGACGCTCCCCATTGCCTGGCTTCGGCGACGAGCAGATCAGATGTGCGGTCGACTTGTCCGACGTAGCGCCAGATGATGATCGACACCACTGCGCTGACAGCGCCGTATGCCACCAGCGACCCCGCGGTGACGTCGGCCCCGCCCGCGAGGATGACACGAACTGCCTCGACTGCGGCGTAGGCGAGCGTCGCCAGTAGCGCCATGCCCTGGACAGCGATGACTACCGGGATCAATGCCTCCTTACCGAAGGGGAAGCGTGCGGTGGGGCCCGAGTCGGCTATCCGCGAGACCCGCAGCGACAGCGCCGTCAACACCATTCCGATGAGGGCGTACACACCGTCGAGCAGGATCACCTGGGACTGCGAGATCCAGCCCCAGAATGCGGCGAGCACAGCCAACGCCGTTGCGACCACGAGGGAGTACCGCAGGGCCTTGCGTTCGCGGGTAGCGCTGTCTTCCTTGGTGCCCATGAAATCCAAACCGCCTGTCCGTTTCGATATTCCTTCACGTAGGAATACCAGCAACGACGCGCAGGCACGGCATCAGTGGACCAATTGCGCTGCCAGATCGAGAAAGTCCTCGGCGTTGATGTCGAACTCGTCGGAGAATGACACATCGGGATTGCCCCTGGCTCCGAATTCGAGTGGTCGAGCTATGAAGGCTGTGCGGAATCCGAGAGCTTTGGCCGCCCGGATGTCATATTTGTGGCTGGCAACCATCATGATCTCGGCCGGGTCGAACCCGAGGTATCGAGCAGCCAGGTGGTAGATCTTCGGATCTGGTTTGAAGACACCGGCCATTTCGGCGGTGAAGACGGCATGCCATGGCAGATTTCCTTGCCGGGCGATGCTGACTGCGGCATTCACATCGGCGTTGGACAAGGCAGCGATTGTGTACTGCTGGCGCAGGGTTGTCAGGCCTGCGACGGTGTCCGGCCACGGGTCCAGGAATTTCCAGGCGGTGGTGAGTTCTTCCTGTTCGGCATCGGAAAGTTCGATGCTCTCGCGGGCCAACAGCTTGCGCAGAGCCTCGCGGTACACCGAATGTACTGTCACCCATTCGCCTGTGGAGTCGTCGGCCTCGGAGGTGTTCGCGAAGTACTCAGCGCGCCAGAGATTGACGAATCTTGGCCAGTCGACGTCGGCGTCGGTGATCCGACGGGCCTCTCGGCACAGGGTGCTGTGAAAATCGGTCGCTGTGCCCTGGACGTCGAACAGCAGTGCTTTGATCTTCTCGCGCACAAGCCCTCCACTTCGAGATCGCCTGACGGTGTTGCCACATTATCGCGGTTACGGCGCCCGATTCGTGCTCGATGAGCGCAAAGGCGCCACGCGTCGCAAAATAGACATCTATGGCCGACCGCGGATTTACCCCGACTCAGCTCGCCGCCCGAGCTGCCTACCTGCTGCGCGGAAACGACCTGGGCACGATGACCAGCGCTGCCCCGAAGCTGTATCCCCACATGTGGAGCTGGGACGCCGCGTTCGTCGCGGTAGGTTTGGCGCCGCTCAGCGTCGAACGGGCGGTAGTAGAGCTCGATACCTTGCTTTCGGCTCAGTGGAAGAACGGAATGATTCCGCACATCGTGTTCGCGAACGGTGTCGACGGCTACTTCCCCGGCCCGACGCGGTGGGATGTCAATGCGCTGGCAGCGCATGCTCCTTTGGGTACCGCTACGTCGGGAATCACCCAACCCCCCGTTCACGCGATTGCGGTGCAGCGGATTCTCGATCATTCGCGTCGGCACGGACGTACGACGCGTGCGGTCGCGGAAGAGTTCCTCGACCGGCGCTGGAGCGATCTGGTTCGGTGGCACCGCTGGTTGGCGGAGGCCCGCGATCTCGACGGCAACGGCCGCATCGCGCTCTATCACGGGTGGGAATCGGGGATGGACAATTCTCCGCGATGGGATCTGGCATACGCGAATGTTGTTGCGGGACAAGTGCCTGCGTATCAGCGCGCTGATCTCGCTGTGGTGACCGACTTGTCTCAGCGACCCACGGATCACGAATACGACCGCTACCTTTGGCTTCTCGAAGAGATGAAGGCCGTGAGGTACGAGGATTCTCAACTCGCCACTGCCATGAGTTTTGCCGTGGAGGACGTGTTTGTCAGTGCGGTTTTCTCGATGGCATGTGACGTTTTGGCAACTATCGGTGAGGAGCATTCGCGACCAAACTCCGACGTCCGTGATCTGCGCGGTTGGGCAGATCGATTCCGGCAGGGCGTAATTGCCACCACCGATGAACGATCGGGTGCAGCAAAGGATTTCGATCTTCGCACCGGACGATGGGTTCATACCGAGACCATCGCGATGTTTGCGCCGTTGCTGTGTGGCGGCCTGAGCCGCGATGCCGAGCGCGCTCTGTTGCGTACTTTCGAGGGGCCCAAATTCTGTGGCCACCCGGACATGCGATTTGCCGTCCCACCGTCGACGTCTCCGGTTTCCGGCGATTTCCGTCCTCGGGAGTATTGGCGCGGCCCGGTGTGGCCGGTGATCACGTGGTTGTTCTCGTGGGCGTTCGCGCGTCGGGGGTGGGCCGAGCGATCGCACGTCTTGCGTTCGGAGGGGTTGCGGCAGGCCAGTGACGGCAGCTTTGCCGAGTACTACGAGCCTTTCACCGGTGAGCCGCTGGGCAGTATGCAACAGTCGTGGACCGCGGCGGCCGTTCTCGATTGGCTCGGTTGAGTGAACATTCCCTGAATTAGCGGACAAAACGGACTAGTCGACCTTACTCTCGGGAAATGGTCGAGCGACGGATCGTCAGGACACTGGGCAAGCTCACCCCGATCGCGATGGCAGCTGCCATCGCGATCACGGCACCTGGCCTCGCCGCTGCCGACGCTCCCCGCGGCCCGGACGTCTCGTCGTGGCAGCACGTGGACGGAACCGGAATCGACTGGTTCCAGGTCAAGGCGTCAGGGCACGAGTTCGCGATGGTCAAGGCCACCGAGTCGCTCAACTACGTCAATCCGTACTTCATCCAGGATTGCCTGGTCATGCGGGCTGCCGGCGTCTCGCGCGGGGCCTACCACTACGCAGATGTTCGCCAGTCCCCCGAAGCCCAGGCTGCCTTCTATTCGGCGATCGTCCTGGGTATCAACGGACCTGGTGACCTCCCGCCCGTCCTGGATCTCGAGGACGCGAAGGGACTGCCCGCCGGTCAGGTCATCGACTGGACTCATCGCTACCTGAATACAGTCCAGGCACTTACCGGGCGGCAGCCAATCATTTACACGTACCCCAACTTCTGGCGTACCCAGATGGCCAACACCACCGAGTTCAACCACTACCCGCTGTGGATCGCCGATTACAACGGGCAGAACGCACCGGGCCCGCTGCCCGGTGGTTGGTCCAACTGGACCTTCTGGCAGTACACCAGCACCGGACGCATCCCCGGGATCACCGGAAATACCGATATCAACGTTTACAGCGGGGCGCAGGGCGATTTCGATCGCTACGCCAACAGTGTGGGGTTCGGCAGCAGCTAGTTTGCGGCGGGGGCCCTTGGCTCCGTGGTGCCCGGTTCGGGCCCTTTCGCCCTCGATGCATTTGCCTCGAGGCACGCGGAAGGGCCCTTTTTGGCACTCTTGTGACGCTTGGCTGGTTAGTCCGGTTGTTGCTCGTCAGTTACGAGAATTCTGCCGAGTGGTAGCCACGGTCGCTGAACTTTCGACTAGCTGAGCAGGATCAGAAGATAGCTATGGCAGAAAATGAGCAGGACTGCTCCAACCGAAAAGCTACAAAACGGACTTGAAGTTGGGTCTGGCTCGAAGGCGCCCGCTCGGTTTCGGTCGAAGATGGCGCCTCGCAACCCAATTATCGGAGCGCCGGAGTGCTTCGTTACCGGCAGCCGTCGCCGGGTGCGGTCTGGACCAATTCGATAAATTTCTACGTGCTTGCACGGGCGATTGGACTCCATTCAGTACGGAGTTTCCGTTCATGGTTCGAGGGGCTGTGGCGCATCCAACAGGCCTTATCCATATTGGGCATTCGTCCAGATTCCTGGTCGCCTCGAAGTTGGTCGTCACCCGATCTGGTCAGCGGAAACGCTGAATGCCATCGCGTCCGGCGCAGTGCCGTGCGCCGAGGGCTGAATTGTTCGCTTGAACAACGCTGCTCCTCGAAGCTTGTCCGATCTACGAACAAAAACGTCGATCGGTCTGCTTTGTCTGACTTTCGATGGGCAAGCTCCCGGTTATCTGTTATCTTGAACCAGATAACTGGAAGGTTGCTCTCGATTTGCACGGATTTCGAGGGCCAAGGTCCTGTTCAGGGCGGCTCTTCCAACACCAGGTGTTTCCGAAGAGGAGCTCGAATGACAGGACCGGCAACAGCGTCCGGTGTGAGGTCGATCAGCCGAAAACAGGCGGATCGACCCGAACCAACCGATCAATCGGGAGTTCGCGCCAGCGCTCTCGCATCTCCGTCCACCGAACATCGATCAGGCACATCCTGGGGAGTAAGAAATGCCTAACGACATACCGCCGACAAGGTCGGCCTTATTCACCGCAGGGCTCCCGCCCTGGGTGCGAGCGTGGACGGTGGTGTGGACCGCCATCGCGATGATTCTCGGCCTCTCCGGCGCGACGGCAGTAGCTGCATCAGCGCAGCCGGCCGCGACGCTCGGCGGTCCCGTTCAGGCTCAGACGCCGGCTCGTGCTGCTGTCCTGCCGGACGAACAGCCCGCAAAGGGCTGTGCCTTCAGCGCCCCTAACACTGGCCCTTTCTCGCAGAACATCTGTTGGATCGACATGTCGGCGCTCAACGAAGCCGCGGCCACATCCGCGGCCGGGCAGTCGATGGAAATCCAGCTCACCGAGGGCTACAAGATCAACTTCAAGGCTTTCCTCACCGACTCGGTAGCAGGAAAGACGCATCAGGGGGTCGAAGCGAAGGCACTCCCCACGTTGAGTTACTCAGCGCTGGGAACGTCCGCCTACACGGGTGTGCCGTCGACGATCAAGCCCGCGATCTACCAGAAGTCCTCCGTGAATGGACAATCCGGCGGGACGGTGTCGCTCAAGAACATCGTGATGACCGGGCCCAATGGCACGGTGTACAACTACGGTCTCGTAGCAGCCGATGCCGAGTCGACTGACGCAAACACATCAACCGACAAAGAGTTCCTCACCTTCAATTCGGACAAGCCGCTGCGACAAATCGCGCGCACAGTTGGTGTTGACGAACCTGGCTATCCCGGAATTCGCGCTTGTGACGGTGGGCTGACGGCTATGCCCGCCACCACCGTCCGATGCGATTCTTGGAACCTGGTCAACAACCAGGAGTATTCGCCGGGCACTTTGGTTGTTGCATCGACCGCTCCAACCAACTTCGCGGCGACGTTCGGTAATACCGTTCTGGCGACCTCTCGTCAGGGTCTGGCTTTCGGTGTCCTGCTCTCGAAGGTCAAGATCGACAAGGACCTCACGCGCGTCACCCCCGGTGACGATTTCACTATCGGCATGAGCACCGGCCACCACGCAAACGCGGGTGCTGCTGCAGCGACCGAGATCAAGAGCACCACGACCGGCGCTTCAGATACGATGGCATCGACTGGCTGGCGTACGCTCCTCGCAGATACGACACCTACTCCTGTCACGTTCTGGGAGAAGCCAACTACCTCGGCGACCAAGACCGCGAACTATGCGACGTCATGGGATTGCCAGGTAAACGGTGTGACCCAGGCGCTCAGGGTCGGGGACGTTGCGCAGGCAGCACTCACACCGGGCGACAACGTGTACTGCAAGGTCAAGAACACTCCGGTTCTCGTGAAGAAGTCGTCGTCACCACCTACCGGTGAGACGGTCAATATCGGCCAAACAATCACCTACACTCTGAATTTCGAGAATCCCGGCACTGCGCCGGCAACGATCGACTACACGGACTTCCTTGCCGACGTCATTGATGACGGAACGGTTGCGGTCGGTGCTGCTACAGGCGGACTCACCGCTGCATTGGACAGCGCCGACAAAATCAAAGTCGGCGGCACATTGCCAGCCGGCGGCAAAGGGACAGTCACCTACACCGTCACGGTCAAAGACGGTGGCAACAAAGTCCTGAACAACTACCTCGTTCCGGGGACAACAACTCCTCCCACAACATGCGATCCTGCAACCAATCTCTGCACGACGCATCCCATGCCCGGGTTCACGGTCGCGAAGACCGCTGTGCCCGCGACAGGTTCGACGGTTCAGGCCGGCGATACCATTACGTACACGGTCACCGGTGCTAACACCGGCAAGACGGCCCTAACTCCCGCGACGATCAAAGACGATCTGAGTGCGGTTCTCAACAATGCTGCTGTCGTTCCGGGCTCGCTGAAGGCGACCGTCGACGGTGCTGCTGTCGCTGCTCCGACCCTGTCGGGCAGCATTTTGTCGTGGTCCGCCAATCTCCAGGCTGGTAAGTCTGTTGTTCTGACCTACCAGGTGAAGGTCAATGCCGGCGTTGCCGCGGGCACGGTTCTGAACAACAAGGTCACCGGTACTGCGAAGCCACCCACCGGTCCGGACATCACTCCTCCTACGGTGGAGACGAATCACTCGGTTCCCGGCTTCAAACTGGAGAAGACTGCTGATCCGATTTCCGGTTCGACGGTTCAGGCCGGCGAGTCGATCAAGTACACCGTCACCGGAACCAACACCGGTAAGACGAAGCTCGATCCGGTAAAGATCAACGATGATCTGGGTGCGGTTCTCAATAACGCCGCTGTCGTTCCCGGTTCGCTGAAGGCGACCGTCGACGGTGCTCCTGCCGCTGATCCGACTCTGTCGGGCACCACCCTTTCGTGGACTGGTTTTCTCGAAGCCGGTAAGTCCGTCGTTCTCACCTATGAGGTGAAGGTCAACGACGGCGTTGCCGCGGGCACAGTCTTGAACAACAAGGTCACCGGTACTGCGAAGCCGCCGACCGGTCCGGAGATCACTCCTCCTTCTGTGGAGACGAATCACTTGGTTCCGGGTTTCACGGTCGCGAAGACTGCGGATCCGGTGTCGGGTACCAATGTTGCTGCTGGTCAGACGATCACGTACACGGTGACGGGTGCCAATACGGGTAAGACGACTCTTGATCCGGTGGTGTTGACCGATGATCTGTCGAAGGTTCTCGACAATGCGACGTTGGTGGACGGTTCGCTCAAGGCGACGGTCGATGGTGCTCCTGCGACTGTTCCGACTCTGTCGGGCACCACGCTCTCCTGGACCGGTGCACTCGAAGCCGGTAAGTCGGTTGTTCTGACCTACCAGGTGAAGATCAACGACGGTGTTGCCGGCGGCGTTCTGGTCAACAACAAGGTCACCGGTACTGCGAAGCCGCCGACCGGTCCGGAGATCACTCCTCCGCCGGTCACGACCGAACACCCGGTGGTGTCTCCGAAGATCGCCGTGGTGAAGTCCTCTGATCCGGTGTCGGGTTCGAATGTTGTTGCCGGTCAGGACATCAAGTACACGCTCACGTTCACGAACGCCGGTAACGGTGCGGGTGAGGTCGCGTACTTCGACGATCTGCGTCAGGTTGTGGACAAGGGTGCATTGAGTGGTTTGACTGCTGATGCTCCGTTGGCTGCGACGATGGTCGGCAGCGATGGTTTCTCGGTGACGGGGACCTTGGCGGCCGGCGAAACGAAGACGGTGACGTATTCGGTGAAGGTCAATGCCGATGTGGTCGGTGGGGTGTTCGTGAACAACTTCGTTGTTCCGGGTACGACTCCTCCGGTTGATCCTCCGGAGGTGTGTGATCCGGCGACTCAGCTGTGCACGACGCATCCGGTGGTCTCTCCGAAGATCGCCGTGGTGAAGTCTTCTGATCCGGTGTCGGGTTCGAATGTTGTTGCCGGTCAGGACATCAAGTACACGCTCACGTTCACGAACGCCGGTAAC
>NZ_JBYTAP010000004.1:0-1439 GCF_058788335.1 Rhodococcus sp. FW305-130 | reverse complement strand
ACCTTGGCGGCCGGCGAAACGAAGACGGTGACGTATTCGGTGAAGGTCAATGCCGATGTGGTCGGTGGGGTGTTCGTGCTCAACTTCGTTGTTCCGGGGACGACTCCTCCGGTTGATCCTCCGGAGGTGTGTGATCCGGCGACTCAGCTGTGCACGACGCATCCGGTTCAGGTTCCGGGGTTCACGGTCGCGAAGACTGCGGATCCGGTCTCGGGTACCAATGTTGCTGCTGGTCAGACGATCACGTACACGGTGACGGGTGCCAATACGGGTAACACGACTCTTGATCCGGTGGTGTTGACCGATGATCTGTCGAAGGTTCTCGACAACGCGGCGTTGGTGGACGGTTCGCTCAAGGCGACGGTCGACGGTGTCGACGGTGCTGCTCCGACCCTCGAGGGCGCCACGCTCTCGTGGACGGGTGCACTCGAGGCGGGTAAGTCGGTTGTTCTGACCTATCAGGTGAAGGTCAACGACGGTGTTGCCGGCGGCGTTCTGGTCAACAACAAGGTCACCGGTACTGCGAAGCCGCCGACCGGTCCGGAGATCACTCCTCCGCCGGTCACGACCGAGCACCCGGTGGTGTCTCCGAAGATTGCTGTGGTGAAGTCCTCTGATCCGGTGTCGGGTTCGAATGTTGTTGCCGGTCAGGACATCAAGTACACGCTCACGTTCTCGAACACCGGTAACGGTGCGGGTGAGGTCGCGCACTTCGACGATCTGCGTGGTCTGCTCGACGATGCTGATCTGGTTGCGGGCAGCTTGAGTGCTGATGCTCCGTTGACTGCGACGATGGTCGGCACGGATGGTTTCTCGGTGACGGGGACCTTGGCGGCCGGCGAGAGCAAGACGGTGACGTACACCGTCACGGTCAAGGCTGATGCCGATCGCGTTGCGGCGAATGCCGACAACACGGTGCTCAACTTCGTTGTTCCGGGGACGACTCCTCCGGTTGATCCTCCGGAGGTGTGTGATCCGGCGACTCAGCTGTGCACGACGCATCCGGTTCAGGTTCCGGGGTTCACGGTCGCGAAGACTGCGGATCCGGTCTCGGGTACCAATGTTGCTGCTGGTCAGACGATCACGTACACGGTGACCGGTGCGAACACGGGTAACACGACCCTTGATCCGGTGGTGTTGACCGATGATCTGTCGAAGGTTCTCGACAACGCCGCGTTGGTGGACGGTTCGCTCAAGGCAACTGTCGACGGTGTCGACGCGACTGCTCCGACCCTCGAGGGCGCCACGCTCTCGTGGACGGGTGCACTCGAGGCGGGTAAGTCGGTTGTTCTGACCTATCAGGTGAAGGTCAACGACGGTGTTGCCGGCGGCGTTCTGGTCAACAACAAGGTCACCGGTACTGCGAAGCCGCCGACCGGTCCGGAGATCACTCCTCCGCCGGTGACGACCGAGCATCCGGTTCAGGTTCCGGGGTTCAC
>NZ_JBYTAP010000003.1:646266-688521 GCF_058788335.1 Rhodococcus sp. FW305-130 | reverse complement strand
CCTACGACGGCCTCCACGACATCTTCACCGACCAGGCCATGGGCCTGCTCACCGAACAAGTCAACCAACAAGAAACCACCCACATCACCCGCGCCGAGCAGGACGCCTTCGCCGCCGCCTCACACCAGAACGCGGCCCGCGCCTGGAAAGACGGCTACTTCGACAACGAAGTAGTCCCCGTCTCCATCCCCCAACGCAAGGGCGAGCCGATCGTCTTCTCCCAGGACGAAGGCATCCGCGCCGACACCACCACCGAATCCCTCGGCAAACTGCGTCCCGCGTTCAGCAAGGACGGCACCATCACCGCCGGCTCCGCCTCCCCGATCTCCGACGGCGCCGCCGCCGTGATCGTGATGAGCAAAACCAAAGCCGAAGAACTCGGCCTGACCTGGATCGCGGAAATCGGCGCCCACGGCGTCGTCGCCGGACCCGACTCCACCCTCCAGTCCCAACCCGCCCGCGCCATCGCCAAGGCCTGCGCCAAGGAAGGCATCGACCCCACCGACCTCGACCTCGTCGAAATCAACGAAGCGTTCGCCGCCGTCGGGATCGCCTCCACCCGCGAACTCGGCCTCGACCCCGCCAAGGTCAACGCCAACGGCGGCGCCATCGCCGTCGGACACCCCCTCGGCATGTCCGGCGCCCGCATCGCCCTGCACCTCGCCCTCGAACTGCAACGCCGCGGCGGCGGCATCGGCGCAGCCGCACTCTGCGGCGGCGGCGGACAAGGCGACGCACTCATCATCCGCGTCCCCAAGGCGTAATTACTTCATCCTGACCAGACAGGTCGCCGAGCCCTCATCGTGCTCGGCGACCTGTCTGTTTCATGTCGGAGGCTAGTTCGGATCAAGCGTCGTCAAACGGTTGCGCAACAACTTCTCGATCTCCGAACGTCGGTATCTCCGATGTCCGCCAAGCGTTCTCAGAGTGCCGACCTTGCCCTCCCTCGCCCACCTGGACACCGTGGTCCTGTCGACATGGAACAGTGCGGCAACCTGTTTGGTTGTCAGCCATTCGTCGACAGATGCTGCGTGCTCTTCTTCTCGGCTCATTGACAGTGATTCGTAGCCGTAGCGTGGATGGATGGGTCCGACAATGAATTGGCAACCCCTGGCGCGATGTGAAAGACTCGCTGCAAAACTTTACTATTCCTTGGGGAAAATATGTCGAAGTCGGTAACTCTGATCCGTTCCACATCACTCTCATCGGTCGCTGAATACGCCTATGCAGCAACGGCTCCCGCCGAGGCTCGACTGATCTTCCTGGCCGGATCCTGCCCGTTGAACGAGGACGGCTCCACTGCCGCCATCGGCGACTACGCAGGACAGGCAGCCAAGGCCGTCGACAACCTGAGAACAGCTCTCTCGGACGCGGGCGCGTCCATCACCGACGTGATCAACACCCGCGTCCTGGTGGCGTCGAGCAATCAAGCCGACCTCGTTGCGGCGTGGGAGGTAGTCCGCGACGCGTTCGGTGATCACGACGCCCCAAGCACTCTGATGGGTGTGACCGTTCTCGGTTACGACGATCAACTGGTCGAGATCGAGGCAATCGCGGCCGTCGTCGACTGAACTCGAACCGAACCGGGCGTTCCTACCGGGGATCTTCGTGAGCAAGGGCCTGGTAGCCCTTTGCCCCCGCACGATCCACAGCGGCTCGCACAACAGCGAAGATGGCTCCCTGCAGGGCGGCGGCGATCAGGACTTCCTTACTCGACCTGCTCAAATCTTTTGGCTCGGGCGCATTCTTGTCGTCACCGATGCGCTTCCACACCTGCTGGAAGACGGCACCGGCCAAAATGCCGCCGAGGACGCTCGTCGCCAGTGAGAGTGGCTTGTACATCGCTTTCGATACTGCGCTCATTGCGCGGATCCTCCATGGTTCGATTCGTACCGCCTGAGCGGGCTGACCGACTCTCACTACCCCACAGGCGAACTGTCGAAACATTGCACCGGCGCGGCGCGAAGTTGACTGTCGCACGTTATGTTCCACGGTTTGCCATTTCGCGGGCCGGGTAGGATCGTCTTAGCGAAAGAAGGTTGTGTAAGTCATGGAAAACTACAGAATCGAACTACCGGACGGTACTACGGTGATGGAAGATTTCGTCTCGGATCGCGCCGCCATCGCATACGCGGTCGATCTGAATCACGGGTGTAGCGAGAAAGTATCGGTATTCCGTATCACCGACGAAGGGGAAACCATCCCGACTCGGATGTGCCCCAAGCCGAATCCTGGTTCGCGGCGTCGCGCGCGAAGCGTCCGATAGAAACCGGTCAAGAAGCGTCGAGGCGAGGGAAGAGCGTTTCTCTTGCGAGCAACAGCAAGGCCGCAGCGACCGGAATCGCCAGCAACGCACCGACAATACCGAGCAACGCTCCGCCCAACAGGACCGCGACCACAGTCACCAACGCCGGGACCGCTACCGTCTTCCCGATGATCTTCGGAACGAGCAGGTAGTCCTCGAGCAGACGTAACGCGATGAAGAATGCAACTGTCGCCAATGCCGTTGGGACAGAGACTGTCAGGGAGACCAGGGCGACGATAACCCCTGCGATCGTGGAACCGACTATCGGGATCAGATCGAGCAGAGCGACCAGCAGCGCCAGGATCAACGGGTACGGCACGTCGAAGATCAACAACCACGCGAAGGTGCACACTGCGGTGATCACGGAGATCAGAACATTGCCGAGGACGTACCCACCCACACCTGCCAGTATCTGATCACCGATGGCGATTGCTCGGGGCCGCCGCGAATGTGGCACCAGCCGATACAGATTCGTGCGGATTCGTGGATAGTCGATCAAGAAGTACGTCGTCAGTACAGCAACGATTCCGGCGTCGGCGACTGCGCTGAACACCGCCCGCCCCGCACCGAGCAAACCCGTCGCGAGCGCAGAACCCGAACCATCCAGTTGTGTGGTGAGGTGCTGCTCGAGGTGATACTTCTCGTCGAGGTCGTTGACGATCGGGTACCGGTCACGAATGTGTGTCAGGAGTTCGGGAGCGTGCGATGCAAACTGACGTCCCTGCTCGACCAGCGGGGTGATCGCAGCAACGAGAAACAGCGCCAACATCACTGCAATTCCGAGGAGTACCACGGTGACTGCGATCCAGCGCCGGAAATGTCTCCGCTCCAGCCAGACGATCATCGGTTCGATGCCCACCGCGAGAAACAGCGCGACCACGATCAGGATCAGCATGCCTCGCGCCGCAAGCAGCACTTCGATCACCGCATAAGTCACGGCAACTCCGGCCGCGGCGCTCAGACCGATGAAGAACGGTGACCGACGGTCGAATCTCGGTCCGGGCTCACCCAGCGGCCGGACAGGCGTCGCCAATGCTGCGGCTTCGCGTTCCGCTTCCGCCATCGGATCTACGGCTTGGACTTCACTTTCGGAGTCCGGTGAACGGTCTGCGGAACTGGGATCCATTCAAGCCACCTCACGATCCGCGCGACTTCCCGGCACGGGAGTGAGTACCCGTGCCGTAGTCGGATCAACCTCGAGGCCTCTCCGCTCCGCTTCGGGTCAGTGCGAGCCCGGTTCCCACAACTCCGATGATCGACACTGCGATGGCGATACTGGGCCAACCGTCGCTCTGCCAGTAGACGTCGTCGAGAGTGATCAGCAACGCGGCCTCGTCGACGATGAGCCCGAGTGCAATACCCAACGCGATGCCCATCCATGTTCGTGCGCGAGGGCTTCGGTCTACGAGGCCGAAGATCGCCACCCCGGCCAACAGGAGGATTCCCCACAGGTAATGGTGAAGGTGCGTCCCACCAGCACTGATGTCGCCGACGTCCCTGGTGTCGATCTGGATCAACCAGGTCACCAGACGTGCTCCACCGAACGTCAGTGTGAAGGCCACCCACGCCAACACCAAACCGCGGCGTGATTCGTCAACTTGATTCCATCTGCGAGGAAACCTGAATCTCTCCGCAGGTTTCTCTTCCGCATGATCTCGAGAAAGCATCCTTCATGTTTACCCGACGCAGCTCAGAGCGATACTTTCGGGTGGAGACACCGAAAATCAATTGGAGAACGAAAAAGCGGTACTCGATCTCCGAAGAGATCAGGTACCGCCTTCTCAGCTACTCGCGCAGTATCGATCAATACCAGACTTTTCGTCCGCCCACTGCACGCCCGGTAGCACCGAGGATGGACAAAACTGCACCTACGACGACCAAAATGATGCCGACGGTGGTCAGAATGCTCAACCCCGTGAAAAAGCCGATCAACGCCAGAATAATGCCGAGAACAATCATGTGAGAACCTCATCCGGTATGCGTATAGAAATGATCTACTCAACTGACGCTACTACAAAAACTTCACAATCAAGAAATCCGATAATCGACATCATCAATACGAAACTCGTATTACTACCCAATAATGTCGGCGTTAAAACATTGGCCTTTCTTTTTCTTATCCCTCACGGTTCGATGCCTTCGATCTTGGCCTCGACGGCCGGCGTGATGTGGCTCAACACGCAGCGCCAACGACCGTCTCGCCGGGCGAACACGTCGGTGGTCCACTCGTCGGCGTCGTACTGCCTTCCGTCGTAGTGCGCAGTATTGGTGATCCGCGTGGTGAAAAGCGCAACGTCACCGAAGAAACGCACGCGAGCGCGCCCGACGCGATCCATCGCCGAATGAGTCAGGTCGCCAGAGGCCACGAAGCCCAGAAACTCCGCCTTGGTGGACACCCCGGACTCCGAGACGATCACCCAGTCGTCGGCCATGAAGTCGCCGATCCTTTCGGCGTCGTTCGAGCACATCGCGACGTTCCACTCGTCTGCAGTTGCAGTCAGCACCGCTGTTTCCTGATCCGACATGGCCTCTCCCTCTACCGTCGTCACCCTCGGCGGGTGATGCCTCGACGGCAGGGTTCCCGCAAGGTGGACGTCGAACCGACGAACTACGAGAGGGCAGAGATGACAGACACCAGTCGCACCGAGCTTGCAGCTCAGGCGTACATCTACGGATTTCCCCTCGTTTTCAATCTCGACCAGGTCCATCGGTACGTTCACGACGGTGTCGGAGCGAACCCCGCCGCACCTTTCAACACCTTCAGTCACGCCCGCACACTCGCCGGCCCGGCAGATACTTTTGTCACGATCAACAACGACACCGTGTATTCCATGGCGCAGATCGACCTTTCCGTCGGCCCCGTTGCGCTGCACGTCCCCGATACCGATGGCCGTTACTACGTCCTCCAGTTCGTCGACGCCTGGACAAACAATTTCGCTTACGTCGGGCACCGTGCCACCGGCACCACGAGCGGAGACTTCCTTCTCGTCCCACCCACCTGGACCGGAACCCCGACCGCCCAGACCACAGTGATCAGATTTCCCACGACCGTTGCATCGATCGTCGGTCGGTGGGCGTGCGGCGGCGACGACCTCCCCGCCGTGCACGCCTTGCAGGACGCCACCACCCTGACCGTCGTCGACTCCGCCGGGGCTCCGGCCGGTCTACCGGTCCCCGACCCCGAGGTCAGCCAGGACCTCCTCTTCCTCGAGAAACTCCGCATCTGGTCGCAGGCCTTTCCGCCGGCCCCGCGCGATCGAGAACTCCAGGATTCGTTCTCACCGATCGGAGTCACCGAGCACGGGGCCTCTCCCTATGTATCGCTGTCTGCCGACGACGCTGCGGCGCTCGCAGACGGGTTGACCGCCGGAGAGAAGAATCTGCACGAAGCACTCACGCACGGCTCCAGCCCCGAGGCCAACGGCTGGAAGCTGACTTTCCACGCCTTCGACTACAACCTCGACTACTTCGAGGTCGGTGCAATCGACGATCCACAATTCAAGATCGCCGATCCCAGGTTGCGAATCATCGAACGCGCGGCGGCGGCCAAGGGCGGGCTGTGGGGCAACTACCCCTACGAAGCGGCGTACATCATGACCTACGTCGACGATCAGGGAACGCAATTGAACGGAAACCGCACCTACACGATCAGACTCGACCCCACTCCGCCGGTGAGCGCCTTCTGGTCGCTGACGATGTACTCGGTGCCGGACTTCTTCCTCGTGGCGAACCCTATCGACCGATACTCGATCGGCGACCGCACTCCCGGCATCGTCCACGACGCCGACGGTGCGTTGACGATCACGATCAGTCACGAGGAGCCGAAAGATGCCACGGCGAAGGCGAACTGGCTCCCCTGCCCGCGCGGAGACTTCCGACCGGTCCTGAGAATGTACGAACCTTCGCCCGCCGTACTCGATCAGTCCTACGTCGTCCCCGCTATCACTCGCTCGCGAGAATGACGGCTCACGTCTGACGGCCTGCCCCAGGCCAGGCCGTCAGACGGACACAGAATCAGGCGTGAGTGCCGCCGTCCACACGGATCTCCGTGCCGGTGATGAAGGCACCATCGTCGGATGCCAGCATCGCGATAACTCCCGCAACACTTTCCGGCCCGGCCATGGGAGCACCACCGGACTCCAGATCAGTGCTCAGAATTGGCGACAGCTTGCCGAAGAGCGACCAGTCGGTGTCTTCCGGCAGGTACGACGCCGTGGTGTCGGTGATCCCGCTCTTCACACTGCCCGGAGCTACCGCGACGGCGCGCAGACCCTGCTTGCCGTATTCGAGAGCCAGTGCGTGAGTGAAGGACTGGATTCCTCCCTTACTCGCCGCATATGCGGCCATGTACGGGTGCGCGAAGGCTGCGGAGGTGGAGCTGAAATTCACCACCACTGCGTTGCCGGTGGCCAGGAGAGCTGGCAGTGCCTGACGAGTGACGAGGAAGGTGCCGGTCAAGTTCACGGAGATCACCTGATTCCACAAGTCCAGTGAGGTCTCGTGGGTGTGCCCGCCTCGCAATATCCCGGCGGCGTTGACCAGTACGTCCAATCCCCCGAGAGCCGAAATTGCCTGACCCACAACCGTGATGACGGAATTCTCGTCACCGATATCGACGACGACGGTGTCGAGACGACCCTCCGTCGAGGCATGTTCAGCCGACCTCCGGGTGTCTGCCAGACCCTTCTCGGAGATGTCGGCAGCGACCACGCGGCCACCTTCGGCGAGCAACCGCAGCGCGGTGGCCTGCCCGATTCCCGATCCTGCGCCGGTGACGAGAATACGACGACCTTCGAAACGATTCATTGCTGTGTACCTTTCACGAAAACGAGTTGGCTGGTAATCCAGGCTCGGCGGCGCCGACACTCACAACTCACCCGCGAGAAACTTCAGGTACGGGAAATACGCAGCACTGCAACAGGTGTGGCACTGCGAAATCTCAGCGAGGTAATGCTCGCCGAAGTGGCGAATGTCAGACGGATCCGGCCGGTGCGGCCAAGGCTCTTTCGATCCAGACAAGACCAGAGGGGCGGCGGTCGATCGCCTTACGCCCCCGGCGGAATGTCGCTACGCCGAATCGGGCCGTGCGCAGTGCACGGCCGGAATCGAGAGTACAGCGACGTATGGACATCACAGGCACCGTAGCAGCGCGAGTACAAGTCGCTCAAACGCGTTGTTCGCGACGCAGGTTTGATTCGGGTAATCAGATGTCACTTCTGGACAACTGTGCCGACTTAGGCAGCACTAACCTGATGGCATCTCGAAAACCCGATCCAGGAGCACAGTCGATGACACATGCAGACGCCACGAGCACAACAACTCCCCGGGCGAGCGTCCTACGAACCGCTGACCACAATCGCGGACTCAACGACGTTCTCGCCGTCGTCGAAGCAATGGAGCGACCGAGCGACCACCTGCTGCGGATCACGGCTCGTTTGACGGAGTCGACCGACGATCCGACCTGGTCACGCCCGAACGTCACCGTACGAATGAATCTCGGGCCCAATTTCGACGACGCTTCGCGCGTGTACACGGTGCGTTCCTACGATTCCGCCACCGGATCGATCGTCATCGACGTGGTCCTGCACGGACAGACCAGCCCGATGATGAGGTGGGCAGCGGCGTTGACCATCGGTGACACCTTCGGTCTCACCGGTCCGCGACCACACTTCTTGGTCCCCGACGTTCCAGGTCGACGGATCGCACTTTTTCTGGACGGCACCGCAATACCTGCGCTGTACTCGATCATCGAGCAGCTACCTACCGACGTGGTCGGAATCGGCTGGGTCACAACAGATGACGAGGTCGCTTTCGCCGAACTGCCCGCCCTCCCCGGCCTGGAGCTTCACCGCGTGAGCGCAGATCTCGCCGAGCCCGACGGCCCACTGGCGGCACGAGCACGCGAGCTCGCCGATCCCGCGAGCTACGTCGTGTGGGGAGCCGGTGAACGCAACGAGATGCGCGCAATCCGTAAGCACTTTCGGTCGACCGTCGGACTCGACAAAGACGACGTCGCGATATTCGGTTACTGGAAGCGCGGCATCAGCAACACCGAAATCGACCTCCGTCGGCGCGAGAACTACGAGCGAATCCTCGCCGGCGGTGGAACCCTGACCGACATCGACGACCTGGCCATCGAGATCTGATCGCGTACACCGGCCGACCTGACCGGCCGTGCACTGCGGTGATAAGTTCCTCTGTGCCAGCGGACCTCCACACAGGGGGTCAGGGAATCCGGTGTGAATCCGGAACTGACGCGCAGCGGTGAGGGTGACCGCCCGGGCTTACGCCACTGGATGAAAATCTGGGAAGGCGCTCGGGTGGGGCGATCTCGAGTCCGAATACCGGCTGGCAGCAGGGGTCAACAGGCGCCTGTTCACACGGTGACGGGCTCCGCGAACGAGCCCCTGCGAGAACGAGATTCCATGCGTCTGTCCAGACTTCGCCTACCCGCCGCTGCCGTCGCGGCCTTGTTGAGCGCGTCGTTGGTTGCCTGCTCCTCCGACGACAGTGCTGCCCGACAATCCAACTCTTCCGAACAATCGCGCGTGACAGTCCAGAACTGTGGCCGAGACGTCACGGTGGAGCGACCGATCGAACGGGCGATCGCGGTAAATCAGCCTGCGGCCGAAATGCTGTTCGCACTGGGAGTGCAGGACCGGATGGCCGGCTACGCCATGAGCGACGACGACGTACTCCCCGAATTACGTGAGGCACGCGGTCAGGTTCAAGCTTTCGACACCGAGTTCCCGTCCTTCGAGAGTGTCCTCGAACGCGAACCGGACATGGTCTACACGACCTTCAATTACACGTTCACCTCGGAAGGCATCGCCGACCGGACCAAGTTCACCGACCTCGGGGTCGCGACGTACCAGTCGCCCAGCGAGTGCACCGGTCAGGATGCCGAGCAGAGCAAGGCCCTCACACTCGACGACTTGTACGCCGAAATCGGCGACGTGGCAACACTGTTCGACGTCAAGGACAAAGGTGTCGAGCTGACCGAGAGTTTGAAGGATCGCGCGGCCACCGCCACGGCGTCGCTGGGAGCCGAAAACGTGACGCTGGCGTGGTGGTACGCAGCCACGAAGACTCCGTACTTCGCCGGGTGCTGCGGTGCACCGGGAATCATGACCGACGCGGTGGGCGCGAAGAACGCCTTCGACGACAACAAACAGTACTGGCCCGAAATCGGTTGGGAGAGTGTGCTCGATCGTGACCCGACCGTGCTGGTGCTCGCAGATCTCGACCGCGGCGGAGACGGCGACAGTGCCGCAGACAAGATCGCGTTCCTCGAATCGGACCCGGTCGCCAGCAAGCTCACCGCAGTGAAGAACAAGCGTTACATCATCCTCGAGGGAACGACGATGGATCCCTCGATCCGCAATGTCGGTGGCATCGAACAGCTCTCCGACGGGCTGCGCCAGTTGGGTGTGGTCTAGATGTCCGCGGAGATCAGTGAACTGGTGCGTCAGTGGGACGACCAGCAGGCGGCATACATCGCCGACCGCGAAAAGCGATTCGACGCGATTCTCGACGTTCTCGAATTGCAGTACGCGCACACCCCGTTCACGGTTGTCGACCTGGCCTGCGGACCGGGCTCACTGAGCGCCCGGATCCTCGAGAAGTTCAAGCACGCGAGCGTTGTGGGGATCGATTACGACCCGATGCTGCTGGAAGTCGCCCGTCAGTCGTCGACTCGTTTCGGAGACCGACTGCAGCTGGTCGACGCAGACCTGCTGAGCACCGATTGGCCGACTTCGGTGACTGCACCGGTGCAGGCGATAGTGTCGACAACTGCGCTGCACTGGTTACAACCGCAACAGCTCGTCGAGGTGTACCGGCAGTGCCGCGAACTGCTGAGTCCTGACGGAGTCCTGCTCAACGGTGATCACTTTCGCTTCGACAGCCGCTTCCCTGTCATCGGTCGATGGGCGAAGGCTCACGACGAGCAGACGCAACGCTCCGCCTTTGCTGCCGGTGCTCCCGAGTGGGACAGCTGGTGGGAGGAGTTGCGGGCAACTCCCGGCATCGGACCAATGACCGACGAGCGAGAGCGCAGATTCGCCGGACGCGACGCTACCGCGCCCACTGCCGTCGACTTCCAGTTGGCGGCGCTCGCGCAAGCAGGTTTTCGAGAGTCGGGAACGGTCTGGCAACTGTTCGACGACTACGTGGTCTACGGCGTGAGATGACGACAAGAGTTCGCCTGCGTGACAACCCGACGACCGTCACCCTGCTGTGGGTGATCGGTGTTGTCACGCTGGCCGGGTCGGCCGCCGTGGCGATCACGTTGGGGCCGGCCGGTCTGTCGGTCGGTGAGGTGGCCTCGATCGTCATCGGCCATCTCGGCGGTACCGCGGCGGACGTCACCCCTATCCGCGACGGCATCGTGTGGGATCTCCGTCTGCCACGTACTCTGCTCGCCGCGCTCTGCGGTGCGGGCCTCGGGCTGTGCGGGGCGATCATGCAGTCTCTGCTTCGCAATCCACTGGCTGATCCTTTTGTCCTCGGTATCTCGTCCGGCGCCTCGACCGGTGCCGTACTGATCGTGATCCTCGGAGTCGGGTCGGGGGTGATCGGCTTGTCGAGCGGCGCCTTCATCGGCGCGGTGATCTCCTTCGCCCTTGTGTTGCTGCTCGCCCATGCGGCCGGCGGCACGCCGGATCGGGTGATCCTGGCCGGAGTCGCCGCGACCCAACTGTTCTCGGCGCTCACCTCGTTCATCGTGATCACCTCGGCCGATCCCGAGCAGACTCGCGGCGTGATGTTCTGGCTCCTGGGCTCACTCGGCGGCGCCGACTGGCTCGACGTCGCGCTCTGCGCTGCGGTGGTCGCCGTCGGCCTCGTGGTCTGTCTGACTCACTCCCGCGCACTCGACGCCTTTGCCTTCGGCGAGGACGCGGCGTCGTCGCTGGGGGTGAACGTGTGGCGAGTGCGCGTGACCCTGTTGTTGGCAACAGCTTTGATGACGGCGGTGATCGTGAGCGTCGCAGGCGCCATTGGCTTTGTGGGCCTCGTCCTCCCGCATGCGGCACGGGCTCTCGTCGGTCCGAGCCATCGGCGACTGCTGCCCGCGTCCGCACTGATCGGCTCGATCTTCCTGGTCTGGGTCGACGCTGTGGCACGTACAGCCATTGCGCCGCAGGAACTCCCGGCCGGTGTGGTAACCGCGTTGGTCGGCGTGCCTGCGTTTGCCGTCATCCTCTGGAGACGAAAGGCCAGGCCATGACACTCGAAGCGGCCGGTGTCAGCTGGCGGGTCGGCGGGGCGCTCATAGTCGACGCCCTCGACGTGTCCCCCACCGTCGGAAGTACGGTGGGGCTTCTCGGCCCCAACGGTTCGGGAAAATCGACACTGCTGAAACTGCTTGCCGGGCAGAACCGTCCGACAATCGGGGAGGTGACTCTGGACCGAACTCCGTTGCCTGATTGGAAACGCCGAGATGTCGCGCGTCGGATTGCCACCGTCGATCAGCACAGCAACACGGAGATCGACCTGACGGTAGCCGAGGTCGTCGAATTGGGACGCACCCCGCACCGCGGATTGTGGGGCGGGCATTCAGGTTCCGACCGCGACGCCGTCCGCGCGGCGATCGAACACACCAACCTCTCCGGGATGCTCGACCGGTCGTGGCACACCCTGTCCGGCGGGGAGCGCCAACGCGTGCAGATCGCGCGCGCCCTCGCTCAGGAACCTCACGAGTTGCTGCTCGACGAACCGACCAATCACCTGGACATCAACCATCAACTCGAATTGCTCGCGCTCGTGCGTCGCCTGCCCACCACCACGATCATGGCATTGCACGATCTGAATCTGGCCGCCATGTTCTGCGATTCGATAGTGATGCTGAACCGTGGCTCCATCGTTGCCCACGGAAGCCCGACCGAGGTCCTCACCGCCGACCTGATAGCCGAGGTCTACCAGGTCGATGCCGAAGTCCGCCTGGACGGTCCCGGCGGAGTACCCACCGTGAGATACCTTCCACCCAGCTCGGATTAGACGCACGCAGATCTGTCATTCACGCGAGAGCATCGCCACTGCTTCGCGTTCGAGGTCGACGTACGGTTCCCCACTGACGTCGATCGCCACCCGGCTGAGCGTTCCACCGGTAAACGCCCATGGTGAGGTACCCGGGTAGTCGTCGGTCACAGGCTCCCCGCTGTCACGGCCAGCATTGAGCCCTTCGCCGCCGCCGATGCTGAACTTGCCTGGCTGAGTGCGGATTCTGCCCTCACCGACTTTCCGATCGCCGTAGTAGAGGCCGAGCACCCCGTGCGCAGTGCCCGGCGGATCCTCACCTTCCTTGTCGAAAGTTGCTGCCAAGATTACATTTTCGCCGATGGGAAGGTCTTCGGTGGCATCGATCTTCTGCTGTTCACTGCCGAGGAAGTTGTACACGTAATGCAGTCGGTTGTCCTTGACGTACAGCGAGTGACCACCGAACCTGCCGCCATGCGAGAACAGCACACCGGCCGCACCCGGTTCGGCCAACTCGACAACTGCCCCGATCGAGTATGAACGATTACGAAGGTTGACAGCGACGGCTTCCGGTACCTCGGCTCCCCCTGGACGGTAGACGTACCGGTTGCGCGGCGGAGCCAGCTGGGGGCGAGGTGTGGTGAGGAGTTCGACGCCGGACCGATCATCCAGTGGCAGAGCTTGATTGGCGCCGGCCTCGTGGAACCACAACCCCACGAGCTCGGCGAGCCTGCCGGGTTCTTCGCCGGCAAGGTTCCGGAGCTCGGCTCGGTCCACCTCCGTGTGGTAGAGCTCCCAGGTGTCTTCCGAGAAATGACCCCACCCGCTCAGAGTCGGGTGCGTGGTGACGGCCTTCCACCCGTCATGCCAAATCCCTCGTCCTCCGAGCATCGAATAGAACTGGGTGTGCTTGGCGGTGGGGATGTTGCCGGCGTCGAAGCTGTACCGCATGCTCACGCCTTGGATCGGGTGCTGGGTGTATCCCTTCACCGTGTCGGGCAAGTCGACACCGACGCAGTCGAGCAGAGTCGGGACGACGTCGATGGCATGGTGGTACTGATCTCGAATCTCGCCTCGGGCGTCGATGCCCTCCGGCCACGAGATGATGCAGGGGTCGCAGGTTCCGCCGTTGAACGAGTACCGCTTCCACATCTTGAAGGGCGTGTTGAACGCCATCGCCCACCCGTTGGGATAGTGGTTGTACGTCTCGGTGCTGCCCAACTCGTCCAGCTTTGCCAGGTTCTCGGCGAGGTCGTCGGGTACCCCGTTCGCGATTTTGTTCTCGTTGACTGATCCGTCGGGTCCGCCCTCACCGCTGGCACCGTTGTCGGAAACCACCACGATGATCGTGTTGTCCAGCTGCTCGATTTCTTCGAGGTATTCGAGCAAGCGTCCGATCTGATCGTCGCAGTGCGAGAGGAAGCCCGCGTACACCTCCGCCATCCGTGAGAACAGTCGTTGCTCGTCAGCGGAGAGGGTGTCCCAGGGGCGGGTGAAATCCAGCGGCGGAAACGGTTCGCCGTCAGGTCCGGTGCGGGTGTCAGGAGTGCCTATCGGGTTGAGTGAGGGCAGAGTCGTGTCGTTCGGGACAAGTCCCATGTCCTTCTGCCTCGCCAGAATCTCATCCCGCATGGCTTCGTACCCTGCGTCGAACCTGCCCGCGTAGCGATCGGCCCATTCGCGGGGCGCGTGATGTGGAGCGTGTGCGCACCCGGGTGCGTAGTAGAGAAATACAGGCCGGTCCGGAGCTATCGACTTCACGTCGCCGATGTATTCGAGCGCTCTGTCGGTGATGTCGACGCTGAAGTGATACCCCTCTTCCGGCGTCGACGGCTGTTCGACGGGGTGGTTGTCGTGGACGAGGTCGGGATACCACTGATTGGTCTCGGCACCGAGAAAGCCGTAGAACCGCTCGAATCCGCGACCGACCGGCCAATTCCGTTTCGTGGAAGCAAGATTCATCTCGTCTTCGGCGCAGAGGTGCCATTTGCCGACCATCGCGGTACTGAACCCCTGCTCGACCAGAACCTCGGCGAGCGTGGCACATTCGGGAGGGATGTGACCGTTCCCGCCGGGAAACCCGACCGCGCACTCACTGATGCAAGCCATTCCGTTGGTCGTGTGGTTCCGGCCGGTGAGCAGACACGATCGCGTCGGTGAGCACAGCGCTGTGGTGTGCCACTGCCCGTACCGCAATCCGTTGCCCGCGATGCGGTCGATGTTCGGCGTCTCGATCGGTCCCCCGTAGCAACCCAAGGCGCCGAATCCGACGTCGTCGAGAACGATGTAGAGAATGTTAGGCGTGCCGGCGGCAGCCTTCGGCTGCTCGTACGGGCTCCAGTCGGGAATCGAATCGCGAATATCGAGGTTGACGACGCCTTTGAATGCGTTGGCCATGACCTGGCTCCTTGTAGGTGATCTGAATGCCAGCCTCTACGGCTGCATGGTCAATCGCATACCCCGATTGTGCTCACCGAAGCGCTGTCGCCCGAAATGGGCGATGCCATCTTCGGCAGGAGGTCCGAGTATGAAAGTGCCGGGTCTGTCATCGCCTCACTGGAAGCCAGGGACCACATGAGCAGTCAATTCGTTGAAGCCTCCACCTCCGATAACCCTGACCCGCTTCCGAGCTGGCAGGACGGCACGCCGAAACAGGCCATCAGGCAATTCGTCGAACGCGCGACGACTGCGGGAAGTCCGGACGAAATCGCACCGGAAGACCGGATCGCAGTCTTCGACAACGACGGAACTCTGTGGTGTGAGAAGCCGATGCCGATCCAACTCGACTTCATCTTGCGCCGCCTCGTCGAGATGACCAACCAGGATCCGACTCTTCGCAACCGTCAACCGTGGCAGGCGGCCTTCGAGCAGGACTACGCCTGGTTGAACGATGTGATCTCGAAGCACTATCGCGGCGACGACAGCGCACTGAAGGTGCTCGCGGCCGGTGTCCTGGCGGCATTCGCCGAAGTCACAGTCGACGAATTCGAAACCCACGCCGATACCTACCTGCGCACTGCTTCGCATCCCACTCTCGATCGCAAATATTTGCACTGCAGCTATTCGCCCATGGTGGAGTTGCTCGATTACCTTGCGGCCAAAGGCTTCTCCAACTACATAGTCTCTGGCGGCGGACGTGATTTCATGCGGCCGATCAGTCAGGAGGTCTACGGCATCCACCGAGATCGCGTCATCGGCAGCGGCGTGGCATTGACGTGGAAGGACGACGGCCACAGCGGCACGATCCTTCGTCATCCCCAAACCGATGTCGTCGACGACGGGCCGGCCAAGCCCGTACAGATATGGAACCGAATCGGCCGACGACCTGTCATCGCGGCCGGAAACAGCAACGGTGACCTACCGATGTTGCAGTTCGCCGAACACCCGAACATTCCGGCACTTCGTCTTCTGGTGCTCCATGACGATCCGGAACGCGAGTTCGACTACGTGGACGGAGCCGAGCACGCACTCGACGCCTCGCGCGCAAACGGGTGGACAGTGGTGAGCATCAAAAACGACTGGAAGACAGTCTTCGAACCACTCGCCGAATGACAGTATGGACGTGTGACCCTCGATGATGTCGCCGACGAACTCTACGGCCTCGACCCCGGCGAGTTCGTCGAGGCGCGTACAAAGCATGTGAAGGCTGCCCGGGAGGACAACGACCGCACACTGGCCGCGGAGATCGGAAAACTTCGGAAGCCAACCACCGTGGGATGGTTGGTCAATCTCATTTCGCGCAATCTATCCGAAGATCTGGATGCACTTCTCGCGCTTGGCGAATCGCTACGCGACGCCCAACGCCATCTCTCAGGTCAGGACTTGCGACGGCTGACGACACAGAGGCAGCAGGTGGTGCGAAGTCTCGCCCACAAATCCGGCGAGATCGCGGCTTCGCGTGGAAAGAATGCCGGTGAGGATGCGTTACGTGATGTCGCGCAGACCCTCAATGCCGCCCTGTCCGACGAGGAGACTGCCGCGCAGGTCCGACTCGGACGAGTTGTGACCGCTGCCAGTTACAGCGGTTTCGGGCCGGCGGGACTTGCTGTAGTGGAGGAGGATTCCGTACAAGATGCCCCTGCGATCCACACCGAAGACAACGCTCCGGCCAAATCCACTGCTCCGGATCACAAGGCCGAACAAGCCAAGGCGAAAGCAGAATTGAAGGAAGCCAGGGCAGACCTCGAGAAAATCCGACGACGGGTCAAGGCCGAGACCGCCCAGTTCGAGGATGCCAGGTCAAAGCTGTCCGACCTCGACCGCCGCATCGAAGAACTCCGCGCCGATCTCGAACACGCAGAACAGGAACGACAGTTCGCCAAGAACACCGAGAAGGCTGCCGGCGTCGCGGTTCGAGAGTCCGAGGATGAGCTTCGCGAGGCCGAGCGCCGGGTCGACGAAGCAGAAGAGAGCCTTGACGAGACGGAATGAGTTGCACGTTCGGAGATCTTGACCTCTACAGCAGTTCAGGTTCTAGCGTGATTTCATGACATTCACCCGAATCGAACTCGACTACCTGGCCACACAGACTCTCGGACGCCTCGCGACGGTTCAACGGAATGGAACGCTGCAAGTCAGTCCGGTCGGATTCCACTACAACCCGGATACAGCCACGATCGACATCAGCGGTTACAACATGACGGACAGCCGTAAGTTTCACAACGTCGCGGAGAACGGGCGGGTCGCGTTTGTCGTGGACGACATCGCATCTGTAGATCCATGGCGGGTCAGGTGTGTCGAAATCCGTGGACGGGCAGAGGCTTTGGATGTTACGGGTGCTGGTGCGCATGGTCTCGACGCACCGATCATCCGTATCCACCCCGAACGCATCATCAGCTTCGGCCTCGACGACAAAGAACTGGACGTCCACCAGTTGGTCGTGAACGGACGTGACGTCTGAATGCCCGAATCGAATTGATCAGCCTGCGGCGGCTTCGAGTTCACTCAGTGATTCCTCGAGGTGACCGAGAAGCCGCTGCAGGTGCGGAACATTGCGGCGGCAACCGACGAGACCGAACTGCATGGTGTCCGCGTAGCCGATGACGGTGATGTTCATTGCCTGCCCGTCCAACGGAATCGATGCCGGATAACAGCTCTCGAGCTTCGCGCCGTTCCAGTATCGCGTCGTCGTCGGGCCGGGCACGTTGGAAATCACCAGATTGAAGACTGGGCGCCCAGTGATCAGTCGGGATGAACCAGGGATCAGCGGCAACCCGAGGCCCGCGACGTTCAATGCACTGAGCGCCGTGATCTGAAGGGGCGTCAGTCCCGACATCAGGGACTTGGCGCTACTCATCGAGTCGTGAACTCTCTGAAGTCTGGCCGCCGGATCCGCCAATTCGGTTGCCAGATCACACAACACCGCACCAACAGCATTGCCGGAAGCCTCACCCTCTTCGCCTTTACGAAGTGATACCGGCACCATCGCGATCAACGGTTTGTCCGGCAACTCGTCCAGTTCGATCAGGTAACGCCGCAGCGCGCCCGCGCACATAGCCAACACCGCATCGTTGAGCGTCACGTCTGCAACGCAACTGACCTTACGCAGGCGCTCGATCGGCCACGACTGCGCGGCGACACGCCTCGCGCCGGTGATCGGGACGTTGAAGATCGATTTCGGAGCAGCGAACGGTAACGGTGCGACGTGGTCCTTCACTGCCGAGGCAGCGGCGTTCACTATCGCAGGGCCCACCCCGACCACATCTTGCACGGTCTCGATCACGGAGCCCACCCGCCTCTGCAGGTCCAGCCCGCGACTGGCTCGAACCCGCCCCGAAGAAGGTCGCTGCGCCCACGGAGGCATCGATTCTCGATCGAGCGGGTCCGACGAGAGGCTGCGGTACCACGCCTGAACAGCAGACACACCATCCATGAGTGCATGGTGCGTCTTCATGTACACGGCAACTCGGCCGTCGGCGAGACCTTCGATCACGTACGCCTCCCACAGCGGCCGGTGCCGATCGAGCAGCGTGCCGTGGAGCATGGAGGTCAGCTCGAGCAATTCGCGGACTCGTCCCGGCTTGGGCAGCGCGAGCAACCGGACGTGATACTCGAGATCGACATCCGTATCTTCCGTCCAACGCACCGGCGCGAAGTTCGACAAGAACTGCACCGGCTTGCGGCGGAAGAGGGGGCGAATCGAGTCGACGTCGGTGAGCGAACGGTAGAGCGACCTGGCGAATTCGCCGTCGTCTCCTTCCGGCGGAACGAAAAGCGACAGTCCACCGACGTGCATGGGATGCTCTCGTGACTCCATCAGCAGGAACATCGAGTCGAGCGGCAGCATCAGCGTCATGGCGATCCGTTCTCTCGGGCAGCTGCCCGGAGTACCGATCAGCCGCTGTTCGACAAAGTTACTCGCCCTGACTTCCCACATTGGCGACTCCGACAAAACATTGCCCCCTCGATTTCGACAGGAGTCCGATATTCCCGTCGACGAACGCCTTTTCGGGTCGTAGCACCTCACAGCGATGCGTGGGTGAATGACGAGACACAGAGCACTGCAACAAATTTCAATCCTCACAGCCACAAGTAGTAGCGAAGGCGATCGCAGTAATACTTTTGTCGGAATTGTTTCAAATTGTCTGTACATCCAAGTCACACGTGACTACCGTCACTCATCATCACAATCCCGACTGGTCGGTTGTACCCAAAGGAGAAATACATGTCCCGACGTTCGACGTCGCGTGGGCTTTTCGGCGCACTCGCCACCGCAACTGTGTTCGCCACCGTCACAGCGGTGGGAAGCCTGTCAGCAAGCATTGCAGGAGCCGCCCCGGCAGCGGAGATCCCCTTCGGCGGTTGGGATTCATGTCCGATCGACAATCCCGAGACCAGCACCTGTATGGACGTCACGGTTACCGGCGGAAACATGAAGATCGGCAAGCTTTCCGTCGGCATTCCCGCCGGGGCGATGCGCATCGCAGGCGGAGTTGCCTACCGGGAGAATCCAGAGGCTGAATTCGGATTCGACCAAGTCTTCATCCCACCGAACGACAACAGTCGGGGGATCTACGCCGAACCTATCGACATCCCCGGGGGCGCACTCGGAATCGACCTACCATTCAACAATCTCTTCGGACTGAACAAGGCCTCGGCCACCGTCGAGTCGACGTCTGCACTCCCCACCGTGGATGCATTCCAGCTTGGCGTGAAGCTACCCGTCAAATTGAAGATCGCGAACCCTCTCCTCGGCGGCAAATGCTACCTGGGCTCGGACAGCAACCCCGTTCAACTCAACTTGGATGTGACCGAATACGGCGTCCTCGAAGAGGTTCCAGGTTTCCCGGATACTGCCGTCGTTCGAAACACCGGGCACACCGGACAGCCCTTCGCCGTCCCGACAGCTTCCGGATGTGGCCCGTTCGGCGTTCTGAATCCAATCGTCAACTGGCGCGCCGGGCTTCCCTCGTCCACCACGTCCAACTCCCTCGCCACGACGAGTGACGTCTACAACATCGGTGCCGACAGCCTCAGGCCACAGCCGGCCGGCTCACCCGAACCCGCTGCCGTCATTGCCGAACGTAGCGCCAACTAGCAATCCAACCCACTGCCACAGAACCGTCATCGACGACAGATTGCCACCTCGAAACGGAGTTCACTTGTCCATGCGCACAATACGATTCAGAGCCGCGCTCGCCGTCGTCGCAGCGGGAGTCCTCACTCTCGGGGCGGTGTCAACCGCGACGGCGGCCCCGCTGCCCAATGCGCCGTTCGGGGGCTGGGGAAAGTGCCCGATAGCAAATCCGGAGACAAGCACCTGTGTCGACGTCGTCGTCAAAGGCGGCGAAATGAACATCAACGGGCTCAAAGTACCGATTCCTTCCGGCTCGTTGAATATCGCCGGCGGTGTCGCCTATCGCGAGAACCCCGACGCAGAGTTCGGGTTCGACCAGATCTTCATTCCTCCCACTGACGGCACCAAAGGCGTCTATTCCAGCCCCATCGAGGTACCAGGAGGAATCTTCGGGCTCGGTATACCGTTCCCCGGCGGCTTGACCACCATCAAGGCAACAGTCGAACCGGTCGCGTTGCCGACAGTCGACGCATTCCAACTCGGTGTCACACTTCCGGCAAGATTGAAGATCTCCAACCCCTTGCTGGGCGGCAACTGCTATCTGGGTTCTGCGAGCAACCCGATCATGTTCAAACTCGGAGTGTCCGAAAATGGTGTCCTGGAGGAAGTTCCAGGATTTCCGGATACCGCCGCCGTCAGAAACGTGACGCACGCCGACCAGACGTTCGCGGTACCGGGCGCATCTGGATGCGGACTGTTCGGCGCATTGAATTGGGCAGTCAATCTTCGCGCCAACGTTCCGTCTTCGAGTGGTCACAACTCGTTGACCACCACAAGCGATGTGTTCAACATCGGCGCCGACAGCCTGCGGACGCAGTAGAGCAAGCACCGGCGACTCACGAAGTATCACCGACAACAAGGAGATATCGATGTCCCATGCAGTTCGCCGCACCACCTTCGTCACAGCTGCCGCAGTAGCCGCGATCGCGGTCGCAGCTGGCACCGCTTCGGCTTCGACCGTCGTCACTCCAGCGGGACAAGCCGTGACTGCCTCGAGCAGCAATCTCAGTATCAAGACTGGCACGATCACGCTTACCTGCTCCAGCACGACGGGATCCGGAACCATCCCAGCGGCGCCGGGTAACTCCACCACCGGCACGGGCGGGATCAACGTAAACATCGGCACCCCCAGCCTGACCGGGTGCAAGGCTAACGGCCTACCCGCTGTGGTCACGACCTCCGGCTCGTGGCTATTGAACGTCTCGGCAGACACCGGATCGGCTCAGGGATCCCTGGTCATTCCTGCAGGAGGCGCAGTCGTCACGATGCCCGGATCCACGTGCACAGTCACCGTCGGGGCCAGCACTATCGGACCGCTACCATTCGATATTCCCAACCAGCGCGTCGTGGCAAGCAACACCGGCACTGTGAACTACACGCGTACCGGCACCGGGCCCGTCTGCCCCGCCGCGGCCACTGGCACGGCAACCATGTCCGGCACACTGCAGTTCGCATCGGCCACACCGATCAACGTGACACCGTGACGATCGACAGCTAGACAATAGGGCTCGTTGGGGGATCGACGCTTCCGTCGCTCCCCCAACGAACGTCCTATGGACCGAGTCAGCACACGATCACCATCGGTTGCGCCACGAAGCGGACCGGCGCATTATCCATCTCCTGCTTCGGTGGCGTCGAGTAACGCACCGAGGGCGCGGTGGAGCTCGGCCAGTTCCCGCCCACCGGTTTTCGTCAGCACTTCCGTATTCTTTGCATCCAATTGGCGGACAATGTCTTTAGCGAGTTCTATGACTCGTTTCCCCTCGTCACTGAGATCGAGGCAAACGGCTCTCGCATCGCGACTGTCTCGTTCGCTGACAACAAACCCGCTCTTCTCCAACGCTCGCACGAGCTTGGATATGTAGATTCGCTGCAACCCCGTGTGCGCGGCGAGTTCTCGCTGACTAGGCCTCTCCCCCGCACTCACCAGACCATGGAGAGACGCGAGCACCGAATACTGGGCGTGGGTCAACCCGAGGTGGGCGATCGCTCGGTCAACCCCCGCCCGCCAGCGCAAGCCAAGGTGCCACACCAGCGACCCCGTCGTCCATAATTCTCGATCTTGCATTCAAATAGAATACATGGCTACTATCTCAATTAGGGTACATGGAAACTATTCGAGGAGTCGCAATGCCCACAATTCCCGTGCTCGACTCGACTGTGGCCTACCGCTCGTGCGGAGACGGAACACCCTTCGTACTTATCTACGGGAACCCCACATCCTCCTACCTGTGGCGAAACATCCTCCCGCAGATAGGAAATCTCGGCCAAGCGCTTGCCCCTGACCTCACCGGAATGGGCGCGTCGGGCAAACCGCCAATCGACTACGGTTTTCTCGACACCGCCCGTTACCTCGGCGCATGGTTCGACCAGATGGAGCTCGACGACGTCGTACTCGTCGGACACGACTGGGGCGGGGCACTTGCACTGGACTGGGCTGCCCGCCATCCCGAACGCGTTCGAGGTGTTGCCTTCTTCGAAACGATCCTCCGTCCGATGACCTGGGACGAGCACTTCCCGGGAGACGCACGAGCGCGGGTCGAGGCCCTGAGAGCTCCCGGCATCGGCGAGACCAAGGTACTCGACGAAAACTTCTTCCTCGAAATTGCGCTTCACAGAACAGTTCTCGGAGAACTGTCCGAAACCGATGCTGAAACCTATCGCGCCCCTTACCCCTCGCCGGAGAGTCGCCGGCCCCTTCTCGAGTGGCCACGGTCCTTCCCCGTCGAAGGAAGTCCCGGCGACGTGAATGCACGAGTGGCGGCGTACAGCGATTGGCTCGCAGAAAGCAGCGAGGTACCCAAACTCCTTCTCACCTTCAGCGGCCCCGCCGAACTTCTCATGATCGGACCTGACGAAGTCGCGTGGAGCCGATCGAATATCGCAAACCTCGAGGTGAAACAGTGCGGTCCCGCAGGACATCTCGCCCCCGAGGATCAGCCTGCGGCCATCGCGGCGGCGATCACCGAATGGACACAGCGGCAACACTGCTTCAGCCGCGACTGAAGTGGGACCGTCGCCACGTTCTCTGAGCGCCGGTTTCCCCGACCCATGCGGTAGCGATCCAGACGGTGCTCCGAAATATGGGACCGACACCACCTCCGCCGGATTTGTCCGATATAACTAACTGGCGAGTACGCCGGTTGGGACGAGGTCGAGAACGAGGGGGCGTGTGTGGTGAACGAGGACGGGTTGGGGCGAACGTCGGGATCGGGGGCTCCACACCGGGTGGGCGGCTTTCTTTATCACCGCAACGGCGACCGGTGGGAGTGGTCGGACGAAGTCGCACGGATTCACGGATACGAACCCGACCAAGTGGCTCCGACGACGGAATTGATGCTCGCGCACAAGCATCCCGACGACCGAAGACACGTTGCCCAGACACTCCATGCCATCCGCACTTCAGGCGGCCCGTTCAGCAGCCGCCACCGCATTATCGACACCGCAGGGGACACTCACTCGGTAATCGTCGTCGGCGACAGCGTCGTGGACGAGTCGGGTGCTGTGGTCGGCAGCTCAGGCTTCTACATCGACGTCACCGAAACCCTGGACAGCACGGTGAAAGCATCTGTCGACGTGCTGGTCAACGAAATCACTGCTTCTCGCGGGGTGATCGAGCAAGCCAAAGGCATGCTCATGGTGATCTACGGAATCTCTGCCGATCGAGCTTTCGACATCCTCGTGTGGCGTTCGCAGGAGACCAACGTGAAACTCAGGGATGTTGCCGAGCAGTTGATAGTTCGCACGCTGGACGATTTCCGGGTCCCGACACTTCTGCGGACCCGGTTCGATCACTTGCTGTTACAGGGTTGAACTTCTAACCCGGCTGAACCACGAACTGGGAGATGCTTAAGGCGGTTCCCGTGGCTGGCTGCTCAACCTCGAGGAACCTCGCCCGCATTGATTCCGGGACGGTCCGATGCGGCCTATCCCCGTTGTTACCCAACGCGGAGTAAAAGGAAACTACTTGTCGTCAGACTTCTTCTCGGAGGTCTCCTCGACCAGTTCAGGCGCCTGTTCTCGAGTTGCCATTCCGCCGTCGCCGCCCTTGTCCACGGGCCCTGGGTGCCCACCCTTGGGCGACTGGTCGTTGTTGTCTTTCTCGGTCATGCGGTCATCCCCGTCATTTGGTCCTGTCAGTCATACGGCGTGCGGCCTTTCAGGAGCCTCGGCCCGCCTCCCTCTCAATCTAACGCTCTCAGCACTTCCCGCAACCCTCACCGGTTTTGTTTGCATTTCAGCGCTTTCGGGCAGGTGACTGCGAACAGCATTTCCGCGATGAGAGGTCGATCCCAGTGCGCGCAGTGACTTGGCAAGGCAAACGAAAAGTAAGCGTCGATACGGTTCCGGACCCGAAGATCGTCGAACCCAGTGACGCGATCATCAAGGTCACCACGACGAATATCTGCGGATCCGATCTGCACCTGTACGAGACTCTGGGTGCGTTCATGAATGCCGGCGACATTCTCGGTCATGAACCGATGGGCATCGTCGAAGAAGTCGGCTCGGAAGTCACGAATCTCGAGATAGGCGACCGCGTCGTGATCCCGTTCCAGATCTCGTGTGGCAACTGTTTCATGTGTGATTCGAGCCTCTACACACAGTGCGAGACGACTCAGGTCCGCGATCAGGGAACGGGCGCAGCGTTGTTCGGCTTCTCCGAGCTGTACGGCTCGGTGCCAGGCGGGCAGGCCGAGTACCTTCGAGTACCGCAAGCACATTTCACACACATCAAAGTTCCCGAAGGTCCCGCGGATTCGCGATTCGTCTACCTCTCCGACGTGCTTCCCACAGCCTGGCAGTCGGTTGAATACGCCGACATCCCGCCGGGTGGGTCCGTGACCATCCTCGGTCTCGGACCGATCGGTGACATGGCGGCCCGCATCGCTCACCACAAGGGATTTCGAGTAATCGGCGTGGACCGTGTACCCGAACGCCTTGCACGCCTTGCCGAACGCGGGATCGAAACCCTCAATCTCGACGACTACGGCAGCAAGATCGGTGACGCAGTCAGAGATGCGACGAACGGCCGTGGAACCGATTCGGTGATCGATGCTGTCGGAATGGAAGCTCACGGGTCTCCGATCGGAAAGCTCGCGCAGCAGTTCGTCGGACTCCTTCCCGATGCTCTTGCCGCGCCTGCGATGCGTAACGCAGGAATCGATCGACTCGGTGCGGTCTATTCGGCCATCGACATCGTTCGGCGCGGGGGGACGATTTCTCTGATCGGTGTATACGGCGGCATGGTTGATCCACTGCCGCTGATGACTATGTTCGACAAGCAGATTCAGCTCAGGATGGGTCAGGCGAACGTCAAGAAGTGGGTAGACGACATCATGCCTTTGCTCACTGATGACGACCCACTCGGCGTCGACACCTTTTCCACTCATCAGCTGCCGCTCGATCAGGCGCCACACGCCTACGAGATCTTTCAGAAAAAGCAGGAAGGCGCGGTCAAGATCCAACTGAAACCGCACGGGTAATAATCAGCACCGATTCCATCCACGTTCGACAGAAAGAAACTGAAACCGAAATGGCTCGCGAACTCACCGTCTCCGACAGCGTCGTCGTCAATGTCGACGCGCTTTCTCTCTATGAGCTCATCAGCGATCCCACTCGCATGGGCGACTGGAGTCCCGAAAACCTGGGAGCTACCTTGCGGGGAGACCGCGAAAGCGCTTTCCTGGGTATGGAGTTCGACGGGCACAACAAACGTGGGCGCGCGCAGTGGACCACAAGATGCACCGTCACCGCTGCCGACACCGGGAAACTGTTCGAATTCCGTGTTCACAAGATCGGCCTTGCCACGCCACGAATCTCTGCCGCTATTGCAACCTGGCGGTACCGATTTCAGCCCGTCCCCGGTGGAACCCGAGTTACCGAAACGTGGATCGACGACAGACGGGGCTGGCCGGATTTTGCGGCCGACATATTCGACAAAGTTGCCACCGGCGGAAAGACGTTCGCCGACTTTCAGCGCGGCAACATCCGCAAGACGCTGCTGAACATCAAGAGCGCCGTTGAGCAGGAGGTATCCGGCATCGAAGGCAGCACCGGCTGACCGACCGGCACAGCTTGTGGCAGTTTCTGCCACTTTTGGTACAGTGCGGATATGGCAACAGCCCGCCGCACTGCACTACTTCTCCGCGTCTCGCAGAGTTGCGCTGCCGCTTTCGTCGAACGCGGCGACACTTCGACGACCATCGCGGAGCTCGCCGAACGGGCAGAAATCTCCGAGCGCACCTTCTATCGCTGCTTTGCCACCAAGGAAGAGAGCATCTGGCCGATGCTCGACGAGGGAAACCGCAGTCTTGCCACCGCCCTCAGCGCGCAATCCCGCGAATACGGACTCTCAGCGGCAGTGAAGACGGCCTTTATCGCATCGGTCGGCGAGTCCTTCGAGCCGATGACTCGGTCACTGATGCCCATCATCTTCGGCGACGCGGCGCTCCGGAGAGTTTGGGAATCAGCAACTTTCGAGACGATGGAACTGATCCGCCCAGAAGTTGCACGTCTGATCGATCGGCCAGAAGGCTCGCTCGACACGACAGCGGCTTCGGGCCAGGCAACACTGGCGGTAGTGGCCGCACTGCGCGAGATGGCAGACCTCCGGACCCCCGCACCCAAGGCCATCACCCGCGCGCTCGGCGCGTTCTCGAAGCCATATCTCGCAACACCAACAGGTTAGGAACAATCATGACTCAGGATCTCTCCGGAAAAATCGTTCTCGTCACTGGCGGCGCACGCGGCCTGGGCGAAGCGTTTGCGCGCGGCATCGTCGCGGGTAACGGCCGCGTCGTCATCGGCGACCTACTCGACGACGACGGCCGAGCAGTGGCCGAATCTCTCGGCGACGCAGCACGTTACGTTCACCTCGACGTCACCGATCCGACGTCTTGGAAGTCCGCCGCCGAGTACGCGGTATCCGAATTCGGCGCGATCAACGGTTTGGTCAACAATGCCGGAATCTCGGCTTCCGGCCAGACGGTCGCCGAAGAACCGCTCGAGACGTTCCAACGCATCATCCAGATCAACCTGGTGTCCGTACACACCGGTATCCACACGGTGGTGCCGTTCATGAAGGCAGCAGGCGGCGGATCCATCGTGAACATCTCCTCGGCCGCCGGCCTGATGGGCATGGCTCTGACCAGCGGTTACGGCGCAGCCAAGTGGGGCGTGCGTGGGCTGAGCAAGATCGCCGCCGTCGAACTCGGTCGCGACAAGATTCGGGTCAACTCCGTACACCCCGGCATGGTCCTCACCCCCATGACTGCGCCGACGGGCATCAGCCTCGAAGAGGGCGCATTCCCCAACAATCCGTATCGCCGTGTCGGTCGCCCGGAGGAGTTGGTCGGTGCGGTCACCTACCTACTTTCCGACGATGCCTCGTACACAACAGGTTCCGAGATCGCCGTCGACGGTGGTTGGACCGCCGGACCGTCGATCGAATACATCGCCGGCCAGTAAGGCAGGGATCCGTTCCCGCCTGAACCTGCGCATTCCGAACGTCCTCAGGTAGACACCAACGTCTCCCTGATTGCATTCGGAGAACTCAACTTTCGCAGGCGCTGCAGCGCACGATGCAGGTCGAGTGACACCTGGTCGGTCGTACGGGCGAGCGATGTTGCCGTCGCCTCACTGTCGAGGCCGACGATCAACCGCAACACCAGGACATCGCGTTCGACACCGGGAGCGCTGTTGGAGGCGGGAGCGGCCCACTGCTGAACCGGTCGGATGCCGCCCGAGCAATCGCGACGCTTGTACTCACGTACAGCAGGCGCAGGAAAGGCTGATTCGCCGCCGATCCGTCACAAACTGCCGTGAGAACAGAGATGCATGCAGCATCCGCGGCGGAGTCGGAGACGGCCCGATCAAGCTCGGCGCGGCACCGCAGCACAACCATCGGGCGAAACACTGCGTACAAATCGGTCATGGCTTCATCGCTACCGCTCCGTGCCGCGGCGGCCAACATCTCGAGCGAGCCTTCCTGCAACATGGGCTTACAATCTCTCTCGACCCGAAATTCGTCGTGTAACCGGGGGATCAGCTGGATCCGAACAGTCCGGCGAAGGGGTTCACTGTCGGCGCGGGTGCCTGATCTTGCCCGCCTTGCCATTGGTTCTGATTGCCCCAGTCGTTGCCCTGATTCCAGTTACCACCCTGGTTCCAGCCGCCGTTTCCACCACGGTCCCAATCGTGCGAGTGATCGCCCCCCTGATCTCCGTACCAACTGTTATCGGCCTGTGTTACATCATGATTCACAGTATCTGCCGAGGCCGGTGCGGCGAGCACGGCAATGGGTACGGTCAATACCGCACCCGTCACCGCAAGCTTGGTCCAGAAGTACTTCCTACGTTGTTCCGGTGCGGATAGTCGTGTCATGATCGATCCCTTCTCCGAAGATTTCTCCAGACTCTCTCTGGCTGTCCCGAACGGGGCACACACCAGTGAAGTCCTGCATCCTGGCCGTCCACTGGCACAACCCTGGCAGATTCCTGGCAGGGCTGATTTCAAACCGAACGCCTTGCACTACATAATGTTCCGACGCTGCCTCGTGGTTGTTCGCGCCCCAGTTCCGACCGTTCCGTTCCAGGCGGCAAGGGGTCGCTCGGGCGTAAAGTCGAGAGGGTTCGGCTCAGTCGTCCAGAGCGGAAGGACACCCAGAAAATGCGGAGCGATGGAGATACGTGGGACATCGTCAGCAGCGTCGGACTCACCGCGCTTGCAGTGGCGACCTTCCGCGCATTGGAAAGCGCCCGCTCGGACGCGATCATCGAAGACAAGTTCGCATCGTGGTTCGTAGAAGCTGCAGCGGAGCCGCATTTCACAGCTCTTCTGAAAGATCCGGCACTCCTCGACGACACACCCTTCGGCGGTTTCATGGGATTGCGAACCAGGTTCTTCGACGAATTCTTCTTGTCGTCAACCGAATCCGGAGTAAAGCAGGCGGTAATCGTTGCGGCGGGGTTGGATTCGCGTGCGTACCGGCTGGATTGGAACTCAGAATCGACAGTGTTCGAAGTAGATCAACCAAAGGTACTGGAGTTCAAAGCCGAAGTGCTCGCGGCGCGCGACGCCCAGCCGAAAACTGATCGACGCACTGTGCCTACGGATCTGCGCAACGACTGGCCGGCTGCGCTCGCGGAGGCCGGTTTCGATCCGAAGGAACCTACTGCATGGTCCGCAGAAGGCCTGCTCGCTTATCTCCCCGGCCCGGCCCACGACGCCCTGTTCGAGCGGATCGACGAACTCTCGGCCACTGGTAGTCGGTTGGCAGTGAACGACTTTCCGGCCGGCACGGACCCGAAGAAGCTGGCGACCATCAGATCCAAGTACTTTGCCGAGAACCCGTTCGGAGACCTGGACATTTCGCAACTGTTCTACAGCGACAAACGATCCGATCCCGGCCGGTGGCTCACTGAACACAATTGGACCGTCCGACGCTTCAGCTCGGTGGGGTTGGCAGATCTGTACGATCGCCGGATTCCTGATCTCCCCGAAGAGATCGCCGCACTGTCGACGCAGCCTTCTTTCCTGGCCGCGACCAAGAACTAACTCGGGCAGTCCTCACGAAAGTTACTCGGGTGCAGCATTTCTCCGTTTTGTCCAGCTTCACTATGCGTGTCACCACGACAAGTAGTTGACGGCACTCGAGGATGAACCGATTCAGTACTTCAGGCTGAGTACGTCTACACCTCAGACGGACGCGCGCCGAAGAAAACGCTGATGAAATGAGTCCATGAAACTCGAACACACACGCAGGAAGAGTCGCCCGCTCACGCTGGTGGCACTTGCCTCCGCAGCGGTATTCGCCCTCGCCGCATGTACTTCCGGGCCGGATTCTGCACAAACCTCGGACAACAGCACAAAGGTCTCCGCCACCGAGACACCCACGACAGTCACGATCCCCGACAGCCCCGTCGGCAAGCAGATCAGCTGGCTTCTCAGTGCGTTCAACACGAGCGCGCCATTGCCCCAGGAAGAAATCGCCGAGCACTTCGGACCCACCGCACCAGTTGTCCTGACGCCTCCGGACTTCGACTCCATCCGAGCCGGACAGCCCTGGACAACAGTGAATTACAAGGGAGGCGATACCGACGGCACCGTTTCCATCACCAGTACCACCGGCGGCGCGTTCGACATAAACGTCGTCGTCGACGGCAGCGGGTTGGTCCTTGGAATGGCGATAACACCGACCAAAGACGATCATGTGCCTGCCGCATCGTGGAAAGAGCTCGAGGCAGCTGTCAAAGCACTTCCCGCGCCGACGAACTTGACCGTCACCGAGGTCACCGGCGGAAAGAACGCCGAAGTCTTCGGTGTCGGCGACACCTCACCACAGCCCACAGGGTCAACGATCAAGCTGTACGTTCTCGGCGCGGTCGCGACGGCTGTCCAGAACGGGACACTCTCGTGGGATCAGAAGCTCACCATCACCGACGACCTCAAGTCGATGCCCGGCGGGACAATGCAGGACCTGCCGTCGGGAACCGAAGTCACGGTCCGGGAGACCGCCGGCAAGATGATCTCGATCAGCGACAACACCGCCACCGACATGCTGATCGCTGCTGTCGGGCGCGAGCAGGTCGAGGCCGAATTCGCCCCGATGGGCATGGCGGATCCTTCGCTCAACATTCCACTGAAGCCGACCCGCGCACTGTTCCAACTCGGCTGGGGCAACGATGGCGCACAACGTATCGCCTGGCGCGACGGAACCCCGGACGAGCGTCGAGCAATACTGGCGGCACTACCTGGCGGCCTGGTGGACATCCCGGCGTCAGCATTCACCACCCCCGCATGGCCTTTCGACATCGACTGGTTCGCCTCGCCCGCCGACCTGCGTGCCGCGTTGGTCTCGTTGCAAGAGATGGCGAAGACCGAGAGCGGTGCACCGGTTCGAGACATACTGGCCGAAGATCCGGCGCTCGGTGACGAGTCCGCGAAATGGTTCACCTACGGCGGATTCAAGGGCGGCAGCTCCATCGGGGTCCTTGCGGGTGCCTACTACGTTGAACACGACGATCGCGCCTGGGTCGTCGCCATGCAAACTCACGGTGACGACGCTGCCCTGGTTGCCGATCCGGCTCTGTACTTCGATCCGGTCGACGACGCGATGCTCCTGATCCAGAAGGATGCGACCAGCTAGAACGATAGAAGGTTGAGATTTCGCGACAGTCTCCGACTGGGTTGACAGATGAGGTCCGGATACAGAGAAGCCGCTGTGCTTCCAGTGTCATCCGGATGCACAGCGGCTTCGCCAAGTCTTAGCCCGTGGGGGGCTCGGTCTCGTCCGACGAGAATCCGTCGAAGAATGCGATGACCTTCTGAAGAAGTGCCGCGATGTCGAAATCTTCCAAGCTACCCATTGCGTTCGTCCTTTCGTTTAACACTGGAGGATGAAACGTGCATCTTGCAATTTCCAATGTAAAGCATGAAAAGCATTATTTCTCGACCACGTGGCACTTCGGTTGCAAATACCTCACTCAGCAAGATATGAGCAAATCACCGCAAATAACAGCTCCCACCCGCAATATTTCCACTTTCCACAACCCATTAAATTCCCTAATTCGCAAGTGGGTAAATCTTGAGAAAAATTTCCGTACGCGTCGATTACGAAAGATCCTCCTGGTGAAACTCTCAATCCAAGACCACGAGGCAGAGGAAGTTGCGACACGGATGACACGCAGTTTTCCCGCTTCCAAGAGGCGCCATCCACATACATGGTGGGCATTCGGCGGCGATAACGAACCGTTAGCAACACAATCCCAGGCACTTTCTCCCACCTTCTGACTTTCACCCATGACCACTGGATATTCTCGCAGATGAAACGCAATACCAGTTCGAAAATTACATATCTTCAGTGGATACTGTGCACGCGATTAACTGATCAAATGTCTGTTGACTCACCGAGTCCCCACACTTCGCCAGAACTTCACATCCGAATGCTGGACGTTAGTTTAGATGGGTTCGTATTTCTCGAAATCTGCCCGATAAAGGCGGCCCCACGGATAAACCGCGACTGGACCGCCGCAGGCCACCAGGTCACGATCCGCGCCTCGACGAAGGGCGTGCAGGCACCCTCGCATGAGGGTGAAATCGGGGGTGAGACATGCCTTGGGGTCTCGTTTTACCGAGTCCGACACAGTACGTTTTCCCAGGCACGCCAGTCCCCAGATTCATACGGTGTGCAAGGGCTCGTTGACGCTTCCGAGATGTTGGCAAGACCGACCACAGGCCCCGTTCTCCCGACGAGAACGGGGCTTCCTCGGGTCGGTTTCCGCCTTCGACCGACCGGGTAGACGCGAGCATGGGCGCCACCTGCTCGACCGGATCCACCGCTGGCCGCTACGAATCGACGACCCCGACCGTCGGCGTCGAAGAAGAATTCATCCTCGTCGACCCGACATCCTGGCTGCCGTCCACCGACAATGCCGCGGTTGCGGAAACCGCGTCGACACTCGGTTTGGATCTTCAGCTCGAGTTGTCCTGCTGCCAAGTCGAGACCAACTCTCCCGTGTGCCAGAGCATCGACGAACTCCGAACCCACTTGATCGACATGCGTCGGCTCGCGGCGAAAGCGGCCGAGTTGAACGGCTGCAGGCTGTTGGCCGTCGGCGCACCGCTTTCGGGGCCTTCTCGTTTCGAGATTAGCGACTCCCCTCGCTACCGCCAGATGGGCGAACACTTCGGCGCCCTTGCCGCCGAACAAAGTATCTGCGGTTGCCACATCCATGTGGGCGTCGCTGATCAAGTAGAGGCCGTGCAGGTCTGCAATCACGTGCGCATCTGGTTGCCTGCCCTGCTGGCACTGAGCGCCAACTCCCGTATCCACCAAGGAGTCGACACCGACTTCGCGAGTTGGCGGGCGATCCAATGGTCCCGGTGGCCCGTCGCCGGGCCGCCGCCGTACTTCGAGACACCCGGGGACTTCGACACTGCGGTCGCGAAGATGGTGGATTGCGGCGTGATGCTCGACAAGCGGATGGCCTACTGGGATATCCGGCCTTCCTGCCACCTACCGACCGTCGAGATCCGGGTCTGCGACGTTCAGCCGACGGTCGACGACACCGTATTGCTTGCAGCACTTGTGCGCGCACTGGTCGCCACTGCACTGCGCGCCGTCGAACGAGGAGTCGTCGCTCCGCGCACTTCCCTCGAGAACCTCCGCCTCGCAACCTGGGTGTCCGCGAAGGAAGGCGTCCTGGGAGCGTCGATCGATCCGGTTACCACACAAAGAATTTCGGCCACGGAACAGTTGCACCGACTCCTGATCCATGTCCGTGACTCCCTCGACGAGACAGGCGAGTACACGAGCGTGGAATCAGCACTGCGCGACAAATGCGTGACCGGCGGCGGCAGCGACTGGCAACAGCGAACGCTTCGCCAGGTCTGCCTGCGGAAACTGATCGCACGTGCGGTTGAGCGCACCGTCCCGACGGGCACGGATACGCATGACGGGTCGACCCCTGATCAGTAGTAATGCCTCCGACCACCGATAGCGTGCCCGGCCGCGCCCAGCGCGTACAGGATGATTCCGATCACCAACAAGACGACACCGATCGTCCAGAGGATCGGAATGTTCACCACGAAACCGATAATCAGCAGGATTACGCCGAGGATGATCATCACAAGCTCCTTCAGTGCGTTCACTCGGGCGGATACGCCCGCCTCGAGCCGCATACATCAGGGATACCCGTCGGCTGAGCGTTTCATACCCACTCTGACCGGGTATTTCGCTGGGCACCATAATATTTGAAGAATCGAGCCCGCCATGATGAGAATTGTGACTCTGATCGTTCTGATCTGGCTGATAGTCGGGGCCGTCGCGGCCGGCCAACGCGGCTACTACAGCAGTTCGCCGACCAACTGCGCCGGCGTCGGGACCATCGCGCTCACGGTCATCGCCGGCCCGCTGAACTACTTCGGCGTCAACCCCAAAGTCACGGATTGCACGCTCCCCCAGCCCACCGAGTGAGCTGCCGGACATCCGCGCTAAACCGACTAGTCGTTACCCTGGAGGTGAGTCGACACACATCGAAGTGAGGGGCCACCATGACCACTGCACCAGATCGCACCCGAATCGAGTTCCCGGACATCAGCTCGCGTGCGTGGGAACACCCAGCCGATCGGGCCGCATTGGTGACGCTCCGGACGCTTCGGGGGTTCGACACTGTTCTGCGGACGCTGTCCGGACTGCTCCAAGAACGTCAGCACCGCCTCATGTACCTCGCCACGTCAGTGCGAGTCGACGAACGCCAGTTCAGTGACCTGAACGATCTGCGCCGTGACTGCGTCGAGATCCTGCAGGCCGACGAGACACCAGAGCTGTTCGTACTCCAGACCCCGATGGTCAACGCCTTCACCATCGGCATGGACAAGCCGTTCATGGTGGTCACTACTGGTCTGCTGGACGTGATGAACTACGAGGAGCAACGGTTCATCATCGGCCACGAACTAGGCCACGCACTGTCCGGCCATGCCGTGTATCGCACCATCTTGATGCATTTGATGCGACTGGCCGGAACCATCGGATGGCTGCCGGTCGGCGGATGGGCACTGCGCGCGATCATCGCCGCCCTGATGGAATGGCAACGCAAGTCCGAACTGTCCGGCGATCGTGCAGGACTACTGTGCGGCCAGGACGTACACACAGCGATTCGCGTGCAGATGAAATTGGCCGGCGGATCCCGAGTCAGTGAAATCGACATCGACGCGTTTCTCGCCCAGGCCGCCGAGTACGACGCCAGCGGCGACCTCCGCGACGGTGTACTCAAGCTCCTCAACATCGAACTGCTCTCTCACCCGTTCTCGGTGCTTCGCGCCGCCGAACTCAAGAAGTGGGTGGACAGCGGAGACTACGCCGCGATTCTGCGCGGAAACTACCCCCGCCGCGGCGATGACGACGGAGCGAAGATCAGCGACGAGTTCAAGAATGCAGCCAAGACGTACAAGCAGAACTTCGACGAGTCGGAAGACCCCTTGGTCCGGATGGTGCGCGACATCGGTAGCGGATTGGGCGGTGCCGTGGGCGCCGTCGGGAACGGCGTCGGCGACGTAGCGACGGACATCAAGGAACGATTCACTCACTGGCGCAAGAGTTCCGACAGGTCGAAGGGCACTGACGACGCCGATTAAGCAGAATCGGGACCTGCCACCGAAGGCAGTCGGCGGCAGGTCCCGGGTTCTTGGCGTGAAGGTGATGCAGGCTTCCCTCTGCACCACCCTCACGTTCACAGACAGTACCAGCAGTCGAACAAACGTGCGAACTGAAAGCGGTCGTGTCGAATCACCAGTTGTCGGGTACGCGGCATAGGACCACTACAGAAGGGAGCCGACATGCATGCTGGGCGGCTGAAGAAGGTCGGTTCGAGTGACGGCCCGTTTGCCTCCGTGTACTTCGAAGACGTCCGCAACCGGGAAGATGCACGCGAGCGCTTCGAACTCGAATGGCGCTCGATGCGCAATCAACTCACTAAACAGGGAGCATCGGAATCGCTGATCGCGCGACTGGACGAGGTGAAGGACAACCATCACGGCATCTCAGGTCGCGCCGGACGCGCGATCGTCGCCACATCCGAGGCAGTGCTGATCGACGATATTCTGCTCGAACCTGCCGGCTCCACCATCGCGACCTTGGGCGAACTGCCCTACTTGATTCCACTGATCGCACACGGATACGACACCGAACCGTTCCTCATCGCAAAGGTCGACCACACTGGCGCGGACCTGTGCGTGCGCGATGCTCGCGGGCGTGACGTGTACGGCGAAACGGTAGACGGCGACGGCTTCCCGGTCCACAAGGCACACGTGGGCGGCCAGGAGCGGTACACCGACAGCCAAAGCCTCGTGGAGGAGAACATCCGAAAGAACCTGACACAGGCCGTGGAGCGCGCGGCGGCGCTCGCCCGCGAACACAAGGTCGCGCTGGTGGTCGTGATCGGAGAAGTACAGTCCCGCAAAGCTTTTGCACAGCTTCTACCGTCGACGCTACGGGTGGTGGACGTCGAAAAAGGTTCGCGTTCAGTCGGTTCGACACCCGCCGAGGTGTCGAAGTCGATTCGTGAACTGATCGACACGCAGCGACTACGCAGAATGGATGCGGAAACCGAACGCTACGTCGCAGAGCAGGGCCGGGACTCCGGCCTCTCCATCGACGGGACCGCACGCGTCCTCGACGCCCTCGAGCAGGGCAAGGTCGAGACACTGCTGCTCACCGATCCCGACGACAAGGAAGTCACCAGTGGAAAGCTGATCGGGCCCGCCGATCGCGTACTCCCCTACATCGCAATCGGGACCGGCACCGAGCTGATACAGATCGACGAACGCCTCGTTCTCGCCGACGGATACGGCGCGATACTTCGGCACCCCTGAACACCGGCCCGATGATCAGATTCGGGGGCGAGCACGTTCAGCGAGAAGCGTGCTTGCCCACCGAGTCCGGGAAACCGTCGGCAATCGCTGCGACGAGTTCCAGATATGCCCGTGCAGTGCGCTTGTTCAACAATTTCAAGTCGATCGGACCGCCCTCACCGAGGTGATCGTCATAGGGCAACGTCTTGACCGCTCGCACTCCACGCTGAGCGAAAACGTCCTCGAGTTGGTCGAGGTCGAGCGAAGACGAACCCGGCCGCGTCGCATTGATCGCCACGACCGACCTGCTCACCAGATCTGCGTAGCCGTGCTTGGTCAGCCAACTGAGCGTTGCTGCGGCACTACGGGCACCGTCCTGCGCCGTCGGGCTTACGACTACCAAAGCGTCTGCTTCGTCGAGAATTCCGTACATGGCAGAGTGCATGATTCCGGTGCCACAGTCGGTGATGACGATGTTGTAATGCACCTCGAGAATTCGCAGAGTATCGAGGTAGTCCTGCTCGTTGAAAGACTCCGAAGTTTCCGGATCTGCCTCACTCGCAAGGATTTCGAGTCGGCTGTCGCCTTGCGAGGTGTAGTAGCGAACATCGCTGTACGTACGAATGTCACCGTCGGCCAACAGATCACGAACGGTCAGGTGATGTTCACGTCGTTCACGATCAGCCAGAGTCCCCAGGTCGGGATTGGCGTCGATGGCTACGATTCGATCGCCACGGATCGACGCGAACGTCGAACCGACGGTCTTGGCCGCCGTGGTTTTCCCCACACCACCCTTGAGTGAGATGAAAGCAATCTTGTACACGCCGCGCACTGTTCGGTTGGCACGGCGCACCAGAGCTTGATGTTCGAGTTCGGCGGCCGACTGCCCGGTGTTGATCCGACCCCCGGTGAGTTTGAACAACACACTGCCCAAACCGCGTTCGGGTGGACGCTTCGCCCGCTTGATGATGTCCAGATCGTCGACGGACGTCATAGCTCTGGGCGTCGAGGTCCGAAAATCGGTCGGCTCTTCACGACGTTGCTGGCGCATCCGCTGACTGGGCAACGGTTTTGCCGCAGGTTCGTCGAATTGCGGCGTGAAGGTGACGGTTCGAATCGACGTTGCGTAACCGTCGTCGGACGCGTCGAAAAGGCCGTCGCCCTGAGTCGTTCCGGAGTTGTTCCCCAGGACTCCGTTATTCGAACCGTTGTTATCGCTGCGCACCGTTTTCCTAGGTCGAGTTCGGAATCATTTCGGACATAGCCTCTCGGACGCTATCACTCTGGCGGGCTTGCCGTTCTCTGCTCAATACCGTCACGGCACAACAGACCGTTACACCCGCACTTCGATGACTTTGGTCCCCACGCCTGTGCCGATCTCAGCAAATACGAACGTCGTAACGATATGCGGCACAGATATCTTCATCTGCCGCTGAAAACAGCCTTCCGCAATGTCAGGGCAAATCCCTTGGTAACAAACGAGAAAAGGGAGGGTGATCACCTGGGCGATCGCCCTCCCTTCATGGACAAGTGTTCAGCTGCTGCAGAATTCCGCGCTCTCGAACGAAGTGCCCCCAACCCTACGGATCACTCGTACCATTCGACCGCCATCACGGGCAGAGCACACTCTTCACGTATGCACCACTCGGTTTGACGGTGCCGTCCGACCTCACTGCGCCGAAATACGACTCTCGATCCGTCGTTGCCCCGTAAGGCGCGTAGTCGTTGAGACGGTAGAAGATGAGCGGCCCCAACCAAGACTTGGTTTGCTTGTCTGCCATCGCTGCCTGATAGATCTCGAGTTGACGTGCTTCGCTGACGCTGTCGGGAGTCCCACTTGTAGGCGCCCCGAACTCGGTAATCCAAATCTTTTTTGCAGAATCTCCGTTGGCAGTCATGATTCCGCGAAGGCTCGGCCGAACGATCCCGCCGCCCGCGAACGACTCGACACTCATCTGAGACCACGAGTTCCAGTCATGTTCATCTGTAGGCAGCGCCGGATACGAGTACGGATGATGACCGACAGCGTTGAACGATGACCGTGCACCATTCGTATACAGGGATTGCAAGAATGTGAGTGGCGCGACCTGACTGCCGTCGACGGCGTCAAACCGACTCGGCCGGGCTCGACTACTAGCCCTCGTAGTAGCTGCCTGTATCCTTTCGCGTATGACGCCGGGTCCGAAAGATGTCGCGCAGCTGCGCGGCGCTTTCGTGGGCGGTACCTCCGGCGCGGTTTCCGTCGCAGCCCACGCGCTCGGTGGCGGCGGCATGGCCCCGTCCGAGAGCGCGGTGGTGTTGTTGATCCTCGCGTGCGCGAGCGTCGGCGCGGTGGTCACGTCCATCGACACTCGCCGATCCCCTGCCCTCTTGCTCGCCCTTATGCTCGCTGCGGGTCAGGCCATCGGTCACGCGACATTGACCATCGCTTCGGATCATCAACACGGTCTGCTCCTGTCGCTTCCGATGCTCGCAGCGCACATCGCTGCCGTCGGAGTGTGCGCAGTTCTGATCCGCGGCGCAGAACACGGGTACGTCGTGGCGGCATCGACGGTGGCGGCAATCGTCGCCGTCCTATTGCGCCCGTGGGCACCTGAACCCTCGCCGTTCACTGCCCGTACTCGATACCGCGCCAAAGTTGTTCTGCGTCAACTTCTCACCTCAGGCCTGGGCACTCGCGGCCCACCGGCATTCGTGTAACTCACCTTCCCTTTCCTCTCACGCACGTGAATACGTGCGCCACTTTGCTGTGCGCCTTTATTAACCGCGGGCGGTTAATAAAGGCGCACGGCGGGATCGAGTACACGCATGTCCGCACCCGAATTGGAGCGCGCACAGACACGCGCTTCCAACGACAGCTCTCCCCCGAAGAAGCAGGTCGGCGGCGCCAGACCGCTGATTCTGCGCCTGCACTTCTATGCCGGAATCCTCATCGGGCCGTTCATCCTCATCGCCGCGCTGAGCGGTGGTCTCTACGCGATGGCGCCCACCATCGAGAAATTCGTCTACAGCGACTACCTCCAGACCGACACCACCGGACAAATCGCGTCGCTGAACGACCAGATCCGTTCCGCCCAGCAGTACCGCCCTGACCTGACCGTCTCGGCAGTACGTCCGTCCCCTGCGGCCGGAGAAACCACGCGGGTCCTGTTCACCGATCCGTCGTTGGGCGAATCGGAGAGGCTCGCAGTCTTCGTCGATCCAGTGCTTGCACAGCCGGTCGGCGAGCTGGCGGTCTACGGAAGCAGTGGTTCGTTGCCACTGCGCACCTGGATCTCTCAGCTGCATCGCCACCTTCATCTCGGTGAACCTGGCCGCCTCTACAGCGAATTGGCCGCGTCGTGGATGTGGGTGGTCGCACTCGGTGGCGTCTACCTGTGGTTCCGTCGATACCGCACCGCTCGGAACGCTCGTCTACTTACGATCGACCGAGCGTCCACCGGACGGAGCCGGACCCTGAACTGGCACGGTGTCGTCGGCATCTGGATAGCAGTTGCGTTGGTGTTTCTCTCGGCGACCGGACTCACGTGGTCGACGTACGCCGGAGAGAACGTCAGCAATCTGAGAACCGCATTGAGTTGGACGACGCCCTCGGTCGTGAAAACTCTCGGCGACGCTCCACCACCGGCAACGGGCGGGCACGAAGGTCACGACATGGCCCCCGCCGCCGCCGGCACGCTGACAGACAACAACGTCGGACGTGTCGACACCGTCCTCGGTATCGCCAGGTACAACGGGATCACCGGTCCGGTCGAAGTATCGATACCCGCCAACGCCGAGACAGCCTTCACCGTCGCCCAGACGCGTCAGCCGTGGGTGTACAGCAACAACACCATCGCAATCGACGGAGCGACGCAGAAGGTCACCGACGAGTTGTGGTTCTCGGATTGGCCACTCGCAGCCAAACTTTCGGCTTGGGGAATCCAGCTCCACATGGGCCTGCTGTTCGGCCTTGCCAACCAGATCGCACTCACCGCACTGGCACTCGCGTTGGTCAGCGTGGTCATTCGTGGCTACATCATGTGGTGGCGCCGACGCCCCACCCGTGGCTCCGACTGGGCTGTCGGCCGGGCCCCTGCCCGCGGCGGGATTCGCAACCTCTCCCCGCTCAGCATTGTTGCGCTGGTTGCGGTAACCGCACTGGTGGGCTGGTTTGTTCCGCTACTCGGCATCAGTCTTCTCGCATTCCTGCTGATCGACGTTTGCATTGCGGCGTTCAAACGCCGCGTCACCACCTGACACCTCACGAATCACGGAGACACACATGACTGTTCGAACAAAGATATTCGCAGCTGTTGCACTGACCGCAGCTCTCGCCTTGACCGGCTGTTCTTCGAACTCCGACAAGGAAACCGAAGCCGCACAATCCATCACAGTTCAGGATCAATGGGTCAAGGCAGCACCCGAGGGAATGAGTGCGGCGTTCGCCGAACTGGTCAACTCCAGCGACAAGGACGTACGCGTGGTCTCGGCAACCAGTCCCGCGTCATCGCGACTGGAACTGCACGAGGTCGTGACCGGGGACGGCGGCACGATGACGATGCGCCCCAAGGACGGTGGGTTCCTGGTCCCTGCCAACGGGTCCGCCAGCCTCACCCCGGGCGGTGACCACCTGATGTTCATGGACCTGTCCGCGCCGCTGCTCCCAGGCGCAGAAACCGACCTCACATTGATCTACGACGACGGTTCCAGCACCACGTTCACAGCCCAGATTCGCGACTTCTCCGGTAATCAGGAGAACTACGACCCGAATCACGGTGGCTGAGAACACGAACCCGCCCAGCCGAGCACTCAGCCGGCGGCGCCTTCTCGGAGGAGGTGCCGCCGCGCTCGGCGTCGCGGGAATAACTTGGGGCGCAACCACAGTGGTCGAGCGCAGCGAACACGAGCAGCAAGCAGGCAAGCTGGTGGAACCGTTCTACGGCGTCCACCAAGCTGGGATCGCCACCACTCCGCAAGCGCACGGCACGTTCATCGGGTTCGACCTCTTGCCTGGAGCCGATCGAGCAGTCGTGGTCGGGATCATGAAGATGTGGTCCGAGGATGCGTCACGGCTGACCGCCGGTAACCCGGCGTTGGCCGATACCGAACGGGAACTGGCCGTGGATCCGGCCCGCTTGACGGTGACCGTCGGCTACGGCCCTGGCCTGTTCACCAAGCTGGGATTGCAAGCACGTCAACCGGACTGGTTCGAGCCGTTGCCGAGCTACGAGATCGACCGACTTGACGATCGATGGGGCGGATCGGACCTGTTGCTGCAGATTTGTGGCGACGATCCGGTGACCATTGCTCATGCTGTGCGAGTTCTGACCAAGAACGTCCGATCACTGACGACAATCCGGTGGACGCAAAAGGGATTCCGTAACGCGCGCGGCACCACGCCCGAGGGAACCACGATGCGCAATCTCATGGGCCAAGTGGACGGGACGGTCAATCCGGCTCCGGGAACAGTGGATTTCGATTCACTGATCTGGCACGACGGCGCCGGTCAACCGTGGCTGGCGGGCGGAACCTCGTTGGTACTGCGACGCATTCGCATGGAAATGGATACCTGGGACGAACTCGATCGCTCGGGGCGCGAACTCACCATGGGGCGCACGTTGTCCAATGGCGCTCCGCTCAACGGAACCAACGAATTCGACGAAGCGGATTTCACACTCACGGACAAGTTCGGCATTCCGGTGATCCCGCCAGGATCACACATCGCGCGAGCCCACCAGACGCATGAGAAGGAGCAGTTCTTCCGTCGGGCATACAACTACGACGACGCACCCGAGAGCGGGCAGACCTCGAACTCGGGATTGATCTTCGCAGCATTCCAACGGGACATCGCCGAGCAATATCTACCGGTCCAACAGCGATTGAGTGACTTCGACGCACTCAACGAGTGGACGACGCCGATCGGTTCTGCGGTGTATCTCATTCCGCCGGGATGCACCGAGAACGACTATGTGGGAAGCGGATTGCTCGGCTGACAACCCCGGGTAACGATACTGTGGGGGGGGGGGCCGAACGGATCCCCCCCCCACAACACCTTCTCCCCCAA
>NZ_JBYTAP010000003.1:330164-646256 GCF_058788335.1 Rhodococcus sp. FW305-130 | reverse complement strand
GACCTCGCGTTGGAGAAGCGAGACTGACCCCTGTGGGGGGGGGGGGGGGGCGCCCCCCCCCCCCCCCCCCCCCCACAATGCCTTCTACCTGAAGTTGTTGCGTTACTTGGACTTACGAGGTCCCGGCAAAACCGCCCCCGGACGAGCGGTAGTCAACCTCGTGACCCAACCGCTGACGGGCCACTTCTTCAGGCCGACGTTGTGCGGGGTGACCTCGGTTCCGACGTACTTGGCAGCGAGCTCGTCGTCGACGGTTCCGTTGAACCGCCACAGTTGGCTTCCGTCGGCATTGCGAGTGGACACCTCCCATGACTGAGCGCGGAATGCACCACGAATGATGCTGTCGGCAAACACCAGAACGGGGATTCCGATCTCGGCACGAACAGCTGCACCGGCAGACCACTCGGCGCGCGCGAGTTCGTAGATCTCTTCCGGCGTTGCTCCCGGACGAGCGGAGGCCGGCACGTGGAGGACGATGCTCGGCGTCGGGAGTTCCGGCGCGGGATCGGCCGAGTAGCGCAACGCGAGTTCCTCGACGCGGGTCGCACGGGCGTCCTTGTCCGATGTATCGCCCGCGAGGTTGGTCAGGCCCTCGCCCGCGTCGGTGATTCGCAAGGCTTCCACGATGCCGCGGACGACCTCGTCGGTAGTGGCGGCCGAATCCGTGGCGGCAGCGACCGAGCGGAGAAGAACGAAGTGCTCCACCGCCGAACCCGCGTCGTAGATTTCACGGATGCGGGCGATCTTGGCTGCTGTCACAGCAGCATTCGACTCGGCTGGGCCGTCCGCTCCTTCGAGATTCGCAAGTTCACCGAGCGCTTCGAATACCGGCGCGAACACTTGATTTCCCGTGCCGTGCCCGACATGGAACACCTGATCGTTGCGCGGGTCACGCAGGGCAAAGACATACTGCCCCAGTCTCTTCCCAACCTTTTCGGTGAACGGCTGCGGAGCCGGCTTCCTGACGACCACCTCGGTGGACAGAGTGCGCATCACGGCCAGACGGAGTGCGTCGGGCACGCTGGTGGAACCGGCAGCACCGGAAAAGATTGCCGCCGAAGCAGCGCTGATCGAGGTGAACGTGCGGCCGACTTGCTTCTCGAGAGATGCAGAGACCGTACCGACCGCAGTCAGTTTTGCATCGAGGGTGCCGTCACCCTCGACAAGGAACTCCTTGATCAACGGAGCAACGAGCAGGGTGGAGCCGATAGCGCGAGGAACTGTCCAGACAATAGCCATGCCACGAGCCTAGGCGATCACCTCGAGACGCGAGGCGAACGCGACTCAGCCCGCCGCTGCCGGCCCGGCCAGTCCCTGCACAAGAAGGTTCCAGGCCGAGTGCGCAACTTCTTTCCGCGAGCTCTCGGCAGTCCGTTCCATGATCGCGGCGAACATGGCGATCGCCAGGATCACGTCCTCGGCAGTCACGGACTCTCGTATCTTCCCAGTTCGACGCGCCTCGTCGAGGCGCCCTTCGAGGAGATCGGTCAAACGGGCGCCGGCCGAATTCAGTCGCGAGTCGCCGAAGGAGACCGGCTTGATGACCTCCACGAACACGATGGAGGTAGTGATCTGGTCGACCAACAAACGAAAAAGATCGTCGAGAGTCGAATCCGGATCAGCCGCCAGATCGTGCAGCTCGACGATGTTCTCGTCGAACACCGCGAGTGCGAGACTTTCACGAGTGGGAAAGTGCCGGTAGAGGCTGCCCTGGCCGACGCCGGCCGTGCGGGCGATCAGGCTGAGCGGAGCAGCAAATCCCTGGGTGGCGAACACCTCGCGAGCTGCTGCAATGAGTGCAGCACGATTGCGCGCCGCATCTCTCGGCCCTCTGTTGAGAGATCCGCTATTGACGCGGCCAGACGATGTCACGCACACTACGATACCAACCGGACAGCATTGTCCGGTTGGTTGCGGCCCGACACCGGTTCACACCCCGACCCGATCGTCGTGAGCGCTCGAACACGCGCCTGCCCTCCGTGCTGCCTGTCCTTGAGGTACGTCTGCCCGTGAGATACGAAAGGCAATCCCGCACCGGGAGTTGGACTCGATGAAATCGTTCACGACCATCAGAACCAGATCTGCCATCGCGCTCGTCACCTTGATCACCGTCCTTCCGGTGTGCGTCGCTTCTGCTGAGCCCGCCACTGCCCCGGGCTCGATCCACGAGAACCCGGGTGTCGCTTCCAACGCTGCAAGCCGCGCCGAATGCGGCCCGGGCTCGATGCCCGAGACCGGGTTGCAGGGCGATGTTCCGGCCGAGGACCGAAACAGCGGACGCAGCCGAGACGGGTACAGCTGCAACATGTCTCAGATCGGCGGTTACTCGGGTCGCGGCGGCGGGATCACGTCCACCAACTTCGAACACTGCTCGTACGTCGGCAGCTTCTTCCCCGGGAACCTCCTGGGCCCCGCGCAGGGCGTGCAAGTTCTCGACGTGTCGGATCCTGCCAATCCTGCTCTCACCGCCACGCTGACCGAACCTGCGATGCTGGCCGGAACGTGGGAGAGTCTCAAGGTCAACACCGCGCGAAAGCTGCTGGTGGGCACGGGCGTTCCGCTCTTGACCGGCGTCGGCCTGATGTCGGTCTACGACATCTCCGATTGCGCGCACCCGAAACTGCTCAACCCAGGACCAGGAACCGATCTGGGGATGCTGCTGCCCATCACCAATCACGAGGGTGGATTTTCACCGGACGGGAACACCTACTGGTCTTCCGGCACCGCTCCCGGCGTGGTGAGCGCCGTCGATCTCACCGATCCCGCCAACCCGCGTGTCGTCTGGCAGGACCTCATCGGGTTGTCGACCCACGGCTTCGGAATCACTCCAGACGGAAATCGCATGTACTTGTCGAATAATCTCGGCGGAATACATGTTCTCGACATCAGTGAGGTTCAGCGCCGCGTCCCGAATCCTCGGGTGCGCCAACTGTCCCAGCTCTCGTGGACCGACGGTTGGGCCACCCAACACAGCATTCCGGTCACCTACGACGGTTCGCCGTACCTGTTCACCGTCGACGAAGGTGGTTCCGGCGGAGTGAAATTGATCGACGTCTCCAATGACGACGAACCGGCGGTCGTCAATTCGGTGAAGCTCGAGATCAATCTGCCGGAGAATCAAGATGCTGCGCTGGCGTCTGCTGCCGGCGGATCGCTGTTCGCGTACGAATCTCACTACTGTTCGGCCGATCGCCCGGTCGACCCGACGGCGCTGGCATGCGGATGGATCTCGAGCGGGATTCGGGTCTTCGATGTTCGAGATCCCTTCGACGTCCACGAAATTGCGTACTTCAACCCACCCGCTCGGACCGGCGACAATGTCGAACTCGCCAACTCGCCGCACGCTCTCGCCTCGCTCATCGGGGTACCCATTCTCAGCACGCCGGCAATCGCGCAGTCGATCGCGCAGGGCCAGTTCGACCCCGGCCAAGCGCTGAGTTCGCGATCGGGCATGCTCGCTCTCGGCGACATCTCGACCGATTGGTGCTTCTCCCCACCCGAATGGCGCGGTACCACGTTGTGGGCGACGTGCGCCGACAACGGCTTTGTTGCCATGCAACTCGAAAACGGTGTCTACACACCACCCGCTGACCAGAAGACGACCGTGGGATCATGACGGCGCCGCGATCGGTCAAAGCCGTCGCACTCGTGGCTGCGGCACTGATGCTGCTCGTACTCGGCGCAGCATTACGTCCGCTGTTCGCACCCGAGAACCACACGCAGACAGCTGTTCTGAGCGAAACCGAAATCGGATTCGTGCATGACATGGCGGCCCACCATCAACAGGCCCTCTTCATTCTCGCGCGTCTGAGTCCCGATGTGGACCCGGCGGTTACGAGACTGGCCCAGCAGATCGACGATGTTCAGAGAACGGAAATCGGTGTCATGCTCGGTTGGCTGAGGTTGGCCGGTGTCCCGCCGAACAGTAGAACGCCGATGGCGTGGATGGAGGCGTCACCGAGCGGCGCTGGCGACTCTCATCATCACCCGGCAACGCTGGACACCGAGGCCGCCTCCATGCCGGGTATGGCTACGACCGAAGAACTCGAGAAACTGAGTAGCGCTCGCGGGTTCGACGCCGAGGTTGTGTTCCTTCAACTGATGGAACGCCACCACCGTGGCGGGATCGCTATGGCGCAGGCCGCCGATGCTCTGCTCGAGCGCGGACCGGTGAAACAGTCGGCCCGCGACATGATCAATTCCCAGAGTCAGGAATCCGGGCTGATGACACTGATGCTCGGACAACGTGGGGCGCAACCACTGCACTGAACCGCATCTGCACTGACTAGCATGGGTGTCGACCTGTGAACTACAGAAGGAATCGACACTTCAATGACCCTGCTCGTTCGCGGAATCGAATGGTCGAACCCGACAGCACCGCGGATCCGATGCGTCGACGACACCACTTCCGCTACGACCTTCTACACTCACGACTCGGTTCTGCGATTCTCCGTCGACGAGAAGAAGGGCCGCCGCTGCCTCGGCTGGCGAGATCTCACCGCAGAAGGTCGAGGACACTCGCCGTGTGACCGCGGGGCCACGGTCGTTACCGGGCGCCAGTGCGATCGGTGCCGAAATCGTGAGGGATTCACCACCGTTCATCAGGCACATGTCAGCGGCGCGCACATTCATCCGAACGTGCGCACCTATCTCACGCAACCACAATGGCTCTACATCGACATCTTCGCCGGCGGTCAGATGAAGGTGGGGACGGCGGCCGAGTTCCGCAAGCATCCGCGAGTCGCCGAACAGGGAGCGGTCTGCGCATTGTTCGTAGCGCGGTCGACGGACGGTTACAGCATTCGTTCCCTCGAAGCCCGAGTTTCGGAGCACTTCCACTTGAGCCAGGCCATACGTACGTCTCGGAAGATCGAAGCGCTGACAGGACCCTTGGATCGCGAGAAACTGCGAAAGTCGTTGCACCACTTCGTGTCATCGATCAAAGACGAGCTGAATGACATCGGATCGGACATCGACGGAATCGAGATCCTGGAGGCTCCCGAAGAATGGACGGCGCCGGCGTGCGCCGACGTTGTCTTCGATGCGGCACCGTTGATCGCGTATCCGCACACTTTCGAGTCCGGGGAACATTCCTTGTACTTGGAGGGCCTTGCCGGTTCGATCGCCTCGCTGCGGATCGACCCCGATCCTGAATCGCCACGCTTCGTCGCGGATGTGTCCGGACTGGTCGGTCGAACCATCACCGTCGGCGAGTTCGAGTCCCCTGGCGTGGCGATTCAGGAATCGTTGTTCTGAAAGTAGGTCAGCAACTTCCCGCGGTCGCTGCGGCGAATCCGCGAGTGACCTCAGCCTGCTCGTCGGCAGACAAGCTCGACCACTCGGGATAAGCCTGGATGGAGGTCAGCATGTCGTTTGCCAATGATTCACGCGTCATGCCCATTTCCTCGCCCGACTCGTCAATTGCCGGCTGGTATGCGTCGAGGTACCGGAGAACGTCGGAGCACGCCTGCGCGTAGGTCCGTGGCAGTGCCGAACTCACATTCGGGTCCGACGGGACCTCAGCCGGGACGCTCGAGTCGACCGACGGTGCCTCGGTAGTCGATTCCGACGATGTCGCCGGAGCCTCGGATGACGTCGTCGGTGACGCAGTGGTGGTCGCCGAAACGGAGGAAGTGAGTGTTCCGACCTCGGTCGGCTTGTCTCCGTCAGAACCGCAGGCAACCAGCGCCACCAGCGAGCAGGCACCGATGAACCCGGTGATCGTTTTCTTCATCCTTCAAGGATGCCAGAGGGCGTCTGGCGCACGAACGGACCGGCATCGTCGACCGGCGAGAATCGTCCGGGCAACCTGTCGAATCCGACTGCCTCGTCGGCCCGCCTACAGGATTGGACCATATGCCCCGTCTGCGAACCCATGCTACGGTGACTTAACTGCAAAGTAACTATGGGTGGGATTGTCCGGTCTGCCGCGTTCATCCGGAACGCTCTGATCGGAAATAGTTCGTCTTTAAGGGGCTGGAACGAGTGGGACTTTTTCGTCGACGAGGCTCCCGGGAGGAAGACGACGATCGCGGGCAGAACCTCGATCGCAGCGACCCCGGGTATGCCGCCTGGTTCGCGAACGTCTCCGACGCGGGCGGTCAGCCGGTTCCGTACAAGCGGCCGCTTACCGCGCCGGTGTATCCGCAACTTCAGACGCCGGTGCCGGACTTCGAGACGGATACGAGATGGCCGCTCAGCGCACCCCCCGGGGACGGCTGGCTGCCCGCAGACCGCATCGACGAATTCGAGTCGTCGAATGGCCGCTCATCTGCACCGAACGGAACGAGCCCACAAATCTCACAAGCTGAACAGTTGCCGCCCAGCCCAGTCCCGACACCGCAACCAACGATTCCACCTCGAAATGTACCGATGACTTCATCACCGAAGCATCACCTGGAGTCGCCCCGCGCGACTCTGCCCTACCAAGGAGAAGCAATGAGCAACATCGACAAGATCCTCGGCGAATTGATGCGCATCGACGGTGCCAGCGGTGCAGCCGTAGTCGACGCCGACAGCGGGATGGTTCTCGGCATGAGCGGCAACCCGTCATTCAGCCTCGAGTACGCCGGCGCCGGAAACTCCGAGGTTGTGCGAGCAAAGCTCCGCACGATGAGTAACTTGGGGATTACCGACACTCTCGAAGACATTCTGATCACCCTGAGTAACCAGTACCACCTCATTCGTGTCCTCGAGACCCCCGGACTGTCAACGCTGTTCGTGTACCTGGTTTTGGACCGCGCGCGTGCGAACCTGGCACTGGCCCGCCACAAGCTGGGCGAACAGACACCCAAGATCGAGATCTGACGCTTCCACTCCCTTCCCGGCAATGCCCGGTCCTCGCCAACGGCGAGGACCGGGCATTGTTCGTTCCGCATCGTCGATTGGTGAACGTCGCGCCGGCACCGATACTGAGACAGTGACTATCGCGGATACTCCTTGCGTGTGGTTGACCACCCTTCGAAGCGACGGCTCGCCGCACACGACTCCGGTTTGGTTCTTACTGCGTCAGAACACATTCTGGATACCGAGCGCCGAGCAGAATCGGAAGGTTCGGAACCTGCTGGACGATCCTCGGGTCTCGTTGGCAGTCGACGGATCCTCTCGCGACCCATGGGTCGCACAGGGGTTCGGGACAATTCATCACGATGTCGGCGAGTTCGGCGATCTCCTGAGACTTTTCGGCGAGAAGTACGACGGCTGGGATGCCGCAGACGAAACTCGTGAAGGTCCGCGAGTTCTCGTGTCGGTTCCGGTGACGCGATGGCTACTTCGACCGGACTGACAGACAGTGCCGGTTCAGCCCGAAATGTCGTGAATGACATACTTGTAGTTCATCTCTCGCAGAAATGGACTCTCACACATGGCACGCACGGCACATCACAGGCGCGGCATCACCGGCGTCACCATCGGCATTGCTGCCGTGATCGTGCTGGGAGGTTGCGCCAATTCCAACGCCGACGCACCCGAAACATCTTCTCTCGGTTCGGGAATCGGATCCGGCGTCACGACGACGGTTACGGCCGGAACTTCGGCTCCGTCGTCCGCCGCAATTGAACTGCTGGCACAGATCCCCATCAAGGGACGCGCACCCAAGACCGGATACGACCGCGCACTGTTCGGTACCGCCTGGACCGACGACGTCACCGTCGAGTTCGGCCACAACGGCTGCGATACCCGAAACGACATCCTGCGGCGTGACCTCACCGACCTGACATTCAAAGACGGCTCCAAAAGCTGCTCGGTCCAAACCGGTACGCTCCGTGACCCGTACACGAACAAGACCATCGCCTTCACCCGCGGCCAGGACACGTCTTCTGCAGTCCAGATCGACCATGTTGTCGCACTCTCGGACGCCTGGCAGAAGGGCGCACAGCAACTCGACACGCAAACGCGAACCAATCTGGCCAACGACCCTCGAAACCTGCGCGCTGTCGACGGGCCCACCAACCAGAAGAAGTCGGATTCCGACGCGGCGTCGTGGCTGCCGCCCAACAAGGCCTACCGCTGCCAGTACGTGACTGCTCAAGTGGAAGTAAAAGCGGCATACGGTTTGTGGGTCACCCAAGCCGAACACGACACCATCGCAGACATTCTCGCGACCTGCTGAACTCTTGCGGTGATCAGCGACATTTGATCAGAGGACTCTGATCAGCGACCTTTGATCAGAGGACTCTGATCAGCGACCTTTGATCAGATACCGCACAATCGCCATCCCGAGCGCGAGGCCCAACACGGTGGCCAGCGCTGCAACCAGACCGTGGCCGGTCAGTGCGACGAACACACCGGTTATGACTGCGACGACGGCAATGATCCCCGCGTCCACTCTGCTTTGACCACGTTCAGGCATGGCACTCTCTCGTGCTGTCAGGTCCGTCCGCTCCCCTCGTAGCGGACGGACCCAGCGGCAATCTGTCGAAATGCGCGAACTCTGGTGGCCTCACCGGGCTGACTTTGCGGGCGGTCCTGCGAGGCCGGCACGTCCCCCGGAGCCAACTCACATCGGTTCACGAAGTCCGTACCTTCGCAGAATATACCGATTGGTAGGTAATTACTGAGGGCTAAAGTCCCTGGTCATGGACTCCTGCGACGAGTGGTCGAAAACTCGAGACGAACGAGCGCATCCGCGAGCCGAGCGTTCAATCGAGATGGCAGAGGGCCGTGGTCACGTCCAGAGGTCCATCTCGACATAGAGTGGAGACGTCTAGGACCCGAAAAGCGATCCCAGATCCAACGATCCGACTGACGACACTCTCTTCCAATCAGCGCAATACGCGGTGGTGAAGCGAGAATCCGTCAAGAGAATGGTGACTGTCGCCGGTTCGAGGGTGCTTTCGAACTCGAGGACATTCAATTCACCGTCGCCGTCGACTTTTGCCCGACCGTATATGCACGGCATATCAGCTGATACGGGTCCAGACGTCGTGTAGGTTCCCGGCAACACCTCCCACGGCACGTCGAACAGCCCATGACCGGGAATCGTTCCCGGCGCTGCTGAGGCCGCAGACGTCCCGATCATTGCCACACCGACAGCTACTGCTGCAGCGGACGCGAGCAAACTAACCTTGCGCATTTTCCCTACCTTGTTCATACCTGAACCGCAGCGGCGAGTTCGAAGGCTTGTTGATGTAAGAACCCGCGGTTCGCGCAGTTCTTCAACTAACGGTAGTAAAAGGGCACGAGTTTTGGTGAGCTACCTTTTGTGGTTCTGGCCCGATTACCGTGACGGAGACTCCCATTGAGAAAAATAGGGAACGCCGGCGTTGCGGCTCTCGGCATGATTCGAACCTGTCATTCCAGTATTCGATCACACAACCGTATTCGAGCCGAAACGTCGACGCTCCCCTGCCGTTTGGGTGACTCAGCCTCCGAGTGAGCCCGTCGGCAGCTTCGAGAAGATGTCCCCGAGGCTTCCGGTTCCACCAGGAGTTTCCGGTTCCGTCGGATCCACCGGCTCGACGACGATGACGCCGGGCACAGTGACGGTCACGGTCTTGTCCGCAGATTCCGAAGAACTGAACTTCTTGGTACCCAAGAACTTTGCGGTGATGCGATGCTCGCCCTGTTCGCGGAACGGCCAGACCAGTTCTGCATGGCCATTGGAATCGACTGTGGCGCTACCGATCTTCGTCTCGCCGTCGAAGAACTCGACCGTGCCCTCACCCGGGTTCGGGTCGATACTCGCCGCAATCTTGACGTCTTCGCCCGTCAGTGCCTCCAGTGCGACAGCGACCGTCGTCTCGGTCTGGTTGGTCGCGAAGACCTCGGTAGTCGAGAGGGCGCTGCGTCCCTCGCCCGAAGCAACACAATACCCAGCGGCATTGACCCAGCGGGACTCACCGAAACTCATGCTCGTGTCTTTGATCTTGATACTCGGGCTCGTCGCCCCGGCGCGCAGGTGCGTCGTCGCATTTCCCTCGTCGGACCGAGCTTCGAGTTTCAATTCGACTGCCGGCAAACGAAAGTCCGTGTTGGCCTTGACTTGCAGCCCTTCCTTGGGCTTGTTGTCGCTGGCGCTCGGACCGTCGTTGACTGTCTTGTTGCCGGTACCGGTAATTCGCAGGTACTCACCGGCCTGGTTCGCGTTTCCGTCTGCGCCCACCCGGAGCAGCACCGCAGTCTCGCCGGTCAAGTTGGACGACGAATCACCGACGAGGGAGTACGAAACCAGGGTTGCCCCTTGCGGTAGTGCGATGTCGTACTTGATACGACCGGTGTCCGAATCCGAACTACGCATGGTGCCCGGATGCAGTTTCACTGTGAACTGTTCGCCCGGACGCACGGACGTGGGCGCCGTGACCTCCAGGTTGTCGGAGAACGACGAATCCCAATCGGTGGCGCCGTCGACCCGGCACTTGTGTTCGAAGGAAACTGTTCGCGTCACGGTATCGGAAGCCGCTGCTACCGGAGCGGACACAGCGAGGAGTCCGGCCGCAACAGCTGGTACGACTGCGCAAACAGCCAGAGAACGGGAGTTCATATGTTGCCTTTCAAAAAGACTCGGTCATCGAGTGTTCGGTGAATTAGGACCGTGATCACTTGCCACCGAGCGAACCTGTGGGCAGCTGCGGCAGAACGGACTCGAGGCTGCCGAGACCACCCGGAGTGCCCGGATCGGTCGGGTCGGGATCGACCGGGCCTGTTGAATCCCCGGTCACCGTGAGCATGTGTGCCGCCGACGTGTACTTCGCCTCGTCGCCGGTAGCTGTGAAGACTGCAGTCACGGACTTGGTACCCGCCTTACCGAAGGTCAGATCCAGGCGGGCAATACCGCGAACCACCGGCCGCGGGTCACCGACGGGCTTGCCGTCGACCATGAACTGTACTGTTCCCGTTGCGTTTTCCGGATCGACGCGAGAAGCAAAAGACACCTTGGTACCGGTAGCGGCCGTCGTCGGTCCTTCGAGCGTCGTCACGATGTCTGCTCCAGGCTCGGGATCAACAGGTCCGAGGTCTCCGTCGATTTTCGTGGATGCCAATGCGCCGGCACCGGCGTTGAGGGGACCAGTCTCACCGTCGCGAGGAGAACAGGATGTGGGCGCCCAGATGGTTCCCGCGAGCCAGTGACTTACCTGAGGGAGGAAGGTCAAAAACGACTCCGGCCCGCCGAAAGTACCTGCAGCACCCGAAGTCCGGACATTGGTTTCGACTGCGCCGGACGGCCCGGCCTTTACGGTGATTCTGATCTTCGGAAAGACGATGTTGGTCTCGACTCCGGACTGAGCATTGATCGCAAGCCCGCCGTGCGCACCCGACGACGATGACGGACTGTTGCCGATCGCTTCGTTTGCGCCGGACAACCGGAGTATCGGACCGTCCGCTGCGGGAGTGCCGTCTTCGTTGACACGAATCACCGAAGCAGGTTTCCCGGCAATAACATTGCCCGGATCGGTGACCGTCGCAGAAACGAACTCCGCGTTGGTCGGAATCGGCAGATCGATCTTCAGGCGCGAGATCTTCTTGACACTTGCGCCGCTCACATCGTTCGGGATCTGGACGCTACCCGGATCCACGTCGATGTCGAAGACTTGACCTGGCGCCACGACCGAAGGAGCCGAAACTCGCACCGTAGCAGGCTTTCCGTCTGACGAAGGACCGGAGAACGCACTCGGAACTGCGCGGCACGTGACCTGAAACGTTGTCGACGTGGTTTCTGCAACGGGCGCCGCGGTCGCCGGAATCACGGCCACAGCGGTTCCACCGGCAAGGAGGCCGGTAAGGAGCGCAGCATTCAGTAGGCGTTTTGACATGATGTCCTCTCGGAACAACCTGATTGACGTTTGCCGCCGAACTGTAACGGAGCCAGCGCCCGAGTTGACCCGTTTTCAATAAACAAAAACCACACAGTAGGTAAATACTTGGTAAGGGTTACTGGTCGTCACATCTGACCGTCACCGCGAGCCTTGTCCCTCTCGATCAATCTCGCGATTCGAGATTGACTGCGGGGTAACATAATTCGACAGAAATCCGCGCCGTAGTGAGCACTCTGTTCATACTCTACCCTTACGGGAGGGTAGAGTATGAGAACCTCGTCAGGACGGAATCTCATGGCAGTAACCATCGCTTCATCCACCAACGACAATTCGGTACGGGCCGCGCTCCGGTCACCTCGCCGTCTCAAAACGGAAGTTTTGGCCGGACTGGTCGTGGCGTTGGCACTGATTCCCGAGGCGATCTCGTTCTCGATCATCGCCGGCGTCGATCCGCGGGTAGGACTGTTCGCGTCGTTCACGATGGCAGTGACCATCGCCGTCGTCGGCGGACGACCCGCAATGATCTCCGCAGCTACCGGCGCCGTCGCACTGGTCGTCGCTCCACTGACGCGCGAGTACGGAATCGACTACCTGATTGCGACAGTCCTTCTGGCCGGCCTGCTCCAGATCGTGTTGAGCCTCCTCGGCGTCGCCAAGCTGATGCGCTTCATCCCGCGCAGCGTCATGGTGGGATTCGTCAATGCACTGGCCATCTTGATCTTCATTGCCCAACTCCCCCACCTGATCGATGTTCCGTGGCTCGTCTACCCACTTCTGGCCGTCGCCCTCCTGATACTCGTATTCCTGCCGAAACTGACCAGCGCGGTCCCGGCTCCACTGGTGGCGATCGTGTTACTGACCAGCGCCACAGTCATTTTCGCGTTCAACGTCCCCAATGTCGGCGACGAAGGCGAGCTTCCGTCGAGCCTGCCGACGCTACTGTTCCCCGACGTCCCTCTGGACATGCACACACTGTCGATCATTGCTCCGTATGCATTGGCCATGGCGCTCGTCGGCCTCCTCGAATCGTTGATGACGGCCAAGCTCGTCGACGACGTCACGGATACTCACTCGAACAAGACCCGAGAAGGGTGGGGCCAAGGCGTCGCGAACATCGTCACCGGCTTCTTCGGAGGCATGGGAGGGTGCGCGATGATCGGCCAGACCATGATCAACGTCAAGGTCTCCGGCGCTCGCACTCGAATCTCGACTTTCCTGGCGGGCGTGTTCTTGCTGATACTCGTGGTCGGCCTCGGCGATGTCGTGGCGTTGATTCCCATGGCCGCATTGGTAGCGGTCATGATCATGGTCTCGGTCGGCACTTTCGACTGGCACAGCATCAATCCGAAGACCCTGCGCCGCATGCCGATCGGCGAGACAGTGGTCATGCTGGTCACCGTGGCGGTCACCGTCGCGACCCACAATCTTGCCTACGGCGTGATCGTCGGAGTGATCACCGCGATGGTCATCTTCGCCCGCCGCGTCGCGCATCTCACCGAAGTAATCGACGTCGCGCATCCGGACGAGGACACCCGTGTCTATGCGGTTCGAGGCGAGCTGTTCTTCGCATCCAGCAACGATCTGATCTACCAGTTCGACTATGTCGACGACCCGAAGAACATTGTCATCGATCTGTCCGAGTCTCATGTCTGGGACGCGTCGACCGTGGCGACACTGGACGCGATCACCACCAAGTACGCGGCCAGAGGCAAGAATGTCGAGATCGTGGGGCTCGACGACGCATCGGCCGAGCGCCATCTGCTCCTGTCCGGACGCCTGGGTAACGGTCACTGAGAGTATGGAAGCCCAGCGCGACGAAAGTAGGAGTGATGTCTGAGCCGGAACATGCGGTCCAGGGACAGAACATGCAGATCGGGCAGGTTGCCGAACGCACCGAACTGTCGATCAAGACGATCCGTCATTACGACGAGGTCGGTCTGGTCACTCCATCGGAGCGGACCGCCGGAGGATTCCGCTTGTACACCGAGGCGGACGTCCAACGGCTACTGGTAATCCGACGAATGAAGCCGCTCGGATTCAGTCTCGAAGAAATGAAACAACTCCTCAATTCCCTGGCAGTGCTCGGCGACGAAGCTTCGGACGGATCAACACGAACCGCCGCAACCGAATTCGTCACCGCCTGCCATACCCGGGCGGAAGAAAGCTGCACACACTTACGTAAGCAACTCGCCTACGCCGAAGAGCTGACGGGATTGCTCGCCGACCACAGTCTGAACGGTGAACGGCATTCGTGATCTGCAAGCTGAACTAAGCTGGGTTGATGGCCCGATATTTCGACGTTCACCCGGAAAACCCACAGCCGCGCGCGATCAGCCAGATCGTCGAAATGCTGCGCAACGACGCGGTCATCGCCTACCCCACCGACTCCTGCTACGCCCTGGGTGCCCGAATGGACAATCACTCGGGCACCGATCGGATCCGCGAGATCCGTCACCTGCGGTCGGATCACCACTTCACGCTGGTCTGTGCCGACTTCGCGCAGCTCGGGCACTTCGTCCACGTCACCAACTCGGCGTTCCGGGCGGTCAAAGCGGCTACGCCTGGGCAGTACACGTTCATCCTTCCCGCCACGAAGGAAGTTCCGCGTCGACTGGCACACGCCAAGAAGAAAACCGTCGGAGTGCGTATCCCCAGCCACCCGGTAGTGCGGGCGCTCTTGCAAGAGTTGGGTGAACCGATCCTCTCCAGCACCCTTCTCCTGCCCGGCGCCGAGGAGCCGATGACGGACGGCTGGCAGATCAAGGAAGAACTCGACCACCAACTCGACGCCGTCATCGACTCGGGTGACTGCGGCACCGAGCCCACCACGGTGGTCGACTATTCGTCCGGTGCCCCCGAGATCGTGCGCGTCGGCGCGGGAGATCCTTCCCGATTCGAGTAGGCCCCGACGTCAGCTCCGCATTTTCCGAGAGCGGAAGGCCGCCGGAGAAGTCCCGAACCGTTCTTTGAAAAGTCGCGAGAAGTGGCTTGCGTCGGAGAAACACCATCGGGTGGCGATCGAGGTGATCGAACTGTTCGTGCGACGCAATTCCTCGCGTGCCCTGGCCAACCGCCGCGCCCGTACCGTCCCGTTGAACGTCTCACCGGATCGGCCGAAAACTCGCTGGACCGTCCGGGCAGAGACCGCGTGGGCGGCGGCAACAGAGGTCAACGACAACGACGGATCACACAGGTGCCCGTCGATCCAGGCATCGATCGACAAGCGCAGCGCGGCGGAACCGACAGCGTCCTCAGTTCCGATGGTCTGGCTCACCGCCCCGTCGAACAGTTCGAGGGTGGCATTTCTGGCCGCTGATACCGCGGGTTCAGGAAGTTCGGCCAACGAATCGGCCAGCATCGACAGATAGGAAACCAACAAACGTACCGACGGTGAGTCCCGTTCCAGCGCGCCGCCGAAAGCCGGCCACGCTCGACCGGAGACTTCCGCCAGGGCCGAGCGAGGAATCAGCAAATTGATCGAACGAATCGACTCCAGCACCTCGAACTCGGCCTGATTGCGCGTATCCCACAGAACTACGTCACCAGCGCCCACGAGAATCGTCTCACCTGCTCGTGTCAGCGCTTCGCGTCCTGACCGGATTGCGATCAGCACGACCCAGTCTTCTGTGGCTTCGGATACCTGAGTTGCGGTTCGCTTTCCTGTGCACGGATCGCAGCTGAGGTCGACGAGACCGAAGTCGTCCAGCGAGCGTCGCTTGACCGATGCGGCGAATCCCTCGCGGAGAATCGATCGGGATACCTGCACATCAAGGGGAATGAATTGCTCCCGCAGACGAGATTCCCACCAGTGGCCTCCCATACCGACAGGAACGCCGTCGGCAGTCTTCTCTCCAGACCGGGTGGTGACCATACCTGAGGTTATCGCAAATTCACTTCATGAATGGGCGAAACGGCGCGAAAACACCAGACCGTGGCGCGCAGATACATGACCGAGGCCCCCGACGGGAGACAACATGTGTCCAGGAGCAGACGAGAAGACACTGCGCCGCGAAGCACGCTCGAAGGGAATGTCGATGAAGGCGAAGGCAGCCGTGCTGTGGGATCACAACACACCGTGGAGTATCGAGGAGATCGAGCTCGCAGATCCGAAAGAACGTGAAGTCCTGATCAAAGTGGTTGCCAGCGGCATGTGCCACTCCGATGATCATGCTGTGACCGGTGATCTGGCAGTCCCGCTCCCCGTGATCGGTGGCCACGAAGGTGCGGGCATAGTGGAGAAAGTCGGCCCCGGCGTACGAGACGTCGAGGTGGGCGATCACGTCGTCCTCTCGTTCATTCCCTCGTGTGGACGCTGCCGCTGGTGCGCAGTCGGACAGAGCAACCTCTGCGACCTCGGCGCCATTCTGATGGCCGGCGCGCAGGTCGACGGAACGTACCGCGCGGCAGCACGCGGGCACGACGTCGGAACCTTCTCGCTTCTGGGCACTTTCGGCAATTACACGGTTGTACCGGAAGCGTCGGTCGTGAAGATCAACAAATGGATTCCCCTCGAGAAGGCCTGCCTCGTCGGTTGCGGAGTCACCACCGGTTGGGGATCTGCCGTCAACACCGGAGAGGTCTCGCCAGGCGACTCCGTGGTCGTCGTCGGAATCGGCGGGATCGGTGGAAGTGCCCTCCAAGGAGCGAAAATCGCAGGCGCGAGGCACATCGTGGCAGTCGACATCTCGCCGGACAAGAAAGCCATGGCCGAGACTCTCGGAGCAACACATTTTGCTTCGTCGATCGACGAAGCCATGACGCTGGTCAACGAATTGACCTGGGGCGTCATGGCTGACGTCGCGATCCTGACCGTCGGAGTGGCGAGCGGCGACATGATCCAGCCGATGGTCGGACTGATCCGCAAGGGTGGCCGCGTGGTTTTGACGGCAGTCTCACCGATGGGCGCCACCGACACACAGTTGCACCTCGCCGAAATGACCCTGTTCCAAAAACAGCTCCGCGGAAGCCTGTTCGGCGAATGCAATCCTCGCGCCGACATCCCCCGACTACTGAACCTCTACGAAGTCGGACTGCTGAAGCTCGACGAAATGGTCACCACCGAGTACCGCCTCGAAGACATCAACCAGGGCTACGACGACATGAAGTCGGGAAAGATCATGCGCGGAGTCATCATTCACGAACACTGATCACCGATCAGTCGCACCAGTCACGGCGTGACTGGTGCGACTGTCACGGCGTGACGATATCGAACCACAGATCGAAGTCCTCCAGCAGCGAGATGAACGTCTCCAGTTCAGACTGATCTCCCACCGCTTTTGCCGTTCCGGCCTTGATGGATTCGGTGAGCGAGGTCGTTCCCAGATACACCTCGTTGAACACGGCACGGGTCAAGGTCAGAGTCAGGGCGGCCGAAGCATCTGCCTTGTCCATGTCGTAGTTCAGCACGCCGTTGCGCACTGTGACCAGGACGTTGTCCGCAGTGTCCGACAACACGAATCGCAACGACAGGTCGACGTCGGCAGCTTTGGGACCGTCGAGGCGAACTGCCCAGAAGTCCAGCATCTGCTCGAGCGGCATCACGGCGACAACGGCCGGGCCGGTGGGGTTGTTGGACGGCATCGGTGCCAGCGGATGCCGCAATTCCATCGCTCCGACCAGGTAGAAGTTGCGCCACGTACCGTTCTCGGCTTGGTAGCCGAGTTGTTCGTACGTGTCCGCCAACAACTCTCGCGCTTTCTGGTTACTCGGATCGGCGAACACCAGATGGTTCACCAGCTCCGCTGCCCAGCGGTAGTCGCCGTCGTCGAACGCCTGCTTGCCCTTGGTCAGAAGCGCATCGGGTCCGCCGACGGCTTCGACGTAGCGCTTGCCGTTCTCCACCGGCGGATGAGGATTGAGGTGAGCGGGAACGCCGTCGAACCAACCGAGATAGAAGGTGTAGATCGCTTTGACGTTGTGACTGAGCGAGCCGTAGTACCCGCGGTTGTACCACTGCTTTCCGATGGCGTCGGGTACCTCGATCTGGTCGGCAATCTCTACCGGTGTCAGTCCCTTGTTGGCAAGACGCAACGTCTGATCGTGCAGATACTTGTACAGGTCTGCCTGATCCGACATCAGCTTCAAGATCTTGTCGTTGCCCCACGTGGGCCAATGATGCTGCGCGAAAATGATTTCGACGTCGGGGAAAAGTTCCATAGCCAGACGAACGTAGTGCGACCAGGCCTTGGCGTCGCGAGTTTTGGCGCCGCGCAACGTGTACAGGTTGTGCATTGTGTGCGTGACGTCCTCCGCCGACCCGAGCGCCTTGAAATCGGGTAGATAGAACAACATTTCGGACGGCGCTTCGGTGCCCGGCGCGAGCATGAACGTCACTCGCACGCCGTCGATGACTTCTTCGTGTACCGGTTCGGTGATGACGTCGGTCGGCACCGCGAACGTCGACGTGCCGTGCGACGTGGACAGTCCGAGACCACCGGAAACCTGCCCCTGCGGGCCTGGACGCAGGAATGATCCGTACATGTACATTCCGCGACGCGTCATCGCCGTTCCGGCGAGCACGTTCTCGGAGATCGCCTCTTCCGTGAAACTGTCTGGTGCATAGACTTTTACGGCACCGGACTCGATCTCTTCGTCGGTGACAAATCCTTTGACTCCGCCGAAGTGATCGCCGTGGGAGTGTGTGAAGATGATCGCCTTGACCGGGACCTTGGGGCGGTGCTGGTAGTACAACTCCAGCGCAAGAGCGGCTGTTTCCGCGGACATCAGGGTGTCACCGATGATCAACCCGGTATCGCCCTCGATGATCGTCGTGTTCGACAAGTCCTGGCCGATCACCTGGTAGAGGCGATCGGCAAGCTTGAAGAGCCCGCCGCCCTTTCCCATCAAAGTGGCTTGGCGCCAGAGACTCGGGTTGACGGTGTCCGGCGCTTCGCCGTCGGCGAACCCGTAGGCGTCGTAGGAGAAGATGAACTGTCCTTTGTCACCCTTGACCAACCCGCCGTCGATGAGCGGCGCTACCAGACCTCGAGAAATCAGTTCGAAGTCGAATGTGTCATCGAACGGAAGATCACGGAGGACCTGGGCATTCGCAAGGCGAGTCGCTTCGGTAGCTGGCTTGGGGTCGAGTTCGGATGGTGTAGTCATCTTCTCTCACGCTCCTCGGGAACTCGCGGTGTCCTGTGTCTGGATACCGGTTCATCCTCGATCGCCACGTAGTCCTCGCGCATCACCCGGAAGGGATGATCACGTGGTTCGTCCAGCGTTCAACAGCGCAGCAACGAACTCACGCACCAACGTCCGCTCGTCGTTCTCGTCCGCCCCCGGCACCATGAGCAGTGAGAGGATCACTCGCACGATCCAGCGTGCTCGTGACGCTGTGCCTGCTCCGATTTCACCGAGCATCGCGACGCCCAGTCCGTTGATGACGTCGGATGAATTGGCAAGTTCACCTGCAAGACTCGCATCACCCGGAGTGAACCATGCAGCCAACGTCGGAGTGCTGCGCACCGCGGAGACTGCGGTGAGCATCGCCGTTTCGAGACGCTCGCTCGGATCATCGATGGTCGCTACCGATTCCGCGATCGCAGTTCCCAGCCTGCGCGCTTCGCGGTGAACGAATGCAATGTGAAGGGCCTGCCGATTCTCGAAGTACCGATACAGGGTGGCCCGGGAACATCCTGCAGCAGAGGCTATCTCCGCCATACCGACGGCGTTGACACCTTTCTCGACGAACAGTTGTGCCGCACTGTCGAGGATCTTCTCGGCTGCCGCCAAGGCGCGCCCCTCGCCGAGCCAGTCGTTGCTCACGGCCGGGCCACCGACATGGGCGCTGTGAGTGGACGGCGCACGTAGTTGCCCGGCGCGTATTGCATCGCTTCGATGTCGATATGGAAATCTGGAATCCGGGAGAGCAACTCTTCCAACGCAACTCGAGCCTGCATCCGAGCTGCCGACGCCCCCAGACAGTGGTGGGCGCCATGACTGAAGGTGAGAATCTTCTGCGGTCGACGCAAGACGTCCAACTCCGCCGCGTCGGGTCCGTACTTTTCGGGATCACGATTGGCCGCACCGTACATCAACAAAACCTTACGTCCTGCCGGAATCACTTTGCCGCCCAAGGCCACATCCCGAGTCGTGGTGCGTGCCAGTCCTTGGACCGGCGAGGTGAGTCGAAGCAATTCGTCGACCGCGTCGGTGATCAATGCGGGATCGTCCAGCAGGATCTGACGCTGGTCGAGGCGTTCGGTCAGCATCGCCACCGAACCACCCAGCATTCCTGTCGTGGTGTCGTTTCCACCGGCCACCATGGTGAAGGCGAAGCCCAGAATCGACAGCAGGCCGGACATGTCGCCGTCTTCACCGAGTCCAGCGGCGAGTAGGTGCGAAATCGTGTCGTCACCCGGTTCGACCTTGCGGCGTTCGATCAGCGAAGCGAAGTACATCATCAACTCACCGGTGGCGGCCTGCGCCGTCGTCGCTGCCGCGGCCACGCCACCTGCCGAATTGGCAGCGACAATGGCCTCGGTCCAGCCGTCGAACTGGTCACGGTCCGATTCCGGCACACCCAGATAGTGTGCGACAACCATCGACGGCAACGGCTTGAATAGCTCGACGACGATATCGCCACTGCCACGCGCTTTCAACGCTTCGATACGTTCGACGACGAATTCGCGGACCATCGGCTCGACCGCCGAGACCTGACGCGGAGTGAATCCCTTCGACACCATGCGCCGGAACTCCGACTGCACGGGCGGATCCTGCATCACGAACGGCGGATTGTCCTGCATCCCGATCTGCTCGAGCTCACCATAGACGGTGGTCAATCCCTTTGCCGACGAGTACGTCTCGTAATCACGAGCGGCGTTGTAGACGTCTTCGTGACGGGTGAGCACCCAGTAGTCGTCCTGCGGCGAGGCTTCCGGCACCACGTTGTGCACCGGGTCGTTCTCTCGCAATGCGTCGTACATGGCCCAGGGCGAACGCCAGGACTCCCCGGTGGAAGGAACAAACCGTGGCGAATGTGACACAGATGTTGTCATGACTCGACTATGAGACAAATTGATAGATGTGTCAACCTATCTCCATGTTCAATATCGAGTAACTCGCTTCCACGCAGAGCACTATCGTGTGTCGGGTGATCACGGACCCGAAGAACCACCCGAACAGCTCTGACACCGGACGCCGCGCCGTGGTTGCGGTCCTGCTCCCCCGCGAACATCTCCCCTTCATCAGAGACTGGTGCCTGCACCACATCGAGCAAGGCTGGGAGGTTGTTCTCTACGACAACACCGGTTCCGTCGGGTCCACCCGCAAGACAAGCGCATTCAGCCTCAACCGTTGGCACGGCCGCAGCGAGGACAAGAGAGGCAACTCTTACGGCGCCTTCACCCGATCGATGTCGGACAGTGAAGTTCAGGTCGCATTCCGCAAAGAACTGCACGACCTTCCGGTGACGATCGTCGACTGGCAACCGCGCGACGCGGACGGTCGGATCGTGCACGGTCAGGTAGAGGCGTACGTCGATTACGTGAGTCGATACCGCGACACCGTCGCATGGGCAGCATTCGTCGACGCCGACGAATACCTCGAGCACGCACCAGGATTGGACTGGGAGGTTCTACTTGCCGGAGTTACTCAAGCGGGTTCGCACCGCGTCGTTCTCGATGCTCTGGTTTACGAATCCAGGTGGACGCGCGACGGGCAACTGCGAGACGTCGAGGAATTGAAATGCCTTGGACTGCAAAGCCACGGCTGCAAGAACATCGTGAGGCTGTCGGAGATTCTGCGAGCGGACGTCCACTGGGGATGGAAGACAAGCGAACCGGACAGCCTGGTGCGGCCCGACCGATCCCTCTTCTACTTCCGCCATTACCGCGGTTCGGAGGCGGCACTCGACTTCACTCCGCTGCCGAACTTCGGACCCCAAGTCCACGAAGAAGGTGTGGATGTTCCGGCGACAATCGACTTATCACAAAAATGAATGTGCCTGCAAGCCACAGGTATTCAGATGCAGATAAACCTCCGGCCCGCGTCCACGAAGGCAATGCCTTCAGGCCACGGGCCGGAGGATCAGCTCAGCGAAAAATCAGCTGAAGGACTGCAGGGCAACGCCCAGTCCGACGATTGCGCCGATGCCCGAGATCAGGCCAGCAACACCCGTGATAACCGGCTGGATCTGCTTGATCAATGCCAGGTCTGCGTCCGAAGAACCCATGTCTAACTCCTCATCATGGAATGTGTGTACGCGTTCCGCGCGTCCGGTGTGTAACGGCGCTCACAATATACGTAAGACGGCCGAAATTTGAAGCGGCACCACCGAGTGGGACGTAACTCACATCTCATCCAGCGGGAACCCACGAGTAACAATGCGCGATTCGGACAACGCTTCGGGAACCGTTGAATGACGAGCAGGAGAACAGCAGTGGGCAAGTTGGATGGAAAAGTGGCCCTGATCACTGGCGCAGGGCAAGGCGTCGGCCAGGGTGTTGCGTTTGCGCTTGCCAAGGAAGGTGCTTCCGTCGCGGTGGCGGGCCGCACTGAGTCGAAACTCGTAGTCACATGTAACGAGATCACCGAACGCGGCGGCCGTGCCGAACCGGTGCTCGTGGATATCGCCGACGCGGGTTCCATCACCGCTGCCGTGGCGCGAACCGTGGAACTGTTCGGCGGCGTCGACATCCTGATCAACAACGCCAGCCTCAACCCGCTCGGCAACGTCCTCGACCTCACTCCGGAGCGCCTTGCCGACGGATTGACTTCCGGTCCCGTCGCGACGCTGCGAACAATGCAAGCCTGCTACCCGTTCATGAAGGAACGCGGCGGCGGGGCGATCATCAACATGGTCAGTTCCGTGGCCGTCCGTTGGGACGCCGCCGGCTACGGCGGATACGCGGCCGTGAAGGAATCCGTCCGAGCCCTCAGTCGCGCAGCAGCGTGCGAATGGGGCGTCGACGGGATCCGAGTCAACGCGGTTGCTCCTCATGCATCCTCGCCCGGGCTACAGCGTTGGGCAGATGCGCGTCCGGAAGAGGCTGCCGCTTTTGTTGCCGGGATTCCGCTACGGAGGATCGGGGACTGCGAAACGGACATCGGCACCGCGGTGGCTTTCCTGGTCGGCCCGGATGCCGCGTATCTGACTGGAGCAACAATTCCGCTCGACGGTGGTCAGTCGCGCTGGGGCTGAGAGCTGGCGTCGTCGAAGGCAAGCACCGCCGACTTGGCTTCGGCGATCGGGCGGCGGAAAACGAAACCGACCAGAACGGATGCCAAAACCAGCGCGGCCAGAACAATGAGCCCGACCATCCACCACATGGTTTTCAGTATGCCCGAACCGACCTCCGCCGGACGCGCGCCACGGCCGTCGGAAAGCGATGACAACCGCGAAAAGTGCTTGACACCAGTCAAATTCCGTTTTGCCCGTTTCCCGAGCTTCCTGATAGTCCGTGATCGAGGACACAGTTTCGGATCCCGAGCCGGGACGATCGCGTGACTGGAACCGCGACTCGGTGCATCCTGTCAGGTATGGAATCCGCTGTTTCGGCCGAACTCGCCGACGGAAGCACCCTCACACACCCGTGGGGCGGGACAAGCAACATCACCGATCTCGGCGGTGATGTTCACTGGATCGACTTCGGCGGTCCCAGCGGAGCGCCGCCCATCGTGCTCGTTCACGGACTGGGCGGCTCGCACCTGAACTGGGTGCGGGTGGCACCGACGCTGGCGGCGCGCACGCGTGTGTACGCACTGGACCTCGCCGGATTCGGACTCACCTCCGCCCGTGGGCGGCACACCGGCGTCGACGCCAACGCAGCACTCCTGAATCGATTTCTCGACACAGTGGTCGGTGAACCCGCCGTCCTGTTCGGCAATTCCATGGGCGGAATGGTCTCGGCAATGTCGACCCATGCCAGTCCCGAATCAGTTGCCGGCCTGGTCCTGGTGGATCCGGCACTCCCCCTGCCCGTCCAACTTCCCGACCTGACCGTAGCTGCCCAATTTGCGCTCTACTCGATGCCGTACGTCGGTGAGCAGGTTCTCGGCTTCGGACGCCGGAAGATGTCCGACCGGCAGTTGGCCGCTCAGATGACCAGATTGTGTTTTGCCGATCCGACGCGAGCAGACCCCGCGGTCCTCGACGCGGGCGCTGCCTTGACTGCGATTCGTCGCGGCGAACCCACTCAGGATGCCGAGTTCCTGCAGGCAGCACGGTCACTGTTGATGACCCTCGCCCGTCCGGCCTCTTATCGAAAGACACTGCGAGAGATCGCGACTCCGACGCTCCTGATACACGGCGATCGCGATCGGCTTGTCCCGGTCGAGGCCGCCCGAGCCGCCGCCGCCGCACATCCACACTGGACCACCATCATTCTCGGCGACACCGGTCACACCCCTCAGTTGGAGATTCCGGACGAGTTTTCACGTCACGCGCTCGCATGGCTCGATCGCACGGGGCTGATCACGAGCTGACACGTACCGGCACTACACCCGCGGAACGGCCTCGCCGATCGAGCAAGTGCCCCATCAACTTCGGCGTATCAAGGACGATTCGGCGATCGACTACGTCGGCAGATCCGGCCCACCGGTAAGCGCGAACGGTCAAATACTCCAAAGCTCTCGAGCCCTGGGAATGTGTCGGGGTACGCGCGTAGCGTGAGATTCGCGCCTTCCTCGGCCAAGCATTTGCGCGACCCGTACTTGTGTATCCGTTTCGGTAAAGGAGAGTTTCAGATGCCCGCACGCACAGCGCTCGACGGAACACCCTGTTGGATCGACCTCACCAGCTCCGATACCGAGGTCGCCAAATCCTTCTACACCAACGTGTTCGGTTGGCAGACTGACACAAACGACGACCCGCAGTACGGCGGCTACGCGATCTTCAGCAAAGACGGGCAGCCCATCGCCGGGCTCGGACCTCAGCAGGAGGGAAACCCGTACGGCAACGTCTGGACCACCTACATCTCCTCGACTGATGCGGCAACGTCGGCGTCCAAGGCCGAAGCCGCGGGCGGAATGATCATGATGCCGTCGATGCAGGTCGGTCCCCAGGGCAGCATGGCGATCGTGGGCGATCCGGCCGGTGCAGTCGTCGGTATCTGGCAGGCAGATCAGCACCACGGCTTCGGTCTGGTCGGCGAGGCCGGAGCGCCGGTGTGGCACGAGACTTTGTCCAAGAACTACGCCGCGGTCCTGCCGTTCTACACCGACGTGTTCGGCTGGACTTACGAGTCCATCGGCGACAGCGACGAGTTCCGGTACTCACAGGCCAAGCAGGGCGACACCGTCGTCGCCGGTTTGATGGATGCCAGCTCGTTCCTCCCGGCAGAGGTGCCGTCGTTCTGGCAGGTGTACTTCGGGGCGGACGACACCGACGCGGCCGTCGCCAAGGTCGTCGAATTCGGCGGCAGCGTCTTGCGCGATCCCGAGGACACGCCCTTCGGCCGTCTCGCGTCGGTGGCCGATCCACTCGGTGCCAAGTTCCAGATCTCCACGATCATGGAGTGAATCTCCGCGCAGAGGCCGCACCGGCCCGCGGTCTCTGCACGCTGATCATCTGGAAAGTCCCGATTTGACCGCACGGATTTGAACACTCGCCCAGAAGGTATGCAGTTTTCTGCGTCCAACGCCTAATCTCATGGGATGCCCGCCCCCGCCCCTCTCCTCGATGTGTACTCGCAGCCGACTCTGTCGACGCTTGCGCCGTCGGTACTCGCTTCTCTCGGAGTGAGCGGCGAAGCGAACCGACTCGATCTACAGCCCAGCAAGAAGACTGTAATTCTGCTGGTAGACGGGATGGGCGCGAACTTGCTCGCCCGCAACGCCGAACACGCACCATTCCTGAACTCACTGATCGGAACGCCCATACGGGCAGGATTCCCCACGACGACGGCCACCAGCATCGTCTCGTTGGGGACCGGGCTGCCCTCGGGGGCGCACGGAATCACCGGTTACCAGTCTTACGTCGAAGAAGCCGATTCGGTGTTCAACTGGCTGGGTTGGCACAGCGCGGGCAAGAAGGAATCTCAGACCGACTCCATCGTCCCGGAGACCCTGCAGCCGCAGGCCACGACCTTCGATCGTGCCGCGGCCGCCGGCATCACCGTCACTACCGTCGTTCCGTCCAAATTCGACGGCAGCGGCCTCACCCGGGCGGGAATGCGCGGCGCCCAGTTCGCCGGAATCCAGGCATACGGAGACCTCCTCGCTCGCACCGTGGACGCGTCGAAATCTGCCGACCGTACGTTCACGTACTGCTACATCAGTGAGATCGATGCACTCGGCCACGTCTACGGCCCCGAGTCCGAGCCGTGGATTTTCCAACTGATGCTTGTCGATCGACTGGTCGAGCAACTCGCCGCCGCTCTCGGTCCGGACGTGAGATTGCTGGTGACGGCAGACCACGGAATGGTCGACGTGTTGGACGAGAACAAGATCGACTTCGACAACACTCCGATTCTGTCCAAAGATGTACTCGCCCTTGCCGGTGAACCTAGATGTCGTCACATCCACACCCGACAAGGCGCTGCACAAGATGTTGCGGACCGCTGGCGCGCCGAACTGGGTGACCGCATGTGGATCGGGACGAGATCCGAGGGCATAGTCGCAGGATTGTTCGGGCCTGCAGTGCATTCCGAGTATCACGGCCGGATCGGTGATGTCATCGCCATTGCGTCCGGGGACGTGGCCGTCGTACGTCGATCTGTCGAATCGGGACTGTCCGGCCTCCGTGGACAGCACGGCGCCCTCACTCCGGACGAACTGCTGGTACCGCTCTTGTCCTCAGGACAACAGTAGGGCCCGAGCCCGGCGAATCTCGGGAACACCGACTACCTTGCATGCGCCCAACAGGACGACTGCACCGACGACCGCACCCGCCGACAATGAAATAACAGCAGCAAGCCTGGGCTCGGGAACTCGGTTCTGAACCGCCACCACCAAAGCCAGCGCACAACAACCTGCCAGAACTGCCGCCGCCGAAATCCTTCCGACGGTGGCCTGTACGCGACGGAATCCCAACAGCCCATATCGCTTTCGAAGCAGGATGTGGCCGAGCGCCGCTCCGCACACGTAGGAGAACGAGCCCGCCGCACAGACGGCGAGGACCAGCGTTTCGTCACTCGCGGACAGAGACGCAAGTAGAACGAGCGCTGTTTTGGCTATCACCATCACCATGGCGATCACCGCGGGAGTTCGGGTGTTGTTGTCGGCGTAGAACACTCGAAGCTGAAGCATGACCATCGCAAATGGCACCAGCCCGAATGCACTGACCGCAACGGCCGTCCCGATCAACCGGGCACTGCTGCCGTCGACCCGACCGAAGAAGATCAAGGTGGTCAACGAGGGGCCGAACACCATGAGCGCCGCAGTGACCGGAATCAGCGCCACCACTGAATACCGGGCTCCCCGGCCGAGATCGGATACGACGCCGACGTCGTCACCCGCAGCAACCGACCTGGCGATCCGCGGCATCAGCACCGTCAACAACGACACACCGAGAATGCCGTACGCCACTTGAAACAGCAGATCCGCGTGCGTGTACATCGAGTAGACGTGACGGGAGAGAGTGACCTTCATCGTCACCCACACACCGATCTGACCGGCAACGACGTACACAAGTACCCAGCCGAGCAACGGCGCCCCGACGCGCACCGGGCGCCAGGTGTGCGGTACGACCCGCACGCGAAGGCGCCACCGAAACCCGTTGCGGTGCAGCGCTCGAGCAACGACGGCGGTTTGCGCCACGATCCCGAGCAGAGTGCCGATACCGATCACCAGGACCTGCGCGGTGGTCATCGACTCGGGAGTCAGAGCCACCGGCCCCGGGATACACAGGAAGACCGCGACCGTCACCAGAAGGACGACGTTGTTGATCACCGGCGCCCAGGCCGGCGCGCCGAACACTGATCGAACACTGAGTACTGCCGTCATCATCGCCGTGACGCCGTAGAAGAAGATCTCCGGCAGAAGCAAGTACGCGAAGAGCGTCGTCAACTCTCGTTGAGCCGGATCATCGATCACGGCCGAGACCAGAGGCGGCGCGCACACCACCGCCACTACCGTCACGAGCGCAAGAGCAAGCGCTCCGACGGTGAGAACGCGCTGCGTCTGCTCTCGTTCGAGCGTCCGCCCACGACTTCGCTGCCGTGTCAGATACGGAAGCAGAACGCTGGCGAGAATCCCGCCGAGGAGGAGCTGATAGACCATGTTCGGGAAGCTGTTGGCCGCGTTGTACGCATCACTGACCAGGGCGATGCCGAGGACCGCGGCAAGGGCAAGGGTGCGGACGAAGCCGGTGATCCGACTGACCGTGCTGGCGAGCGCCACTTGCCCGCCCATCTTCGCCAAGCTGCCGCCCGTCACACCCGTACGTTCGGACTCCCCCATACTGTCGACCATCTCGCCAGAGTGCCACATCGCAGAGGTACGACGATCTGGACGGAAACGGAAGAGCGCCCCGAACCGTGGGGTTCGAGGCGCTCGTCACGAGAGAAGATCAGGCTGATTCCGCTCCAGCCAACGGCGGCATGACGACAACCTGGCCGGCGAAGGACAGACCCGCACCGAAGGCGAGAAGCAATGCCTTGTCGCCCGGCTTGCACTGGCCGTCGCGCAGCATCTGCTCCATGGCGAGCGGGATCGAGGCCGCGGACGTGTTGCCCGTCTCGGCGATGTCGTTGGAGACGGGGAAGCCCTCGGGCAGCTTCATGCTGCGAGCGATGACCTCGTTGATGCGCTGGTTTGCCTGGTGCGGCACAAAAGCGTCGATGTCCTCGATACCCAGCCCCGACTTCTCCAGGGTGCGAGTGGCGACCTTGCCCATCTCGAAGGCAGCCCAGCGGAACACCGCGGTACCGGCCATCTTGATCCACGGCCGAGGTCCGGTCGGGTTCTTGGTGTAGTCGAGCCAGCTCGGCTCCTGAACGATGGCGTCGGACTGGCTGCCGTCCGAACCCCACTCGACCGGGCCGATTCCGACGGTATCGCTCGGGCCGACGACAACTGCGCCTGCGCCGTCACCGAAGATGAAGCGAACGCTGCGATCGGTGGGCTCGGTGGCCTCGCTCATCAACTCGACGCCGACGACGAGTACGTGATCAACCGTGCCGCCGCGAACGAGGTCGCTGGCCACGGCAAGGGCGGTACAGAAACCGGCGCAGCCTGCCGCGACGTCGAATGCAGCCGGACCCTTGATGCCGAGCTCGTGGGCGACGATGGACGCAGCCTGAGGAGTCTGCAGGTCCCACGTCGACGTCGCGATGATCACGGCGCCGATCTGCTCGGGAGCAATGCCGCTGACGTCCAGTGCTTTACGCGCCGCGCTGATCGACATCGCGAGGATGCCTTCACCTTCGCCGGAGAACCGGCGCGACTTGATACCCGATCGCGTCTGGATCCACTCGTCGGTGGAATCGATCAGCTCGCAGATCTCGTCGTTGGTCACGACTCGCTCCGGGCGGTGAACGCCGAGCCCGAGAAGGACGGACTGCCGACCTCCGGCCACACTGGCAATCGGCTTACCCATTGATCGATCTCCTCGTTGGTTTCTGGTGATGACGCGCATTCGACATCACACGTTACGTACAGGACATAAGCCCCTGCCTCTCAGGTCACCGTTCGATCACGGCAACAACATGAGGCTGGCTCACATTACGCTTCGGTCAGGTATGTAGTCCAGATCCACGATCAGGCGCGTAAATGAGCTAGAACTGCCAAAACACGACGATGCCCGCTTTCGGAAGCCGACAGGCCGAGTTTTGCGAAGATATTTCCTATGTGCTTGCTCACAGCAGTGTCGCTGACGACCAGTTTCCTGGCGATTTCCTGATTTCCCAGCCCCTCCGCCATCAGTCCGAGAACCTCGGACTCGCGTGGGGTCAGTGATCTGATCGGATCGTCGGCGCGTCGACGGCTCATCAGTTGGGATACGACCTCGGGATCCATCACGGTTCCGCCGTCGACGACCCGGTTCAATGCGTCGACGAACTCGGCTACCTTGCCGACCCGTTCCTTGAGCAGGTACCCGACCCCGCCGGCGCCTCCTGCCAACAATTCACCGGCGTAGCGATCCTCGACGTACGCGGAAAGGACCAGGACGGGAAAGCCCGGGCGAAGCTTGCGCACCTCGATCGCCGCTCGAAGCCCCTCGTTGGTGAAAGTAGGAGGCATCCGGACGTCGAGCACCGCGGCGTCGGGGGCGGTCTCCTCGAACACCGTGAGGAACTGTGCGGCGTCGGAGACGGCAGACACCTCGAAGCCCTCTCCGCGGAGCAGCAGTGCCAGCCCCTCTCGCAGGAGAGCGTCGTCCTCGGCAATCAGAATCCGCACGGTAGTTCCACCCTCATCGTTGTCGGTCCACCCTCCGGGCTCTCCAATACTGCGGTTCCTTCGAAAGCCTCGACCCGGCGTCGGATACCCGCCACGCCGCCGCCCGGGCGTTCGTTCGCGCCGCCCTGACCATCGTCGATCACGTCGATGAGCATCGTCTCACCCAACGAGTCGTCCGACGCCTCCGTCCGTGCCGTGACGGTGACACTGCGCGCTCCGCTGTGTTTTGCGACGTTGGTCAAGGCCTCGGCGACGACGAAGTACGCAGCAGCCTCGACGGCAGCCGGGGCACGGCGGAGTTCTTCGATCTCGAGTACGCAGGGCACGGCGGAGCGCCCGGCGAGCGCGGAGATCGCGCCCTCGAGACCCAACTCGTCGAGGATCGGCGGGTAGATGTCGTGCACCAACGTCCGGAGTTCGCTCAACGCCTCGGTGGCCGCATCCTGGGCCCGATGCAGTTGTGGCAGAGCCTGGTCCGGATTGTTCTGCAACGACCGCTCGGCCATCCCCAACATCATCACCACCGCGACCAGACGGTTCTGCGCGCCGTCGTGCAGATCCCGCTCGATGCGCTTGAGTTCGGCCGAATGTGCGTCGAGCGCCGCAGCGCGGCTGGCCGTCAGGGCGGTGACGCGCTTCGAGAGGTCCGAACGCGTGTCCGGCGCAAGCAAAGTCGTGGTCGACCAGCTGATCCACTTCGCCATCGCGGGGACCAACCACCACGCGATCAGGAGGTACAGGATGCCGATCAACGGCATTCCGGCAGCGCCCAACCACGACGTCACGGGGTACGGATTGTTGACGGGTTCACCGGCGGGCATCTGCTGCCAGTACAGCGGGACGGCAATCGAATTGAGTGCACCGAGTGGCAGAGCAATGGTCAGCATCGCCGCGACGAAAGCCCCCAGACCATGAATCGACAGCCAGGCCGCGTCGCGCCTCGTCGACTGATCGGTGAGGAACCGGCGCCAATCCCCGAAGGTCGGATTGCTTGGCATCGGTGGGTATCGCTGCAGAACAGGGCGTCCGGTGTACGCAGCCGTTCTCTTGCGGGCCAGACCCGCCCACCACCGGAGCACCCGCACGTACGACGGCAACAGCAACCAGCCGACGATCAGAATCGAGAGCGACAGCAGAATGAGACCGACCATCAGCAAGAACAGGGAGACCACGGCTGCCGCACCCTCGACGAGCACGTACACCGCAGCCCTGGTTCTCTTCTTCACTGCCCCAGCATGCCGCACCTGATGCCGCGATCCACTACAGCTGGCTACACCATTGATTCGGGACCCTGCTGGATGTCGACGAATGCCGAATCTCCATAGCGTTCATCCCATGAAGAATCGACACTCGGTCCTCGCCCCGCCGGCCCCTGGTGACACGGCCGCCCGAACATCCGCCGTGCGACTCGAAGGCGTCAGCAAGATCTACGGCAACGGCCGCGGCGCCGTGACCGCCCTCGACAACATCAGCCTCACCTTGCCGCGCAGCACCTTCACCGCCGTGATGGGCCCGTCCGGATCGGGCAAGAGCACTTTCCTGCACTGCGCCGCAGGGCTCGATCGACCGAGCAGCGGATCGGTGCGGCTGGGCGACACCGAGATCTCACAGCTGAAGCCGAAGGCCCGCAGCATCTTCCGTCGCGATCACATCGGTTTCGTCTTCCAGGCCTACAACCTGCTCGGCGCTCTCGACGTCGAGCAGAACGTCACGCTCCCCCTACTCCTCGCCGGACGACGAGCCGACAAGCAGTACCTGACCTTCGTCCTCGAATCCGTCGGACTCGGATCGCACCGCAAGCGCAAACCCTCCGAACTGTCCGGCGGTCAGCAGCAACGCGTCGCCATCGCGCGCGCCCTCGTCACTCACCCCGACGCACTCTTTGCCGACGAGCCGACCGGCGCCCTCGACTCCCGCAGCGCCAAGCAGGTTCTGGAGTTGTTGCGCCGGACAGCCGCCGAGTTCGATCAGACCATCGTCATGGTCACGCACGACCCGGTGGCCGCGTCGTACGCCGATCGTGTGCTGTTCCTCGCCGACGGGAAACTTGTCGGGCACATCGACCGCCCGACGCCGCAGCAGATCGCCGAGCGCATGACACACCTCGGGGACTGGTGATGATGAAAGCGCACACCTTTGCGCACCTGAAAGCGCATCGCTCCGGTTTCGTCGCCGTGTTCGTCTCCGTATTCTGCGCAGCGCTCCTCACCTGCGGTCTGGGTGTGCTGCTGGAATCGGGAGTGCGAGGCGGCGTCTCACCACATCTCTACGCCGGTGCCGACGCCGTCGTGAGTGCACCACAGGCGCTCGAGGTCAAGGAAGACGCCGATCAGCCTTTTGCCGAGCGAGTTCTCCTCGACAGCGATACGGTCCGCAAGCTCGACGCACTCGATGTCACCGTGGTTCCCGACATCTCCGTCCCCGTCAGCACCGCCGAGGGCGTCGTACTCGACGCACATCCTTGGAACACAGCACAATTGGCGCCGTACTCGCTCACCGAAGGTCGCGCTCCGCAGAGCCGAGACGAGGTGGTCTCGACCACGGGCGCCGCTCTCGGCGAGCAAATCACGCTGGCTCACGGCGCGATAGCCGACGAGTACACCGTCGTCGGCACAGCTGATTCGGCCTCGGTGCCATCACCCGACCGTCCGGCACTCGTCTTCCTCGACGACGCAGAGGCCGAACGGTTGTGGCCGCACCAGAACGCTGTCACCGCAGTCGGATTGATCGCTCCCGAAGGCGTGGATGCTGCCGCTCTCGCCCGCGATGCACTCGCCGGAACCGGCGCGGAGGTCTCGACCGGCACCGCACGCGGAGGCATCGAATTCCTCGACGCCGGTGCTGCGCGGACCCAGTTGATCGTGCTCTGCGCGTCGTTTGCCGGTCTCGCGTTGATGGTCAGTATGTTCGTAGTTTCCAGCACGCTGTCCCTCTCGATCAACGCCAGACGCCGAGAGTTCGCTCTGCTGCGGGCAATCGGGGCCACCACGCGACAAGTCCACGTCATGATCGGACGTGAAGTGCTGCTCGTCGCGGCGGCTGCGGCGGCTCTCGGCGCGGTGCCCGGATACCTGCTCGCCCGATTCCTGGGTGCACAGTTTGCCGACGCCGGGGTCATGCCCACCGATTTCGCGTTGGCGTACAGCCCGCTTCCGGCGATCGCGGCATTCCTGATCTGCGTACTCACTGCCCGCGCGGCAGCGGCGATCGCGGCACGACGACCGGCGAAGCTCGACCCCGTCGAAGCGCTTCGCGAATCCGAAAGCGGCCCGGCGAAACTGAGCCGCGGACGCATCGTCACCGGGCTGATCTTCGGTGCCGCCGGTCTCAGCGCGTGCATCCTCCCCGCTTTCCTGCCCGGCAGCGTGGCAGCCGCTGGAGCCGGTTCGAGTGCACTGTTGTTGATCTTCTCGGTCGCGCTGCTCGGCCCCTTGTTGGTGCGCGGCATCATCAAGGTGATCGGCGGTCCACTGCGCCGTAGTGGGTCGGCGTCCAAAGTTCTCGCTGCCGCCAACGCCGAATCCAATTCGAGACGGCTCTCGTCGGCGGTTGTTCCCTTGGCTCTCGCAATCGCACTGGGCTCGGTGCAGTTCTTCAGCCAGAGCACCGTCGCCGCCGAGGCGACCAACCAGTCGATCAAGGGCGTCACCGCCGACCTGATCGTCGGCGCGCCGGCCGGCATCGCTCCCTCGCTCCTCGACTCGATCGCATCGGTGCCCGGAGTGAGTGCGGCAAACCCGGTGGTCCGCAGTCAAGTCCTGCCGGTACCCAGCGGTGAGGAAGGCGGCTCAGCCGACAGCGCGATCGCTGCCCAGGGCATCGACGCCACCAGCGCCGACGCGACCCTCGATCTCGCGGTGACCGAGGGCGACCTGAGCGCTCTGACCGGCGATACCGTTGCCGTGAGCGAAGACGGCGCCTTCACACTCGGAGCCAAGGTAGGTCAGCGCGTCGACCTCTATCTAGGGGACGGCACACTGGTGCATCCGATGGTCGTCGCAAAATATGGTCGCGGCCTCGGATTCGGGGACGTGACCATGCCGATCGAGACTTTGCGTCAGCACTCCACCGACGCTCTGATCGACACCGTTCTGGTTGCTGCCGAACCCGGACGGTCGGCCGAAGTCCAGCAGTCGTTGCGTTCGTTCCCCTCGATCGCCGCGACGAACCAGGACCAGTTCGGGGCCGCGGGCGAAGATCAGCGTCGAATGCAGTCGTGGGTCAGCATCCTCGCCGTACTCGTCCTGCTCGGCTATCTCGCAGTCGCCGTCGTGAACACCCTGGTCGCCGCCACTGCCGAGCGTTCCCGCGAGTTCGCGCTCCTTCAACTGGTGGGCTCGCGGACGAGGCAGGTCCGAGCGATGATGCGCATCGAGTCGTTGATGGTGGTGGGAATCGCCGTCGTGGTCGGATCACTGATCGCCCTGCCGCCTCTGATGGGCATCGCCGTAGCGGTGTCCGGGCAGCCGATCCCGGCGATTTCACCGGCGATCTACGGTTCCATCGTCGCCGTGACCGCTGTTCTGGGATTTGTCTCCATCGCGATCCCGACGCGCGCCGCCCTACGCAAGAACCCGATGGACGGAGTGCGTAACCACTGAGTGGCACTACCGTCGTCATCTATGGATGCGGCGGCCTGGGACAAGAAGTACGAAGAAACCGAGCTCGTCTGGGGCGCTCCTCCCAACGAACTGCTGGTGGAATACGCGACGGCCCTCCCCCACGGCCAGGCACTCGACCTGGCGTGCGGCGAGGGCCGTAACGCGTTGTGGCTCGCGACCCGCGGTTGGGAGGTCACCGGCATCGACTACTCGGCCGTCGCGATCGAGAAAGCCCGCACGATCGCGGCCCGCTCACCTCGATCGGTTCTCGACCGGCTCGACTACCGATGCGGCGACGTCACCGTCGCGGATTACGCCTCAAGGAACGGGCAGGGATACGACTTGGCCCTGCTTCTTTACCTTCATCTGCCCGCACCACAACGCACCCTGGTTGTGAACCGTGCCATAAATTCTCTGAAACCTGATGGAATCCTCATGATTTTGGGTCACGACCGAAGCAACATCGACTACGGCGTCGGCGGACCGAAAGATCCCGAAATCCTTTACACACCAGAAGAATTGATGCAGGAGTTCGAAGGAAGGCTCGAGTTCGAGATCGCCGGAAATCCGCACAGACACACCGAAACGGGAATCGCAGTCGACGCGCTTGTCATCGGACGCAAATCCGGTGTTGGCAATGCAAAGAACGGCTAGTAACATGTATTAAGTTACCGACGAGTAATAAACTTCGGGCGGTACTAGGAGTGCTGGACCGCACCACCTCACTGGGAGAAGCAGAAGACATGGGCCATTACAAGAGCAACGTTCGGGACCTGGAGTTCAACCTCTTCGAGGTTCTCGGACTGGAGAAGCCACTGAGCGAAGGCGCTTGGGGCGACCTGGATGCCGACACTGTCCGCAACATGCTGGCAGAGGTCGCACGCCTGGCCGAGGGACCGCTTGGCGAATCTTTCGCCGACGCGGACCGCAACCCCCCTGTCTTCGATCCCGAGACGCACACCGTTGCACTTCCGGAATCCTTCAAGAAGTCGTTCAAGGCTCTGTGGGATGCCGAGTGGTACCGCATGGGACTGAGCGAAGAGGTCGGCGGCGTGCCGGTTCCCCGCTCCGTCGTGTGGGCCATCGGTGAGCTGATCCTGGGCGCACAGCCTGCAGCGCACATGTACCAGGCCGGACCCGCCTTCGCGGACGTGCTGTTCAACAACGGCACCGAAGAGCAGAAGAAGTGGGCAGCCACCATCGTCGAACGCGGATGGGGCGCCACGATGGTCCTCACCGAGCCCGACGCCGGCTCCGACGTCGGTGCCGGACGCACCAAGGCGATCAAGCAGGACGACGGCTCCTGGCACATCGAGGGCGTCAAGCGCTTCATCACCTCGGCCGACTCGGACGACCTGTTCGAGAACATCTTCCACCTCGTTCTCGCTCGCCCCGAAGGCGCCGGACCCGGCACCAAGGGCCTGAGCCTGTTCTTCGTCCCGAAGACGCACTTCAACTTCGAGACCGAAGAGTTCGGCGAGCGTAACGGCGTCTTCGTCACCAACGTCGAACACAAGATGGGCCTGAAGGTCTCCGCCACATGTGAGGTCACCTTCGGCGGCCACGGCATCCCCGCACAGGGCTGGCTGGTCGGCGAGGTCCACAACGGCATCGCCCAGATGTTCGACGTCATCGAGCACGCTCGAATGATGGTCGGCACCAAGGCAATCGCCACCCTCTCCACCGGTTACCTCAACGCTCTCGATTACGCCAAGCAGCGTGTTCAGGGTGCTGACCTGACCCAGATGACCAACAAGGCAGCGCCGCGCGTGACCATCACGCACCACCCCGACGTGCGTCGCAGCCTGGCAATGCAGAAGGCATACGCCGAAGGCCTGCGCGCGGTGTACCTCTACACCGCAGCACACCAGGACGAGGTTGTCGCCCAGCTCGTCTCGGGCGCAGACAAGGACACCGCGTTCCGCGTCAACGACCTGCTGCTCCCGATCGTCAAGGGCGTCGGCTCCGAGCGTGCGTACCAGTACCTGACGGACAGCCTGCAGACCCTCGGTGGCTCCGGCTTCCTGCAGGACTACCCGATCGAGCAGTACATCCGCGACTCCAAGATCGACTCGCTGTACGAAGGCACCACGGCCATCCAGGCTCAGGACTTCTTCTTCCGCAAGATCGCTCGTGACCGCGGCGTCGCGCTCGCTCACGTTGCCGGACAGATCAAGACCTTCATCGACAGCGAAGCCGGCAACGGTCGCCTGAAGGCGGAGCGCGCACTGCTCGCCACCGCACTCGAAGACGTCCAGGCCATGGCTGCCACGCTCACCGGCTTCCTCATGGGAGCTCAGGAGCAGCCCACCGAGCTGTACAAGGTCGGCCTCGGCTCCGTCCGCTTCCTGATGTCCGTCGGCGACCTGCTCATCGGCTGGCAGCTCCTCCGCCAGTCCGAGATCGCTCTCGCAGCACTCGACAACGGCGCTTCCGACAAGGACAAGGGCTTCTACGAGGGCAAGGTCGCCATCGCGTCCTTCTTCACCAAGAACGTCCTGCCCGAGCTCACCGCTTCACGCGAGATCATCGCGAACACCGAGAACGACATCATGGAGATCGACGAAGCAGCATTCTGATTCGTTCCTGATTCATGAAAAGTGCCGGTCCCGAGAATGTTTCGGGACCGGCATTTTCATGCTCGGCAGTCAATGCAATCTGTGGTCATCTGCGCTCGACGGTCGGGCAACTGATCTGTGCGGACAGTACGGACGTCGTCGGTTGCTCGCCCGGTCGTGCCGCCGTACCCGCCAGGGAAAGCGCCACGCGCCTGCGGTCGGGAGAACTGACTATTTCGACGGACTTGTCGTCGCCGCCGCCGAAGGACACGAACTGTCCACTCTGATCCGAGAACTTCATGATCGCGGACCCGTGCTGACCTGGTTCGGGTTTCTCGTTCACGTAGACCTGCAACTGGAAATCACGTCCCGGATATTCGCCGCCGCCGTCGTACTCGTAGAAGGAACTGGTGTGCACCTCGTAGGCCCACTGACGGTGACCGGCGGGCAGCGAATCCGCCCAGTTGTGCTCGAAACACGTGACGGATCCAGGCAGCGAGACACTGGCTGCGCCGCTCCACCCACCGGACAGGGTGATGGCACCGTACGGCGCTGCTTCGGACTCGTGCCGATCGGAGGGTAAGGGCGGAACCGTCAAGGGTCCGACATTGCGACCGGTGAACTCGAAAAGCCTTTCGCTCGACACGAACGGGGGCGACTCGCGCTCGCCGGCACAGGAGACAACCGACAGGGTGGCCATGACCAGTACCGCGCACATACCGCGTCTACGAACCGGCACCTCGACTCCCCCGTTCCGTTTCCAACAGAATACATACCGTTCGGTCTCCAAGTTGCCGGACGTGTCCGACACATCCCATTCATGGGACAGCTCGCCCGCTACCGATGTGATTGGGTGAGCACGAACGTCCACTGAACCAGCACTCGGTTCTTTCGAAGGCCGAGTAGATCAACAGACAGGTGATCATCGTGGTCGCACCAGAGCACGCACAACTCGATTACGCCCCTGAACTGGCATTGACCGCCACGGACTTGGCGCTCGACGGCCCATGGGGGCCGGTGTTCGGACCCGTCAATCTCGAGATTCGTGCGGGCGGTGTGACCATCCTCGAAGGCTCCGCCGGTTCAGGACGTACGTCCTTACTTCTGACACTCAGCGGACGAATGAAAGCCAGTTCCGGATCACTGTCCGTCTTCGGTCGAACGCGTCCCCGAGAGATCTTCGAGATCGCCGGGGTCGCCGGGTTCGAGGACATCGACGAGCTTGCCGAGTCCGTCACCGTCCGAGATCTGATCACCGAACAAATTCGCTGGGATGCGCCCTGGTACAAGCTCATCGGACGTGCCGGAGACCGCGAACTCGAAGCGGTGTGCGCTCCCGTCTTCGGCGATCATCCCTTACCTGCGCTCGGCCGGTACGTCAGCGATCTCGGGGAACTCGAGGCGACCCTGCTGCGTATCGCCGTCGCGAACACGAAGAAGCCGGCCCTGCTCGTCGTCGACGATCTCGAACAGGTGCGGCGCGACTCCGAACGCGCGTACCTCGTCGAGCGACTCGTCGAGATGGGGAGCTACCAGACCATCATCGCGTCGACCGTCAACCCGCTGCCCGACGGATCACCCATCGATGCCGTCGCCCTGCTCCAAGAAGTCACCAATCCCGACCAAGAAGGGGCGAGGTAACCGCGATGCTCGCTGGAATGTCTCTCGGAACCGAACTCAAGCGGTTCTCCCGCGGCGCGATGCCCAGGATCGCACTCGTCACCATCATCTTGATGCCACTGCTGTACGGCGCAATGTACCTGTGGGCCTTCTGGAATCCGTTCGGTGAGGTCAACAAGGTCCCCGTCGCACTGGTCAACACCGACCGCGGTGCGATGGTTCAGGGTCAAGAGCTCAAGGCGGGCGACGAAGTAAGCCAAGCACTTCTCGATTCCGGTGAGCTCGATCTCCACCTGGTCTCGCAGCAGGAAGCCGAACAGGGAGTCTCGGACGGCACGTACTACTTCTCTCTCACTCTGCCCGAGAATTTCAGCGAGGCCGTTGCCTCCCCGACGTCCAAGGACCCCCACAAAGCGCAGTTGCAGTTCACCTTCAACGACGTCAACAACTACCTCGGCACCATCATCGGTCAAAATGCCGCCCAGCAGGTCCTCAGCCAAGTCAGCGACAAGATCGGCGCGCAGTCCGTCGAGACGGTCCTGGTCGGATTGACCGATGCCGGTGCAGGTTTGAAGCAGGCCGCCGACGGAGCACTCCAGCTCTCAGCCGGAGTGAACACTGCCAACGCCGGAGCCGGCGAATTGGCGTCGGGCTCGAAAACTCTGGCAGACAACATGGTTACCGCACGTGACGGCGCAGCCACTCTTGCCGGCGGTACAGCGCAACTCTCGACCGGTATCAATACCGCCACAGACGGTGTCCTCGCACTGACCGACGGTTTGGGGCAACTCGATCTCGGAGCCGTCCAACTGGGCGACGGCGCAAGCCAACTCAGTGGTGGCGTCACCCAGGTCGTCGACCAACTGAGCGTCCTCGGGAACACACAGGCAGACGTCGCACAGCTGGTCGGGCAGGCGGTGGCCAGCCTTCGGCTGAACCCGGATCCTGTCAGCCAACAGATCGCCAATGCCCTCGCGCCTGCCCAGGACATGCTGCGCACTCAGGGTTTCGGTGAAGCGACCATGGGCCAACTGGGCGAACTCAAGAGCGGTGCACAACAACTCGCTTACCAACTCGACGATCCGTCGAGCACCTTCCGAGCCGGGCTGAATGCCGCGGCCAACGGCGGCGGTGAACTCCGCAACGGCCTGGTGCAGCTGCGTGACGGCGGTCAGCAAGTCAACGACGGCGCTCAAACCCTCAGCAGTGGACTGGTTCAACTCACCGACGGCAGCGTCCAACTCTCCGATGGTGCAGCCAAACTCGCCGACGGCACCGAGCAACTCCGTGCCGGGTCTGCCGAACTCGCAATAAAACTCACCGAGGGCGCCGGTCAGATTCCCAGTTGGACCGATCAGCAGCGAACCGCAACCGCTCAAACCCTCTCCAGCCCGGTCGAACTACAGGAGACCTACGAGAACCGGGCAAGCACCTTCGGTACCGGTTTTGCTCCGTTCTTCCTGCCTCTCGCGCTGTTCGTGGGCGGCATCATCACCTGGATGCTGCTCAAGCCGCTCCAGAACCGGCCCATCGCAAACGGACTCGGCGCGCTGCGAGTGGTCCTCGCCTCGTACTGGCCTGCATTGCTCATCGGCATCTGCCAGGTGATCGTGATGTACCTGGTCGTGCACTTCGCCGTCGGCCTGCACCCCACACACGCCCTCGGCACCGTCGGATTCCTGATGCTCATCACTGCCACGTATATGGCGTTGATCCAGGCATTCAACGCCATCTTCGGAGTCTCCGTCGGACGCGTCATCACCCTGGCGTTCCTGATGCTGCAACTGGTTTCGGCCGGCGGCATCTATCCCGTCGAAACCACCGCGAAACCGTTCCAGATCATCCACCCCTTCGACCCGATGACCTACGCGGTGAACGGGCTACGACAACTCACCGTCGGCGGTATCGACTCGAGACTGTGGGTCTCGATCGCCGTCCTCGGCGGCCTTCTCGTCGCCTCACTCGGGGCCAGTTCACTTGCTGCACGCCGAAATCGGCAATGGACCATGGACAGGCTGCATCCGCCGATCGAAGTCTAGGTCAGGGTCTCCGGCCAAGGCTCCACGGTCAGCGCAGGCCATTCCCTGCGCCACCGTGCTGCCTTGGCCTCGTAAACCTCTCTCGGTGCCAGCACCGGGTTGGGGCGGACGATCATGTCGAAAAGATCGTCGTATCCATGCGGGGCATACACGTCCACAGTGCCGCCCGCAGACTTGGTGATCCCGAAACAGCAAGTTGTGGAAGCGAAGTGGTCGATAGCGTCGCGGCAACTGGTGAACGGAACGCCGGGAATCCCGAAATGCTGCTCGTACCACAGGTGCACGCGGGCTTCGTTGCGTACTTCGACATCGGCATCCACATCGGCGAACAGTTCTGCCGCCGAACGAATCACACGGTCCTCCGCGTCGTAGCTCAGATCGCCGGCGTCGAAATAGAAGAGGTCGTAGTCCTTGATTCCGGCGCCGAGGTCACGGCCGTCGATGTGATTCCAGACGGTTTGGAAGAGCCCACCCGCCGTCAGGTACCACTCCGACAATCCCAGCTTCGGCGCCCGATCCACGATCGTTGCGACCACTGGATTGGCCAGGGCGATCTCGAGAAATCGTTCACGCATGCTCTTCAGCCTCTCATATGACAAGTAAACTTGACATCATGTGACAAGTATTCTTTACTTTTCCTATGACTGGAAAGGCCGGCGACAACAACGTGCGGGAGCACCGACGCCTCGCCGGCCTCACCCAGGCGCAACTGGCCACGGCAGGTCAGGTGAGCAGACAGAGCATCGTCTCCGTCGAACGCGGCGACTACGCACCGAGTGTCTACCTGGCACTTCGCCTGGCACTGGCACTGGGGACCACCGTCGAAGCGCTCTTCCCCTTACCCGAATCGGCACTCACCGCAGAAATTCCAGAGGAGACGGCATGAGCACCATGATGAAGGCAATGCGGTTCGTCGGAGATCTGGACGACGACTTCTACAAGGACGAGCGGCAGCGCGACGTCTGGAACGAAGCCTCGGCGGTGGGATTGCAGAGTGTCTTCTGGGCAGTCTTCGTCAGCTCGGCGATTCTGCCCTGGGTCGCCGGCCGAACAGGGGCGTGGATCTCGCTCGCGCTGCTGATCGTCGCGCTGTTCGGCTCGGTGGTCACGATTGTCTATGCACTTCGACGCGACGTCGATGTCTACGTGTTGTCCAACTACAACCGTCCCCGGGTCGTGATCAGCATCGCGCTGTACCTCGTCGCCGCAGTCGGCATCATGGCGCGCCTCAAATTCGATTCGTACGAAGAATCGTCCACGTGGGTCGGCGCTCTCGTCGGCGGAATCGTCGGTGGCGGCGTCGCAATCGCGGCAGTCAAGCTTCACCAGCAGCGCGCCAAGCGACGCGAAGCGGCCGAAGAACTTCTCTGAATTCCGGAAGTCTGCCCGGCACAACGGAATCCATAGAGTTGGTAAAATCGTGCCAGGTCAACCGATCGCGAGTAACGTCGAAACGGTGAGCACTCGCCTCGGATACCAGATGCCCAACTTCAGCTACGGCGGTCCGGTCAAGGACCTCTTCCCCACCGTCATAGCGCAGGCCCGCGAAGCCGAAGCCGCAGGCTTCGACACTGCATTCGTGATGGATCACTTCTACCAACTCCCCGGAATCGGAGCGCCGGACGCCCCGATGCTCGAGGCCTACTCCGCGCTCTCCGCGCTGGCGACGGCCACCGAGACCATCCAGTTGTCTGCACTGGTCACGGGAAACACCTACCGCAATCCGCCCATGCTCGCCAAGACCGTCACCACCCTCGACGTGGTGAGCGGCGGTCGGGCCATCCTGGGCATCGGCGCCGGTTGGTTCGAACTCGAACACAATTCGTTCGGATACGAGTTCGGAACGTTCACCGAGCGCTTCCAGAAACTCGACGAAGCACTGCAGATCATCGCGCCGATGCTCCGCGGTGAGCGCCCCACCTTCGACGGCAAGTGGTACCACGTCAAGGACGCCATCAACGAGCCTCGAGTCCGCGACGACCTGCCGATCCTGCTCGGCGGTGGCGGTGAGAAGAAGACGTTCAGCCTCGCCGCTCGCTTCGCGGATCACCTCAACATCATCTGCGACCCCTCGGAACTGCCGCGCAAGATGGAAGCACTTGCGGCACGCTGCGACGAAGCCGGTCGCGATCCCGCAACCCTCGAGACCAGCTTCCTCACGTTCATGATGATCGACGAGGACGGCGACAAGGCTCGCGCGCATCAGCGAACGTTTCTCGCGGAGCGTGGCCTCGACATCACCACGGCGCCGGAAGACGTGGTCGCCAAGGCCACCGAACGCCATTTCGTCGGCGGCCCGGACGACGTCGCCGAGCAGGTTCAGACGCGCATCCTCGACCACGGCATCGACGGCGTCGTGATCAACCTGATCACCAACGGCGAAGAGCCAGGCATCGTCGACCTCGCGGGCCGCACCCTCGGCCCACTCGTCGGCAAGTAGTTCCCTACTCGCACTTCACGATCGGCACCGGGTCGTACTTGACGGTCCGGGTGTTCGAGGAAATCTCGGCGCCACTCGCGTGGTCGGTGATCACGCGGGTGTCGCTGACCGTGAATCCGGGCGCACCGCTCGAAGCCACACAACCAGGCCCCTCCGGCAACGTCACGGTGTTCGGCGATGTCGGCGACGTACGCGGGCCGGTCGTCGAAGCGACATCGACGGTTTTGGTTCCCCAGATCCGAACGGTGATGTTCGACGACGTCGCAATCGTCTCGATCATCACGCCGGTCTTCGCCGGATTACGGAACTGCAAGTCGATCGCACCATCGAAGATGGTCGCCTCACGCGCTTCGGGGTACCGCGAGATGTAGTAACTGTGCTCAGTGTGCGCGACGTCGTCCATGCCTGCGAAATACGTCGCGTTGTAGAGCGTCGTCGCGAGCTGGCTGATACCGCCGCCGACAGCCTTGTCCGGGCGACCATTGTTGATGATCCCCGACTCGACGTATCCCTGAGCCGCACCGCGCGGACCCGTGTACTCGTTGAGCGAGAACGTATCCCCTGGCTTGATCACGGCCCCGTCGATCTCCGACGCGGCCAGGCCGATATTCACACCAGACGCGTATTCGAAACCACCGGTGGTGAATTCGCCGATCACCTCGTTGATGCCGAGGGCATCCGCGGCTTCGGTGGTCAACGCCGGCGGGACCGGTCCGTACACGGCGGGTGTTGCCCGAGACGCCGTGCTGCCCAGCAGAACCGGAAGTTCCTTGACCGTGTCCGGCCAGTTGATCAGATCACCGACAACACCCGGCACAACCGACGGCTTACCACCGGCGAAGGTGAACGACGCGTCCTTGGGTTGTACTTCAGTCGATACCAACTGCGGAGTCAGAATCTTGATCGCAGCATCCGTGTTGTACTGCGGAGTCAGCCCACCCGAGCCGTCAGGGGTGAAGGTCAGAACCTCACCGATCTGGTCGACGCCGAGCGTCGCAACCTTGCCGTCACGGCCGTTGACCACGACATCACCCGAGGCAGCCGGAATGGCAATCTCCTGCAGTGCGCGATCGACACCGGCCTGAGTGACCGTCACCGGCACCTCGTCGACCGGAAGATCGACGACGCCACCGTCAGACCACTCCGCGGCGAACGTTGCGCCCGCCTGCTGCGTTTCGAGAGCCTGGCCGGCGGCAGGTGAAACACCCGTCGCCTTCCCACTCTCGAACACGACTGCGCCTTCGACGGGCGCACGATCGCTGTTCGCCGCAAGTTGCGACATCGAGGCATCCAACGCACCCTGGTCGACCGTCGACACCACGGGCACCTCGCGGGAGCCGAAGAACGACGTGATGCGGGTGATCGGGTTGATCGGCTGAGCGTTCACGCCCGAGAGCGTCGCCGACCAGTCGACGTCCACACCCGCAGATGCGGGAACGATCTCGGAATCGACGCCGCCGGCATGTACCGCTACCGGTTCGACGAGCCTTGGGCCGAGTTCGGCGCGCAGCGTGGCCTCTGCGTCGGCAGGCGTGAGATCACCGATGTCCACCCCGGCGACCTGGGTGCCGCGTGGTGTCTTCCCCGACGACGTGAAGATGTCCACTCCGTAGGCAATCACTGCGACGGCAAAGATGGCGCCGAGTGCTATCGCTGGTTTGACCCACTTACGGGAAGAAGCCGGAGCGGGCGCTTCTGGCTGTTGTTGCGGTGCTGGTGGTGCAACTGCCTCTGGTTCGCGGACAACAGGCTCGTACTGCTGCTGGATGGGTTCGAATTGCTGGGTGTCGTACTGCTGCACGAACTCGGGACGCGGCGGCTTCGGGGGAACCACCACTGCCGGGGGCTCGAACTGCTCTGTCTGCTCGTCGATGGTTTCTGTCGCCGGAGCCGAGTCGACTACTTCCGTCGGCGGTGCGTCCTCCGCTGGGACGACTGGGATGACGGTGGTGACCTCGTTTGCCGATTCGTCGATGGCCGGTTCGACGATTGTGGGCTCGACGATTGTCGGCTCGTCTACTGCTTCGTCGACTGTCGCTTCTGTGGAATCGATTGCTTCTTCGTCGACAGGCCTTGGTGCTTCGGCTGGTTCAGGTTCTACTGATTCAGCCTCGACAACCGCCTCGGTGTCCTCAGGGGTCTTGGGGTCCTCGACCGACTCGGTCTCGTCGACCGCCTGAGGTTCCTCGACCGACTCGAGTTCCTGTTCCGGGAGGGACGAGTCCTCGCTGTTCGTCTTCTCGACGGACGGACCCTCTTCGTCACTCACCTGTTGGCTCCTCGCTGCATCAACCGTCGCTGCGGCGCTCACCGACAACTCAATACAGGATATCCGGACATACGAGAGCCCCGCGCTGCTGCCAGGTCGGGGGTCAGGCAGCAACACGGGGCTGTCATGAATATCGGTAGCTATTCTGCAGCGTTACACGCCTGCGCGAAAAAGTTTGCAAAGAGTTCGGGGATCCGGCCACCCCTCGTGGCCGGATCCCCGATTACGCATCCCCTCGCGACGATCACTGCAGGTGAGCGCAGTTTTCACGCACGTGGGGAGATTGTGGAGCGGTTACCGCTCGATGATCGCCGTGACACCCTGGCCGCCGGCCGCACAGATCGAGATCAGACCGCGGCCCGAACCCTTCTCCGCGAGCATCTTTGCGAGGGAAGCCACAATACGTCCGCCGGTTGCCGCGAACGGGTGACCTGCAGCCAAGGACGATCCGTTGACATTGAGCTTGCTTCGGTCGATCGATCCCAACGCGCCGTCGAGGCCGAGGCGTTCCTTGCAGTACTCGTCGGACTCGAAGGCCTGCAGGGTTGCCAGAACCACCGAAGCGAAGGCTTCGTGGATCTCGTAGTAATCGAAGTCCTGCAAGGTCAGACCGTTGCGGGCCAGCAAACGCGGAATCGCGTACGTGGGAGCCATGAGCAACCCGTCTTTGCCGTGGACGTAGTCGACGGCAGCGGTTTCGGAATCGACGAGGTGCGCCAGAACCGGAAGATTGCGCTCGGCTGCCCACTCGTCGGTGGAGAGCAGCACTGCAGAAGCGCCGTCGGTGAGCGGCGTCGAGTTGCCTGCCGTCATCGTCGCGTCGCCGAGCTTGGTACCGAAGACAGGCTTGAGCGTCGACAGCTTCTCGACGGTCGAACCGGGACGGAGGTTGTCGTCGCGGGTCAGGCCGAGGAACGGGGTGACGAGGTCGTCGAAGAAACCGCGGTCGTAGGCAGCTGCCATGTTCTTGTGGCTGGCAGCGGCAAGTTCGTCCTGGTCCTCGCGCTTGATGCCGAATTCCTTGGCGGTGATCGCAGCGTGGTCACCCATCGACTTGCCGGTGCGAGGCTCGCCGTTGCGCGGAATTTCGAGGCCGAGCATGCCCGCACGCACGTTGCCGAGCAGCTTGATGCGGTCGCCCGTGGACTTCGCGCGATTGAGGGAGAGCAGGAACTCGCGCGCCTGATCGTTGACGCCGATCGGGGCGTCGGACGTGGTGTCCGTGCCGCCGCCGATGCCGGAATCGATGCGGCCGGCCGAAATGGCGTCGCCGACGGCGATGATCGACTGCAGTCCCGTGCCACACGCCTGCTGAAGGTCGTACGCCGACGTGTACGGGCTCAGCGCGCTGCCGAGAACGGACTCGCGAATGAGATTGAAATCACGGCTGTGCTTGAGCACCGCACCGCCGACGACCATGCCGAGCTTCTCGCCCTGCAGATTGAATCGGCTCACCAGACCGTCGAGCGTCGCAGTGAACATGTCCTGGTTGGACGCCTGTGCGTACGCCTTGTCCGAGCGTGCGAACGGAATGCGATTTCCGCCGACGATCGCAACCGGACGGCGCTGACCTGCGGACTTCGCAGCGGCTGCGGCCGGTGCGGTGCGCGGTGCGGCGGGCTTTGCGTTTGAACGGGCTTTGCTTGTCACTTGCGTCTCCAAGGATGGTGCGATTACCTGTTGAAGACTATTCTTACTCAGTAGTAAGTTACTTGTCTATCGGCGCATTCTTCCGATTGCCCGGTGAGAGACAACCCGAAACACAACAGAAGGTAGGACCGTGGCAGCCAGCAAGGGAGCTCCCGACCTCTATTCACAGTTCCTCTCGTCCGCCCCCGGCGCATTCATCGCGTCGAAGGCCGGCCTGCCCAGGCCCGAGAACCTGCGTCGCTACAAAGCAGGGGAACCCGCACTCGCCGGACCTGTCCTCATCGGCGGCAAGGGTCGGCTCGCAGAACCACTTCGCGTACTGCTCTCCGACTACCCGGCGGCTCAGGCACACGACAGCAGCTTCGGCGGACTCGTGTTCGACGCCACCGGAATCACTCAGGTCAGCGAGCTCGAGCAGCTGTTCGAGTTCTTCCAGCCCGTGATCCGCAACCTCGCACCGTCGGCTCGCGTCGTCGTTCTCGGCACGACGCCGGAAGAAACGTCGACCGTCGACGAGCATGTCGCGCAGCGCGCGCTCGAAGGCTTCACCCGCAGCGTCGGCAAGGAGATCAAGCGCGGCTCCACCGCTCAGCTGGTCTACGTCTCCCCCAAGGCGTCCACCGGACTGTCCGGCGTGGAATCGACTCTGCGCTTTCTCCTTTCGGCGAAGTCCGCCTTCGTCGACGGCCAGGTCATCGTCGTCGGTGCTGAAGATTCCGTCGCGCCCGCAAGCTGGGACAAGCCGCTCGAAGGCAAGGTTGCCGTCGTCACCGGCGCAGCCCGCGGCATCGGTGCCACCATCGCCGAGGTGCTTGCCCGCGACGGCGCACACGTGGTCTGCGCTGACATCCCGGCCGCCGGCGAAGCACTGTCCGAGACCGCAAACAAGGTCGGCGGCACGTCCCTCGCCCTCGATGTCACGGCGGCCGACGCAGCCGAGGTCCTCGCAGCTCACCTCCTCGAGCGTCACGGCGGAGCCGACATCATCGTCCACAACGCCGGCATCACCCGCGACAAGACCCTCGCCAACATGGACGAGGGCCGCTGGAACATGGTCATGAACGTCAATCTTCTTGCACCGCAGAAGATCACCGAGCACCTCGTCGAGAAGGGCGCCCTCAAGGAAGGCGGCCGCGTCGTCGACGTCTCCTCCATCGCCGGCATCGCGGGCAACCGCGGCCAGACCAACTACGGCACCTCCAAGGCCGGCGTCATCGGCCTCGTACACGCCGAAGCTCCCGTCCTGGCGAAGAAGAACATCACCATCAACGCCGTCGCACCGGGCTTCATCGAGACCGCCATGACCGCAGCCATCCCCTTCGCCACCCGCGAAGCCGGCCGCCGCATGAGCTCGCTCCTGCAGGGCGGCGAGACCGTCGACGTCGCCGAGACCGTCGCATACTTCGCCAGCCCGGCCTCCAATGCCGTTACGGGACAGGTCGTTCGCGTCTGCGGCCAGAGCCTCCTGGGCGCATGATGGCAACAAAGACCGTCGCGCTCACCGAGCAGCCGAAGACCATCGACATCTACTCCCGCGCGGTACTGGGATTGCTGCCGTGGAACAAGTCCAATTCTCGCTCGGTGCCACAGCAGACCCTCACCCTCACCGGACTGAAGGTCGACACCGACAATCTGGCGGCGTACTGCCGCGTGACCGGACTGCGATTCGGCGACACTCTGCCGATCACCTACCCCTTCACCTTGGCTTTCCCGACCGTGATGAAGCTGATGGTGTCGAAGGACTTCCCCTTCGCCGCCGTCGGCTCCGTTCACGCCGAGAACGTCATCGAATCGCTGCGGCCCATCTCCGTCAGCGAACCGCTTGACCTCTCGGTGCATGCCGAGAACCTGCGTGAGCACCGCAAGGGCCTGCTGATCGACGTGATCACCGAAATTCGGGTGGGACGGGAACTGGTCTGGCGACAGACCTCGAGCTTCCTGAACCAGCAGAAGACCTCCCTGTCCGGCCAGCCAGGTCCGGAGCCCAAGGCCGACGAGGTCCCGCCGATGCCGATGAGCACCATCCGCGTCGACCAGACCACGATCAGCAAGTACGCCGCCGTCTCCGGCGACCGTAATCCGATTCACGTCTCGTCTCTGGGCGCCAAGGCTTTCGGTTTCCCGAAGACCATTGCTCACGGAATGTGGAGTGCCGCGGCAGTTCTGCGGACCGTCGAGGGGTCCGTCGCGGACAAGGTCACCTACAGCGTGCGTTTCGGCAAGCCGATTCTGCTACCGGCGACGCTGAATGCCTACGCTGATCGCACCGACGACGGCTGGGATCTGTCGCTGCGTCACCCGAAGAAGGGTTACCCGCACGTCACTGCGACGCTGCGCTGACCTGAGTTTTGTCGGGTTTCCCACCCACCCAAATTGAGCGAACGTACCTTTCGGCGCCTTGGATGCGCTGAAAGGTACGTTCGCTCAGATTGGTTTGGGGGCTATTCGGACTTCTTCTTGCCCGACAGGCCGCGCCACGCGAGGGATTCGAGTAGATCCGCTGCGGCATCCACTTCGATTTCCCCACCCGCGACCCGGTCGGCTACCGCCTCACCGGCGCCGACGAGCGCGATGGCGATGATCCCGTAGTCGTGCGCGGCATCAGGATCCTTGGTGCTGGACTCGAGCAGATGCGCAGTCAACTCGATCAACCGATCGCGGCTGGACTGCACGGTTCCCGCAAAAGCCTGCTGCCCGACGGCCTGACGGTAGAGCACCATCCACGACTTGCGGTTTGCGCCCACGAACCCGAGGAAGCCCTCGAGAGCGGCGCGCAATTGTTCACGCGGAGTCAGGTTCGGCGCGCCGGCCGGGGCGAGCGCTTCGAGGAAGCGGAGCCCTTCACGATGAATGCACGCCGCGAACAGCTCTTCCTTCGAGCCGTAGTACAGGTACAGCATCGGCTTCGAGATCTCGGCTTTGGCTGCGATGGTGTCCATCGAAGTTTCGTGAAACCCCCTGTCGGAGAACACGTCCACAGCCGCGTCGAGCATCTGCTGCTCACGCACTGCGCGTGGCAGTCGCTTGGTACCGCCGGCCATGCTTCCTCCAACCACAGGGTAAATTTCGATCTTACTCTACGGTAAGATTGTGCGTCGAATCCTGACTTCGACTCAGCAGGTCACGGCACCTTTGGCAGTGGCAACTGTGACCACGGCCTGATCGACCCGCGCCTGCGGAAGCTCACCGGACGCGACGGCCTGCTCGAGATGGTCGAGCACCCGCGGAACGTCGTCGGTTGTCAGCCACAATGCCTGATCGACTCCAGCCACCAGCGCAGCCTGAACCGCGTCGGCAATATCGTATCGGTCGGTGATCGCCTGCATTCCGCTGAGGTCGTCGGTGAATACCGGGCCGGTGAACGGCGCTGCGCCGTAACCCACTCCGTCGCGAAGCAACGCGACGGCGGCGGGGCTGATGCTGGCAGGGGTACCGGGCTCGGTCAGACCGGGAACCTCGAGGTGACCCATCATGACGCCGACTCCGGTTCCCGACAGCTCCCGGAAGGGAATCAGGTCCGACGCGATCAGATCCTGCAAGGGCGGCGTTGTCACCTCACCCCGGTGCGAGTCACCCGACGCGCTGCCATGCCCGGGAAAGTGCTTGATCACCGGGAAGATTCCGGCATCTCGCATACCCTGCGCGTACGCACCGGCGTAGGCAACCACGGTCTGGGGGTCGTCGGAGTACGAGCGGTCCCCGATCACGGAGTCGTCGGGTTGGCTGCTGACGTCGACGTCGGGGGCGTAGTTGACGGTGATCCCGAGATCCTTCAACCCGCGTCCACGCTCGAGCGCCATCTGGTACGTCTGTTCCACTGTCATGGTCTGCGCCGTTTCTCTGGCCGACGGATCGGGCCCGAGGATGTCCGCGACGCGGGAAACTCGTCCACCTTCTTCGTCGATCGTCACCATCAACGGCAACTTCGACGCCGAAGCAACCTGCGGCACTTCGCGATTGGTGAGCATCGACTGATCGGTCCAACTTCCGACGAAGATGCCGCCGATCTCCTCGTTCTGCACTATCGACAACGCGTCGTCGGTCCCGGTGACGCCGACGTTGAGCAGCTGGGCAAGTTTCTGACGCAGGGACAGTGAAGCCAGAAGGTCACTACCGCACGACGCGGCGACGGGCGCGGAGCTGGATGCCGCAGGCGTCGACGTGATCTCGGAGGTGGTGCTGGTCGGGGCGCTCGAAACCGGATCGGCGGTCCCGTTCTCGCCCGAGCATCCCGCAACCAACCCTCCGCATAAAGCAATGGTCGTCGCAGCCTTCAGAAACTTGATCCGCATACCTCGACCGTAACGGACCCGGTACCCATACACTCCCTCACGGGCACATCGGGACGGTAGCCTGGAAGAGAACCGATTCCCCCGCTGACGAGGAGGTCGTGATGCCACAAGGTCTGATGCTCATCGCGTACGACGGTTCCGACAACGCCAAGCGTGCAGTCGACTATGCGGGGCGTTTCCTCTCCGCCAATCGTGCTGTTCTCGTCACTGCCTGGGAGCCGATGGTTCGCCAGGCCGCTCGCATGTCCGGCCTGTCCGGGGTGATGCAACCGGAGTGGGTTCCCGACGACGACGTCGAGGACATCGCGTACACCGACGCCAAAGTCACCCTCGCCGAGGGCGTCGCACTGGCCGAGGCCGCAGGCCTGACCGTCGAAGGCAGAAGCGCCGAGTGCCGATCCGCGATCTGGTCTGCAATCTGCGAAACCGCAGACGAATTGGACGTCGACATCATCGTGACCGGCACCCGTGGCACTACGGGTTTGCGGTCGCTACTGCAGAGCAGCGTCGCGGATCATGTTCTGCGTCACAGTCATCGGCCGGTGTTGATCGTCCCTCCAGGGAAGTGACCTTCGCGCATTCCTGATCCGTGGCCGACTAGTGTCGAAGCCACCATGGACGGTTTTGTTCTCTCGCGCCCCGATCACAGCGTGGTCACCCGCGGCGTACGACGCAGCTTCGACAGCTCCGACGCGGCCACCCACGCTCTGTCGGCAGGTACGACAAAGCTGATCGTCGGAGCGCTCCCCTTCGACCCGGCTGCCGCAACCGCGTTGTACGAACCTGCCGAGGCGACGATCGCGTCGCGGCCGTGGCAACCGCGCGATCCCCAGGCCCTGCCGACGACCCGGGTTGACCGGGAGATCCCGTCGTCGTCGGAGCATCTTCGTCGAGTGGAAAAGTTGATCGGACGTCTCCGCAGTGGAGAGATCGACAAGGTTGTCGCGGCTCGCACTGTGGAACTTCGCACGCAGACCCCGATCTCCCCGACCGCGCTCGCCGCACGCATGGCGGCGCTCAATCCCGTCGCCAACACCTTTGCCGTCGACCTCTCTGCTGCGGGAGCCGAATTCGAGGGCCACAGCCTGGTCGGCGCGACGCCCGAGGTATTGGTCAGTCGACGCGGGCGCGTCGTGACATGTCGCCCGTTGGCCGGGACCACAAAGCGATCCGCCGACGCCGATCAAGACCGCGAGGCAGGCGAAAGCCTTCTGCATTCGACGAAGAATCTGGCCGAGCACGCCTTCGTGACGGCGTGGATCCGCGAGGTCCTGCAACCGATGTGCAGTGATCTGTCGGTGCCGGCAACTCCCGAACTGACCAATACTCACGAGGTCTGGCACTTGGCCAGCCCGATCCGCGGCACGCTGCGAAACGACACCACTGCGCTCGACCTCGCCATCGCTCTGCATCCGACGCCCGCGCTGTGCGGAACACCCACCGACGCGGCACTGAAAGTCATCCGCGAGACCGAGGAGCCTCGCCGTTTCTACGGCGGCGCCGTGGGATGGTGCGACGGGGCCGGTGACGGCGATTGGGTGGTTGCCATCCGCTGCGCCGAGATCAGTGCGGACGGCCGCAACGCCTGGGCCAGCGCGGGTGGTGGAATTGTCGCCGAATCGGATCCACAGGACGAACTCGACGAGACATCTACGAAACTGCGCACTCTGTTGACCGCGCTCGGTACCGAAACCCTCGACTGACCAGCACGTCACGAGGGTAATCGTCCGGATTCTCGAGTGCGGGTGATACCTTGACCCGAGCAGTTCGTACGGGCCGGTAAGTCCGTCCGACCGCGAACGACCGACTAACGACCAATTGGGAGATCCGCGATGACGAAGTTCCTTGTCCCCGGTGTGGCCAGCGCTGTCATCGGTGCCGTTCTGGGTGCCGGCGTCATCTTCGGTGTCACGGCCGCCGCGTCGGACAACACTCGTCCCGAGATCGACCGCAGCGGAAACGCAGATTCTTCCGTGCTGAACCAGGTTGAGTACGGCAGCCGCTGAGAGCGCAGGCCTCGCGAGTTCCCGTTCTTCCGCCGACGCAGCGGTGTCTTCGGTAGACACCGCCCCGTCGGCAGAGCCCCTGTCGAAGCGGTGGCTGTTCGGCGCCTCCGTCGTAGCGTTTCTTCTCACTTTTCTGCAATCGCCGGGTCTGATCACCGCTGACACCAAGTACGACCTGACGCAGAATCCGTTCGGTTTTCTCGAACGCGCGTCGCATCAGTGGAGTAGTCAGGCCCCGCTCGGCCAGGTTCAGAACCAGGCCTACGGATATTTCTTTCCGCACGGGCCGTTCTTCGCCCTCGGCGAGTTGGCGAACGTTCCGCCGTGGATCACCCAGCGCATCTGGTGGGCGCTGCTTCTGATCGCAGGATTCTGGGGCATCATCCGAGTTGCCGAGGCTCTCGGTATCGGCAGCCGTAGTTCGCGCGTCATCGCAGCGGTTGCCTTTGTTCTTTCTCCCCGCGTGCTGACCACGCTCGGTTCGATTTCCTCGGAAACCCTGCCGATGATGTTGGCGCCGTGGGTGTTGTTGCCGGTGATTTTGGCCTTCGGCCCTGTGCGTGGAAAAGGAGTCCCTGGACTCCCTAACCACTCACGGGGGTTGAGGCGGTTGGCCGCACAATCCGCGCTTGCCGTCGCGCTCATGGGTTCGATCAATGCCGTCGCCACTGCCGCGGCCTGCCTGGTCGCGATCATCTGGTGGCTCTCGCACAAACCCAACCGAACATGGCTGACGTTCACCGCGTGGTGGGCGCTGTTCGTCGCTCTCGGCACACTCTGGTGGATCGTGCCGCTACTTCTGCTCGGCAAGATCAGCCCACCGTTCCTCGACTACATCGAGTCCGCCGGTGTCACCACACAGTGGGCGTCGCTGGCCGAGATACTTCGCGGCACGGACAGTTGGACCCCGTTCGTCTCCCCCGAACGCATTGCCGGCGCCGTCCTGGTCACCCAGCCCGCAGCAGTTGTCGCCACAGGTCTGGTTGCCGCCGCCGGCCTCGCCGGGCTCTGCATGCGGTCCATGCCTGCTCGCGGACGGCTGACGCTCATCCTGTTCGTCGGTATCACCGGCCTGGCCGCGGGATACGTTGGTGAACTCAGCTCGCCGGTGTCGGAGTCGGTACGCCTGTTCCTCGACTCGGCGGGCGCGCCGCTGCGCAACGTCCACAAGCTCGAGCCGTTGGTCCGTCTGCCGCTGGTGCTCGGACTCGCACACCTGCTGGCCAAAGTGCCACTACCGGGATCGGTTCCACTCGCCCGATGGCGCCGCGCGTTCGCCCATCCCGAGCGCGAACCGATGGTCGCACTGACCAGCCTGATCCTCGTTGCCCTCACCCTCTCCACCGCCTTGGCCTGGACGGGAAAGCTCGCTCCCCGCGGCGCTTACCCGGACGTTCCCTCGTACTGGAACGAAGCAGCGCAGTGGCTCGAGGACAACACCTCCCCCGGATCGGAAGCCGAACGTGCCCTGGTCGTCCCGGGAGCGCCCTTCGGCAGCCAGGTCTGGGGTCTGACGCGTGACGAACCGCTTCAGGCTTTGGCGAGTACGCCGTGGGCGGTGCGTGACTCGGTCCCGCTGACCCCTCCCGGCGCCATCCGAGCGCTCGATTCCGTGCAACGTCTCATCGCCGACGGACGGCCGTCGGACGGCCTCGCACAGACCTTGCTTGGGCAGGGCATCCACTACCTGGTGATGCGCAACGACCTCGACGGCGAAACGTCGCGCTCGGCCAGGCCGATACTCGTGCACCAGGCAGTCGAAGGCTCGCCGGGGATCGAGCGAGTCGCCCACTTCGGTGAAGACGACAGCCCCGAACCGATCGAAGGGCTGGTCGCGGACAGCGATCTGCGTCCCGGTTACCCGGCCATCGAAATCTTCGAGGTCACCCCGCCCGACGGCACCCCGGCGGTCAGTGGCCCGTACTCCGTCGACCTGAACCAGGTTCCGCGTGTACAAGGTGGGCCGGAATCGTCTGTGCGACTTCACGAAAGCGGGCTGGTTCCGGGGACCGGGCCGATGATTCTCGCCGCCGACGCCGAAGCTGCGGGACTGCCCGTCGATTCTGTCACCGTCACCGACACACCGCGCGATCGAGAAACCGATTTCGGTCAGGTCGACAACCACAGTTCCGCCCTGCGCACCCCTGACGACGCTCGTCGTACCTACAATCTGGTGCCCGACTACCCGGTTGCGAACACGCCTCTCGTGGAAGGCCGTTGGAGCGGAGCTTCGATCACCGTTTCCAGCGCCGCCTCAGATGCCACCCAGCTGGGCGGCACTTCACCGTCGAGCAGTCCCGCGTCGACGGTCGACGGCGATCCGGCCACCGGCTGGTTCAGCAACGGCATCGAGCGCGCGCTGGGCCAGTGGTTGCAGATCGACTTCGACACACCGATTTCCAGTGGGTTGCTTCATCTGACCACCAGTGCCGCGGCAATCGGAGCTCCCGTCAAATGGCTCGAGGTCTCGACACCGAACGGCAGCACGGCGGTGAAGGTGGAGCGTCCCGGTGAGCCCATCACCGTCTCGATCCCGGGTGGCAACACTCCGTGGGTACGCGTCACAGCGACTCACACCGAAAACGGATCGCCTGGAACACAGTTCGGCATCAGCGAACTCTCCGTCGAAGACTTCTCCGATCGCAGCGCGCCGAAGACCGTACCGATCCGTTTCGACACGGTCCTGCCGAGCACGCCGACGGGCGCATCTGTGAACGCGTGGAACCTGAGCCAGGAGTTCCCCGGCCGCAACGCCTGCGCCGACTCGACGGACCGCGTGCGGTGCAGCAATGCATTCATGGCGATACCCGAAGAGCCGAGCCGCTTCCAGCGCACGCTCACGGTGCCCGAAAACACAGTCGTTGCACCGGCACTGACTGTCCGAGCGCGTCAGGGCAACGCCCTCGAAGATCTGCTTTCCATCCCCGGCCGAATCACGGCTTCGGGTTCGAGCGACATCGGCGACACACGCGGATCTGCCTTCGCTGCCACCGACGGCGACGCACGCACCACGTGGTCGGCGCCGCAGAGCACCACAGAACCGGGCGGCCCGAAACCGACGCTGACTCTCAATCTTCCCGAGCCCACCCTGGTCACCGGCCTGGACATCACCCGGGGACTTGGCACTCTGCCGTCGCTGCCGACCAGTGTCGCGGTGAATCTCGGCAACGGGCCGCAGGTGCGAGAGCTGCCCGAACCCTCGGACGACACGCCTCGAACCAGTCGAGTTACTCTCGCCCCCTTCGTCACCGACAAGATCGTCCTGAGCATCACCGCTTGGGAACCGGTCCTCGATCAGACGGCGCTCGGCTTCGCCCAGGCGCAGCCCACCGGCCTCGCCGAGGTCGGCGTCGTCGGTGCCGACGGAACCCCGATCGCCGGTTCCGGAGTGCAGGGCGCAGAATCATTCGACAACCGCACCGTCACCGTCACCTGTGGCGACGGCCCGACCATTTCGGTTGCCGGACAGCAATTCCCCACCTCGATCACGGCGACGGCGACGCAACTTCGGACCGGCGCACCCGTCGAGGCACGTGTGTGCGGTCTGGACGCTTCGGCGACTTTGCCGGCGGGACAGCCTGAAGTGGTCGTCGAACCAGGCCCCGCATTCTCGGTCGACAATCTCGATCTGACGGCGGTCGGTCCTTCAGCCGCGCAACGGAATACACCGCTCGAATCGACCGCGTGGACGGCGAATCACCGCGAACTCACCGTCACGAGCTCGTCCGCCGATCAGCTGATCGTCAATCCCGAGAGCACCAGCATCGGTTGGATCGCCACGGCGCCGGACGGTTCCGAGCTGACGCCGGTGGTCGTGAACGGTTGGCAGCAGGGCTGGATCGTGCCGGCAGGCACCGCGGGAACCGTCACCATCGACTTCCCCAGCGACCGTTGGTACCGCCTCGGCATCTTCGGCGGGCTCGTGTTGCTGATCCCGCTGTTGTTCGCGGCTCTTGTCCCCACGCGCCGAGAGCCCAAGCCCCTCACACCACCCCGACCGTGGCGCAGCGTCGCGGCAGGATGGGTGGGCATGCTCGCGGCGGCCACCGTCATCGGCGGCGGAGTGGGAGCGGCGATCGCAGTTGTGTGCTCGATCCTCGGACTTGCCGCGCTGCGAATCTTCGGCCCGGCTCGGACCGCACGCATTCTCGTCGGCACCGCCGGCGTGGCCGCGATGATCGGCATCACGCTGCTCTCGACCGGACCGTGGCGGGCGCCGGGCGGCTATGTGGGCGACTCGTTCGCGATTCAGTTCTCGATGTTGGTGGCCTTGGTCGTGACCGGGTTGGCCGCGTTGCCCTTTGCCGGTTCACCGATGTGGCGGCGCTTCTCCCACCGCGTGACCGCGACGCGCGCCGGTTCCTCTACCAAGGCGTAACTGGCCGAGGCCACAGCGACGCTCAGGACGACCGTGAGGGCCAGGACGTAGAAGAAGCTGCCCGAGAACGGAACTATGCCGAATACGGGGAACACAGCGTTCAGTACGGCCAGGTGCCAGATGAACAGGCCGTAGGACCAGCGTCCGATTGCCAGCGCCAAAGGACTGGCCAGGAACCGATGCTGCGATTGATCGCGCAGAACCAGTGGCGCGATCAACGAGAAGCTGATGGTCGCACCGAGTGCAATCTTGATCGCGTACTGCCACGGCTCAGGCCGCACCAGACCTTCGGGCCCGGCCAGATCAGTGCACGAGAGAACGAAGGCGATAAAGGCAATCAGGGTCAGGAGTACCCGACGGTGCGCGAGGCGATGCACCCATGTCGACGGGCCCACTGCCAGCTCGGCCAGCACCATGCCGGCGCCGAACCACGGCAGGTAGCCCGGCAACCAGTTGTCGTGGTGGATAGCGTCCGGCGTCGGAATCGGAATGAATGCCCACGTCAAGGCCAAGACCGACACCCCGAGCAGAAGCGGCAGCCGGAACCGGACCGAGTTTCCTCGTAGTCGGACCATCAGATACGCGAAAAGCGGCAGCAGAACATAGAACGCCACCTCGACCGACAGGCTCCACATCTGCGTGAGGCCCTCGGTGAGTGTCAACGGCACGAAGACCTGCGCCAACCCGAGATTCGCCAACCACACTTGGTAGCCCCCGCCGGCACCGGGCAGGAACAGCAGGATCAGGACCACTGCCACCCAGTACGCCGGCAGAATGCGCGTCGCGCGGGAGATCCAGTACCGGACGGTCGACTGCGGCTGCCCGATTCCGCGAGCCTTTGCCGCGTGGGGGCGCCACAGGAGAAATCCGGACAAGGCAAAGAACACCGCTACGGCGAGATCGAGTCGACCGAACGCGCGCCCGATCGCACCGGACTGCGCTTCACCGGTCTGGAACGCGACATGGGTGACGAGGACGCCGAGCGCGGCCAATCCACGCATACCGTCCAAAGCCGGAACGAAGCCCCGAGCCTGTGGCGGGACCGTCTGAGAGGAATTCGTGGAACTGATCATCACGGATAAGTGTGCACCCCAGGCCGATTGAGGGAAACCACCAGGGACTCACAACAAAATGCCTGGCCAATTCATGCCCTCATGCGACAAACCGGGCCGGTGGACTGTTAGTGTTCTGCCACACATGGTGTCCATCGGGGGCCCCATGCGATCTGCGCAGCTCATATTGTGCCGGTTGGGGAACCTCGAAAGACTTAACGGGTTAGGAGTCACAGCATGGCGGAACGCTCAGGGCCGAGCCGGATACTTCCTTGCATTCTGGTGGGCCTCGGTGCCTTCCTTTTGGCCATCGCCATCCTCATTCCTACCTACACGGTAGGCAAGCTGGAGAAGACGCCACTCGACCTCGAGGTGACCACCGTCGCCACAGGCACCGGTAGCGTCCTCAACTCGGCGGCCCTCCTCGGCGGAAAGGCACAGGTCGACACCAACGTGCCGATCGTCGCTCAGCGCTACGTCACCACGCAGGACCCGTCCGACGCCGACATCATCACCGTCGAAGCCGGCCAGACGGTCCGTCGTACCGACAAGCAGGGCGATACCGGACTGCTGACCGCAACCCTGGACCGCGTCACGCTCGATCGCGTCAGCTCGATGCCGACCAACGATCCGGTCGGAACCGTCCAGACGTCCAGCGACCAGCCCGCCGAAGAAGTTTCCCGCGACGGTCTGCAGTACAAGTTCCCGTTCAACACGGAACAGAAGAGCTACCCCTACTTCGACCTGAACGCTCGCGCCACGAAGGACATCGACTTCGTCGAAGAGACCGAGATCAACGGTCTGAAGGTGTACCACTTCCAGCAGACGATCGATCCCGTCGACCTGTCGAAGGTCGTCAACTCCCCCACCAACAAGCTGAGCCTTCCCGCTGACACCTGGGGCGTTCCCGGCGGCGCAACCCCGATCACGATGACGCGTTGGTACACCAACGTCCGTGACCTGTGGGTCGAGCCCAAGACCGGTGTCGTCGTCAAGGGCCAGGAGCAGTTGCACCAGTACTACGGCCGCAACAAGGATGCCGTCGACGTCGAGGTTCTCAAGGTCACGCTGCCCTTCGACGAGGCGACCATCGAGTACCAGGTCCAGCAGGCGCGTGACGGCATGGACAAGCTCTCGCTGTTCGGCCGCACCGTCCCGATCGTGGCAGGTGTCCTCGGAGTCATCGCGCTGATCGCCGGTATCTTCCTCGGCCTTCGCGGCGGCAAGGGCGGAACTCCGGCCCGCGCTGCACACGGCGGAACGAACCAGAATCCCAGCGGCCAGGGTTCGCCCGAGCCGGCTCCGGGTGAGCACGACTGGACCTCGGACGACACTCAGGTGATCCCGCGTCCGGATCTGCGCAAGGACTGATTCAGGCAGTAAGCAGAGCGCCCCTTCCACACGGAAGGGGCGCTCTGCTGCATTTCGGGACTTTGTTGCCGGATCGGCGTACGGATTGGCGCAACGGGTCGTTCCCTCCGCGTGGTCGCGGGCTTAGCGTTTTCTGGAAGTCCAGACCACCCCGAACACGAGGAGCCACATGCCCGCATCAACAGTTCTGGGTTCGCACATCTGTGTCAGCGATCTGACACGTCGGAGATTTGTTGTCGGCAGTGCTGCATTCTCCGGGCTGTTCGCCGCCGGTTGCGCAAGGTCCGCCGGTACCGAGGGCGATGCGTCCGGGATGCGCACGGTCACGACCTCGCTCGGAACCTACGACATTCCGGTGACACCGAAGCGCGTCGTCGCCATCGACTCCCGACTCGACCTCGAACCAGCCGTTGCGATGGGCCTGCCGGTCATCGCGTACAGCTTCGACGCCGCCGAGCCGTGGGTTCCAGCCGATCCCACGGCGCAGGTGTTCGAGGCACCGGTCATCGTCGAGGCAATTCTCGCGCTGGAACCGGACCTGATCATCTGCACCGACATCGGTGAGGCCTCCGACATGTGGCCGCTGCAGCAGTTGAGCCAGACGGCTCCTGTGCTTCCGATGGACTTCACCCGTCCGTGGCGCGAGAACATCGACCAGTTGGCAAGTTGGCTGGATCGCACCGAGAACCCCGAAGTCCGTCAGGTCATCGGAGCGTACGAGGACAAGGCAGCCGGATTGAAGGAACGCCACGCCCGGAGTTTGGCGAGCAAGCAGATCGTGCTGCTGAACTACGTGAATCAGAAGGTCAACGGCGTCAACCGAAAGGGCATCTCCACGCAGGTGGCCGAAGACCTCGGCGTCCAGCTCCAGTGGCCCGTCGAGGGACAGAAGGAGATCTCCACCGAAAACCTGGTGACTTCCCTCGACTCGGCCGACGGAATGATCGTCACCACCGCGCCCGGCGTGGATCCCGTCACCGACGACCGCGCGATGTGGAACCGTATCCGCGCAGTACAAGGCGACAACGTCGTCTACACGGGTGGGAACATCAACTACGGATCCGTCTACACCGCGATGCGTACGCTCGACTACTTCGACGATTTGTTCACGCGTCTGGAGAACTGACGTCGCTGTGAGGTGCCGGCCGGGCGCGGTCGGCACTTCGCACTGCGGCGATGGACACCGCCAAGGCCGTTGTCGACGCAACCACCACGGCGACGCCGATCAACTCTCCCGGCGTCTTCGCCCACACCAGCATGACCGTCGCCTCCACAACCAGTCCTGCCCACGCCAGAAGGGCCACTCGCGTGCGTTCTGACGCGATTGCGGACAGCAAGGCACCCTGGAGTACCGCCAACGCTGCACCGTGCAGGGCGAAGGCCCACAGCATCGGAGCCACGGCGGCGTACGCGTCGCCCACGAGCATCGGCACCAGCGGGCCGGCAACCGCCGCCCCCAGAACCAACACGGCGCCGATACCGACGAGCACCGCCAACGCCGAGCGAACCGCTTGCGCCGAGTGCGCCGGATTCGCCATCTTCGGGTACAGCACGACGCCCACTGCCTGTGGCAGCCAGAACGCCACCTTCGTCGCGACGGCGCCGAGTGCGTAGACACCGGCGTCGTACTCACTAAGGACGACGCGGACGATCAGCAGGTCCAGCGAAGACAACGCGATCAGCGCGAGCTGGACCTGTGACGCCGCGAGCACGGAGACGACGCCGATCCGCACCGCACGGTCCTCGCTCACCGAGACGGTTCGGTCGACCACTCGGACTATCGCCACCAGCAACGCAGTTCCGGCCGCGCCCGCGACCAATGCCGCGCCTGCCCCGCCGCCGAAAGCCAGAACGATTACTGCCGGAAGGACTTTCATCACCCCGGCTCCGGCCAGCACGGCACTGAGAGTGCCGAATCGACCGTGACCCTGCAACAACCCCTGCTCCGTTGCCAGTAGAACCAACATGGGCGCGGTCACCAATGCCGAGAACGACGCCACGATTCCGGTGTCGAGCAGCCACGCCATCGCCGGAGCGAGCGCAACCGCGAGGACGGCGACGATCGCGGTGCATCGATACCCCAACGACCGCAACGCATCTGTGCTCTTGCCACGCACCGCCTCGCGGGCGACCACCGTCTGCAACGCCAAAGCCGGAACCGCAAGTACCAACTGGGCGGCAAGCAGACTCGCGAACTCGCCGTAGCCGACCGGACCCAACCATCGGCTGGCCAACCATGCCAACAGGTACGACGCGACATTGGCCGTCATCGATCCCACCAAAACCATGCCGACCCCGGCCGCGGCGGCGCGATCGAGTGGTTGGCGAGGCATGGCAGTAATGATGCACCACGTATCGTGCGCGTCATGACAGTGCAAGCCGGATACCGCCGTTACCTGCCTGCGGCGTACAGCCTGGCGCTGGCACTGTTGATCCTCGGACCGCTGCTCGGCCCCGGCTACCTCCTGCTGCGCGACGCCGTCAGCACGCCGCGCTCGTACTTGACCGACTCCGCCCTCGGACTCACCGACGCCGCAGCCCGCGCCGTTCCCCAGGACGCGCTGATCGCAGCGTTGAGCACCGTGATCGACGGCGGACTGGTGGTCAAGTTCATCCTGCTCGTGGCGCTCTGGCTCGCCGGTTGGGGTGCGGCGCGCATGGTCGCCGTCCTGCTGCCGACGGCCGGTCTCGGTCCACAACTGGTCGCGTCGACGGTGATGCTCTGGAACCCCTACGTGGCCGAGCGCCTGTTGCAAGGACATTGGAGCCTGCTGACCGGTTATGCCGCACTGCCGTGGATCGTGTGTGCCGGAATCGGAGTTCGCCGAGCCACGCCCGGGTCCTGGTGGGCGTTGGCCGCGTCACTGGCATTCGCGGGCCTGACACCTACCGGCGCTCTGCTCGCTCTGACGGCCGCGCTGGTGGTGGTTGCCACCCCCGGAGGCCGAACCTCGGCCATGCGGCGTGTCTGCGGCGCTATCGGGCTGTTCCTCGTCGCCGCCTCGCCGTGGTTGGTCGCCACCTTCGTATCCGGAGCAGCAGGCGACGGTTCCGATCCAGCGGGAGTCGCCGCCTTTGCCGCCCGAGCAGAACCGGGACTCGCGACGCTCGGCAGCCTCGCCGGGCTCGGCGGTATCTGGAACTCGGCAGCGGTACCTTCCACGCGCACAACACTCTTCGCGTTGGTCGGAACAGTTCTTCTGCTTGTCGTGGTGTTTGCCGGTGTGCCCGCTCTATGGCGCCGACGCCGGAACCCCGTTGTCGGTGGACTCGGCGCGCTGGCCCTGTTCGCGGTGCTCGCTCCGACCCTGGGCGCTACTCCGTGGGGGCTCGACGTCGGCCGATGGTCGGTCGAGGTGTTCACCGGCGCCGGTCTACTGCGTGACGCCCAGAAGTGGGTCGCGCTGGCCGTACCGTTCTACGCACTCGCTGCCGCCGCCGCGGTGATGTGGGCGGGCAATCGGTTCTCCCTTCCCCGCCCGGCATTCTCGATCGCCGCCGTCGTGGTGACGATCGTGGCGCTACCGGATCTGGTGTGGGGTGTCGGCGGCGCGTTGAAGCCCGTGCACTATCCCGGGTCCTGGACCGTGGTGGCCGAGCAACTACGAGACGAAACCGGTGACGTTGCAGTGCTTCCCGCTGGGATGTTCCGCGCCTTCCCCTACAGCGGTGATGCGCCGGTACTCGATCCAGCACCACGCTTCCTACCGCTCGACGTTCTGCAGACCGGCCAACTGGTGGTTGCCGGTGGTGCTGTCGGCGGTGAAGGAACCCGGGCCACCCAGGTCGAGGATGTGCTGCTTGCCGGCGGGAGTCCTACGCAGTTGGCCGATCTCGGAGTCGGATGGGTACTGATCGAGCGTGAGACACCAGGCCGGCTCGGCAAGGCGGCAGCGACACTCGACGGGTTGGAACAGGTCTTTGCCGACAACGATCTCGAGCTCTACCGGGTACCGGGAGATGTTGCCGCGCACGAAGCCTCGACCGGCGCCCGAACGGCCGTCATAGTTGCGCATCTCGCCTGGATACTGATGGGCGTGATCGCGCTGATCTCAGTCGGACTGAACCAGAACCGAATTCGACTCGCGAGGCGCGGCCAGTCCTGAGACCCACCGACCGTCCTTGTGCGCGGTCAGCACCTCGAGCACTCCGGTGCCGGTCTGCTCCCAGGAGAACTCGCCCGACCACACCCGAGCTTTCTCACCGAGCACCGTGCGGAGTTCGTGGTCGCGGAGCAGGGTGCCTGCCGCCTGCGTCAGATCAGCGATGTCGCCGTCGCCGGCGTGCTCACCGCCGACCAACAGCCCGGTCACTCCGTCGACGATCGAATCGGTCAAGCCCTTGGAACTGCGGTAACCGATCGTCGGAACACCGTGCTGCGCAGCCTCGATGACCGCCAGGCCCCACCCTTCCTTCCGCGAAGGCATGAGGTGAATCCACGACTGCGCAAGGAGTTCATGTTTACGAGGCTCGTCGACGTGACCGTAGAACGAGACGGCGTCACCGATTCCCAACTCGGCGGCGCGATCTCGCAGGTTCTGCTCCCACCAACCACCACCGATGACGTCGAGATGGATGTCCGGAAGCGTCGGACGCAGGGCTGCGACGGCCTCGAGTGCGTCCTCGATCTGCTTGTGCGGCACCAGTCGTGAGAGAACCGAGATGGTGGGACGCTCGGCCCTGGTGATCGATCCACCTGCGTCGACGCCGACGGGGAGCCGATCGGCACCGTTGCGCACCACGGCAATTCGTTCGCGCTCGACACCGAGGTCCACCAATTCTTCGGCCGAAGGAAGCGACACCGTCAGATACTGACTACGTCGATGGGTGCGCGGTGACAATCGCGATTCGACCCACCAGCCGATCCGGCCGACGAGCTTGCCTGCCACCGGCCATTGTTCACGATGGCAGTGGTGGACCAGAAGCGTGACCGGCGCACCCGCCACGGTCTTCGAGAAGAAGGGGATGCCGTTCTGGGTGTCGATCACCGCGTCGGGGCGAATGCCCTTGAGCGATCCGAAACCCAGACGTCCGGCGGCAATGGCGGCCAGAGCGCGGGGGTACACGCTGAAACGTCCACCGGCCCGGCTGATCGTGATGCCGTCTCGAACCTCCGACGCGGGCGCCCCGGGGTACGACGCCGTCCGCAGCGTCACCTTGATACCGCGCTCGGCCAACTGGGATCCGACCTGCTCGAGGTAACGCTCGCTTCCACCGCCCTGGGGATGCCCGGTATCGCGCCAGCAGAGCAACAGAACCTCGCGCACGTGCGTTACTCCCTGAGTTGGTCGGTGGCCACCCCGGTTCGGGCGATCCTGCGGGATGCCCCGCCTGACCGGCCGGTAACCCTGCCGAACACCCTAACTGTTCGAGCGTCCGTATTGCCGCGCTCCTGACGGTGTTCGTGGACCGGGCGACCCAGTGGCTAAAGTTGCTACCCGTGACCAAGCCCGCAGTGACCCGCATTTTCGGCCGACGGGCAACCCTGAAACGCTCGTTCGGCCTGCTCAGCGACTTCCGCCACGAGCAGTCCGCGCCCGACATCTTCTACGGCGCGCTTGCGCGCGACTCCGTCGAATTGATCTCGGACCTGCACGAAGGTCACACCGGACGATCCCTCGACGGTCTCACTGTCCTCGACGTCGGCGGTGGTCCGGGCTATTTCGCGGAGGTCTTTCAAGCCGCAGGTGCCCGCTACATTCCCGTCGAACCCGATCCGTCGGAGATGCACGCCGCGGGTCTGACCGTGGGCGGCGCGGTGCGTGGATCCGGTTTGGCACTGCCGTTCCTGGACTCGTCCGTGGACATCTGCTTCTCCTCCAACGTGGCCGAACACGTCAGCGAGCCGTGGCTGATGGCCGAGGAAATGCTGCGCGTGACCAAGCCCGGCGGCTTGATGGTTCTCTCGTACACCCTGTGGTGGGGTCCGTTCGGCGGCCACGAAACCGGACCGTGGCACGCGCTGGGGGGCGAGTACGCAGCCAAGCGGTACCTCCGCAAGACCGGACGCGAACCGAAGAACAGATTCGGGGTGTCGTTGTTCAAAGTCGGCGCCACCGACGGCCTACGCTGGGCCCGTGGAACCAGCCAGGGCACGTTGCTCGCCGCGATCCCGCGCTACCACCCGTCGTGGGCGTGGTGGATGGTCCGAGTCCCCGGTCTTCGGGAGTTCCTGGTGAGCAACCTCGTCGTGGTTCTCGAAAAGCGATAGCGACATGCGCCTCGCACTCGACATCGGTGGCACCAAGATGGCGGCCGGCGTCGTGTCCGAGGACGGCCGTGTTCCCGTGTTCGACAGCGTGCCGACGCCGCAGACCGACCCGTGGAGAGCGTGTGCGGCGCTGCTCGAACGAGTCGCAGACGGCCGCGACGTCGACGGTGTGGGCATCGCGTGCGCCGGGCCGGTGGACACCGTCGCCGGCGTCGTAGCTCCCATCAACATTACCGAGTGGGCACAGGGATTCGAGCTGGTAGCGGGCGTCCGCAGCGTCTTTCCCGATGCCGGAACCGCCCTCGCCATGGACGGAGCCGCAGCGGCATTGGCGGAGTTCCACCACGGCGCCGGACGCGGAACCCCGAACCTCCTGAGCCTGGTCGTCTCGACGGGAATCGGCGGAGGAATCGTCCTCGGCGGTGAGATTGCTCGGGGTCGCACGGGGAACGCCGGTCACATCGGCCACCTCGTCGTTCCAGGATCTTCCGAACCGTGCAGCTGCGGGGGCGTCGGCTGCCTCGAGACGGTGGCCAGTGGACCGTCCGCGGTGCGATGGGCTCGTAGCCAGGGCTGGTCGGGAAACACCGGCCGTGAACTAGCCGAGGGTGCACGCAGCGGTGACGCGATCGCCGTGGACGCGCTTCACCGCGCAGGGACGGCGCTCGGTGGCGCCATCGCCTCGGCGGCTGCCCTCCTGGACGTGGACCTCGTGGTGATCGGCGGCGGTTTCGCCCAGTCGGGTGCACCGCTGTGGGAACCGATGCTCGACGCGGCTGCCCGACATGCCCGTTTGTCGTTCATCGCCGGGCTCCGGATCGTTCCCGCCGAGCTAGGTGGCGCCGGAACTCTGACCGGTGCGGGCTTGCTCGCGCTCACCGCCGTTATCTGACACGCGTTCTTCCCCGATAAATCCGCAGGGAGTCCCACTAAACGGGTGCCGCCTGTTCCCAATTTCTGTAACGTGTTTTAGTGTTCTGACTCACACCGTTACGGGCATTGCACGTGACGCCTACGGGAAGGAGGTGACCGTGAGCCCAGACGCTTCCTCATCTGACGTTGCCTCGACTGCTTCTTCGACCGATGAAACCGAGCATCACGCCCAGGTCGCCCGACCGAGCGATTCCCTCCGCGACACCGAAGACCTCCGTGAGCGCCTGGAACGGTGGATGGCCGGCAAAGTGCCGAGCGGATCCACTGTGACCGTCGCCGACGTCACCTTGCCCGCAGCCAACGGCATGTCCAGCGAAACCATCCTCTTCGACGCCACCTGGGACGGCGATCATCATCCCTTGGTCGCTCGGGTGGCACCGACGGAATCGACCATGCCGGTGTTTCCGACCTACGACCTCGAATCCCAGTTCCGCACCATGGCTCAGGTGCGCGAGCACTCGGCGGTGCCCGTACCCGCGGTGTACTGGTCGGAATCCGACCCGGACGCGTTGGGTGCGCCGTTCTTCGTGATGGAACGAATCTCCGGCGACGTGCCGCCAGACGTCATGCCGTACAACTTCGGATCGTGGGTCACCGAAGCGTCCCCCGAGCAGCGAAAAACCCTCCAGCGCAGCTCGGTCGACGTCCTGGCTCAATTGCACGCCATCGACAAGCCGTGCGAGCGTTTCGACTTCCTCCGACTCCCGAATTCGGGAACGACTGCACGAGACGCATTCACGGCGCACATCGCCGAGCAGCGCGCGTACTACGAGTGGGTGGTCTCCGACGGCATCAGATCACCGCTCATCGAACGTGCCCTCGACTGGATCGAGGAGAACAATCCCGCGGACGATTCTCCGGCGGTGCTCTGTTGGGGCGACTCGCGCATCGGCAACGTCATGTACCAGGACTTCGCGCCGGTAGCCGTACTCGACTGGGAAATGGCAACTCTCGGCCCGCGAGAGATGGATCTGGGCTGGATGGCATTCCTGCACAGGTTCTTCGAGGACATCGCCGGGTTGGCGAACCTACCCGGCCTTCCCGACTTCCTTCGACTGCCGGATCTCGCGCACACCTACGCCGAGATCACCGGCCACACCCCACACGATCTGGAGTTCTACGTTACCTATGCCGCACTGCGTCAGGCGGTCATCATGTGGCGAATCCAGGCCCGCGCCATAGCTTTCGGCCAGTCACAGCGACCCGAAGACCCCGACGACATGATCATGCACCGCGCTTCGCTCGCCGCGATGCTCGACGGCACCTACTGGGAGAGGTTGGCCTGACATGCTCTCACCGATGGACGACTATCCCGTTCACCAGATCGCCGAACCGATCCGTCACGTAGCCACCTCGGATCGAAACTTCTACGACCGCTACTACTTCAACTGCTACCCCACCGAATCCCCCGACGTGTTCCTCATCGTCGGACTCGGCCAGTACCCCAACCTCGGCGTCATGGACGCATTCGCTGTCCTTCGCCGCGGTGACGACCACATCGTTGCTCGCATGTCGAAGGCGCTGGGTGCCGACCGTACCGACACCACCGTCGGACCTCTGCGCGTCGAAGTGCTCGAAGGGCTGCAGAAGCTCCGCGTCGTACTCGAACCGGGCAGCGAATACGATCTCTCCTTCGACATCACCTTCGATGCCACCATCCCCGCGGCGCTCGAGCCCAAGCACTTTCGCCGTCAACTCGAACGAGTCACGTTCGACACCTCACGCTTCCTGCAGACCGGCACGTGGACCGGATCGCTCACCGTCGACGGGGAGGACTTCGCGATCGACCCGAAGACGTGGCGAGGTAACCGCGACCGCTCGTGGGGTGTGCGTCCGGTCGGTGAAGCCGAACCGCAAGGCAGACGCGCCGTCGACGGAATCCAGAACTTCTTCTGGATCTACGCGGTCATGCAGTTCGACGAGTTCACGATCTCGGTGATCATGCAGGAAGACGAGCAGGGCAGGCGCATCGTCGAAGAAGCCATGCGAGTGTGGCCGGACGAAGCCAGGGACAACGAATGGCTCGGCCGACCCGAACACGAACTGACGTTCTGCCCCGACACCCGCGACGTCACCGGAGCGACCATCACCTTCCACCGGCCAGGCGGTGAAGTCCTCACCGTCGCCTGCGAACTGCTGCTGGCCAACTACATCGGAATCGGCACCGGCTACGGGCTCGAACAGGACTGGCGTCACGGAATGTGGCAGGGCGAACTCGTCGTACAAGGGCTCCGCCACAAGGTCCACGAGATCGAACCGTTCCAACGCATGTTCTCCCCCGTCGACAACCTCGCGTCCTTCACGCTCACCGAAGGCACGAACACCAACACCGGCACCGGTCTTTTCGAGGTAGCCGCCATCGGACCGCACGAGAAATACGGATTCACCAGTTTCACCGACACCGCACAGGCAGACGACGCGTATGCCCTCGCGGCGACCGACAACACCGAGGAATGAATTGATGACTGACTACGACAAGCTCTACATCGGTGGAGCATGGGTGGCCCCGGCCACCGACCAGGTACTCGAAGTGTTCTCTCCCGCAACGGAGGAGCGCGTCGGCAGCTGTCCCATCGCAGCACCGGCAGACATCGACGCGGCCGTGTCCGCAGCCCGCGCGGCGTTCGAGGGACCGTGGTCACGCACCACCCCCGCCGAGCGCGGCGCGATCCTCGCCAAGGCCGCCAAGCTGATCGAAGAGCGCAGCGCGGAAATCAACCAGCTCATCTCCAACGAGATGGGCCAGCCGCCCGCCATGGTCGGCATGATGCAGCAGACCCCGTCAATGGCGACGCTGGGCTACTACGCCGAGCTGGCCGACAAGTTCGCGTGGGAAGAGAAGCGCACCGGCGCATTCGGGCAGACCAAGGTGACCCGTGAGCCCGTCGGCGTCGTCGCCGCCGTGCTGGCCTGGAACGTCCCGCTGTTCCTGGCGATCAACAAGCTGGCCCCCGCACTGCTCGCCGGCTGCACCGTACTGCTCAAGCCCGCACCCGAATCCCCTCTCTCCGTCCACGTGATCGCCGAGATCTTCACCGAGGCAGGTGTTCCCGAAGGCGTCATCTCCGTGCTCCCCGGCGGAGCCGAGACCGGCGAATACCTGGTCTCTCATGCGGGCATCGACAAGATCACGTTCACCGGATCCAGCGCCGTCGGTCGCAAGATCGGTGCCATCGCCGCGCAGAACCTCAAGCGCTGCTCCCTCGAACTGGGTGGCAAGTCCGCCGCGATCATCCTCGAGGACGCCGACATCGCCGCCGGAATGCCGATGCTCGTCATGTCCGGCCTGATGAACACCGGCCAGGCCTGTGTCGCTCAGACCCGAATCCTCGCTCCCCGTTCGCGTTACGACGAGGTCATCGAGGGAATGAAGACCGCGGCAGGCTTCATGACCGTCGGCGATCCGTCCGATCCCGCAGCACAACTCGGCCCGCTGATCTCCGAGAAGCAGCGCGAGCGCGTCGAGGGCTATATCGCCAAGGGCAAGGAAGAAGGCGCGCGCGTCGTACTCGGTGGTGGACGTCCCGCCGGCCTGGACAAGGGCTGGTACGTCGAGCCGACGATCTTCGCCGACGTGGACAACTCGATGACCATCGCACGCGAGGAGATCTTCGGACCCGTTCTCTCGGTGATCCCGTACGACTCCGAGGACGAGGCCATCAAGATCGCCAACGATTCGGATTACGGCCTCGCCGGATCGGTGTGGACCACCGACATCGATCACGGACTCGAAGTTGCCGCGCAGATCCGCACTGGTACCTACGCGATCAACTGGTACGCCTTCGATCCCGGATCACCGTTCGGTGGTTACAAGAACTCCGGTATCGGACGCGAGAACGGACCTGAGGGCCTCGAAGCCTTCTGCGAGACCAAGTCCGTACTCATGCCGCCCGGCTACGTGGGCTGACCCACCCGGGAGTTGGCACCCTTTGCTGACAGTTGGCACCCGTTCCGACCTGCCGGAACGGGTGCCAGCCCCATGAAATGGGTGCCAACTCCCAGCGAATCCACAGATCCACCCGGTACCGTCGAAAACGAATCAGTCATCTCACAAAGGACATTCATATGCTCACCAACGCCATCAACGCTTTCCTCGCACTCTGGGGCAGCGCCTCCGTCGGCAGCAGTGGATACCAGATCCCGCCGGGAACCCTTCCCTTCGGTTCCTGAGACATGAATGTTTGAAGCCCGCCGATTGGTCAATCGGCGGGCTTCAAACGTAATCGAGGCACCATTCAGGCCAGTCCACGCTCCCGACGAAGCGCATCCTCCATCTGCTCATACTCGCGACGCGCAGAATCCCGTTCCAGGATATGACTGCCGTGCGTGCAAAGCTCGGGCGCTCGAACTGCAGGGATGAATATGGAAACGGGCCACGTGAGACCAACTGCTAGAAATCCGAACATTCCTGTAAATATCGCCTCTGTCGAGAAAAAGGAGCGATACACTCCGTGTTTCCTTCTCCAGTAAGACGTCCCTATTGCCCGACCGATTACAGCATAGGAGATGAATGCAATGAATCCGACTACTACCATGTCCATTGAATATCCTCTCGACCGATTGATAACGAATATTTTTCGCCGGATTCAGGCACTCGGCAGCCAACTCTCATAGCGTTGACATCGACGTTCACCGAACCTACTGCGCTAGCCTGAGCAGCATTGACTCATCGGTGCTGCGCGCATGGGCTACCGCCTTGTCCGTGGCACCTCGTGCAATTTCCAAAGGTTCCCCACACCTTCCCCTCCCCGTTGCAGACCGAACATTTGCCGTGCTGGCAATCCCGGCACCTATTGTCGTATCCCATGGTTCACTCCTCGAATTCGCATTGGTCTGAATATTTCTACCCAATCTCGATACTCATGGCAGTCGTCTGATTGACGGACAATCGCCACAGGGTCCTGGTTGCATTCAAGAGAAATCAATTCAGGCTGACCGGGTCCGCAAGAAATATTCGACCAATTGAATCGAATTGACCGTCTCACTGATGGACAGAACCCGCTGAGCGCACTTCGCGCTCAGCGGGTTCTCTGTTTCGCCGACCTGTATCTACCGGTCCAGAACGTGATCCACCAATTGATTCTCCTGACCTGCGACCAATGCTTCAGCGTCACCGGCGTCCACATGACCGAACCAGGTGCCACCGGGGTTCGCGATCACCAACGGGCCCAGGTTGCACGGGCTCAGACAACCGGTTCCCGTCACCTTTGCCGAAGTGCCTTTGGCCGCCGCACTCATGGCCCGGTGGAGAGGCCCTGCTCCGTACGCCATGCAGCGGGGCCCCTTGCACACCAACAGATGTGTATCGTGCTGCTCGATCACCGACCAAGCCGGACTGCGATACGACGCCGGACTGGCAGTGATCGGCTTTCCGGCCGCGCCGAGTTCATCGATCACCTGCGCGGCCACGGCACCTTCGAGCGTTTCCGATTCGTGGAGCGACACTTCCAGTTCGGCACCGATCCGGGTTTCGCGCCAGTTCGCAACCGCCTTGCTGGTCCACGTGAGCAGGTACCGATCCCTCGGCACCGCAACTGGAATCAACACGACCTTGCCCACGTCATCGGTATGCGCTCGATCGAGTTCCTCGTGAAGGCTCGGCGACGCGACATCAAGGTACGCAATACGAACGTCGGCGTCGGTGCCGGCCCGAACAGCGTCGAACATCCGTCGCGCGGCCGACTCGTCGAGGCCGCTGACGGTCGGCCGCAGTACGACGATCACCCGATGCGAACCACTGTCGACACTCATGCCGACGGCGCGGTTGTCCAGTCGATCCCGCTCGACGGAGCAAGTCCGAACTCTTCGATCTTCGCGCGCAGCTCTTCCGCGCCGTAGACGTTGGGGAATCCGCTGGTGAACATCGCGAGCGGGAGTACGACGAAGCGGTTCTGCTTGACGGCGTCGAGATCGCGTAGGCCTTCTCGGCTCTTGATCGCGTCGATCTTGCCCTGTACTTCGTCAGCGCTCTTCTTGTAATCCATGATCACGATGACGTCGGGTTCTGACTTCGCGACGGTCTCCCAGCTCGCTTTGAACCAGGTGTTGTCGACGTCGGCGAACACGTTGGTTCCCCCGGCGACGTCGATGATTCCGTTGGGGGCTCCGTTGCCTCCGCTGGTGTACAGATCTTCTTCACCGCTGTCGTAGATCAAAACCTTCGGCTTGTCAGCGGCATCTGGCGCGGACTCCAGACGTGCCAAACGTGAATCCAATTCGGTCAGTGCCTCGGCGGCGGTGTCCTCGGTTCCGAACAGCTTGCCGTAATTGGTCACGTCCGCACGAAGGGCATCCCACGGACCCATCGTGCCGAGCGCGGAATCCGCTGCGGCACTCTGCCGACAACTATCGGAGATCACATATGCATCGATGTTGTTGCTCTGCAGCGATTCCGGCGTCACACCGGAGGCTCCCTTGAACAAGCCACTGTAGGAGCCGACCACCAGGTCCGCCTGCTTACCCAGAATCGTCTCCAGCGTGATCGTTCCGTCCAGGTGTGGGACGTCCGCAATTCCAGGGCCGAACATCGACTCCATGACCGCGTCGTTGTTCGTGTTCAACACGACGGCCGCGAGACGATCCAAACCGCCGACTCGGAGAATGGTGCCGATATTGGCCGCATTGCTTGTCGCAACGACGTTCTCGATCGGAAGCTGGAAAGTGCTTTCGGTCCCGCAGTTCTCCAATGTCACCGAAGTCTTGTCTGCGGCTTCGTCGACGGGCGCGGTTGCCGAGCAGCCGGCAACTGTCAACAACGCTGTCGCGGCTACAACCGCACCGAACGACGCTCGGGTCTTGACATGTATCAAAGTGCACTCTCCGAAAATGATTGTTGTAGTTGAGAATTTCGTGATTCGAATACGAGGTGTGAACGGCCTGTCGCGGGGTTCACGAGCTCGAAAGTCTCGACGCCGAAGACAGTTGCCACCACCGAGGTGGTGAGTACGTCGGATGGATGTCCGAACGCCCTGGCCACTCCATCCGCGAGCACGAGCACCCGATCGCACACTGCCGCAGCCAAATCGAGGTCGTGCAGTGCCATGATCACCGTCCGGTCCAACGACCGGACCAGATCGAGCAGTTCGAGTTGATGCCGGATGTCGAAATGATTGGTCGGCTCGTCGAGGATGAGCACGCCGGCGTCCTGCGCGAGACCTCGGGCGAGAAATACCCGCCGACGCTCGCCGCCGGAAAGCGTGTCCATCGAAGAGAGCCTGTGCTCGATCATTCCGACCTCGCCCAGAGCACGATCAACGACGGCATTCTCGTGCTTTCCGCCGACACTCCAGGGCTTTGTATGTGGCGTGCGCCCCAGAGTCACGTACTCGTGAACCAACAAATCGGCGGGACTCTGCTCTTCCTGCGCCACAAAAGAAATGGCTTTGGCCCGCGAACGCGCGGACATCGCGTGCACGGACTCGCCGCCGACGCGGACGTCACCGTCAGCGATCGGTCCGAGACCGGCAAGCGCACGCAACAAAGTCGACTTGCCCGATCCGTTCGGACCGACGACGCCTACTACTGCACCGGCGTCCGCCGCGATGTCGACGCCCTTGACGACGGTTCGGCGGTCGATGCGGACGACGACTCCGGACGCGGTCACCGCCAGGGCGCGGGCGCTCACGAACTGCCACCGAATCGGTAGCGCCGACGGCCGAGAAGCAGGAGAAACAGCGGGGCACCGATCACCCCGGTCACCACGCTCAGCGGGATCTCGGTCGGCCGCAACGAGGTCCGCGCCACGACGTCGACCCACACCAGGAACGACGCGCCGATCAGCGCTGCCGCCGGCAACACCACTCGATGTCTGGCTCCGACAAGCATGCGTGTGACGTGCGGTATGACCAAGCCTACGAAGGCAATCGCGCCGGACACCGCAACCATCGTGCCGACCAACGCTGCCAGCACGCCGAACAGCACGTTTCGCAGGGTTCGGATGGGAATACCGAGCGAAGCCGCGACGTCCGGTCCGGCCGCCAGCGCATCCAGCCAACCGTGCAGGGCGAACACCGCTGCCGTCAGCAGGAACACTACGACGACCGGCGCCCACAACTTGTCCCAGGATGCCCCGGCCAAACTTCCCAGGAGCCAGAACAATACGGACTGCGCGGCCTGGGAATCATTGGTACGCAGCACCAGAAAACTCGCGATCGCCGACAGGGCGGATGCGGTGACGGTGCCGGTCAGAACCAATCGCAGTGGAGTGATACCGCCTTGCAGCGTCGCGATGGTGAAGACGAGAATCGCAGCTCCCAACGCCCCGATCATCGCGCCGAAACTGAGCGCCCACACTCCCGCGCCGGCGAACAGTCCGGTGGTGATGACGGCGGTGGCACCGACACTCGCGCCGGACGACACTCCCAGCAGGTGGGGATCGGCGAGAGCGTTACGGACGAGGGTTTGCACCACCGCGCCGGCGACGGCAAGACCAGCGCCGACGGCCAGACCGAGCAGTACCCGAGGTGCTCTGATCCCCCACACGATCGCAAGTTCGGAACGCGTGACGGGTGGGCCCCCGAAGCGCGAGTGCACCACGTCCACCACAGTGGACACGGGGAGCATCTCGGATCCGAATGCCAACGCGCACACAGCAGAGAGCACGGTGACGACCAGCAGAGCGGGCAGCACGATACCCGGACTGAGCCGTCCTCGAGGCGCACCAGCCTTCGGCGAAGGCAGGTGGGTAGGTGGAGACAGAGCTCCGCCAACAGCATTCATGGTGTGACCGATCCATCCTCGTGGCATGACACAACGTCAACGAGGGTGGTATCTGGCTACGGTCGACGCAGGGACGACCTCACAGTGGCGGGACCGCGCCGGAATTGCACCGACTTCCCATTACCTCGATGATGACGTCAGAACCATAACGGACTGTGGTCACCATTCCGCACACCGGATCAGGATTCCGACGCGATCATCGATCTCGCCTGCCGCACGACGGCTTCCGTTCGCACTCGAAGTTCTTCGGGTGAATCCGATTCCAGCACAACCCGATGCACCTGGCTGTCCACGGCAGTCACAGTCAACCGCGACGTCAACAACGCATCGTCCGCACTGAAACCGCGGCTCTGCAAGTACTCCGAAAAACCCAGTACCAGTTGCCGATTCATTCCTTCGACCTGCGCGATGAGCTCACGCGTACGCGGAACCTGATCGTAGAGCAGGTGAAAGAACTCTCGCGGCTTACTGTTCACTTCGACCGCGCACTCCACCAACATCCGGACGGCCTCGTCCGGGGTGAGTTCACGCTCGACGATGTCGGCAAGGCAGAGCGCAAAACTCTCCCGCGCAGCACTCACGTGACGGTTCGCCAACTCCGCGAGGATCTCGTACTTGTCGCCGAAATACTGGTAGAGCGAGCCCACCGACACCCCTGCCTCGTCAGCGATCCGGTTGGTGGTCGCTGCCATGCCCTCCGACGCGAAAACGCGAGTAGCTGCCTCCAGGATCGCGTCGTAGGTAGCCCTCGAGCGCTGCTGGGAGGGCCTTTTCCGCCGAGTCGACACGGTCCTCCGATGCGAGTTGTCAGCCGCGACGCCGGTACCGAGAATTGTGTAGGTGACCAGCGCCGATTACTCGAAGTTTATGCCCGACCGGTACACCGACCACATGCCGGCGCCGACCCCGACGTGGTGGGAGTGGAACGGCAACACCGTCCACGTCGCACGGGCAGTGGTTCCAGACGCGCCGGTTCGTGTTCTCGGCATCCACGGCGCCGGCGGCTACTCGGGCGCATTGTGGCCGTTCGCCGGGATCGGCGTGAAACTCGGAGCCGAAGTCCTCTTCCCCGATCTTCCGCTGTACGGCGACACCGTCGTAGCCGATCCCGCCGGCGTCCGGTACGAGCAGTGGGTCGATCTCCTCTGCGATCTCGTCCGGGCCGAGAAGGCAGCCGACGATCGGCCGCTGGTGTTGTTGGGCGCCAGCATCGGCGGTCTGCTGGCCTACGAGGTAGCCGCGCGGACCGGTCTGGCCGACGCCGTCGTCGCCACCTGTCTGCTCGATCCCTCGCATCCGTCGGCCAGAGCTGCCGCGGCGCGGTTCGGCCCGATGGGTGTCTACGGCGCTCCCCTGATGCGCCGCACCGAACGACTGGTGGGCCGTATCCGCGTGCCCATCCGTTGGGTCGCCGACGTCGCGAACATGAGCAGCAACCGTGAACTCGCGACGCTGTGCGCAACCGATCCGCGCGGTGGCGGTGTTCGGGTGCCACTCGGATTCCTCAGCAGCTACTTCTCGTTCGAGCACACCGCACCCGAAGCATTTCGGACGACGCCCGTTCTGCTCACCCACCCGGCCGACGACCGATGGACGCCACCCGAACTGAGCCTGCAGTTCCTCCGCCGCATCAACGCACACACCGAATTCGTGATGCTGGACGGGTGCGGGCACTTTCCCGTCGAAGAGCCGGGCCTGACGCAGTTCCACGACGCCGTCGACACACTGCTGCGCTCCGTCGCCGAGCGTCACCGCACGAAACCGTCGCCACCCGCCTAGCCTGAAGTTCGTGAGCATCGAACCCAAGGCCGAGCCGACGGGAAACGGCGACGAGAGCACCACGACAGTCGTACTGGCGTTTGCGGCTAACGCGCTGATCGCCGGGGCCAAGACGGCGGCCGCCATCGTCACCGGATCTGCATCGATGGTCGCCGAGGCCACCCACTCCTGGGCCGATACCGGCAACGAAGTGCTGCTGCTGATCGCGAACCGCCGCTCGAAAAGGGTTCCCGACCGAGACCAGCCACTCGGGTACGGCCGGGAGGCCTACATCTGGTCGATGTTCGCCGCCCTCGGACTCTTCGCGCTCGGTGCAGGTGTGTCGATCACCCACGGCATCCAGGAACTGTTCCATTCCGAACCTGCCACCGACTTCGGTGTCGCCTACGCAGTCCTCGGCGTCTCGTTCATCCTCGAAGGCATCTCGTTCCGGCAGGCGTACAAGCAACTCCGAACCGAAGCGTCCGCCGTGAACCGTGACGTCATGGCCCAGGCGCTCAACACGTCCGACCCGACGACCCGGGCCGTGTTCGCCGAAGATGCTGCGGCACTGATCGGTTTGGTCATCGCATTCGTCGGCGTCCTACTGCACCAGATCACCGGTTCACCGATCCCCGACGCCCTCGGCTCCATCTTCGTCGGCATACTTCTCGGAGTCATCGCGATCATCCTGATCGATCGCAACCGCCGATTCCTGGTCGGCGAAGAGGCCTCACCGACGCTGCGGGCAGCAGCCGTCGAAGCTCTCACCCAACTGCCCGAGATCAACCGAATCACGTTCCTGCGCATGGAATACCTCGGTCCGCGGCAGGTGTACCTGGTGGCCAGCGTCGGCCTGGTCGGCGACTACGCGGAATCCCGAGTGGCCCACACGTTGCGCGAACTCGAACGCTCACTCGAGCAGAGTCCACGCGTCGTGCGAGCGATCCTGACCCTCTCGACGCCCGAAGAACCGTCGATCGCAGTCTGAACTTCCGGCCGGGCGATAGGCTCGTTCGATGCGCGCACTGATCGTAATTCTGGCGGTTCTGGGATTTGTCGTCGGGGGAATTCCCCTGGTAGGCAGTCTGATCGACGTGATGACCAGTCCTGACGAGACCATCGTCTATCAGGGTTCCTACGTACCACTGCGCGGCGTACAGATGGCTCGGGACTACGAGTCGTCGTTGAACATCGCTTTCGACGCCCGATCGGACAATCCACGCTGGCTCGTCCTGGCCTGCTATCCCCTGATCGGAGCAGCACTGGGCGCTGCGACGGCCGTCGTACTGGGACGTCGCGGGTGGCACCTGACGCGAGCCTGAACAGACGCCGATGGCCACCCGCCGTCTACACGAGGGTGGCCATCGAAGAAGGAGTGCTTCAGATGTACATCGCAGGATCGATGTAACTGTTCGGGTCCACCAGTTTTTCCTTGGTGGTCCGTGGCCGCGCCACCGCCGGGATACCCGTCGCGATGGATTCGGCCGGAACATCTCTGGTGACAACGGCATTGGCGCCGATAGCGCTACCTTCACCGATGACGACAGGTCCGAGGATCTTGGCACCAGCGCCGACGGTGACCCGGTCTCCCAGCGTCGGGTGACGCTTGACCTGCTCGAGCGAGCGACCACCCAGGGTGACGCCGTGATAGAGCATCACGTCGTTACCGACCTCGGCCGTCTCCCCGATCACGACGCCCATGCCGTGGTCGATGAAGAACCGTCGACCGATGGTGGCACCGGGGTGAATCTCGATGCCGGTAACGAAGCGTGTCAGCTGCGAGAGCACTCGCGCCGGGCCGCGTAGCGCAGGGACGACCCACATGCGATGCGCAACCCGATGCGCCCAAATGGCATGCAGCCCTGAATAAACGAGCGCGTTCTCCACATTGCTGCGCGCGGCAGGATCCTGACCGCGCGCAGCCTGCAGGTCCTCGCGAATTGTCCCGAGGATACTCACAAGTCTCAGTCCCGGATGTGTTCGAACAGCGGGGTGGAGATGTAACGCTCGCCGAAGTCACACACGACAGCCACGATCAGCTTGCCGGCGTTTTCCGGACGCTTCGCCAACTCGAGTGCGGCCCAGACGATGGCACCGGACGAGATGCCGCCCAGGATGCCTTCCTGGGTTCCGAGTGCGCGAGCGACCTCGATGGAATCGGGGAACGAGACGTCGATGATCTCGTCGTAGATCTCGCGATCGAGGACGTCGGGCACGAAGTTCGCGCCGATTCCCTGGATCTTGTGGGGACCGGGCTGGCCACCGTTGAGGATCGGCGAGTCGATGGGCTCGACGCCCACGATCTTGACCTCGGGCTTGTACTTGCGAAGGGTGCGTCCGACGCCGGTGATGGTGCCGCCGGTGCCGATGCCGGACACGAAGATGTCGACGGCGCCGTCGGTGTCGGCCCAGACCTCTTCGCCCGTCGTCGCCTCGTGGATGGCCGGGTTGGCCGGGTTCGCGAACTGGCTGGCCGAGACAGCGTTCTCGGTCTGCTCGACGATTTCCTTGGCCTTGGCGACTGCACCGGCCATGCCCTCGGAGCCCGGGGTAAGGACGATCTCGGCGCCGTAAGCACGCAGCATCACGCGACGCTCGGTGGACATGGTCTCCGGCATGGTCAGGATGACCTTGTAGCCGCGAGCAGCACCGACCATGGCGAGTGCGATACCGGTGTTACCACTGGTGCCCTCGACGATGGTTCCGCCGGGCTTGAGTGCACCGGACTTCTCGGCGGCGTCGATGATTGCCACGCCGATCCGGTCCTTGACGCTGTTGGCCGGGTTGTAGAACTCGAGCTTGACGGCGACCTGTGCGTCCAGGCCCTCGGTCAGACGGTTGAGCCGCACGATCGGGGTGCGCCCGACCAATTCGGTCACGTTGTTGTAGATCCCGCTCATATCTGGTCCTCCTGAGGATCGAGTGTGTCGACCCGCTCGATTCGCTGATCACTGCTTTACGGCTGAACTGCATAACGGCTACAGGCAAGGGCATACAGACGACCGATGCCGCATCGGTTCATCAAATTGAACCAATGCGGCATCAGGCCACTACATACGGGGGCGGTTTATCAGGCCAACCGCTGCTTCAGAGCTTCGAACTCGTCACGAATGCCGGTCGGCAGCTTCTCGCCGACGAAGTCGAACCACTCTTCGATGAGCGGGATCTCGGCCTTCCACTCGTCGATGTTGACCGCGAGGGCCTCGGTGATGTCGGCGTCCGACACGTCCAGGCCTTCGATGTCGAGTGCCGATCCGGTGGGAACGACGCCGATCGGGGTGTCGATGCCGGCAGCCTTGTGCTCGATGCGCTCGACGATCCACTTCAGGACGCGAGAGTTCTCGCCGAAGCCTGGCCACAGGAAGCGTCCGTCGTCGCCACGGCGGAACCAGTTGACGTAGAAGACCTTGGGGAGCTTGGACGCGTCCGCGGACTTGCCGAGGTCGATCCAGTGCTGGAAGTAGTCACCGACGTTGTAGCCGAGGAACGGCAGCATAGCCATCGGATCACGGCGAACCGTACCGACCTGGCCTTCGGCTGCTGCGGTCTGCTCGGAGCCGACCGTTGCACCCATGAAGACGCCGTGCTGCCAGTCACGAGCCTCGGTGACCAGCGGAACCGTCGTCTTGCGGCGTCCACCGAACAGGATTGCCGAGATCGGCACGCCCTTCGGGTCGTCCCACTCGGGAGCCATGATCGGGCACTGCGACATCGGGGTGCAGTAACGCGAGTTGGGATGAGCCGCATGGGTGCCCGACTCGGGCGTCCACTCGTTGCCCTTCCAGTCGATCAGGTGCTGCGGGTCGCCTTCGAGGCCTTCCCACCAGACGTCACCGTCGTCGGTCAGAGCGACGTTGGTGAAGACCGTGTTGCCCTGGTCGATGGTGCGCATGGCGTTGGGGTTCGACGACCAGTTGGTGCCGGGAGCCACGCCGAAGAAACCGAATTCCGGGTTGACGGCGTAGAGCTGTCCGTCCTCACCGAAACGCATCCAGGCGATGTCGTCACCGAGGGTCTCGGCGCGCCATCCGGGGATGGTCGGCTGGATCATCGCGAGGTTGGTCTTGCCACAAGCGGAGGGGAATGCCGCCGCGATGTAGTAGGCCTTGTCCTCGGGCGAGATGAGCTTGAGGATGAGCATGTGCTCGGCCAGCCAGCCCTCGTCGTGCGCCATTGCCGAAGCGATACGCAGCGAGTAGCACTTCTTGCCCAGGAGAGCGTTTCCGCCGTAGCCGGAACCGAAGCTCCAGATCTCACGATCCTCGGGGAAGTGAGTGATGTACTTGGTGTCGTTGCACGGCCACGCGACATCTTCCTGGCCATCGGCCAGCGGAGCGCCCAGCGAGTGAAGCGCCTTGACGAAGAATCCGTCGGTGCCGAGCTTGTCGAGAACCTTGCTGCCCATGCGGGTCATGACGCGCATGGAGACGACGACGTACTCGGAATCGGTGAGCTCGACGCCCAGCTTCGGATCCTCGGCGTCGAGGGGGCCCATGCAGAACGGCACGACGTACATGGTGCGTCCACGCATGCAACCGCGGTACAGGTCACCCATGAGGGTGCGCATCTCCGCCGGGTCCATCCAGTTGTTGGTGGGACCTGCGTCGATTTCTTCCTTCGAGCAGATGTACGTACGCGATTCGACTCGCGCGACATCGGACGGATCGGAGTTGCCGAGGAAAGAGTTCGGCTTCTTCTCGTCGTTGAGGCGGGTGAAGGTTCCTGCCTCGACCAACTTCGTTGTCAGTCGGTCCCATTCTTCGTCCGAGCCGTCTGCGAAGACGACGCGATCAGGCTGGGTGAGTTCGGCAACCTCTTGCACCCATGCAAGCAGTTCCTTGTGCTGCGTGGGGGGCGTGCCGTCAGTTCCATTGAGACCGGGAATGGTCGCTGAGGTCATCAAACTCTCCTGGGGTGAGCCGGAACCGGGTTCTCGTGACACCGGATGCAAACTGCAGCGCCCCGATACCAGTCGATCCCGGTGTCCCCCTCTCGACGGGGTCCAGCCGCGTCATCCACTCACGTGGATTTCACGGACGCCGGGTGTCCTATGTATTGAGGTTAACGCTGGCTGTTCACCTGCAGGTAATCGGGTGCGGTCAGAAATGTCACAGAAACGATTCAGTTGGTGTGTTCAGGTGCCTACCCGGCGCTCAGAGCACATAAACGGAACCTTTTCAGAGCGCTCCGGCATCGATTTTCTGCCACACGAGGGCGCCTTCGTCGTCTCGACTGCATTCCCAGGCCGAGTAGTCGCCGTCCGACTCGATCATCGTGAGGCGATCGGCGCTACCGTCGCGATCGAAATCGGACACGATCACGACGTCGTCGTCGGAGTGGACGACACGGCTGTCGACCGTTCCGTCACCGTCCAAGTCGAAGGCGTCGAAGTTCAGGTCGCCGGCATCGACCGGTCCCGACGAGGGCCCGAAGGTCTCGGGCTCGATACGCCCAGGATCGAGCGCTTCGGCTTCGTGCCCGTCGATGTGTCCGGCCGTGATCAGAAATGCGTCCATTACTCCCCCTACTGGATGGTGACCTACTGCTTCGGCAACCCCTACCGAAACCGTCCGCTCAGTATTACCAGACCCCGACGATCAGTCGAGGCCGAAATTGCGGCGCTGTGGAGAACTCTGCACTCGCGGAATGTCAGTAGGCGGCGTTCAAAACGGCGAGGTCGCGCTCGCACGACGCCAGTTGCCCTGATCTGGCCGCGGCAAGCTCACGAAGTTCACCGTCGATCTCCACGATTCGGGCCTGCGCCGACGCCACCTGCTCGCGGCTCTCCGCCATGATCGCCGCTCCCAGATCCGCCTCGGCCTCGAGCAGAACACTCTGGACTCGCTGCTCCCACTGTGCGCGAACCGTCGACATCGATTCGACGATCCACGACCTCGAGTAGGCACGATCCGCCGTCAGCCCGCGAGTTCGCGCCAACCACCACGCCGCGGCGCCACCCAGAACCAACGTCACGGGGATACTCGCGAACTCCAGGGCCGGAATCATCTCCAGCGGAGTCACCGCGATACGGCCGAGGCCGAGACCCGCGGACGCGCCGACAAGAATTGTCACCCGGTCCTCGTTTCCGCGCTGACGGCGCGGCGGGCCCTCCGGAATCCGTGGGGAAGGCATGTATCCGATCGTGCCCGCCACTTCCACCGCTGCCGCCATCGCGGCATCGAACACCCGGGTGTGGTGGTCGACCTCGTGCTGCAGTCGCGTCGGCACGCTGCCCAATTCGGCTCGCGAGGCCGCATCGACCCAGGCACGTGCCCCCGCGACCGTAGCCCGGGTTGCCTCGGCGATTTGTTGTGACAGATCCCCGCGCGCTCGCTGCAGTCGGCTTCGCACCTGCACCAGGCGTTCGCCTCGCCGGCCGTCACGGTCTGCGAGCAGCTGTGATCGCTCGGCCCGCAGTTCGGCACCTGGAACACTGTCACGCAGATTCCTGATCTCTATCTCGATCATCCGGCGCGTCTGCGCGATGACACCGGAATCCGAACCGCCTGCTTCCCTCTCCCGTGCCGCCCGGCTCACGACGGCAACGAGCGACTGCTCTTGACCAGGCGCAATCGGGACCACCGGGGCCTGAGCAAAAGCGGTGCAGTGCGAAGCAAGAATCTCGGCATCACGCCGGCGCACCGCCTGCCAGTCTCGGTAGACGTCGATGCGGGTCAGCGCGACCACCACCGGGATTCCGCTCTCTGCAGCGTCGTCGAGAAGAAGAAGATCCTCGCGTCCGATCACACTGGCGGCGTCGACGACCAGAAGTACGACGTCGGCGTCCACCTCGCGTGTCACTGTCGAACAGGCATCCGAAGCATTGAACATCCGGGCGACGTCTTCCCGTCCACACCTCGGTGGGCCGACAACGTAAATTCTAGTGCCACTGGATGTTTCGGCGGCGACCTGGCGACCCGGATCGGATGCCGGATTCCATCGCTGCACCACGCGCAGCACCGAATCCGGAAGTACCGAAACGCTATCCATCGGTCACCGCCGGAGCGGAGCGATCGCCCCCGAGCTGCGCCCACCGACGCACATACCCGCGGCGAATCAGTGAGACCCTTTGTTGCGGAGCCTGTTCCGACCCGTCCACGAGCTCGCCCCACCACCGGCTGCATGTGCCCGCGTCGTCGGCGGTACGAGGATCGGGAGGCTCGCCTTGACGCAGGGCTCGAATTTCGGGGCTCATCATCGCCGCCGCGGCGCCGAACAGCACCGCGGAGTCCGAACTCAGATACAACTCGATCTCGTCCCTGCCCGCAGCGCTGCGCGAGGCAGACCGCCTCAGCGCCGGGCCGATCTGCTCGACCCGGCCCCACCACTGCGCCTCCAGAACAGGTCCGAGAGCCTCGAACAATTCTTCGACGCCGCGCCCGGTCAGTGTCTCCACCGGAACCGTGGGCACGCCGACGGTCTCCGAGATCTCCGCGGCCCGTCCCAGCGCCTCGTCCCAGCGCGGCCCGAACAAGTCAGCCTTGTTCGCAGCGACGACCACACGATCGGAAACTCGGGCAATGGCTCGGCCGTCGACGTCGCGGACCGCGTCGACCACCACGTAGACAACGCAACGACGACCCAGATCGGGGTTCGGCGTTCCAGGGACGTCGAACGCGCGTGACTCGGTCACCACAACCGGTGCGCCGACGACTCTGTGCGAGAACCGGTCGTCGCGCCCCAGGATCCGCGCCAACGACGACCGCCCCACCCCGGCTCGCCCGGCGACCACCAATTCGAGCGGCGCGCTCAGCGATCCGAGCACCGAGTGAACCGCCTCTGCGGCTCCCGAATCGATCGACGTCAGCCGATATGCCAGAGCGCGCAAGTGGTCGATCGGCTCCGCGCAGGCGTCGTCGATCGATTCTGCGGGCAACATTCGTGACCAATTACTGCATGCAAATCCTGTGTTCATCCCCACCCCACGTCCCCATCGTGTCGGTGAGATTCTGTCAGGTTCTCGGCAAGGACGGCAGGTGACACCACTCTTTCGCTAGCTGTCCGAAGTCGGCTGTTTCAGGACTTTCCGCAGAAAGTCTCAACTCAAACTTCAGACCCGTCTGCGCTAAACGGGGGTCATGCGTGACAATGGGTTCGTGAACGAAGCCGATCAGCATGCACCGCAGACCCCTGACACGGGGCAGACGGACCACGCCAAGGGGTCCCGTCTCCATCCGAGAGTGACCAGCTTTCGCTCTCGCCGGGGTGCGCTGACCGACGCGCAGCAGCAGGCTTGGGACCGTCAGTGGCCGCTCATCGGCGCCGACGTCTCGGACACACCGCTCGACGCGAACGCCTGGTTCGGACGCGAGGCACCCCTGATCATCGAGATCGGTTCGGGTACCGGCACCGCGACGGCCGCTATGGCCAAGGCGGAACCGCACGTGAACCTGATCGCGATCGAGGTGTACCGCCCGGGGCTCGCGCAACTTCTCCAGCAGGTCGAGCGTGAAGAGATTCCCAACGTCCGCGTACTACGCGGTGACGCGATGGACGTACTCGAGAACATGGTCGCCCCCGAGTCCCTGACGGGCGTCCGGGTGTTCTTCCCGGACCCGTGGCCCAAGGCCCGCCATCACAAGCGTCGCCTCCTGCAGGGGCCGACGTTCGCGCTGATCGCCAACCGCCTCAAGCCCGGCGGAGTCCTGCACGTGGCAACCGATCACGCCGAGTACGCCGAATGGATCGAAGAAGCCGGCAATGCCGAGCCACTGCTGACCGCACTCGACTGGGAGTCTCCGATGACCCACGAGCGTCCGGTCACCAAGTTCGAGGACAAAGCCCATAAGGTCGGTAGTGCAATCACCGAGCTTATATGGGGGAAGATCAGAGCATGAGCGTCAGCGAACAGCTATCCGACGACGTGACGTCGTCGGAATCTCCTCTCGACTTCGGTCGTGACTCCCGCCACCCCAAGCGGGTGCTTCTGGTCTGGGACGCCCCCAACCTCGACATGGGCCTCGGCGCCATCCTCGGTGGCCGGCCTACCGCCGCCTACCGGCCACGATTCGACGCTTTGGGTCGTTGGCTGCTCTCTCGCACCGCCGAACTGTCCGCACAGAACAGCGGCACGCTCGAGCCTGAAGCGACCGTCTTCACCAACATCGCGTCCGGCAGCGCCGACGTCGTTCGTCCTTGGGTCGAAGCCTTGCGTAACGTGGGTTTCGCGGTGTTCGCCAAGCCGAAGGTCGATGAAGACAGCGATGTCGATTCGGACATGCTCGAGCACATCGCGCTCCGGTACGGCGAGGGCCTCGCCGGAATCATGGTCGCGTCCGCCGACGGCCAAGCGTTCCGCGAACCTCTCGAGGACATCGCAGCAACCGGTATCCCGGTCCAGGTTCTCGGGTTCCGTGAACACGCCAGCTGGGCTGTGTCGTCCGATATCTTGGACTTCGTCGATCTCGAGGACATCCCAGGTGTCTTCCGTGAGCCTCTGCCACGGGTAAGCCTGGACACCCTGCCCGACGAGGGCGCCTGGTTGCAGCCGTTCCGACCGCTTTCTGCCCTGCTCATCGGGCGAAAAAGTGTTGCCGAGTAGGAGTTGATCAGTGTTCGCCAGCTGGGGAAGCATCGTCTATCGAGCCCGCTTCACCGTCATCGCTGTCATGGTGGCGGGGCTCCTCGGGCTCGCTGCGTACGGCCTGAGCCTGCAGGATCATCTCAGCCAGAGCGGCTGGGACGATCCGGGGTCGGAATCGGTAGAGGCTGCAAAACTCGCTGACGGCACGTTCGGACGCAGCACGACGGGTGACGTTCTGGCGCTGTACACGGCGCCGGAGGGCAAGACCGTCGACGACCCCGAGTTCCAAGCGAAGGTCATCGACAATCTGCAGCGGCTCGTCGCCGACAACCCCGACCAGATCATGAAGATCAACGGCTCGTACTTCAAGGTCGACAACGGTCTCTCGGTGGCGGCCCTGGCGGACAAGACCAAGCAACACGCGGTCACCAGCATCGCGATCGCCGGCGACAACGACACCGCGGTGTCCAACAACTTCCGCGACGTCGAGTCGCAGTTCTACATCGACGGCGTCGACGTGCAACTCGCCGGCCTGCAACCTGTCGCGAATTCGCTCAACGACACGATGGCCAACGACATCAAGCGCATGGAAATGCTCGCGATTCCCGCCGTCGGTGTCCTGCTGTTCTTCGTCTTCGGTGGCGTCGTCGCTGCAGCCCTCCCGTTGATCGTCGGCGGTCTGACCGTCATCGGCGCCAACGGCATCATTCGACTGATCACCAACTTCACCGAGGTCAACGCGTTTGTTGCGCCCGTGGTCTCTCTGGTCGGCCTGGGTCTCGCGATCGACTACGGACTGTTCATCGTCAGCCGTTTCCGAGAAGAGATAGCCGAGGGGTACGACACCCCGACCGCAGTACGCCGAACGGTCATGACGGCGGGTAGAACGGTCATGTTCTCGGCGACCATGGTTGCCGTCAGCCTCGGCGGTCTGCTGTTGTTCCCGCAGGGCTTCCTCAAATCGGTGGCCTACGGCGCCATTGCGGCCGTCATGCTTGCCGCGATCTCGTCCATCACGATTCTTCCCGCGATTCTCGGCATTCTCGGCAAACGGATCGACGCGCTGACCTTCAAGAAGCTGCGCCAGACCAAGACCAACGAGGAAATCGAGAACGGTTTCTGGGGCAAGCTCACCCGCTGGGTCATGCAGCATCCGCTCAAGGTCGCGGTCCCGATCGTCGCGGCTCTACTGCTGATGATCATTCCGCTGACGGGCATCAAGTTCGGCGGTATCAACGAGACGTACCTGCCCCCGGACAGCCCCACGCGTGTCGCGCAGGCGCAGTTCGACGAACTCTTCCCGGGCAATCGCACCGAGCCCGTTCGACTCGTCATCGAGGGAGCGGACAACACCACTCTCGGTCAGATTTCCAAGACCGCAAACGCTGCGCCGGGTCTGGTCGAGAAGTTCACCCCGGAGGTTGCGACCAAGGACGGTGTCAACGTCCTCAAAGCCGGTCTGACCGAGCGCAACGAGGCACGTCCCACCATCGACTATCTGCGATCCGCGGATTGGCCCGAGGGCACAACTGTGCTCGTCGGCGGTACTCCGGCCATCGAGCAGGACAGCGTCGATGCGTTGCTCGACCGTCTGCCGCTGATGGTCGTATCCGTCATCCTGCTGACGACGCTGCTGATGTTCTTGACGTTCGGTTCGCTCGTCCTGCCCATCAAGGCTGCGTTGATGAGCGCGCTCGGCCTGGGTTCGACGCTCGGAATCTTGACCTGGATCTTCATCGACGGGCACGGTTCCGGTCTGTTGAACTTCACGCCGGGACCGATCATGTCTCCCGTCCTGGTGTTGATCATCGCGATCGTCTACGGCCTGTCGACCGACTACGAAGTGTTCCTGCTCTCCCGCATGGTCGAAGCGCGAGCGCAGGGCGCAAGTACTACCGAATCCATCCGAATCGGCACGGCACATACCGGCCGGATCATCACCGCTGCCGCACTGATTCTGATCGTGGTCACCGGTGCATTCGGCCTGTCCGATCTGGTGATGATGAAGTACATCTCGTACGGCATGATCTCCGCGCTGATCATCGACGCCACACTGATCCGAATGTTCCTGGTCCCCGCGACCATGAAACTGCTCGGCGACGACTGCTGGTGGGCCCCGGCCTGGATGAAGCGGATCCAGCAGAAGATCGGGCTGGGTGAGCCGATCCTCGACAACGAACTTGTGCTCGCAAACGTCCCGCAGATCGCGCCTGTCGGTGCGATCGCCGGACCGGGTCAGCCGCGCAAGATCGAAGCGGCCTCGCGGGTCATGCCGCCGCCTGCCCCGGCTGCACAGCCGGAAAGCGGACCTCGTGTTCCCGATCCTCTCACCGAGCCCATTCCGCTCAGCGAAATGACGATCAAGGCACCGAACACGGATACACCTGCCGCGGAGAAGCCGGCACCGCGACGTCGTCTCGATATCGGGAGTGCAGCCAGCGCGCCCCAGAACTTGATCGAGGCACCGGTCCCCAATCCTTCGTACCGACCGCAACCGAACACCACCGACAAGCGGAGAAACCCGACGCCCGCTGCGCCGGCCGAGCGTCCCATCGAGAGTTGGTTGTCGGACCTGCGGGCTCGGGAACAGACTCCCCCGGCCTCACGGCCGCTGCCGGTGGTGCGGACGCCTTCGCGTACTAACGGTTCGGCAAGCAGCGGTTCAGGTACCAACGGCTCGAGCCGGAATGGCTCTGCAAACGGTGCTACCAACGGTTCTGCAACAAATGGCGCTGCAACAAACGGCGCTGCAACAAACGGCTCGGCCCCGACCTCGGTGGAGGCGACCCCCCAGTCGCCGCCTCCACCGATCGCTCCGGAGCGTCGTCCCACCGAGCCCCGAGTCTCGGATGCCTCTGACGGCGACGACAACGCCACCGGCAGGCACCGACCTGACGACGCAGGCGCCATCAGTGTCAGCGAGCTCATCGCTCGCCAGAAGCGAAGCTGACTCATGATCCAGAAGCGGAGCTGACCTGCTCCTGCCTGGCGAAGGCTCGTGCATAACGAGTCCCGACCAGCAGGAGCAGCAAGCCGACCACCAGGAAGGCAGCGCTGCGCACCAGCCCACTGAGCGTGGCCAGGTCGAAGAGGAACAGCTTGGCCACTGCCGCGCTGGTGAGAGCAAGACCAGCTCCGAGCAAAACGCGAGCATGCTGACGGTTGTTCAATCCGAGCACCAGCGCTGACGTGGCGGCAAGCATCCAGACGATGGTTGCAACGCTGTGCCCGGCAACAAATCCGGTTGCACTGTCGAAGATTTCGACGCCGGACGAGACGAGCGCACACGTCACCGCGTAGAGGACACCGAACCCTGCGGCCGCCCATAGAACCGCTGCATTCGAATCGGCGATCAACTTCAGTCGGTGAATCGCCCACACCAGCATCACCAGTGCACCTATCGCCGTCAGGCTCGAGAGTGCCGTGATCGCACCGAGTTGCATGGATGCGGCACGGGCAGTCGTCAACGCTTCCGGCGGAACCGTCGTGAGGTATCCGATCGATCCGATTGCCGCAAAGGCGGTTCCGAGGGCGAAGACGAAGCGCGAACCCGCATACAGCGAGACTCCGAGGAAGATCATGCCGACGGTGAGGACCAGCGGTACGACCAGAGATTCCGTCGCCCCGGACAAGCAGCACAGCAACAATGCAAGAGCGCCGGTTGCGCCCAGTCCGAATCGCAGTTGCGTCGGCAAAGGCTTGGCTGCCGCTGCAGCGGAAAGTAGTAGTAGCGCTGCAATTCCGTACAGCACTGCGGATTCGGTGCGCCCGAGCACGGCCCCGACGCTCATCAGCGGAAGGGACGAGACAACAAAGGTAGCGGTGGACCACGCCCCTGCAACTCCGCCGCGCGAGGGCGAACCCGTCCACTGCATAGCCATCGCGCAGCCCGCGCCCACTATTGCAACCACGCCGGCACTGATCACCAATTGCACTGCACTGTTACCGGATTCGCTGAAGATGGACTCCGACGCTATCGCTACGAGCAGCGCGAGAACCACCGGTACTGTGCGCGCCATGCCCAGGTACTTCCAGTCACGACCGAGTTGGGCGGAGAACGTCGCCGACTGGATCGCGAAGAGGAAACCGATGAGAGTCAACGATATTCCCGACGTCAACACGGGAGCCAGCACCGCTGCGCCCAGAACGATCATGAGCGCCAGTGATTCGGAATCCCATTTCACCCCCAAAGCAACGCCGGCCGCGGCAATCCCGAAGGCAATCACCACCGCGAGCGGCGTCGTCACCCAACCGTAGAGAACAGAGGCAGCGACGACGTCGAGGTACATTCCCGCAAAACCGGTGGCAGCCAGAGCAATCGCTCCCACTTTGCCACCTGGTCGTCCGTGGACCCGTACTCCGGCAAACACCAAGGCGCCGGAAAGGAGTGCGCCACCGAGCACCCGCAGCGGCGGTCCGAAGAATCCGGCCTGCGCTGCAAGTACCAGCAGCATCACGACGCCGATCAGTGTGACGGCTACACCGGCGGCGGCCAGGAGTCGACTGATGACACCGTCGCGTTGCCACCAGGGCTGGCGAGGTGCGGCAACCGGATACGTCGGCGGCTGCCAGGTGGGCACGTTCTGCTGAGGACGCATTGGCGGCATCTGTGGCGCCGGAGCTGCGGGTGCCGGAACTACCGGCATGGGCGGGGGCACAGTAGCCGAGGCCAGCTGAGTCTGCAGGATCGACAGGTTCTGGCCCATGTGGCGCAACTGCCGGCCGATGCTGTCGCACTCGGCTGACAGGGCGGTCACCAGTCGCGGATCGACGGCGGAAGAGCTCGGTGTGGTCATGGCTACGAGCTTGCTGCGTGGCCGAACCGATCAGATGAGTAGTACTACTCGATCAGCCTGGGGAGTTCTCGTATTCAACTGAGGACACCTTCGACTGACGGCACCATCGACCGACTGCATCATCGACCGACAGGGAACTATCGCCGAGGCGCTGCATTCCGCAATCGTTCGGAGAGCAACCGACCCGAAGTGTGAAGCGGAGCGGGATCCTGACGCGCCCGAGCGAGGACAAGCGCGCCCTCGAGTGCGGACAGAGCGAGAATTGCCTCGGACTCTGCGTCTTCGCGGGACCAACCGTCGGCTTCGAGGCGCTGAGCCAGCAGCCCCAGCCACGAGTTGTACCCGTCCGCACAAGCACCACGGATGACCTCGGATTCGGTTGCGGCATCCAGTGTTGCCGTGGCCAGGGCGCATCCACGTTCGTAGTCCGAATCCGACAAACGCGCAGCCAGTGCGGCAGCAAATGCCGAGATCGCGGTGGCGGCATCGGGTGAGCTCTCCAGGAGATGCCGGATGAAATCGGCCATTGCCTCACCGCGTCGCCTCAGAGCCTCGCCTGCGAGTTCTTCCTTGCCACCGGGAAAGTGAAAGTACAAGGACCCCTTGGTGGTCGCGCTCGCCGAGAGCACTTCCGACACACCCGTTCCCGCGTACCCCTTCCGCTGCAACAAGTCAGCAGCGGCATCGACCAACAAATCCCTCGTAGACATAAGTTCAACATACCGATCAGTACACATATCAACAACACTTGAAGTGCATAAATCGCCAAAACCTTGCATCACTAGACCGATTGGTACATGATTCGAGAATTGAAACCGGAGCGCAGCCAACGACGCTCACGACGGCAAAGGACCAAATCGATGTCACCGAATTCCGCAAACCACACCACGACGACCGTCCTCGGACCGGACGTAGATCTTGCCGGGACTCTCGCGGCCACCGGCGTCCGGATGATGGTTCGAAGCAAACAAACCGAGGGAGGATTCTCTCTTGTACAACACCGCATCGCTCCGCATTCGATGACCTCACCGGTCCATCGCCACAGCCGCGAAGACGAGTACACGGTGGTTCAAAGTGGCCGCGTCGCAGCGATGGTCGGAGACGAGGTCGTCTACGCGGAGACTGGCGCCATGATCTTCAAACCGCGTGGCCAGTGGCACGCCGTGTGGAATCCCGACGACGCTCCAGCACGGATTCTCGAAATCATCACGCCCGGAGGGATGGAAGACCTGTTCGAACTGATGCCGAAACTTCTGGCCGAAGCAGGTTCCGCCGCGGAATCGGTTGCAGCGCGGGTAGAAGCAGATTTCGGGATCGAATTCGATCTCGTTGCCACCGCCGAGATCGCACAGACGCACGGTGTGGGATTCGGCATCGAAAGTCACTGACCGACTGCCAGCACCTACCGATCAAAGGAAGATTCATGCTTGTACTCACCGGAGCAGAAGACCTCAGCGCCAACCTGAACCAAGAGTTGGGCGTCAGCGACTGGCACGATGTCACGCAGGAGTCCATCGACGAGTTCGCCCGGGTCACCGGCGACGATCAGTGGATTCACGTCGATGTGGATCGCGCGAAGGAGTCACCGTTCGGTGGAACGATCGCGCACGGCAACTACACGCTCTCACTCGGACCCATGTTCTCGTATGCGATGTTCTCGCTCGAGGGTTTTGCGTTTGCTCTCAACTGCGGATTCGACAAGGTCAGGTTGCCTGCTCCGCTTCCGGTTGGCTCTCGCGTCCGCATGCGTGCAACGTTGAGCAAAGTCGAACCGATCAATGGCGGCGTCCAGATCACGGTGACGCAGACATTCGAACGAGAACACGGTGACAAACCCGTGTGCGTCGCCGAGATGTTGACCCGCGCGTATCACTGAAAGGTCAGGAGCCGAACATCTTTCGGATCGTGGTACCGAAGGGATGCTTCGCGGTGACACTGCCGAATCGCACCTTGCCGTGCACCACCAGATGCAGCGGGCCCATCTGCGGGCCGGAACGAACCTTGTTCGACGCGCTTCCTCCGACTGCTTCGACACCGTTCATGTCCACCGTCGCCTCTTCGGGAACGATCAGTGAAATCGAACTGGCGTAGTCGTCGATCGAGATGTTCACGACCTGCGTCTGCATCACGGCGCGCGTGAAGTCGATAGTCACACTGGACATTCTGGTATCGACCACGACAGAGGGAGGAACGATCCATGCGCCGTTTCGCGTCACCGTCGCCATTCGTCCACGGATTACGGCAGCATTTGCCGTTCCGTAGTTACCGACTACCGGAGCCCCGACGGGTGCGCGGTAAGGCAGGCTCGGGTGAACCGGCGGCGGTTGGGGTTGGTACGTCGGCGCAGGATACGGCTGGCCTTGGTACATCGGCTGACCTGCATTGGGATACGCGGGTGGGTCGTAGTCGGAGATCAGCGTGATGCCCGGAAGATCGGCGAGAACCGAGTTGAGCTCACCTCGCGTCTTTGCAGCCAAGGCAGTGTCCATGCGCTCGGTGAACTCACCGAGCGAGAGCATCCCTTGACCGACAGCTTTCTGCAGCAGCTCGCCGACGTGCTCTCGTTCGGCATCGGATACGCGTAAATTCCTGGCCTCCATGATTTCCAGGATAAACGTTATTCGAGACCTTGTTCTATTGCGTATCGCGTGAGCTCGACGCGATTGGCCAACTGAAGCTTCCGAAGCGTTGCCTGCACATGGTTTTCGACGGTCCGGTGGCTGAGCGAGAGCCTCGTGGCGATCTGTTTTGCGCTCAGCCCCTTGGCGACAAGACGGAGCACTTCGGTCTCACGGTCGGTGAGCCGAGGCAGCTCGGGTGCGCGATCGTCGGCCGGTGCCGTCGACATCCGGCGGTACTCGCCGAGCACCAATCCGGCGAGGCCGGGTGTGAAGACAGCTTGTCCGTCGAAAGTCGCTCGCACGGCCTCGAGTAGTTCCGCCACCGAAGCACTCTTGACCAGGTAACCCGACGCTCCGGCTTTGACCGCGTCGAGGACGTCGTCACGCTCGGCGGAGGCCGAAAGCACCAGTACCTTGCTCTTCGGCGAAACCTCGAGCACTGCGGTGGTGGCGTCGGCACCGTTTCCGTCCGGCAGGTTCATGTCCATCAGAACCACGGCCGGTTGCACGGCGGCGGCTCGGCGGCGCGCACTCTCGACGCCCTCCGCCGTGGCGCTCACGGTGAAGCCGGCGGCTTCGAGGTCCCGGGAGACACCGTCGCGCCACATCGGGTGATCGTCGACGACCATCACCGTCACCGGATTCTCGCCCTTTTCGTCAGCCACGCTCACTCTTCCCCTTCGGAACGTTGATCTCCCATTCGGTGCCCTCCCCCGGCCCGGTTTGCAGGACTGCAGTTCCGCCGAGCACCTGTACTCGACCGAGAATGGACTTCGATACTCCCATGCGGCCTTCGGCCTCGGCCTGCGCCAAGCGACCTTCGGGGATTCCGACGCCGTCGTCGCGGACACTGACGATCACCTCGTCCGGCAGATCTTCGAGCAATACGTACGCCTTCGCCGCAGGACCGGCGTGCAGCCCGACATTGGACAGGGCATTGTCGACGATGGCTGCCAGTTCGATTGCTCGATCGCGCTCGATCACGACCGGATGCGCGGGCGTCGACACCGACACCGACGTGCTGGCCTGCGTGGTCAGCAGCGGACACAGATCCACTGTCTGTCCGCCGACATCTGCCGCGGCACCCGAAACCTGCTCGGAAATCAGCATTCTCAACGCGACCTCCTGCTCGCCGGCCAGAGCGGCCAGCTCAGCTGCCTCGCCGCCGAGTGCGGCTCCTCGCCGGCGCACCATCGCCAGCACCTGCAGAACGCCGTCGTGTACTTCGCGTGCCAAGCGTTCGCGCTCTTCCGTTGCCGCGGCCAGACGTACGGCTTGTTCGAGTTGCCGATGCGAGCGCCGAGCGGTGGTGGTGGCCAAGCCCAACGCCAGACCAACCGATACGAGAACGGGAGCCGTCGCATCGCGCCAGAGATCCAGGTTGACCTGATCGCGGATGATCGCGCTGGCCGCCGAAATGACAACTCCGGACGCCATACCGAGCCACGGCCCGCCGAGAATTGCCGCGGAGATGACCGCGTTGGTGGCCCACAGCGTGGTGGGGAGCGTCTGGTGATTCTGATACCACTCGTGGTCGGAGACCAGCCTCGTCGACGCCATCAGCAAGATGACGACCACCTGATCGGCGATCACCACCTGGTACCTCGGCAGCTTCTTCCCGAACAACGCACCGGAGGTCCCGAGCAACAGTGCCGACACCCCGGTCCACACGGCCATCAGAGCGACGAAGAACCAGCTGAGCCGGGAGTTGGTGTAGTCGGAGGCCGAAGCGAACTGGTAGCTGATCGCGTACACCAGCGTGACAAGGCGAAATGCCTGCGCCGCCCGCCACAGCGGGGCATCAGGATCGGTGTCGACGCCCGACGCCTCGCGAACGGTCGGCTGATAGTGCAGCCGACGACGGCGGGTGGGCTCAGTCATCGGGAGGAGTGGGGTTCACGATGCGAGGCTCGGCGCGCGGCTCGTCGGGTTCGGCGGGGAACAGTGGGGTCTCCGGATCTTCGACGTGCAGTTCGGCATACGCGATATCCGGGTCGTCGGCGAGGAGGGAACGAATGGCGGTATTCAGGACCGCGACGATCGGAACAGCCAAGAGCCCGCCGACGATTCCGGCGAGGACGATGCCCGTTGTAATGGCGAGAACGACTGCCAGCGGATGCAGGCGAACAGCGCGACCCAACAACAGCGGTTGCATCACGTGCGCTTCGAGCTGCATGACGCCGATGATGATGCCGAGGACGATCAGTGCCGTCAGGAAACCCTTCGTGACCAGAGCGACAAGCACCGCGAGAAAACCGGTCAGAAATGCACCGACGATCGGGATGAACGCGCCGATGAACACCAACGACGCCAGCGGCAGGGCGAGCGGCACCCCGAGAATCGCCAGGCCGGCACCGATACCGATCGCGTCGGCGGCGGCAACCGCGACCGTGGCCCGCACGTAACCGATCAGCGACCCGAAACCTGCAGAACCGGCGATCCGCACGCGACGACGAGCGTCGGTGGGAACGATCCGGGTGACGAACTGCCAGATCTGGTCGCCGCCGTAGAGGAAGAAGATGAGAGTGAACAGCGTCAGCAATGCCCCGGTGAAGATCTCGCCGATGACCGTCGCTGTGGTCAAGGCGCCGCTGGTCAGGGACTCACGATTGGATTGCACCGACTTGACGACCGAATCACCAGCCTGGCGGATCTGGTCCTCACTGAAATGCAGCGGTCCGCTGGTGAGCCAGTTCTGAATCTGCGTGACACTGGCCGTGAACTGGTCGGTGAGCTGGGGCAACCCGTCGATGAACTGCTCGACGACAAACGTCATGATTCCCGCGACCAGTCCGATCGAGGCAAGCAGAACGACGATCACGGCTGCCGAGCGAGGAACACCCCACACCTGTAGCCGATCGACAACCGGAATCAACAGAGCCGATGCCAGTAGAGCCAGCCCCACCGGGATGAGCACGGTCTCGAGGCGCAGAACCACATATCCGAGAACCAGTAGCCCGGCAAAGATCACGATGAGGCGCCACGACCATTCCGCCGCGATGCGCACGCCCGGGTGCACCGCCCGAGCGTCGGCGGAGATGGGTTTGTTCATCCTCGAAGCTCGCTCCGCACGCCCCCTGTTTGCGTTCACCTCGCGAGCCTAACCGGACCGGCCGACACAGGTGAGCGGACCAATAATCGGACGCGCGTACCAACACTTCGAGCTCTGCCAGCTAAATTGAACCCTGTGCGGGCCTCATACAGAGCAATAGCGGTGACCATCCGCAGCCGGTGGCCCCTCTATATGCTCTCCATGCTCGCGGCCAATCTGATCGGCGCGGTGCTGGTCTTCGCTTTCGTGCGGTACGGCGTTCCGATCCAAGAGTCCGACGCGATAGTTGCCGACCGGGTCCGCAACTTCGCGATCTTCGGCGTTTACCTGGCATTCGCCGGTGCCGTCAGCCTCACCGCGGCGGCAATGATGTTGAAGTCGGTCATCCGTTGGCGGCTGCGCGGGGGTCCGCCGACGAGGTCCGAGCAGATGGCGGCACTGCACGCGCCGCTTCGCCAGGCCATCGTCCACCTGGTGCTGTGGATTCTGGGCGGCATCATCTTCGTGTTCCTGACCATCACCGAGATGCCCGGACTCGCGATCGCCGTGATCGTGACGGTCTGCATGGCCGCGACCACGACCTTCGGGTTCACCTACATGCTCGGCGAGCGCATCTTGCGTCCGGTCGCCGCCCAGGCGTTGAGCGAGGGCGAATTCGATCGGACCATGGCGCCGGGCGTCGGAACCCGGCTGGCGATGACCTGGGGACTCGGCACGCTGATGCCCGTCGCAGGCATCATCTTGCTGTGCTCGACGCAGCTCACGACCGATCTCGAGTTCTCCCCCGACTCGCTCGCGTGGGCGATCCTGCTCATCTCGATCATGGCGATCGTGCAGGCCTTTGCACTGTCGATGCTGACGGCTACTCAGATCTCCGATCCGATCCGACAACTGCGACGCGCCATCGAGCGAGTGCAGCGCGGCGCCACGGACGTACGCGTCGAGGTGTTCGACGGCAGTGAGATCGGCCGGCTACAGGTCGGATTCAACCGCATGATGAAAGAGTCCGACGAGCGTCGCCTGCTGCGTGAGCTGTTCGGCCAGCACGTCGGCGAGGACGTGGCCCGGCGCGCGCTGAAGTTCGGTACCGAACTGGGCGGCGAAACTCGATTCGTGGCAGTTCTGTTCGTCGACATGGTCGGATCAACCGGTGCCGCGGCCGAGCGCCCGCCGGGCGAAGTGGTCGAACTGCTCAACGAGTTCTTCCGTGTGGTCGTCGACGTCATCGATCGCCACCACGGTTTTGTCAACAAGTTCATGGGTGATGCGGCGCTCGCCATCTTCGGTGCACCACTCGATCGACCCGACGCTCCGACGGCAGCCCTCGCGGCGGCTCGCGAGCTGCGGTTCAAGCTCAACGACATCACCGGCTTGGACGTCGGTATCGGCGTGAGCGCGGGACTCGCGGTCGCCGGCAACATCGGTGCTGCCGAACGTTTCGAGTACACCGTGATCGGCGATCCGGTCAACGAAGCATCACGGCTCACCGAGCTCGCGAAACTTCGGCCCAGCCGAGTGCTGGCGTCGACGAGCGCGCTGTATTTCGCCGACGAAGAGGAACAGGCCGAGTGGGAACTCGGCGAGCAAGTCCAACTGCGTGGGCGCCGACGACTGACGCATCTGGCGTGGCCCGAAAAGTATCCAGAGGTCGATCCGGATCAAATTGGTTAGGGTGAGTCGATGGCTCAGCCTGGAAATACCCCACGGCGACTGAGACGACCACGCTCGCCCGTGGCCGAGACCAGTCGGGCCAGAGGGCGCTTCTGGTGGTTGAAGTGGCTGCTCGGGGTGGCTCTGATCGCCCTTCTGATCGTCGAGGGAATCATCCTGTGGCCTCGTCTCAACGAGTACTGGCAAGCTCTCACCGAAATCCATTGGGGTTGGGTGGCTGCCTGTGTAGCCGCCCAGGCGGTGTCCCTCAGTGGTTACGCGTCCGTTCAGCAGCGCCTTCTCAACGCGGCAGGTGTTGTCGCCGGTCACCTCAAGAACCTCTCGGTCATCTACGCCAGCACGGCGATGGCGTTGACGTTGCCTGCCGGCCAGGTCTTCTCGACAGCGTTCACGTACAAGCAGACTCGAAAGTGGGGGGCGACGCCGGTTGTCGCGTCCTGGCAGTTGGCAATGTGCGGTGTCATCGCCGCCGCGACTCTGGCACTACTCGGTGCCACTGGCGCAGTGGCGTTCGGCACCAAGGTCAGCCCGGTGACGCTGACGATTTCGCTCGTCGGCATGGCAGCACTGTTTCTGGCGTTGCGATACGTAGCCCAGAATCCCGGCAGCATCGAACGCATCGGGCACCGAGTTCTGGCGCTGTACAACCGTTCCCGCAAAAACCCGACCGGGCGCGGTATGCACCGTTGGTCCGAAATCCTCAAGCAACTGGACTCGGTTGAACTCAGTCGGACCGACACTGCGGTTGCCTTCGGATGGTCGGCAGTTCACCGAGTTGCCGACGTCCTCTGTCTCGGTTTCGCTTGTTGGGCAGTAGGAGCCGATCCGTCCTTCGCCGGCCTGCTGATCGCGTTCACAGCGGCGAAAGCGGTGGGCAGTATTCCCCTCATGCCGGGCGGTCTCGGCTATGTCGAGCCCGTGCTCATCACAGCACTGACCATGGCGGGCTCTACCTGGGCGCAAGCCGCAGCAGCGGTATTCGTTTATCGGATAATCAGTTTCGTACTTGTCGCTCTGGTGGGATGGCTCATCTTCCTCGTGTCATTCCGTGCAACCCACCACGAAGACCTCGAGATGGATCTCGAGTTCGAACGCCGCGAACAGCCGGGCGTTTAACGTCGCAACGCTGCCGCCATGTCGTCGAGGTGTGCCCGGCTGATCCGTACCGCTGCCTCCGCGTCGCCGGCTTCGATGGCGTCCACCAACATTCGATGCTCGTCCGCATCCGGCTGACTGTGTGGATGCAGGTCCAGAACCGCGATCAACTCGATCAACGCGGCCCGCAGACGCGGCACAAAAGTCTCGAAGAGTTCCGACAGCACGGGATTGTGTGCCGCATCCACCACTGCCCGGTGGACCGCAATGTCGGCGTCGACAAACGCTGCGTCCCCAGAGTGCGCGGCGGCAGTTCTACCGTCCAACGCCTGCCGCAGAGCCGCGACGTCAACGGCATCGCGGCGCTGTGCCGCCAGCCGAGCCGCTTCGATCTCGACCGCATTTCGCACCTCGACGACATGAAGAATCGCCTCGGCTTCGAGCACGCGCGGCCACTGATCCGGAGGCGTCGTACTCCGTAGGAAGACGCCGGCACCCTGTCTCGATTCGAGCATGCCGAGGCCCGCGAGGGTCCGCACCGCTTCCCTGATGGTGGACCGACCGATACCCAACTGCGCAGCCAAAGTGGTTTCACCTGGAAGTTTGGCGCCGACTTCCCATTCACCGCTCACGATCCGCGCTCGCAGCAACTCCGCAGCCTGGTCGGTGAGCAGCCGACGCTCGACGATCGGTGACACGTGAACTCCTCAGGTTGTCTGATAAGTGATTTCGTTCTAGTGTAGCCCGCATGGCTACAGGAGCACTCCTTCTCGACTGCCGCGGCGGGGCCTGACAGACCGGCACCCCTCCGCGGGGTTTCGCCATGCCGGTCTCTCGACTCGACCGCAGGAGAAACCGAAGATGAGTACAACCCGCGCCAACCGCTGGAACAACCAGAAGCCGTCACCCATGCCGTCCGAGCGCTATCGCGCCGCGTGGGATCGCGTCGACATTCCGACTTTCGACCGAACGTGGCCGTCCAATCGCACCACCGCGGCGCCCCTGTGGGTGCCCGTCGATCTGCGTGACGGCAATCAAGCCCTCGCAGAACCGATGGACCCGGAACGCAAGCGCCGAATGTTCGAACTGATGGTGGCGATCGGCTACAAGGAAATCGAGGTCGGCTATCCCTCTGCGAGCCAGACCGATTTCGATTTCGTTCGCGACCTGGTGCGGTTCGATCTCGTTCCCGACGACGGCACCATCGTCGTATTCACCGCCGCGCGTACGGATTTGATCGAACGGACGTACCAGTCGATCGAGGGACTGCCGAACGCGGTCGTCCACATGTACACCGCGACTGCGCCGACGTGGCGAAACGTGGTTCTCGGCAAGGAGCGAGAAGAGCTGCACGACATGATTTTCCGCGCGGCACAGGACGTGGCCCGTGGCGGCGAAGGCCACGACGGGTGGCGATTCGAGTTCTCCCCCGAGGTCTTCAACCTCACCGAACCCGATTACATCCTGCAGGTCTGCAACAGCCTCACCGAACTCTGGGACGCCAGTCCCGATCGCCCGGTCATCCACAACCTGCCTGCCACAGTCGAAATCGCCACCCCCAACATCTATGCCGACCAGATCGAATACATGCACCAGAACCTGGCCCGACGCGATTCGGTGATTCTCTCGGTCCACCCGCACAACGACCGCGGCACCGGGGTTGCATGTGCCGAACTGGCAGTACTGGCCGGCGCGCAGCGCGTCGAGGGATGCCTGTTCGGCAACGGCGAGCGCACGGGCAACGTCGACCTGGTCACGCTGGGGCTGAATCTGCATGCACAGGGCGTCGATCCGGAAATCGACTTCTCCGACATCGACAAGATCCGTCGAACGGTGGAGTACTGCAACCGAATTCCCGTCCACGAGCGCCACCCGTACGGCGGAGATCTCGTGTACACGGCATTTTCCGGAACCCACCAGGATGCGATCAAGAAGGGCTTCGCCCATCACTACGAGAGTGCGGAGGCTGCCGGCGTCGATCCGGGATCGGCGCCGTGGGCAGTCCCCTATCTGCCGATCGACCCCGCCGACGTCGGCCGCGATTACCAGGCGGTGATTCGTGTGAACAGCCAGTCGGGCAAAGGCGGAATCGCTTATCTGTTGCAGACCGAGTACGGGGTCGAACTCCCCCGGCGCCTGCAAATCGACTTCGCCTCGCGGGTGCAGCTCGAAACCGACGACTCGGGCACCGAAATGACCGCCGACCAGCTGTGGAAACTGCTGCTGCGCGAGTACGGGTACAACGGAGGAGTGCGTCGGTACTCACTGGAACACACCGCCGACGGTGATCAGTTGTTCGTCGCCATCGATCGCGACGGACGCGAGGTCACCGCTGTAGCCAGTGCGTCCGGGCCGGTCGAGGCCTTGAGCAAAATCCTGACCGACCAAGGCTCGGCCGTCGAGGTCGTCTCGCTCACCCAGCATTCACTGCCCCGTAACCCGGGGTCTTCCGGTAGTGCGAATTCGGCAGTCACCATCGCAGAATGCGTGGTGAACAGCGAGGGGCGCTGGGGCATTGCGGTGCATCAGTCGGTGACAGCGTCGGCGCTTCACGCCGTCTATGCCGCAAGCACAAACACTGTGATGCAGCTCACATGATCTTGCGGAAGGATTTCCTGGGGTCCATAGTTGAAGCTACAAGAACTTGAACATTCAACTACTTATTCAGGAGCTTCCATGACCACCGCAACCTTGCCCACATTGACCGCCGGAACCTGGGTCATCGACACCGTCCACTCCACTGTCGGATTCTCGGTTCGCCACCTCATGGTTTCCAAGGTTCGTGGAACGTTCGACGAGTTCTCGGGAACGATCACCGTTGCCGAAGACGGAACCCCCGCCGTCGAGGCCGAGATCTCCGTGGACTCCATCAACACCAAGAACGAGCAGCGCGACGGCCACATCAAGTCCGCTGACTTCTTCGACGTCGAGAAGTTCCCGAAGGCCACCTTCAAGTCCACCGCAGTGCGCTCCAAGGGCAGCGACTTCGTCCTCGCCGGCGACTTCACGCTCCACGGCGTCACCCGCGAGGTCGAGCTGAACCTCGAGTTCAACGGCGTCAACCCGGGCATGGGCCAGGGCCCCGTCGCCGGATTCGAAGCCACCACCGTCATCAACCGCAAGGACTTCGACATCTCCATCGAGATGCCCCTCGAAGGCGGCGGAGCAGTTGTCGGCGACAAGATCACGATCACCCTCGAGATCGAAGCCGGCCTCCAGGCCTAACAGCACTGTGCGCCTTTATTAACCGCCCGCGGTTAATAAAGGCGCACAGTCGTATGGTGTGAGCGTGAAGAAGTACGCACCATTCCTGCTGATCGACGCCATTCTTGTCATAATCTTCTGCGCGATAGGGCGCCGTACCCACGAAGAAGCCAATGCGCTCGCCGGTCTGGCGAAGACATCGTGGCCCTTCCTGACCGGCCTGGTGATCGGATGGGCTGCCACGTTCGCGCTGTACCGCGACAAGTTCAACGCCGTTCTCCTTCTTCCCACCGGCATTGTCGTTTGGCTCGGCGCCGTCGTCGTCGGCATGATCCTGCGAGTGTTGAGTGGCCAGGGCACCCAGTTCAGCTTCATCGTCGTCGCGACGCTGGTCCTCGGCGCGTTCCTTCTCGGTTGGCGCGCACTCGCTCCGCTGGTAGCGAGGATCCGCACCAAGTCGTAACCAAACTCCACGGCTCGGAACCACCCGAAATGCTCGAGCACGTAGGACACTTTTCGAATGAGCAACACTACGGAGCCCGTCGAACGTAGCGAGAAAGAAGACCGGGGGTTCTTCGGCCAACCCTTTGCGCTGGCGAACCTGTTCGGCGTCGAGATGTGGGAGAGATTCTCCTTCTACGGGATGCAAGGCATCCTCATCTACTACCTGTACTACAGCGTCAGCGACGGCGGCCTCGGCATCAGTCAGGCGGCAGCGACCAGCATCGTCGGCGCATACGGCGGCACCGTCTATCTGTCGACGATTCTCGGCGCGTGGGTGGCCGACCGACTTCTCGGCTCCGAGCGCACGCTCTTCTACAGCGCTTCGCTGGTGATGGCCGGCCACATCGCCTTGTCGGTTCTTCCTGGCATGTGGGGTGTGGGTGTCGGCCTGGTCATGGTTGCCTTCGGCAGCGGCGGCTTGAAGGCCAATGCGACCTCTCTGGTCGGAGACCTATATTCCGAACAGGACAATCGCCGCGACGCCGGATTCTCCATCTTCTACATGGGCATCAACATCGGCGGTCTTGTCGGTCCACTGCTCACCGGAGCCGTCCAGGACGCCTGGGGATTCCACGCCGGTTTTGCTCTCGCCGCCGTCGGCATGGCTCTCGGCCTGATCCAGTACACGCTGGGTCGGAAGCATCTTCACGGAATTGGAGCCGAGCCCGGCAACCCGTTGCCCGCGGACAAGCGCGCGCTCTACATCGGGATCGGCATTGCTGCGATCGTCGTCGTCGCGGTCGCCTCGATCACCGGTTTGATCACCGCGGACAACATGTCCGACGTCGTTGTCGGACTCACGATCGTCGCTTCGGTCGGTTACTTCCTCCTCATGCTCACCAGCAAGAAGGTGACCAAGGTCGAACGCAGTCGAGTCTTTGCATTCATCCCGATGTTCATTGCGAGCGCGGCCTTCTGGTCGCTGTTTCAGCAGCAGTTCACCACCGTGCCGGTGATCTCCGACAAACTCCTGGACCGCAATCTCTTCGGTTGGGACTTCCCGCCGACGTGGGTGCAGTCGATCAATCCGGTGTTCATCATCATCTTTGCCGGTGTGTTTGCAGCGATGTGGACAAAACTCGGTGACCGTCAGCCGTCGTCGCCGATCAAGTTCGCGCTCGGTACCGGCACGATGGGTCTGGCGTTCCTGGCATTCATCCCGATCACCGGTGGCGGACCGAACAGTGCACCGCTCCTCGGCCTTGCCGGAGTGCTTCTGCTCTTCACCTTCGCGGAACTCTTCCTGTCCCCCGTCGGCCTTTCCCTTGCAACCAAACTCGCGCCCGAGCATTTCCACACCCAGATGGTCGCGTTGTTCTTCTTGTCCGTTGCATTGGGTTCTTCGATGGCGGGAACCTTGGCCGGTTACTTCGACATCGACGACAGTCGTCCGTTCTTCCTGATCATCGGTTTCTCGTCAATCGGAATCGGAGTACTTCTTGCTCTTGCCTCGCCCTGGATCAAGAAGCTGATGCAGGGCGTGAAGTAGGCGGTCTCACTTCACCCACAACCACAGAGCCAGCACGAATCCCGCTATCGCTACTGCCACACGCAGTACCGATGGCGGGATTTTCTTGACTACGGGCGGGCCACACCAACCTCCGGCCAACGCTCCGAGCGCCATCGCCAACGCGGCCACCCAATGCACCTGTCCGGAGAAGGCGAAGATGAGTGCAGCCACAAGATTGGCAATGCCGAGAAAGAAGCTCTTCAGGATCGTTGCACGCCACACCGTTTCGGAAGTGAGGATGAGCGTCGCGGCCAGGAAGATGACGCCGGCACCGGCACCGAAATAGCCGCCGTAGACCGCGACGGCAAACAGTGCGGCCGAGTAGATTCCGGGACGGTCACCGCCGCCGGACAACTCACGAATCTTCGGTTGCAGTAGCAGCGCGAGCGAGGCGAACACAACCATCGCCGGCACAACGGATTCGAACGAACCTTCCGGTGCCAGCCACAGAATCAGGGCACCGATGATGCCACCGGCAGCCGAATAGAGAGACCAGCGAACAAGTTTCGGACCGGTGTCGGCAACTTCACGGGACGAGTTCGCCAATGCGCCGACGCCGACGGCCACCAACGCGACGGTATTGGTCATGTTCGCGCTGACCGGCGAAAGCCCGACGCTCAGCAGCGCCGGATACGAAACAATCGATGCGAGACCGGTGACAAAACCGACTAGACCGCTGAAGAATCCCGCTACGACGAGGAAAAGGAAATCGAGCAGGTTCACGAACCAGGAATCTACCCGCGGTGCCTGGTACTACTTGTCGGCAGGCTTGCCGAGTTCCTGGAAGAGCTTGTCCGTCATCTGCATTGCTCGATCGCCGCCGTCGGCGTCTGCGACGAACACTGCAAACGCGAAGTCTCCGCGCGATCCGTAGAACCAACGATCGTCACCGCTCGCTGCACCGGCCGCCATCATGTCCGGGTACCCGGCCAGTCCGCCGGCCCCTCGCATGGCGTCGCGCAGACGATTGTTGACGTCGCCGGGCAATGCCGTCGGCGTGACGTCGGCGGTAGCCGGTTGTCCGAAGACCATCATCGGCAGCGGGGCACTGCCGCGGGCGATCGATGCCGCGAGCATCGCCATTCCGAACGGAGTCACTGTCGGCGCGTCCGCGTCGTTGGACGTCTTGTTGGCCATGACGTTGTTCATCGCCTGGTCCACGCCGGGGCGGTTCGCGGCAAGTACTGCCGTCTGCTGATCGAGTCCCTGAATGTGGAAGCCGTTGCCGAGTCCGAGTTGCTGCCCGGTGTCGGCCAACTGTTCGGGTGACACAGATCCGGGGTCGACGCCGTTCTGCATCGACGATGCGAGGCGGACCAAATCGAGGGCGCCGCCGGCCGGGCGCAACCCGGTGAATGCGATCGGGCCCTGTTCGATGGCCTGATTGTTCTGTGCTGCAGCCAGAATGGCGCCGTCCGACGGGCGGATCGCGACGATGGCGGCGGGAGTACCTGCACTGACGACGGCTTCGATCGCAGCGAGTTGAGCGTGCGAGTCGAGGGTTGCGGCGACGTCGGGGCCGGGAGGTCCTTGGAAGCCGGCTTGTTTGATCGGGAATCCGTTGGACTCCACCAGGTTGACCGCCCAACCGGCGGTGGCGTCGCGATTGGCCTGCCACACGGTCCGAAGCGGGTCCAGGAGCGGCGAGTTGATACGACGATCGGAGGCGATCAGCTTGGGTGTCTTGACCACGACGACGCCGGGGATTGCAAAATCGCTTTCCAGGTACGCGTAGTCGGGATCGCGGAGCAGTACGGCGGTGACGGGCTTGCCCGGGTTGGCCGCGAGGTCGGCCAGCATCGACTCCGAGGTCACCAACGGTGCGACGGGTTCGAGAACTGCGGCGAGGCGACGAGTGGTGTCGACGGGGTCCGGCATGGTCGCCGGGTCGAGAGTGATCGCGTTGATGGTCTGCTCGTTCATGAGCAGGGTGCCCGTGCTGTCGACGACCTTCGGCGGCGCAGCGTCGGTGCGGGTGTACGAGACGGTGCGCCCGTTTCCGAGGTCGGGAACCAGGACTGACGGGTCCCAGGACACCCGCCAACCGACGGAAAGATCGCGAACCTCGCCCTGCGACTGGTAGCTCCAGTCCTTGCCTTCGCCGAAGTTCCAGGACGCGTCGAGTGTGAAGAGTCCGGAGTCGCTACCCAGATCCATGACCTGAGCGACGTCGAAGTCGGTGGACTTGGCGGCCAGTCCGTCGAACATCTGCTGGATCGAGGGCCGGGCTGCGTTGGGGTACGACGTGAGCGCCGCAGCAGCTTCGGCGTCGTGGTTGTTGAGGGCGGTGACGAAGTCTTCCACCACCGAAGCGGCGTCGGTTTTCTTCTCCCCACCGATGACACATGACGCGAGCGCCACTGTCAGAACGACAGCAGTTATCGAAGCAACGACATATTTTCCACGACGGTTGTGCTGTCCTCCGGGCCCCATGCATGTAACTCTTTACTTCTGTCACACGAGTAACAAGCACGGGATGCCTACGAACGTGTCACGGTTGAGCTACGACGGCGTGATCCAACTGCAACGGAAAACAGGTTTCAGCGCAGAAAAGTGCCCGCTACCTGCACCGCAGGCGAAGAGCTGTCCGCGCCGGCAATGAACACCGCAAATGCGAGATCTCCCTTGATTCCGACAAACCACCCGTGTGCTGGACCACCTTCGGTTTCGGCCGTACCGGTCTTGCCCAGAAGCCCCGGAATGTCCTGCAACGACGTTGCCGTACCGCCTGTGACGGTCTCGCGCATCATCACCCGCAACTGTTCGGTCACCTCGGTGGGCGCGGGTGCCACGGTCTGATCTGCCACGCCGGGCTGTCCCTTGACCAACATCGGCGCGGGTGTCGTCCCGTTGGCGATCGAGGCCGCCACGAGAGCCATCCCGAAAGGCGTGGCGGTCACCGTGCCCTGTCCGATCGCGGACTCGACGCGTTCGGCGGGTGTGTTCGCATCGGGGACGTTGCCCGTCACCGTCGTGAGGCCCGGAGTGACGTAGTCGACGCCAAGCCCGAACTGCAGAGCCGCGTTGTGTAGAGCATCGGCAGGCAGACCGACGGCCATCCTGGCCATGGTGGTGTTGCACGACTTCGCGAACGCGGTGTGCAGCGGAACCGATCCGAGGTCGAACTCGTCGTCGTTGGGGATCTGACGGCCCTCGATGTTCTCGGTACCCGGGCACGCCAGAACGGTGTCCGGTGTAGCGACGCCGGCTTGCAGCGCCGCGGAGGTCGTCACGGTCTTGAACGTGGACCCCGGTGGGTACAGGCCGGTCAACGCAATGGGGCCCTGTGCGTCGGCGGGGGCATTCTGGGCCACCGCCAACACCGCTCCGGTCGACGGCTGTAGCGCTACGATCGCCGCCTGTTGCGTCACCCCGGCGAGCGCGTTCTCGGCGGCGAGTTGCAGTGGTCGGTCGATGGTGGTCGCGATGTTCGGAGCGACCGGCCCGTCTTGGCCGGCGACGGTGGTGACGGTTCCGTTCTGCTTCACCTGCTGCACCGCCCAGCCTGCGGATTTGTCCTGCCCCTCCTGCCACAGATCGGACAGCCCACTGAACGTCGGCGACGCCAAAGTTTTGTCCACCGAGAGCAACCGCGCTTGCGGCGCCAAGCTCACTCCGGGAATCGCCGCCAACCGCTCCTCGATCGGTGCAAGATCCTCGGCACGCAAAGTGATTGCGGTGACCGGCTTCCCGCTCGCCGACGCAAGGTCGCCGCTGAGCGATGCCGCCGTGATCGTCGGTGCGATGGGCGAGAGCAGGGCGGCCACGGCTGCCGTGTCCACCGGAGGAACCGCAGCGGAATCGAGATTGACCAGCGTCACCACCTGCTGCTCCATGATCGGCTGACCCGCCGCGTCCAGCACGGACGGCGGCGCACCGGTCGTGGGCGTGTAGCGCAGAGTGGTCGAGGAGGTCAGGTCCGGGGCCAGCAGCGCCGGGTCCCACTGGATCAGCCAGTTGTCCCCGCTTTTCGACGCGTTTCCCTGCGTCGAGTAGTTCCAGTCCTGACCTTCACCGAACTTCCACGCCGCATCGAGTGTGAACGTCCCCGCAGAATCACCGGACTCGGTGGCGTCGGAGACGGTGAATGTTCCCTCGTCCTTGCCCAGCCCGTCGATCAGAGCCGAAATCGCAGTCGAGGCCGCTGCCGGATCGGTGGTCAGGGCTGCCGCCGCTTGTACGTCATCCGACGTGAGCGCGGAGGCGAACTCCTCTGCCACTGATTTCGGCTGGTCAGGGCCAGAACTGCAGGCAACTACCGATCCTGCGGCCAATACCCCCAGAGCCACGGCAGCCACGGGACGACGGAAAGTTCGGAAGCTCTGACGAGCGTGTGAAAGGCGCACGACTCCGATCATGCCCGAATTTGTGGCGCCGGTTCGACTATCGGTGTAATCATGTAATCAGTGCAATAAACGCACGTCATGCTCCACCAGCTTTCCGAGGAGAACGCCATGAAGAACTCACAAAGCTCCGGCGACCGCAGGTTCGGCCGTCCCGGAGGTTGGCAACAGGCATCGGTTCCCGACGCGAGTGATGCGTCCGACTGGTTTGCCGGTCGACTTCCAGATGACTGGTTCACCGGGACCGCCGACGTCCAGGTCGACCGCGAAGAAATCGTCGTGATCGGTGAACTCCCGGCAGTCGACGGTGGCGAGGCCGCCGCGGACGGAAGGATCTCGCGCTTTCGTGAAACCACGCGCGCCGACCGGATGCGAATCGCCGACGAGGCCGAGGCTCGCTACGGACGCAAGGTCGCCTGGGGTGTACGCCTGGACGAAAAGACCGTCCTGTTCACACATCTCGCAGTTCCGGTGATGACACGACTACGTCAGCCCGAACGCAAGGTTCTCGACACCTTGGTGGACGCGGGAGTTGCTCGCTCGCGTGCGGACGCTCTCATGTGGACAGTCCGGTTGGCGGGCAAGCACAGCGAACAATGGCTCACGGAACTCCGAGAAGCAATGTCGAAGGTCGACGATCTTCGGTCCGAAGGCCCGAAAATCTGAGGACCAGAAAATCTCAGCACCGAAGACTGACGAGACCGACAGCACAAAATAATTCGATTGCAGGGGACCACTCGAGTGTTCTAACCTGGAACACGAATCATTCCCGACAGAACAGGAAACGGGCCGTTGCTCCTCTAGAGGTTCATCACGCGAAGGCACTCGCACCCATCAGCAATTGCTGAGCCGGGCGCACAGTCCAAGCACCCTCTGGAGTACTCATGACCCAATCCCATTCTTCTCTGTCGCTCTCGGATCTCACCTTCATCTGGCCGGACGGCGAATCAGTCTTTTCCCGCACCAACTTCGTATTCCCCAGTGGCCGTGTCGGTCTCGTGGGACTTAACGGATCGGGAAAGTCGACTCTGCTGCGATTGATCGCGGGAGAGCTCTCACCGGAATCCGGATCAGTAACCGCTTCCGGCGAGGTCGGCTACCTCCGTCAGGACATCACACTCGATCCGAGTGTTCGGCTGGACGGCATCCTCGGTATCCACGAACTACGAAACGCATTGCACCGCATCGAAACCGGTGACGGATCCGAGTCCGACTTTGCACTCGTGGACAACAACTGGGATATCGAGGAGAGCGCTCTCTCCACCTTGCATCGACTCGGCCTCGCGAAGGTAGTTCCGGATACGGCGGCACTGAGCCGAACCGTGGGCACCCTCTCCGGCGGAGAGACCGTCCTACTCGGCCTGACCGCAACGCTGCTGAAGAATCCGCAGGTGCTGCTCCTCGACGAGCCGACCAACAACCTGGACCGCGACGCTCGATCACGAGTTCATGCTGCAGTCCAACAGTTTCCGGGAACCGTACTGATCGTCAGCCACGACCGGGAACTGCTCGACACCGCGGAGTACACGGTCGAACTACGTCGGGGGGATCTACGCGTGTTCGGCGGCAACTACTCGCACTACCAGGAGGTCGTGACCGCTGAGCAGGAAAACGCACTCGCCACTGTTCGCGACGCCAAGGCCGATCTGGCGAAGCAGAGCCGCGAGCTGATCGACGCTCGAACAAAACTGGACCGACGTAAGCGCTATGGGCAGAAGATGTTCGAGAACAAGCGGGTGCCACTGATTATCGCGCAGGAACGAAAACGCCAAGCCCAAGTTTCGGCCGGAAAGCTGGCCCTCAACCATATCGGGAAGGTGGACGAGGCCAAGTCCGCCCTGTCGGAGGCAGAGGAACTCCTTCGAGACGATCGCGAGATTCGCCTGGACCTTCCTGCTACAGAGGTTCATCCGGGGCAGCAGGTTGCGCGGCTCGCCGAGGTTACGTTGCGGAGCGGCCAAGGGGTATCGCTCCAGATCACCGGGCCGGAGCGGATTGCGCTACTGGGACGCAACGGAATCGGCAAGACAACATTGCTCGATGCACTCGCTGCGTCGACTCCGTTCGTAGCCTCTCGTGCGCTCCCCCAACGTCTCGACGTGTTCGACGAGAATCTCTCGGTGGCGGACAACGTCGCTTTGGCCGCGCCACACGCGACAGCCGAGGAAATTCGTGGGCAGTTGGCACGGTTCCTTTTCCGGGGAACGGATTCCGACGTGTTGGCTTCTGCGCTCTCCGGCGGTGAACGATTGCGCGCGGCGTTAGCGACGATCCTTCTGGCCGAACCCGCGCCCCAGCTGCTTCTTCTCGACGAGCCGACTAACAACCTGGACCTACCGAGTCTCGCTCACCTCACGCAGGCACTTTCCGATTTCCGCGGTGCCATGGTGGTGGTGAGTCACGATCTGCCGTTCCTGCGCGACATCGGCATAACGCGATGGATCAGCATGGACGAGAATGGTATTCAGGACATCGATCCCGAGTAGGCCGACGGTTGACGCTATCGGTGCGAGACGGTCTGGCCTTACTGTGGGGCGATGTGCCTTCACCTCGACGCAACCGCCGCGCTGTCGATCGCAGGTTGGGTTCGCGAAGAACCTACTCGATCGGCCTCTGCCCCAGTTCCGCAACCGCTGGTCGGCGTTTGTGATCAACTCATCGTGTGGGCGAGTTCGTTCTCCGTACTTGCCAGTTCCGACGACCAGGTGTGGTTTCTCTCGGCGGAGAACTATGCCGGTGGAGTCGGCGTCAGTGATGAGGCGTTTCCTTGGAATGCGTTCCGGCACGAGAGCCTGGCGGTCGCTTCCGGGCCGGCTGAGCGCGCGGCGATCAACGCCTTCTGGTCCACTCACCTCCCGGTTCTGCTGTCGGTACGCAATGGGTACGAGTACCTGGCGCTCGCACCGGACGGTCAGGTTGTCCGTGGGGGAGAGCCTGAGTTCGAGGAGGTCACCGTAGTTGCCACTGATTTCGAGGCTCTGCTTCGGGGCATAGCCGCAGGCGTCAGCACGGCAGACCCCTTCACCGATGCACTGCTTGGAACGGTGGGTACTGCCCGGCCGGGCAGTGACCGGTAGCTCTGAGGGAGGCCGAGTTGATTGCTCGACTGGTCGTGAAAGTTCACGGCATCCGTCGGAATGGCTCCGGACGACTACTCGAGTTCGTGTGCGCAGTAGCTGGCACCCATACTGGACGGGTGTTGCACGACGTGAGAAATCCGGTGGACGGTGCGCGGATCGCCTATCAGATCGTGGGCGATGGCCCACCCCTGTTGATGGTGCACGGCACAGCGTTGTCGCGCTCCATCTGGCGTGGCTTCGGGTACGTCAAGGCGCTCCAGGAACAGTATCGTCTGATCCTCGTCGACATGCGGGGTCACGGACGCAGTGACAAACCACACGACTCCGATTCGTATGCAATGGATCTGGTGGTCGGCGATCTCCTGGAGATCCTCGACACGGAGTCTCCGTTCGAACCGGCTCACGTCCTTGGATACTCGTTCGGCGGGCGCTCGGTGATGTCGCTGACTGTCGAGCACTCCGAACGGGTGCGATCGCTGACCGTCGGGGGCGGTAGTAGCCGGCCGATGACGGGGGCGTTCGACGCATTGTTCTTCCCAGGCTGCATCGACGCACTCGAAAGCGGCGGTATCGAGGGGTTTCTGAGCGGTTGGGGCGCGAGGCGCGGCAAACCGGTGGATCCACAGACTGCGACTGCCTTTCGAATCAACGATGCCCTCGCACTCGCGGCCTACATGCGCCGGGCCGAGAAGGAGCAGGGCATCGACGACGCCGTGCTTCAACGGATCACCACACCGGCGTTGTTGTTCGTCGGATCGAGAGATCGCGAGCGCCTGCCGGATACCGAGCATCTCGCGTCGCTGATCCCGGACAGTGCCTTGACTGTGATCGAGGGGGCTGATCACGCGAGCGCAGTCGCGGACTCCGAAGCTGTGCTGCGTGCGCTCGTTCCGTTCCTGAGCCGACAGTAGTCCGCCTTCATCCGCTCACTACTGCGGTGTGAGCACTCTCGACTCGAACGCGGTCACCGGTGGTTGCCGCAAGTCCAAGCGTCGCAGCAACTGGGCATTCGCGGCAACGACCACAGTGGATACCGACATCAGGATTGCTCCGACCTCCATCGGCAGCACAAACCCGACGGGCGCCAGTACTCCCGCAGCGAGGGGAACCGAGATCGCGTTGTATCCCGCTGCCCACCAGAGGTTCTGAACCATCTTGCGGTAGGTGGCGCGGGACAGCTCGATGACCGAGCTCACCGAACGCGGATCATCGCTGGCCAGAACAACTCCCGCCGATGCGATCGCCACGTCGGTTCCGGCACCGATCGCGATACCCACATCCGCCTGGGCGAGTGCCGGCGCATCGTTGACCCCGTCACCGACCATCGCCACGCGGTGGCCCGCAGCCTGAAGCCGAGATACCTGCGCGCCCTTGTCCTGAGGAAGCACCTCGGCGAAGACCTCGTCAATTCCGAGTCTGCGGGCGACCGAATGAGCCACGGCCTCCGCGTCTCCGGTGACCATGGCCACTCGAACACCGCGAGCGTGGAGGGCGTCGACGGCCAATGCTGATTCCGGGCGAATCTCGTCGGCCAATGCCAATGCGCCGATTACCTTCTCGTCACGCACTACATGCAGGACCGTCGACCCGTCACTGAGCCACTCTTCGGTCCCCGGGATCGCTGTGGCCCCGACCGATCTCAACATCCCCGGTCCGCCGACACCGACGCGTGAGCCGCCGACGTCCGCAGCAACCCCGATCCCGTTGTGCGCCTGAAAGTCGGAACCCGAAGTGAATTCGAGCGACAACTCCCGCGCCGCTGCGACGACGGCGCGCCCGAGTGGATGTTCGCTGTCGAATTCGACGGCAGCGGCTGCGCTGAGAACTTCGTCGTCGGAGTACCCGTCGACGCCGCGCACACCGACCACTGCGGGCTCCCCCTTGGTGAGAGTGCCGGTCTTGTCGAAGAGAACGGTGTCTACGTTGCGCATCGCCTCGAGGGCCATGCGGTCGGTGATCAGAATCCCAGCCCGAGCTGCTCGTTCCGTCGCGATGGAGACGACCAGCGGAATCGCCAACCCGAGCGCGTGCGGGCAGGCGATCACCAGAACGGTGATCGTCCGGGTGACTGCGCTCTCCGGTGTGCCCCAAATACTCCAGGCGATCGCGGTCAGCACTGCCGCGCCCAGTGCGTACCAGAACAGCAGAGCAGCGGCCTTGTCCGCCAACACCTGAGCACGACTCGACGAGTTCTGCGCCTGTTCGACCAGGCGCCGAATACCGGCGAGCGCGGTGTCTTCTCCCACAGCGGTGACTCGAAGCCGAAGTGCCGAGTCGGTGGCTACGGTGCCGGCCACCACCTGATCTCCGACAGTCCGGCGGACGGTCTTCGACTCGCCCGTGATCATGGATTCGTCCATGTCGGCACTGCCCTCGACGACCGTTCCGTCCGAGGGAACGCGGGCGCCGGGACGAACTATCACCAGGTCGCCGGTGGCCAGAGCTGCGGTGGGCACGGTTTCCACCGACTCCCCCACCACCCGTTCGGCCTCGTCGGGCAGCAAAGCGGCAAGCGAATCCAAGGCGCTCGATGTCTGACTGAGCGAACGCATCTCGATCCAGTGACCCAACAACATGATCACGATCAGAAGCGCGAGCTCCCACCAGAAATCAAGAGTGTGATCCACCCAGTGCAGACTTGCAGCCCAAGAAGCGAAGAAGGCAACGGTGATGGCAAGTGCGATCAGAAGCATCATTCCGGGTTGCCGAGAACGTATTTCAGCGACAGCGCCGGTGAGGAACGGCTTGCCTCCCCAGAAGTACATCACGGTGCCGAGTACCGGTGAGATCCATTCCACCAGAGAGTTTTCCGGCAATGTGTACCCGACCAGATCAGCGAACATCGCATCTGCCGCAACAACCGGAACTGCGATTACCAGCATGACTGCGAACAACGTCCGGAACTGTGCGACATGATCCGCGTGACCACCGTGTGCACCGTGCTCCATCTGGCCATGGTCCATCGCGCTATGGTCCGTCTCGCTATGGTCCATCTGACTGTGATCCATGTGGCGGTCATCCCCTCGCGTGTGATTTCGGCACTGCAGCGGTCAAACCATCAGCCTCGAACGTATGCCCGACTCGGCCACCGAGCAAGGTCACGCGGCCGAGGTCAACCGTTCATTTCTCCTTCAACATCGCTTCCATCTGAGTGATTTCCGCCTGCTGACCGGCAATGATCGCTTCTGCCATCTTTTCCGCCGATGGATCGAGCCCGTTGTCGAGTTCGGTCTGGGACATGGTGATGGCACCCATGTGGTGCTCGATCATCATCGTCAGCCACAACTTGTCGAACTCCGCGCCACTGGCGTCGGTGAGGGCGGTCATGTCGTCGGCCGACATCATGCCCGGCATCTCGGCCATCCCGACGCCGTGTCCCGCATGCGCCGAATCATCCATGCCCTCCATCGAACTCGACGAAGGATCGGGGCGTCCCCACTTCGTCAGCAATTCCGTCATCTGAGCCATTTCCGGGCCTTGCGCTGCCTCTATCTGCGCTGCAAGAGAGAGAAGTTCGGCATTGTCGGTTCGACCGTCGACCATTCTGGCCATGTCCAATGCCTGCGCGTGATGCGGGTACATCCCTTCGAGAAACTCGATGTCGTCAGCATTGACACCCGCAGGAATCTCCGACTGTGCTGCGACGCTAGTTGTTTCGGAAGAATGGTTGACGCTCTCCCCGGAGTTGTCCGAGCATCCGGCAATCAACAGTGCTGCCGCTGCCACAACCGGCACGAACCGTGCGGCGCTCTTCCTGACCGTCAAAGACATGTTCCACTCCCGAGAATTGATTCTGTTCGATATGCACTGCACCACAATTGATTTGACAACAATGCTGCACATGCACAGTTGCCACGTTACCGGCGAAAATCCGCCTCGAAGCCCGATAACCGGCCCAAACAGGCTTCCTTCATCGAATCTTCACAGTCGAGCGGAAACCACCACACGACAGCAATGCAGACACGCAGTCGACTAACCTCGGTTTGATGAGCGCCGAACTACGACCTGGTGAGGAACCGGGGCGTGTACTTGTCGTCGACGACGAGACTGCCCTCGCGAAGGTTGTCGCCAACTATCTGACACGCGAAGGATTCACCGTTCGCCTCGCCCACGACGGGCCGAGCGCAGTACGCTCGGTGCGCGAATTCGAGCCCGCGCTGATCGTGCTCGATCTGATGCTCCCGGGCTTCGACGGCATGGAAGTCTGCCGACGAATCCGCACCTTCTCGGACGCGTACATCCTGATGCTCTCCGCCCGCGGTGAAGAGTCGGACAAGGTGACGGGTCTGGCGGCCGGCGCGGATGACTACGTGGTCAAGCCCTTCGGCCCCCGCGAGTTGGTTGCGCGAGTGAAAGCTCTGCTCAGACGGCCACGCGCGTCGAGTTTGCTGCCGAAAGTGCTGCCAACGCCTCCCGGACTCGACATCGACGTCCTGGCCCGCACGGTCCGTGTCGACGACAACCTGGTCGATCTGACCCCCACCGAGTTCACCCTGTTGTCCGCGCTCGCATCCCGACCCGACGCAGCCTGGAGTCGGGCCGAGATCATCGCCTCGGTGTGGGGGTCGTCCTGGTTCGGGGACCAGCACATCGTCGACGTCCATGTCCGTGCATTACGCCGCAAACTCGGCGACGACGCGACCGATCCGCGGTTCATCAGAACCGTCAGGAGCGTCGGATACTCACTGAGGTCGTCATGAACACGGTCGTCATGAAAAGACTCGGGCTACGCGGAAAACTACTGCTCGCGCAGCTTGTCGTCCTGTTCGTCGCCTGCCTCGTCATCGCCGCCGTTGCCATCGCCGTCGCTGCCCCGCTCTTTCACAACCACCTCATGATGGCCGGCATCGAAGACTCGAATGTCCGTACCCACACCGAAGAAGCATTCGCTCAGACCATGACCATTGCTCTGTTGTGCGGGATCGCGGTCGCGCTGGTGGGCGCAGGCATCGCCGCGGTCTACATCGTCCGACGCGTCACGGCACCGATCACCATGCTGGCAGAGGCGGCGCAAAGCGTCGCCGACGGGAACTTCGACGTGACTATCGGCAGGTCCGACGTAGATGCCGATTTCACGCGTCTCGAAACGGCATTCGCCGACATGGCTGCACGCCTTGATCATTCGGATCGGGTCCGCAAACGACTGCTTGCCGACCTTGCCCACGAATTGCGCACTCCGGTATCGACTTTGGCTGCGTACGTGGACGGTATCGAGGACGGAGTTGTGCCGACAGATCCTTCGTCGTGGTCGGTGATGCGCGATCAACTCGAACGTCTGCGTCGGCTGTCGTGCGATCTGGCGGACGTCTCCGCTGCCGACGAACACGCTCTCGAACTCGATCGCCGGACCGAGAATCTCGACGACATCGTCTGCAGCGCAACGGCAGCAGCGGGGCCACGTTTTGCCGATCGTGGAGTCGAATTGACAACCGCCTTGCCTCCGCAACCGGTCACGGCCGAGGTCGATCGCCAACGAATCGAACAGATCCTCGCCAACCTGCTCGAAAACGCGTTGCGGCACACTCCAACCGGAGGTTCGGTGAAGGTGACACTCGCACGGGAAGGTGATCACCTCACGGTGTCCGTCACCGATACCGGTGACGGAATTCCCGCAGACCAACTCGAATCCGTCTTCGACCGTTTCCATCGCGGTGATCGATCCGACGGCTCCGGTTTGGGACTCACCATTGCGAGGAGCCTCGCGCTGGCGCATGGCGGCAACCTGACGGCCCGCCGCAACGAGCAGCCACTCGGCAGCACGCTCGTCCTCACTTTGCCGATGGGACTCAGGCAGCTGCCTTGAACGGATCGTGCTCGGCGATCAACTTCTCGAGTCGAGCCTCGTCCACTCGAACCCTGACGGTAGACGCCTCCTGCTGATCACGAATCACCTTGGCCAACGTGAACGTACTGGTGACCAAGAACAGCAAGGACATTCCGAGAAATCCGCGTTGCCACGCATCGATCGGAAGATACGCAATTCCGAGGAGGGTGCCGACAAAACTGACGGCAAAGGCTATTCCGGCCTGCAGATAGAAGGCTGCAGTGGTCTTCGAAGGTGTTGTCGGTGTGCTCATGCTTCGAAGTCTGCTCGCCCATCCCGGCACTCGGATGCGTAGTCCTACTCGAGTGCGCACGGTACTTCCCCGGCAAAAATCAGATGCCGTTACCCATCCTGGTGGATAGTCTCGGTCCGGTATCCGGAGTTGTTCCAGAACAGTTGTTGTTCGACAACAGTCAGACGGCAGGAGTGATCGATGACCCGCAGACATATCGCCATGGTGAGCATTCCGGCACCTGGCCACGTCAATCCGAGCCTGGCGATCATCGCGCGTCTCGTCGCCGCCGGTCACCGCGTCACCTACGCCAACGACGAGTCGATGCGCGAGGTCATCGAGGCGACCGGGGCCGAATTCGCACCGTACGTCTCCACGCTGCCCAGCCTCGTTCCTTCCCCTGACGGCGCCGAACCGGAGAAGAGTTGGGATGGGGATCTGATCGATCAGTTGACGATTTTCCAGGACGACTACGAGGCGATGCTGCCGCAGCTGCGCCAAATCTACGACGACGACCGTCCCGACCTCTTTCTCTACGACATCGCCGGGATCCCCGCGCGAATACTGGCTCAGCAGTGGAACGTTCCCATCATCCAGTTGTCGCCGACGTATGTTGCCTGGGACGGCTACGAAGCCGACGCCGCACCGATGTACGACGAGATTCGTTCCGATCCGAGAGGCGTCGACCTACTCGATCGCGAGGCCCGGTTCTTCCGCGCCGAAGGCGTCGAGGTCGATCCGCGTGAGTTCACCGGACGCCCACCCCGTGCAATCGTGCTGATCGCAGAATCGATGCAGCCCAACGCCGATCGAGTGAACCGCGACGTCTACACGTTTGTCGGCCCCGCACTCGAACCGAGCAATCAACCCTGGGTGAACCCGGATCCCGAACGCAAGCTTGTGTTGATTTCGCTGGGTTCAGCCTTCACCGATCATCCGGATTTCTATCGCACCTGCGTCGAGGCTTTCGGCCAGACGGACGGCTGGCACGTCGTCCTCCAGATCGGAAAGCAGGTGCAGATCTCGGATCTCGGACCACTGCCCGCCAACGTCGAAATACACCGCTGGGTACCGCAGTTCGCGATTCTGCAGCAGGCCGACGCATTCGTGACCCACGCGGGTATGGGCGGATCCAGCGAGGGTCTCGTGACCGGCACACCCATGATCGCGGTGCCGCAAGCCGTCGATCAGTTCGGCAACGCCGACTCACTCGTCGACGCCGGTGTCGCAGTACGCGTCGACGGCGCTACCGTCACGCCAGTAGAGCTTCGAGAGGCGCTGACTCGGGTGAGCTCGGACGAGTTCCGCCGACGCAGTGCAGAGTTGGCAAAAGAACTCGCAGCGGCGGGCGGTGTATCTCGTGCCGTCGAGTTGATCGAGGCCGCCCTGCCAGACAGCGGGCGGCGGTAGTGGTGGCTACCAGTGCCAGGCGTCGCCGCCCACGTTCTTGATGGTTCGCTGCAGAACCGTGATGGTGGTGACGAATTCTTCTTCGCTGATTCCCTGCATCCGCTCTTCCTGCAGCATCTGCTGTACCCGCGCGGCGCGATCGAACTGCTGGGTGCCCGCATCAGTAGGGAGAAGGACAGACTCGTCTTCACGCGCCCAGCCCAGGTCGAGAGCAGAGTCGACGGCCGCGTCGATCACGTCGGTTGATTCGTTCGGACCGATCGTTCGCAGGAGGACAGCTCGCTCCACCCCTTCAGGGTGCAGCGAAAGTTGGTGCAGGACCCACCACCCCGGCTGGGTCACGCCGATTGCTTCGAGCGCTCCGCGCGTGCGCGCGCGAATCGCTTCACCGGCGCGCGCTGTCCAGAATCCGATCGGCTGATTGGCCGGTGGCTGCATCGCTTGTTTGTTCATGGACACGACGATAAAACCTCAACGGAAGTTCAGGTCAACCACCAGCGAGGTGAAGTTCTACATATGTTGTGTGATTGCTCGGCCGATGATGCGGGCGGCGTCGGGGAACTCACCCGGGTTCGGTCCGGCGTAGTTGAGCCGCAGGAACTTTCCGGTCGGTTCTGCCGGGAACCAATCGTCACCGGCCCCGACGATGACGCCGGCCGACCGGCAGTCCTGCACGACACGTTCGAGATTCGTGGTGTCGGGGAGCCGAAGCCAGAGGTTGAGTCCGCCTTGCGGTACAGCGTCGAGGTGAGCGTCCGGCGCATGCTCGCGCAGACTCGACACGAGGAGGTCACGTCTGGCCTCGAGTTGGTGACGAAGCCGGCGCAAGTGCGTACGCCAGGCCGGTTGGGTCACGACGTCGAGCGCTACCGCTTGCAGCATCCCACTGACATACATCGAATCCGCCTGTGTATCAGCAAGAATCCGCTCGTAGGCCGGCCCTCGGGCGATCAATCCGGCAACTCGCACCGATGGCGACACGCTCTTGGTCAGTGCACGAAGGTAAACGACGTGTCCGCTGTCGTCGCGTGCAGCGATGGGGCTGGGATCCGCGGTGATTCCGAAGTCGAGCGCCGAACTGTCCTCGATGAGGAAGGCGCCGTGCCGACGGACGGTGTCGAGAACCTTGTCAGCCAACGACGGCGACCACAGCGCTCCCGTCGGGCTCGCGAAGCTCGGTTGTGCGTAGAACGCCCGGGCACCGGTCTGTTCGAATGCACGCGAAAGCTCTTCAGGATCAGGGCCGTTGGCGCCGCTGGAGATCGGAATGACCGTGACTCCGGCCTGGGCGGCAGCCAGGATCGCACCCCAGTAGGTCGGCGATTCCATGAGCAACGGACGCCCCTCCCCCACCAACGCGCGGAAGGACGTCGCAAGCCCACCCTGACTGCCGGGAAGTACAACCACGTCGTTCGGCCCCGGCGGAGTGATGCCGGCAGGAGTTGCGGAACCCAATTCGGAGGCAAACCAGGACTGCAGTTCCGGAAGCCCGGCAGCGAGGGGCCGATTGAACACAGCGTCGGTTCGCGTCGCCCTGGTGAATGCTGCACGAACCAGCCCTTCGGGCAACAGCTCTCGGGCCGGATAGCCGGAATGCAGCGCGATCACGTCGTTGGAGGTGGACTGCAGCGCAATAGGCAGCTGCAGACGATAGTTCGGCGATCCGAGCGCCGCGGTCTGCCACCCGTAATCGTTGGGTCGCACGACGCGTGCGGCGCGTACGAAGGTCCCCACACCGGGACGAGCCTCCACAACCCCCTGAGATACCAGCGTTCGCAGCGCCTTCTGCACGGTGACCGGACTCGCCCCGTGCAGGCTCACGAGCGACCGAGTGGACGGAAGCTTCGCGCCTGGAGGAGCCGTCGCGATCCATTCGCGCAAGGCTGCGACAATCCTCGAACTGCTATCATTGGACATGTCGAATCATAGTAGCGCTACTCTCCTCTCGCCGCTAGCGCTATCGCGAATCAATGTCCGTTTCCAGACCGAACCCTGAGGCGCCCTTCTCATCTGAAACACAAATCGCCCGCCCGAACCGGAGAGGTACGTAACCGCGTGAACACACCCATCGATCAGGCCCGCAAGCTCGAGAATGTCAGGTACGACATCAGAGGACGAATTCTCGACAAGACCGAAGAACTCGAGGATCAGGGACACACGATCCTGCGACTCAACGTCGGTAATCCGGCCCCCTTCGGATTCGAAGCACCGGACGAAATCATGATGGCCATGATCCGCAATCTCCCTACCGCCCAGGGATATTGCGATTCTCGCGGACTGTATTCGGCGCGCACCGCGGTGGTCCAGTACTACCAGACGCGGGGTATCACCGACGTCACCGTCGACGAGATCTATCTCGGAAACGGCGTCTCCGAACTGATCACGCTGACGATGCAGGCGCTCTGCAATCCCGAGGACGAGATCCTGATTCCCGCTCCCGACTACCCCTTGTGGACGGCTTCGGTTTCACTTGCCGGCGGCACGCCGGTTCACTACCTCACCGATGAAAGCCAGGGCTGGGCACCGGACTTCGACGATCTGGAAGCCCGGATCTCTCCGCGCACCCGAGGGATTGTCGTCATCAATCCCAACAATCCGACGGGCGCCGTCTACTCGACGGAGGTACTGCAACGCTTCGTCGACATTGCCCGCAAGCATGACCTGATGCTCTTCGCCGACGAGATCTACGAGAAGATCGTCTACGACGGCCGATCCATGACAAACCTTGCGTCGATGACCGGGCGAGACGTTTTGTGTCTGACGTACTCGGGGCTGTCCAAGGCCTACCGCGTCTGCGGGTTCCGAGCCGGATGGCTGGCCATCACCGGACCACTCGAGCGGGCGTCGAGTTTCATCGAAGGCATCAAACTGCTGGCCAACATGCGAATGTGTGCCAATGTGCCGGCGCAGCACGCGATCCAGACCGCACTCGGCGGACGCCAGTCCATCGAGGACCTCCTGCTCCCGCAAGGTCGACTGACAGCACAGCGCGATCTCGCGCACAGCACGCTCAACAGCATCGACGGGATCAGCTGTCAGCAGGCCGACGGCGCGCTGTACCTGTTCCCGAAGCTCGACGTCGACAAGTTCGGCATCGTCGACGACGAGAGGTTCGTTCTCGATCTACTGGAATCGGAAAAGATTCTGGTCAGTCACGGCCGCGCGTTCAACTGGATCGAACCCGACCACTTCCGACTGGTGACTCTGCCGAACACCGACGACCTCGCGACCGCCCTCGAGCGTCTCGGCAACTTCCTCAGTTCCTACAGCCAGTAACCCGAGAACCGGGACGCCCCCACAAACGACTGAACGCCGACCGGATTTCCGGTCGGCGTTCAGTGGTGAAAATCAGCAGGCGATCAGGCAGTGACGATCGCGTCGAGTGCCGAGTAGAACAAGCCGAGTCCGTCGTCGCTCGGTCCGGTGAGAGCCTCGGTGGCGTGCTCGGGGTGCGGCATCAACCCGACGACGCGGCCGTTGGCCGAAGAGATACCGGCGATACGACGCTGCGAACCGTTGGGGTTCTCCTCCGAGTAGCGGAAGACGACGCGGCCTTCACCCTCGAGTTCGTCGAGAACATTCTCGGAAGCCTGGAAGCGACCTTCACCCGACTTGAGCGGGATGAGGATCTGGGCGCCGGCCTCGTAACGCGAGGACCAAGCCGTGTTGTTGGCTTCGACCGTCAACCACTCGTCGCGGCAGATGAAGTGCAGACCCTGGTTACGGGTCAGGGCACCGGGGAGCAAACCTGCTTCGCAGAGGATCTGGAAACCGTTGCAGATGCCCAGGACCGGCATGCCGCCCTTGGCTGCTTCGACAACCTTGCCCATCGCGGGAGCAAAACGTGCGATCGCGCCGCAACGAAGGTAGTCGCCGTAGGAGAATCCTCCGGGAACGACAACCGCGTCGACACCCTTGAGGTCTGCGTCGCCGTGCCAGAGTTCGACAGCTTCACCGCCGGCCAGGTTGATGGCCCGAGCGGCATCGATGTCGTCGAGCGTGCCCGGGAACGTGATAACCCCGATACGTGCGCTCATGCCTCGACTCGCCTGACGGTCCAATCCTCGATCACCGTGTTGGCCAGCAGGCCTTCGGCGATCTTCTCGAGTTCGGCGTCTTCGACACTGCCGTCGATCTCCAACTCGAACCGCTTGCCCTGACGGACATCGGATACTCCTGCAAAGCCCAGGCGAGACAGTGCCCCGACAATTGCCTGTCCCTGGGGGTCGAGAATCTCGGCCTTGGGCATGACTTCGACGACGACACGGGCCACGTGCTGCTCCTCGGTACTAGTGCGCGAACCCGGAGTGAAACGCTCGGGTGATGGCCAGTTTACCGGGCGCACCCGAGATGGTTCGCATCGAGTGATCGGGGCGTGACGGCCAACACCCGCGAAACCCGCCTGCGAGTCACTCCAGGGCGGCGCATACTCGAAATCATGCGACTGACACATTTTGGCCATTCCTGTGTGCTCGTGGAGTTGAACGGATCGAAAATCCTCTTCGATCCCGGCAACTTCTCGCACGGATTCGAAGGCATCACCGGCCTCGACGCCATCCTCGTGACACATCAACACCCCGATCATGCCGACCCGGCGCGGCTGCCCGAACTGGCCGAAGCAAACCCCGACGCGGTGCTGTACAGCGATCCGCAGACGGCTGAGAAGCTCGGTGGGCGCTGGACGGGAGTCCGGCCGGGCGACCGGTTCAGCATCGGCGACGTCGAGGTGACCGGAACCGGCGGAGAGCACGCGATCATCCATCCGGACCTACCGATGATCGACAACACCGCGTTCCTCCTCGGCGACGCCACCAACCCCGCGCAGTTCATGCATCCCGGCGATTCCCTCTACGTCCCCGAACAGAAGGTCGACGTTCTTGCCCTTCCCGCCGCCGCACCGTGGCTCAAGATCTCGGAGGCCATCGACTACCTCCGCGCGGTAGCGCCGCGCGTCGCGGTTCCCATCCATCAAGCGATCATCCGCGACGAAGCCACAGGCATCTTCTACGGTCGCTACTCGGAAATGGCTGCCGACGGTACCGAGTTCCGAGTTCTCGGTGAGGAGTCGAGCGTCGAAGTCGCCTGATTCAGTCCTCACGCACTCACATCGACGATGATCCAGCCGGTGCTCGTCCCACCGGCTGCGTCGGTGAGTGTGTAGAGAATCCTGTCGGTGCCTGTCTTCGTTCCGGCCTCGAACACCACTTCGCCGTTTTCGAGCTTTACGGTGCCACCGAGAAGTGACGTCGCCTCGACCCCGGTTACCTTGATCGAATCTCCGTTGCTGTCATGATCATTCGCGACGGCGTCGACGGTGACTGTGCCACCTGAGCGGACCTGCGCGGTGTCGAGTGCGGCGTACGGCGGGATCGGGCTTGCCGTGTACCGACCGACGTCGTCGAGTCGATCCGAGGCCACGTCGGCGGCATCGACGATGGCAGCAAATTCGGTGCCGTCGAAGCGCGAGAGGTCGTTGCCGTTCATGATGGTCGATCCCTCGGCGCCGCCGCCGTGATAGTCGTCGGCGTAGAAGTTGTGGCCCAACTCGTGGCGGAGGACGCGGCTGAAGCTGCCATCGGGCTCGGCACCGACCTGCGCGTAGCTGTGATCGAGTTCGAACCTCGAGTAGTAGGCATTTCCGCCACCGGAAGCGCAGACGACAGTCGCCTGGTCGACGCTCGTGCCGACCTGATCGGACCACAGACCTTCCAACTGGTCGAGGTTTTCACAACTGCTCGAATACGGGTCACTCGCGGCATCGGCGCGAAGGACAACCCGACCCAGGATCGGCCGAATTCCGACGTCTCTGATCCAGATGGCAGCGGTTCGGGCCATTGATTCCTCGGCCCGATCCAGAGCGACGGCGGGACTGCCTGCGCCGTGCGCGGAGTACCACTCGCCACTCAGATCCAATCCCACCACGAACTGCTTCACCGTCTTGCCGACGCTTGCGGCCGAGGCCGACGCGATAGAGGCGGTCGGCCACTTGGGTTTTGCGTCGATCGGCGCCGTGCTGCGACCGACCACGTCGGATCCCACGAACTCGATCGAAGCACCACGATCGAAAATCACCTGCCCACGCAGTGTTCCGGCGGAGTCGACGATGGCCGAGACGATTGCGTCCGGATGCCCTTCCACACTGCCGATGTACGAACGGGGCGCCGGGATCACCACATCGGTCAGCTCGCCGCCGCTTTCCTGTACGGCCATCGAGAAGTCGGATCCCCGCAGATTCATCTTGTGAAGCCGCAGTGTGAGTTGCTCACCTTCGTCGTCGACAGTTGCGGTGCGGGTGCCTTCGCTCGCACCGCCGTCGACACCGCCTGTCGGCAGCGTGTGAACCACGCCGGTCGGAGCGGCAGACGCAACTGCCGGGACGATTGCAGCACAGACGACTGCGCCCACAGCCAGAGCGACAAGACCCTCGGCCGACTTGGAGAACCCTCGTGCGCGCATGGTGAACCTCAACTTCGTCTACTAGCGGCAGATTAACTGCACGCACTGTAGCAGCGAAAAGGTTGGGCGACGCCATACTCGAATTCAACGTCCACTTTATGCGACTTTGACCTAATCGGCCCTACTGCCTGCAAGGAACGGGATAAATGCGAAGACTCTGCCTGCTCGGGCAACCCGGACACACGACACCATCTCGCAGCTATCGAATAGTTGCCAATGACCGAATTCAGGCAGCGCCGAGTTCCTGCGACGGGGAGTTCCATCGGTATACCTGCGAGGTGGCCTCATGAAAAAGCGCGAGGTCCACAGCGTCGAGAACAGCCTGACGTGGGCCCTCGTTTCCCAACTGCTTGGCAGTAATCGACAATCTGACCAGTCCCCCACGCTTGGCGGCGCGCCCGGCTCCGAGAACCAATGCGCGACACCACCACGGCTCGGCCTTGAAGCCCTCGCCGATACCGAAAACCCTTCCCCGCTGCAAGGTTCCACGGGTCAGATCGTGTACTGCGCCGAGGCCTGCCATCGTCCGAAAGCCGGTCTCCGGCAACACCGACATGGCACCAGGCGACGCCACCCAGCGCGGCGGTGCGAACACCCGGGTCCGAAGGCCTGCATGCTCGAGAACCCGATCCGCAGCGAGTAGTCGCAGTTTTGCTTCGTGCTTCGACAGAGTGGCGAACTCGGCTCGACGACGCTTGGTCGCGGCCTGGTCGTAGCCGTGCAGAACGATGGCGTCGCCGTGCTCACGACGCTCACGCAGCCAGGCCGTCGTCACCGCGTCGTCGGCCAGTCGGTATTTGTCCTTCAGTCGCGGCGCCACCAGGAGCGACAGGCGGACACCTCGAGCGTCCATCTCGTCTGCGAATCCGGCAGCGAGATAACATGTCTCGTCTCTGATTCCGGATACCGACACGATCAGTTCTGCAGACATACTCCGATAGTGGCAGCTGTGGGTGAACAGCACACTGCCGCCGGATGATCATCCGGCGGCAGTTTTCAGCAACGAGCGTTTAGCTCTTGAGAAGCGCAGCTACTAATTCTTGGGAAGCGCGGCTACTAATTCTTGGGAAGCGCGGCTTCGATGGCGGCGACAACCTCGGGAGCGTCAGGTTCGGTCCGCGGACGGAAGCGGTTGACGACGGTGCCGTCCGGTCCGATCAAGAACTTCTCGAAGTTCCACTGGATGTCGCCCGCAGCGCCTTCGGCGTCGGCAGCCTTGGTGAGTTCGGCGTACAGCGGATGCTGGTTCTCGCCGTTCACCTCGATCTTCTCGAGGAGCGGGAACGTGACGCCGTAGGTAGTGGAGCAGAACGTCTCGATCTCTTCGGCGGTACCCGGTTCCTGCCCCATGAACTGGTTGCACGGGATGCCGATCACGGTCAGACCGCGATCGGCGTACTCGCTGGCCAGCTTCTCGAGCGCCGAGTACTGCGGGGTCAGTCCACACTTGGATGCCACGTTGACCACGAGCACGGCACGGCCGTCGTATTCACCCAACGAGGTGGGCACGCCACCGAGGGTGTTGATCGCGATGTTCTGTACTGGAGTTGTCATAGGTCCAACTTAGCGACTCTTGCCGACTGCCAGTTCTCGCCCACTACTTGTTCTCACCTACTGCTTGTTCTCACCTACTGCTACTTCGATGCTCCGAGAATGCGATCGAGGTCGTCCAGAACGGTGAGGCCGCCGAGCGGTCCGACGCCCGTGATCCAGTAGGACATGTCGACCAGATGTGGGTTCGGGAAGAATCCGGCGTTGTCCGCCACGGCCTTCGGCATCGTGCTGGCATCTGCCGGCTTCGCGGAGGTGACCAGGATGAGGTCGGCGTTGGCTCCGGAGACGAATTCCGGGGAGAGGTCGACGGAGATCGAGTTCTCCCAGTCGCGTGCGGGAATCGTGAGTCCCGCGCATTCGAGAGTGCTTCCGGCAAACGACGTGGGTCCGTACAGCGTCAGAACGTCGTCGCGTGGGCGGATGAGCTGAGCGGTCTTGCCCTCGGTGCTGTGCTTGCTCGCCACTTCCTCGCAGCGTGCCGTGTAGTCACCGAGCAGTTCGCCTGCCTGATCGGTCTTGTTCAACGCCTCTGCGACGAACTGGACGTTGTCCTGCCACGGATCGGTCTGGGTCGCCATGTAGACGGTCGGCGCGATGGCAGCGAGTTGCTCGTACAGATCACCGTGCCGCGATTCCGTTCCGATGATCAGGTCCGGGCTCAGTGCGACGATCTTCTCGAGGTTCGGCGCCGCGACGGTGCCGACCATCTCGATCTCCGCGGCCTTCTCACCGAGGTACGCCGGAACACCGGTCGTCTCGCTGAGGACCGCGGTGCCCACGGGAATCACGCCCAGCGCTACCGACGTGTCGAGCTGAACCGGCTCGAGCACGACAACTCTCTGCGGATCCATCGGTACGTCCGTGGTTCCGCGGGCATGGGTGACCGCGTGCACGGTGTCGGCGGACTGACTGTCGGTATCCGTCTTGTCGTCACTGCCACACGCCGTTGTCGTTGCCACGATGGCGGCGAGGACAAAACCACCCAGCACGTACTTCGCCCGCGAGTTACTGCGTTTCATTCCCAACACTCCTGTTACCGACTGCTTTCGACCGTCACAGCCACGCGCATTCACCACGGCTGAGCAAAGGATTCACCATCCAATAGTCTGGTGAGCCTAACCTACGAGACTGGAGCCTCATCATGTCTTCCCTTCCCTGCCACACCTGCAGCGACGGTGTCCTGGGGAAGGCATCTATGCAGTGCTTTCCGGAATTTGTCGCCAATCCGCAAACCAGTCGACGCCCTCACGCCTGTACACGGCAGTCGTCGACCGCCGGCGAACCGATGGTCGGTCGCGCCGGAATGACACATCTGTGGGTGTTGATCGAGCACCCCGGCCCCTGGCCGGCGTCCGCTCCTGACGACGTTCTCCCCGTCGCACTCACCGAAAAAATCTACGCAGCGCAGGGTCGTATCCGCCTCGTGGTGATCCGGCGGCCCCGCAACCGCCGAGTCCTCACCCCGATGTGCGTACTCGCCTGGACGGACGGCACACGTCAGTGGATGCGGGAAGGGTCGGTCGATCGATACGAGGACCTGTCGGTACTGCCGTTCGAATCGATGGCCACCGGAGTGGAACCCGACTTCGGCCGCTCCCGCACGGAACCGCTCTTCGCGGTCTGCACGCATGGAAAGAAGGATGCGTGCTGCGCGGAACTCGGTCGCCCGGTCGTGTCGGCGCTGAACGCGGCACAGATCGCAGATGTGTGGGAATGCAGTCACATCGGCGGAGATCGATTCGCGGCCAACATGATTGCGTGGCCCGCCGCAGTCTATTTCAGCCGACTGGACGGCAACTCCGCGATCGATGCAGCCGAAAAATACCAAGCCGGAGAATTGGAGCTGCTGCACCTGCGCGGCCGAGCGGCACTGTCACAGGCCGCTCAGGCCGCCGAACACGCAGTCCGACGCGTTACCGGCATCGTCGCGACGGACGCACTCGAGAGTGTCGCCGAGAGCGTCGACGGAGAACACACGACTGTCGATCTTCGATTGGAGGCGAGAGACTTTCGCGTGGTCGTTCGACCCGGCTCTCCAGGGCAGCCGTTCCGACACGATTGTGGTTCCGGAGGAACTGTCGAATGGAACGGATGGATCGTAGAACACCTTCACGAGCAATCGCACTGACCATCCGATTCCGGTACAACTGCCCGGCAGGCCATCGAACCGAGATTTGCGCGGACTGACAACACTTCGAATCAGGTCGCGATGAAGGATCGACGCCCCTGGTGATTACAGCTTGCATTCTTCCCATGACCACCGCACTGACGCCGAATGCCGTTTCCCGGTCTGCAGATCCGATCAAGAGTGAGGTCGACTACGAAACACTGGCAGCAAAATTCCGTCCGATCTTCGCGGACATCGCACAAGCCGTCGTCGAACGCGAACGCGATCACGTGCTTCCCTTCCAACAGATCGACGCACTCAAGAAAGCAGGCTTCGGCGCCGTTCGGGTGCCGACAACACACGGTGGATCCGGCGCGAGCATCCCGCAATTGATCCGGTTACTAGTCGAGTTGTCGAGCGCCGATTCCAACATCACCCAGGCACTGCGCGGTCATTTCGCGTTTGTCGAAGACCGACTGGTCGCCGACCCCGGGCCTGAGCGTGACACCTGGCTCCGACGCTTCGCGGAGGGACAGTTGGTCGGCAACGCGTGGACCGAAATCGGCGACGTTGCATTGGGCGAAGCCAACACCAAGGTCTCGCCCGCACCCGATTCCGACCATTTCCTGGCGAACGGGGCAAAGTTCTACAGCACGGGTTCCATTTTCGCCGACTGGATCGACCTGTACTCGCAGCGCACCGACACCGGCGCATTCGTGATCGCCGCAGTCGAAGCGAGACAACCCGGTGTCACACACAGTGACGACTGGAACGGGTTCGGCCAGCAGACGACTGGCTCCGGCTCGTCCGTCTACGAGAACGCAATAGTCCAGCCGGAGAACATCTTCGACTTCTCGACGCGATTCAAGTACCAGACAGCGTTCTACCAACTTTTCCATCTCGCCACTCTCGCCGGCATCGCCAAGGCTGCGACAACCGAGATCTCTCGTCGAGTCGCCTCTCGTACTCGAACCTTCAGTCACGGCAACGCTCCGAGATACGCGCAGGATTCGCAGATCCAGCAAGTTGTCGGCGAGGTGTCCTCGGCTGCCTTTGCAGCCGAGGCCGTGGCGCTGCACGCAGCACAGTCGTCCCAATGGGCATACGAAGCCGCATTCTCCGGCTCGCCGGAGGAAGAGAAAGCTGCCAACATCGCAGCCGAAATCGATTCGGGGCGAGGGCAAGTCGCCTCGATCGGACTCGTCGTTCCGGCCACGGCCAAGATCTTCGACGCACTCGGTGCTTCCGGAGTGAGCCGCGACCTCGATCTCGATCGGTTCTGGCGCAACGCCCGCACCGTGGCCAGTCATAATCCGGTCGTCTTCAAATCCAAAGTTGTCGGCGACTACGAAATCAACGGAACCGAACCGATTTACGTGTGGGCCATCGGGACTGCACCGACCGAATAGGATGTACAGGCATGACCGTGACCAGTGAAACCGAAGTCTTCGTCGGCGTTCCCGACACATCCGAAGGCTGGATCGACCGCGCTCGCGAGGTGAGCAACATCCTTGCCGCCGACGCACTCGCCCGCGACCGAGCCGGCGAACCACCGTTCCGAGAAGTTCAGCTGCTCAAGGACAGTGGTCTGGTGACACTGCTGGGTCCGATCGAGTTCGGCGGCGGCGGGCAGCGATGGGAGACCGCCTACAAGGTGGTTCGGGAGATCGCGCGCGCCGACGGCTCCATCGGGCAACTGCTCGGGTATCACTACCTGTGGGCATGGGCAGCCAGATTGGTCGGAACCGATCCGCAGATCTCCGCTGTCGAGGAGCTGTACACGAGCAACCGATTCTTCTTCGGCGGCGCAGTGAACCCTCGAGACACCGACCTCACCGTCGTGGACCGCGGAGACACCCTGGTGTTCAACGGTGTGAAGTCGTTTTCCACCGGCGGACGAGTCACCGACCTCACGGTGCTCGAAGGAATCATCGACGGAACTGCGACGCATGTGTTCGCTATCGTGCCGACTGCTCAGGACGGCATAGTCTTCCGCGGAGACTGGGACAACCTCGGGCAGCGCCTCACCGATTCCGGCAGTGTCGAGATCAACGACGTCGAGGTCGACTGGGCAAGTGCGGCAGGCTTTGTCGACAAGGAATTCCAACCTCTGGTCTACAACACGCTGAACTTCCCCGCGATCGAGATCGTGTTCGCGAACTTCTACCTCGGGATCGCCCGTGGCGCACTGGACACTGCGGCCGAGTACACCCGAACCCGTACGCGTCCATGGCCGTACGGCGGTGACAACCGCGAAATCGCAACCGACGAGTGGTACCTCCGTGAGGGCTACGGCGACTTGCAATCGAAGCTGTGGGCAGCGGAGGCCTTCGTGGATCAGGTCAGCCGTCAGGCCGACGCCGTGCTCCACGACGCTCGCGAAAACCTTACCGAACAGGCTCGCGGCGACCTCGCCGTACGCATCGCGGCCGCAAAACTTCGCGCCGCCGACGTCTCCTTGGAGATCAGCAACAAGATCTTCGAACTGACCGGTGCCAGAGCCACGTCCAACGATGTCGGCCTGGATATCTACTGGCGCAACATCCGGACGCATACCCTGCACGATCCGCTCGCGTACAAGCGCCGTGAAGTCGGTAGTCGTTTTCTGACCGGCGAGATTCCCGAACCCACCTGGTACACATAGCACCCACGAACAGAAAGAGACCGTCGCACGGTTAGTGCGGCGGTCTCTTTCATCGTTACGACCAGGATCACTGATCGTAGATCGGGTTCCGCGCCTGCTGTGCGGTCAAACGTTCAACAGAGCGGAAGTATCTAGTGATGGCTCACAAATGACTGCTTGGTGCCGGTCGGAGCCGTTTCGAGTTTGTGCTGCTCTTCTTCGTCCTCGTCGTCGAGCATCGTGGCTTCGTTGAACGGAATCTTCCCGTCGAGCACCTCGATGACGCGTTCCTTGTCGATCGTCTTGGTCCACGCGCCGACCAGGAGAGTCGCGACCGCATTGCCCGAGAAGTTGGTGATCGCCCGCGCTTCCGACATGAAGCGGTCGATTCCGACGATGAGTCCGACGCCGTCGAGAAGCTCGGGGCGATGGCTCTGCAGTCCACCGGCCAGCGTGGCCAGACCGGCGCCGCTGACTCCCGCAGCGCCCTTGGAGGCGATGATCATGAACACCAGCAGCGAGAGCTGTTCACCGAAGGCGAGCGGCTGTCCCATGGCGTCGGCGATGAAGATCGAGGCCATCGTCAGGTAGATCGCGGTGCCGTCGAGGTTGAACGAGTAGCCGGTGGGAACGACGATGCCCACCGTGGTGCGCTCGACGCCGACGTGCTCCATCTTGGCGATCAGACGCGGCAGTGCCGATTCGGAGGACGACGTGGCGAAGATGAGCAGGTACTCACGGGCCAAGTACTTGACCAGCTTGAAGATGTTGAATCCGGTGACCGCGCGCAGCAGCGTTCCGAGAACACCGAAGACGAAGATCAGGCAGGTCAGGTAGAAGCCGATCATCAGGGTTCCGAGCTGGACGACGGCGTTCAAACCGGTCTGGCCGACGACGCTGGCGATGGCGCCGAAAGCACCGATCGGGGCGAGCCAGAGAATCATCGTCAGGATCTTGAACACGAGCTTCTGGATGTATCCGACGGCCTTGAGAATCGGCTCACCCGACTTGCCGAGCGACTGGATCGCGAAGCCGACCAGAAGGGCGACGAACAGAGTCTGCAGCACGCTGCCGGCGGTGAGGGAGGACAGCATCGACGTCGGAATGATGGACGCGATGAAGTCCCAGGTACCGCCCGCGCTGTGGGCCTGATCTGCAAGCTTGGCCACGGAGGCCGCGTTGGGCGTGATGTTCAGGCCGCTGCCCGGGTTGAGCAGGTTGCCGACGCCCAGGCCGATCGCGAGTGCGATGGTGGACATCCCGATGAAGTAGGCGAGTGCGAGGCCGCCGACCTTGCCGACCTTGGCCGCAGCTCGAACCGAGCCGATGCCGAGCACGATGGTGCAGAAGATGACCGGGCTGATCATCATCTTGATCAGGCTGACGAACAACGTGCCGAGTACACCGACGGACTTACCGAACTCGGGTGCGAGCCAACCGACGAGGATGCCGCCGATAACCGCGACGATGACGCTCATGTAGAGCCAATGCGTCTTGTCGCGCTTTGCCTTGGTGCCCTCGGGCTGTGGGGAACCGTCTACTGTCCCTGTTGCCGTGCTGCTCATGGGGTGTCCTTTGGATCGGATATCTGTGAAGTGATCGGGATCACTTCGAGTCGTGGAGAATTCTTGTTGCAAACAGGTGGGCCCGGAAGTTTGTGTTCATTACGTTCAGGAGGCGCTCGATGGTCGAACGAAAGACCGGCCGACGTATGAGCGTCGCCAGGCAGATCCTGCTCCTGCAATTGGCGTTGTTGGCGCTGGTCATCGGCGTGGGGGCCGCGCTCGCAGTTGTCGACGAACGCCGAGACAGCGACGACGCGATCCGCAGGCAGGTGAGCTCGATAGCGCAGACTCTCGCCCTGTCGGATTCGACGGCGGCCGCCCTGACGAGCCCGGACCCGACCGCGATTCTGCAACCACAGACCGAGAAAATACGACAGGCAACCGGCGTCGATTTCATCGTGGTGATGGCGCCGGATCGCACTCGATTCACCCACACGAGCCCGGAGCTGATCGGTCAACTGTTCAACGGAAACATTGACCGCGCACTCGCCGGCGTGACCTTCACGGAGACGTACGCCGGGTCGCTGGGGCCGTCGATCCGCGCAGTCACTCCTGTCTACGATTCCGGCGGAACCCTGGTCGGTCTGGTTTCTGCCGGTGTCACCCGCGAGCAGATCAGCAAGCAGTTCGCCCAAAGTGTTCCGGTCATCCTGTTCGTTGCCGGCGGCGGTCTTCTTGCCGCCCTCCTGAGTTCACTTCTGGTGAGCCGACGCATCAGGCGACAGACCCTGGGAATGGCTCCGGACGAACTGCGCACCATGTACGAGCACCACGACGCCGTACTGCACAGCATCGGTGAGGGTTTGGTGGTGATCGGGCAAGGCCGAAGCAAAGACGCGAGAGTGGACATCGTCAACGACGAAGCACGTCGCCTCCTCGATCTACCGGACGGGCCCGTGCCACTTTCATCCATCCCCGAGACCATGCGGGTCGACGACGCCTCTCCCGCGAAGGATCAAGTGCATCTCACCGACAAGCGTGTGCTGGTGGTCAACCAACACCCGGTTGAGTGGGAGGGCAACAGAATTGGCACCGTGCTGACAATTCGCGATCACACCGAACTTCAGAACGTACTCGGGGAATTGGATTCGGTACGAAGTTTTGCCGAGTCGCTTCGATCGCAAGCCCACGAGAGTGCAAATCGTCTGCACACGATCATCACGATGGTCGAGTTGGGGCGAAACGAGGACGCAGTGGCCTTCGCCACCAACGAATTGCGGGTGTCCCAACAGCTGATCGATCGTCTGATGAATGCGGTCCACGAGCCGGCGCTGGCCGCACTACTGCTCGGGAAAATGAGCGAAGCGACCGAACGCGGGGTCGACCTGACCATCACGGAAGACACCGCGCTCGGTCCGGTTCCTTCGCTCAATGCACGCGAGTTGGTCACGCTGGTCGGCAATCTCGTGGACAATGCTATTGACGCATCGCGCGCGAGCGAGTCTCCGTGGGTGGAAGTGACGGTAATGGAAGAGGATTCGATGATGGTTGTTGCCGTCGCCGACAGCGGCCCGGGAATGACACCCGAAGCACTCGAAAAGGCCAAGGGCCGTGGCTACTCCACAAAATCCGGCTCTCGCGGACTCGGTCTCGCACTGGTCTCTCAAGTTGTGAAACGGCACGGCGGCACGCTCACCAGCGAGCCGGCGATGGGCTCAATGCTGGTTGTCCGTATCCCGCTGCGCGAGGCGGAAGCACCGCGATGATCCGTGTACTGATAGTCGACGACGAACCGTTGATCGCGCAGGCACACCGTTCCTACGTCGAGCGTGTGCCGGAATTCGTGGTCCACGGCGTGGTTCATTCCGGGAACGCCGCCGTGCGTGCAGTTACGGCGGCCAATGCCACCGACCAGCCCATCGACCTGGTCCTGCTCGACATCGGGTTGCCCGACGCCAGCGGTCTCGACGTGGCCTCCGCCCTGGGCGGGTTGCGGCCCAGTCCGGACATCATCGCGGTTACCTCGGCGCGCGATCTGGAGGTGGTCCGAAGCGCCGTGGCTCGCGGGATCGTCCTCTATCTTCTCAAGCCGTTCACTTTCGCAGCATTCCGCGACAAGCTCGAGCGCTACCTCGAATATCGTGCAGCACTTCCCGCTGGAGAGTCTGCGGTCAGTCAACACGACATCGACCGCGCGATGTCCGCACTACGAACGTCCGACGATCGAGCAGCGGCGCCGAAAGGCTTTGCATCTCAAACGCTCGGACTCGTCGCAGCGTCTGTCCGGGATTCTGAGGGACCCGTGACCGCTGCAGAGGTGGCAGCATCGGTCGGCGTGTCCCGGGTAACGGCCTGGCGCTACCTGGAAAAGCTGGCAGACGACGGCATGCTCACCCGGGAGACCGAGTACGGGCGCGCTGGGCGCCCTCAGGTTCGTTACCGCAGAACCTGATTGACACAGAAGCTAGTTTGCGCCAACCGTGTCGAGAACCCAGGCGAACTCGAACGCGACCTCTTTCCACTTCTCGTACCGACCGCTGACACCGCCGTGTCCGGCGCTCATCTCGGTCTTGAGAAGTAGCGGAGCATCACCGGTCTTCGTGGCGCGCAGTTTCGCGACCCACTTGGCCGGCTCCACGTACAGAACGCGGGTGTCGTTGATGCTCGTGATCGCAAGAATGGCGGGATAGTCCTTGGCTTCCACGTTCTCGTACGGGCTGTACGAGCGCATGTAGTCGTAGACGTCCTTGTTGTGCAGCGGATCTCCCCATTCGTCCCACTCGATGACCGTCAACGGTAGCGACGGATCGAGAATCGACGTCAGCGGGTCGACAAACGGAACATTGGCGAGAATGGCGGCAAACAGTTCCGGAGCGAGATTGGCGACAGCCCCCATCAGCAATCCACCCGCACTACCGCCGTCGGCAACCATCCGATCGGCCGCCGTGACACCGGTGTCGATCAAATGCTTTGCGCACGAGACAAAATCGGTGAAGGTATTCTTCTTCGTGAGCGTCTTGCCGTTTTCGTACCAGTGACGACCCATCTCGCCGCCGCCGCGCACGTGTGCGACCACGAAGACGACGCCGCGATCGAGCAACGACAAGCGGGCAACCGAGAACGACGGGTCGATGCTCGCCTCGTAGGAACCGTAGCCGTACAACAGCAGCGGCGCGGGACCTTCCGGCGCACCTACGCGCCTCACGATCGAGAGCGGAATGCGGGTTCCGTCGTCGGCCACTGCCCAGTCGCGACGCTGTTCGTAATTGCTCGCATCGAAGTCACCGAGAACAGGCTGCGACTTACGCAGTGCCAGTTCACCACTGGCGACGTAGTAGTCGTATACCTGCCCGGGAGTGATGAACGACGTGAAGCCGAGTCGGATGGTGGGCTGCGCCCATTCCGGGTTGGACCCCATACCGATGCTGAAGAGTTCTTCGTCGAAGTCGATTTCGTGACGCTCGCCGTAGCCGTCATCCGTCAACGGCCACACGGCAACCCGAGTGAGCGCCTCGCGGCGGTAGCTCAGGACGAGGTGTCCGGCAAAAGCTTCGGCTTCTTCCAGACGAACGTCTGCGCTGTGCTCGATCAGCGTCGTCATGTTCGTCGGATCCGACACGGGAGCTTCCACCAACACGAAGTTCTCGGCCTTGACTCCGTCCACGACGTCGTTGTGGAGGATCAGGAAGCGGTCCTCTCCCCCGATCACCGCGTGTTCAGCGCCGTACTCGACGCCCTCGCGACGCGGGATGATGACGCGGAAGTCGCCTTCCGGGTTCGCCGATTCCAGCATCCAGCCTTCGCTGGTCACCTTGGAACCGACCCAGATCATCAGGTACTTCTCACTGCGGGTAGACCCCACCGAAACCCAGTACCGCTCGTCGGGCTCGTGGAACACCGAAACATCTTGACTCTGCGGCGTTCCCAGCTTGTGACGCCACACGGTGTCCGGACGCCAGGAATCGTCGACCGTCATGTAGAAGACGTGACTGTGGTCGATCGCCCAGGTGGCGCCAGGCGCGGTATCGGGAATCTCGTCGGCGAGCATCTCACCGGTCTCGAGGTTCTTGAACCGCAAGGTGTACCGCTCGTCGCCGACGATGTCCACCGAGTACGCGAGCAACGTGCCGTCCTCGCTGATGGAGAACGCGCCGAGCGAAAAGAACTCGTGCCCTTCGGCTTCGACGTTGCCGTCCATGAGGATCTGCTCGCCGGCCAGCTCGACGCCGGGCGTCAGGTTGGGCGGAGTCCAGTCGTCTTCACCGGCGATGGGGCACCGGCACTGGACGGTGTACGACTTGCCTTCCACGCTGCGCGAGTAGTACCACCACTTACCCATGCGAGTGGGCACCGACATGTCGGTTTCCTGCGTCCGCGACTTGATCTCCTGGAAGATCTTCTCGCGCAACGGCTCGAGCGCGGCCGTCTGCTCGTCGGTGTACGCGTTTTCGGCTTCGAGGTATGCGACGACCTCGGCGTTGTCCTTGTCCCGCAGCCACTCGTAGTCATCGACGAACGTGTGTCCGTGATGGGTACGTTCGGCGGGGACCTTCTTTGCGACCGGCGGGATCAGGCTCATGCGCTGGGACCGACCCAATCGTCGAAGGACAGACCGGAAATGCGCTCGTACGCCTCGATGTAGCGTGCCCGAGTCGCGTCGACGATCTCCTGCGGCAACGGCGGCGGTGTCGTGTCCGAGCTACGGTCCCAGCCGGATTCGGGGCTCGTGAGCCAGTCGCGCACGAACTGCTTGTCGAAACTGGGCTGCACCTTGCCCGCTTCGTAGCCTTCGAGAGGCCAGTAGCGCGACGAGTCGGGGGTGAGCACCTCGTCGGCGAGCACGAGGTTTCCACCGGAGTCGAGACCGAATTCGAGCTTGGTGTCGGCAAGGATGATTCCGCGATCGGCCGCGAAGTTGGAGGCGCGGGCATAAACGTCGAGAGTGTCCTCGCGAAGCTGCACTGCCAGCTTCTGGCCGACCTTCTCCACTACCTGATCGAAGCTGATGTTCTCGTCGTGATCCCCGAGAGCTGCCTTGGACGCCGGGGTGAAGATGGGGTCGGGCAGCCGCGACGCCTCGACGAGGCCCTCGGGCAACGCGACGCCGCACACTGCGCCGGTGTTGTTGTAGTCGACCAGGCCGGAGCCGGTGAGGAAGCCACGAACGACGCATTCGACGGGAACCATGTCGAGGGAGCGCACCACGAGAGCGCGGCCGAGAACCTCTTCCGGGATGCGATCGTCGTCGGGCTCGCCGGCCAGGTGGTTGGTGCCACCGAGGACGTTGAAGAAGAACACGCTCATCGCGGTGAGCACGCGACCCTTGTCCGGGATCGGCGTGCTGAGCACGTGGTCGTAGGCCGAGATCCGATCACTCGCGACAAGCAGCAGATGCTCGTCGTCGATCGTGTAAAGGTCACGGACCTTGCCACCGGCCAGATGAGTGTAGGAATCAAGTGTAGGACGCACCCGGTCACCCTATCGGGCGTTCGCAGTTCGTACAGAACCCCGGTAGCCGGGACAGGTGAGCGTCCTCGCCGTTCGGAGAGCTGTCCGCCCTGCTCATCCGGATATGCAGGTGGCCCCTCGCCAGCAGGCGAGAGGCCACCGTCACAGTCGATGAACTACTGGTTTGCGGGCAGCTTCGACAGGCCCTCGTCGATCGAATCCAGCGTCAGAAGAGCCGTCTGATAGGTCGCGGCCAACGAATGCTGGACCTGGACGACGTTGCCGGCCTTCACTGCGGGCAATTCCTTCCACAGCTCGGAATTGACCAGCTCCTGCAACTGCGGAGACATCGAGCCATCGGCGTTGAGGCCGTAGACGATCACGTCGACATTTCCGAGATTTTCGCCGATCTTCTCGATGGATACCTGTTCGACGTGGATGTCGGCGGGGTCTGCGGGGGTGCCGGGGAACTGCAGTCCGAGTCCGTCGAAGAGATTGGTCGTGTACGAAGACGCGTACTCGCGTGAGAAGGTGCCGGCCTCGGGCTTGCAGACGTTGCACACGCCGCCGAAGGTCAACGAGCCGAGCTTGTCCTTGTACTTCGCGGCCAGTTCGGCGGTTTTGGCGTCGTAGTCGTCCTTGAACTCGCCGTAGGTGTCGAAGACATTCGCGGCATCGGCGAACTGCTCGCCCAGCACTCGCCAATCAGCAGGAACCGTCGGTCCCAGGAAGACGACGGGAGCGGCCGCCTTGAGCTGCGCCATGTCCAGCTGGCTTTCGACACGAGCGGGAACACCCATGATGATCAGATCGGGCTCGGCAGCGACGATTCCCTCGTAGTTGAGCTGGGAGACGTTGCCGTCGGGCGCGACCTTCGGCAGAGCTTCGTAAGCGGCCTTGGTCTTGTCGTCCATGTTGCCGAGTTCACGGGTCCACTCACATACTGCTGCCAGGTTCGCTCCCGCCTGAATCAGCGGCAGAACTGCGTATCCGCAGGCCACGATCCGCTGCGGGTCGCTCGGGATCTCGACGGATCCGTTCTGTGCCTCGAAGACACGGGTCTGCGAGCTCGCGGCTGTCGTCGACGATTCGGACGACGCCTCCTCGGAGTTGCTGCAGCCGGCGACGCCGACCGCCAGCGCAGCTGCTGCGCCGATCACCACTGCGCGGCGAAACCACGACAGACCTTGAACCCGCATGTTGAACTCCATCTGAACGCACCGGACTGCTCCGGAATTGATTTGGTGAGGCTAACCAATATCAGGGCACTGGACCTTTACACAAACACAGGTCCCGAGGAATGAACTGCGCCTCCCGAGTCACTCACGCTCACAGCAGCACGCCTCCCACTGAGAGGGAGCAAAGCAAGATTCCTCTCGAATCGGACACGAGAACTCGCTACCTTGCCTTCGCGATACCTCATCGACCAGCCACTCTCTCCGCTCGACGAAGGGCTCACACATGTCCCGATCCACGCGCACGTGCTCGCTACGGTCTGCCGCGGCCATTGCGTTGACCAGCAGCTTTCTCATCACCGGTTTCGGCGCCTCGATCGCGCACGCCGAACCTGCCCCCTCGGCTCCACAGTTCGGCTCACTGGATTTCGGATCCAGCAACTTCGGCAGTGCCGAGCAAACCCCAGATGCTCCGCGGCTGACCGGGATCGACAATTTCCGCGACGTCGCAGGCACCGGCGCCGGATACTCGGGAACTCTCGGTCTGCCCGTGAACAAGGGAGTCTTCTACCGCGCGAACGCGATCACGCCCAAGGGCGATGACATGAGCATTCTCGAAAAGCTGGGACTGACAAAGGTTTACGATCTGCGCACGGAACCCGAGATCGCCAGCAAGCCGGATGTCCTGCCCAACGGGGTTGCGTACGAGAACATTCCGATCCTGTCCGGGAACATCGCCGAGATGGTCGCGAAGATCAAGTCCCCCGATGACTCACGATCGATGATGCAGGACATGAACCGCGCCTTCGTCACCGGAGCGACGGAGCGAGCCGGGTTCGCACAGTTGCTCACGGGCCTCGCGGAAACCGAAGGCGCACAGGTCTTCCATTGCACTGCAGGTAAAGACCGCACCGGCTGGACGTCGTTTCTGCTGCTGAGCATCGCCGGTGTCGACCGCTCAGTGATCATGAATGACTACTTGCTGACCAACGAATACACAGCCGAAGGCATGAAGGCCACGCGCGCGGGCATCGCGGCGAGCCTGGGCGAACAGATGGCCGTCAACATGGAGCCCCTGTTGGGTGTCGAGGCAAGCTATCTCGATGCCGGCCTCGCCCAGTTGGACCTGACCTACGGGTCGGTCGATCGTTACCTGACCGAGGGCTTGGGTCTGAGTCCGGCGACCGTCATGACGCTCAAAGCCAAACTGCTGGGCTGAGCGACCCAGCTGCCCCGGGTTCGACGAGGGGTCGAACCCGGGCACGTGGACTTTCTCTGCCCGCGCCGTGCCGGACGCGCCGCAGCGTCCCGTGCGTCAGCGCGATACGGCGATCACGTTGTTTCGGTACGCCCAGATGACGATCTGCACACGGGTACGCACCTGCAGCTTCTTGCAGATGTTGCTGATGTGCGACTTCACCGTGCTCTGCTCGAGGCTGAGAGAATCTGCGATGTCGTTGTTTCCCAAGCCTTGTGACAGCAACTGCACCACATCCATTTCACGCGCGCTCAGACCGTGATCCGATCCGGAGCGCGCCGTGGACATCGGTGCCGGCTTGCGCCTCGCGAACTCCACGATCAGTCTCGACGTCAATCTCGGAGAGAGTACCGAACCCCCCTCGGCCACGGTCAGCACTGCCGACGAGAGCTCCTCGGGATCGGCGTCTTTGAGCAGGAACCCTGCGGCGCCACTGTCGAGCGCCTCGAAAACGTACTCGTCGAGATCAAACGTGGTGATCACGACGACGCGGGTCGCCGGAAACTCGGCAAGGACCTCCCTGGTCGCGGTCAATCCGTCACCGTGAGGCATTCGGATATCCATCAGTACGACGTCCGGACGCAGTGCACGCACCTGCTCGTACGCCTCGACTCCCGTCTTGGCATGCCCGACGACGCGAATCTCGGGGTGACCGGAGAGAAACAGTTCGAACCCCTGCCGTACCACCTGCTGGTCGTCTGCAATAAGGACATCGATCATGCGTTGATCCTCCCGTTCACCGGCACCAGTGCCTGCACAGCCCACTCACCTTCCGAATTCGGTCCGGCGTCCAGTTGACCACCCATGAGCGTCGCGCGTTCGCGCATTCCCACAATTCCGAGGTTTTGCCCGTCGGAGGACGGACGAGCATTCCCGAGCGTATTGATCACCCGGACTCTCACCGCACCGGCTTCTCGGCTCAGACATACCTTGGACTCGCTACCCGGCGCATGGCGAAGGACGTTCGACAACGCCTCCTGGACGATGCGGTAGCACGTCAACTGGACTCCGCTGTCCAGGTCGTCGAAGCGGCCGACTTTCTCGAGCGAGATCGACGAGATGGTGCGCCTGCAGTCGTCCACCAACTCGTCGATGTCGGAGACCATAGGCGTCGGGAAATCGGGGTCTTCCTCACCCAGACGGAGGATCCCCACGATCTGCCGCAAGCTGTTGAGGGCCCGCTGCCCCTGCTCGATGACGCCGCCCAGAAGGGCTTGCGCTTGTTCTGGATTGCTCGAGAAGAACTTGTCGGCGGCACGGGCCTGGATGATCATGCCGGTCATGTGGTGAGCCGCGACGTCGTGCAACTCACGTGCCATGTCCTGCCGTTCGGCGACAACGGCATTCGCAATCTTGCGTTCGCGGTCCCGGTGCAGATCCGCTACGGCCTGACTGTTCTCCATTGCTTGCTTTCGCAGACGCGCGACGATCTTTCCCATGGCGGCGACGACCAGAAAACTCGTGACGGTGTTTGCCGCCGGCTCGAGGAACAGGTGGGGCAACTCCCCCACCTGAACCTCTGCGACCGTCAGCCCGTCCCGCTCGGTGAGATACATCGCCAAGATCACGTCCATCGCCATTCCGAGGACCAGCAGTCCGACCAGGCGCATGCCGCTCACCCGGATGGACACTGCCATGATCGCGAACCAGAAAAGCGGCGTGGCCCCCAGCGATCGACTCCCGAGGAAGAGCATCAATCCGCCGGATCCTGCCAACGTCAGGAGGTAGTACGCGATCGGGTACCGCCGGCGCGCACACGCCACCACGGTCAACACCGTCAGGAAACCCATGATGCCGACGACGGTTCCCGGATCGCTCAGCACTCGATTGCTCGTCTCGGGTTCAGTCTTGAGACTGGCGAGACCGAACACCCACGGCACACTCAGCAGGCCGACGATCACGGCCGCCGTGGCCGGGTTGTTCAGGTTGAAACGTCCCCACCCTCGCGATGCCAGGGCTTGCCCCGAGACATTCTGACCAGCCGAGTCGAACATCCACTCCCCATTCCGCATCCGATGATTGACGTTCATGGTGGCATGCGCGCACCACTTGGTCCCACATTCGACGAACGTGAAGGGAATGTTCGATTCTCGGCTACAACCAAAGGACTAGTTCGGGGTGAAAGCACTAGCACTTATGGATCAGCCGAACTGCTCGACCAACCGGTTCACCATGTTGGTTGCGCTGTAGTAGTCGAGACGGAAGGTATCGAGCCCCACGGCATAGACATGGTGATCACGAATTGCCGGATGCTGCGCCAACAGGGGAAGTGCCTCGACCGCTTTCACCGCACCGTCGTCGGCGCTGACCAAGATCAGGGTGTTGCCCGCGATACCGTCGTAGAGGTTCTCGGCCGAGACCTGAATGATGTCCTTGCGCTTACCCATGGATTCACTGCTCTTCGCAGACTCGGGAATGTCGGCGACCGTGAAACCCATCGCCGTGAGCAACTTCGCCTGCCCGGACTCGTGCGTCCAGATATTGGCGCCGCTGCCGTCCTCGTAGTAGACGAGCGCGGTGGTCGGCTGCGGGGGAAGTGTGATCTCGGCCTTCGCTGCCTCTACTGCGCTGTCGAATTTCGCGACCGTGGCCGCTGCGTTGTCTTCGAGACCTGTCGCTTCACCCAGCACGGCGGCCACTTCCTGCCAACTACTTCCGCCGTAGTCCACCACTATTGTCGGAGCAATGGCCGTGAACTGTTCGTACAGATCGACGACGGAGTCACCTCCAGTCGCCGAGACGACGATGAGGTCCGGGTTCTGGGCCAGAACGGATTCTGCGTTCGCGCCGCCCATCGGCAGCACTGCGAGTCCACGTTCTCGAGCTATGTCGCCCCACTGTGTGAACAACCCCTGCGCATCCGATACGTCGGTGTTCGGTCCCGTCGATGCGGTAGCCACCACCGGAGCATCGATCGACAACAGTGTGCCCGTCAGCGTCACACTGGTCGAGACGATCCTCTCCGGCTTCGACGTGATCTCCACCGGCCCCTTCGACGTTTCCACCGTGCGGGGCCAATTACCCTGCGATGCAGCCGAATCAGCACCGGAATCGGCATCCGCAGAACTACATCCGGCGAGAGCGAACCCTGCCACCAAGACTGCGGAGAGCACCTTCAAGGCGCGCGATTTTTTCATTGTGACGCCCACTGGCGGACCACTCCTCGAATTCAAAAGCCCATGAAATTAGGTTAGGCTGTGCTCATGCTAACTCAGGCGGTGACAGAATTGTCCGCTTCCCTCGCGGCCTCGCCCGACATCGACACCTTCTGGAACCGGATAGTGCAACAAGGCACGCCGATCATCGAAAGTGTTGACACACATACAGTTCGAGTAACTTTCCTCTGGCGACAACCCGAGGAGACGGAAGTCGAGCGCGTCTACCTCGACGCAAACTCGTTGACCGACCATCACGCGGAACAACTCAGCGTGATGCAACGGATCGGCGAGAGTCCGGTGTGGTTCTACGCCGCCGAAGTCTCGAACACCTGGCGCAGCAGTTACAGCATCATCCCGGCGCCGAAGTCCGTAGTCGACGAATTCGATTATCCGGGAGCAGGCAAGGAAGACACGACCCGCCGCACCCGCTGGTTGGGGTTGCTCGAACACCGAATTGCCGACCCACTCAATCCGCTCTCCGCAGGCGTGGACACAAGGCGTTCCGTCGCCGAGATGCCCTCGGCGCCGGTCCAGTTCGGTTGGGATGCTCCAGTTTTCAGGAAGTCGATACAGCTCACCTGGGCCAGTTCGACGTTGGACGTCGAGCGGCCGGTGTGGATCTACGAGACCGTGGACGACGGATTGACACCGCTCGAAGAACGGCCGCTCGTGATACTTCTCGACGGGCGCCACTGGGCCGAGGTCATGCCAGCAGGTGCCGCATTCGATCGTGCAGTCCAGACCGGCAAACTGAAGTCCTGCGTTCTGCTGGCCATTGATTCCGTTGACAATCAACGTCGTTCGAAGGAATTGCCGTGCAACCGCGACTACTGGAGTGCAGTCGTCGACGAACTACTTCCGCAGGTGCGCGCCGTCGCACCCTTCTCGTCTGATCGAACGCGAACGGTGGTCTCGGGGCAGAGTTTCGGCGGCCTGGCCTCGATGTTCGCAGCACTCGAATTCCCCGAACACTTCGCGCTGGTCGCCAGCGGGTCCGGTTCATTCTGGTGGCCGACAGGCTTGAAGCGCGGCGAGGACGGTCCGCCGGGTGGAGACATCGCCGCACGCATCGAGCGCGATGGCGTGCCGGACGGTTTACGCGTTGTCCTCGAAGTAGGTAGGCACGAGTCCGACATGGTCGGGCACAGCGCAGCGGTCGCACAGGCGTTGGAAGCTGCCGGAGCGCACGTGTCGTATCGGATCTTCGACGGCGGCCACGACTGGTTGTGCTGGCGCAGTGTCCTTCTGGACTCCGTTGTCGAACTGATCGGCAGTCCCTGAAACTGGCCGGTACCGCTAGTTCAGTGCACAGCGAATGACGGCAGCCGTGCTGTCGAGAACTGCCCGATTGGGCGTGCGAGGTAGTGCACGCAGGCCGAAGCCGTCGCCGCGATTTCGCGGAATGACGTGCAGATGAACATGGAAGACTTCCTGCCCCGCAACAGCTCCGTCGGAGAGATGCAGATTCACTCCGTCGACCGGGAGAGGTCCGGTACGCATCGCTGCGGCGATCTTCTGTGCGACGGCAAAGATCCTGGCACCGTCGTCGGAATCGAGCGTGGACAATCCACTGGCGTGGCGCTTCGGCACGACCAGGAGATGGCCGGATGTGAACGGCCGAATATCCATGAAGGCAAGGACATTCGCGTCGTCGTAGACGACGCTGGCCTCGGCCTCACCGGCGATGATGGAACAGAAGATGCAGTTCATGCTCTTCGACCCTGTGCGCCTTTTCGGTAGTGGTGACTACCGAAAAGGCGCACGGGGGCGTAGCCCTTACAGAATCGGCGACGGCGCATACGCCGCAGCTTCGGGGTTGGCGTCGACAAGCTTCTGCACCTCGGCGACAACGGCGTCGACCTGAGCAGACGCGGCGCCGACAAAGGCCGCCTTGTCGGCCAGAGCCTCGTCGAGTGCGGCGCGGTCGAGCGGCAAACGATCGTCGGCGGCAAGGCGATCGAGCAGGTCGGGCTCCTTGCCTTCCTCACGCATCGCCAGCGCAACTGCGACGGCGTTCTCCTTGATCGCCTCGTGGGCGGTCTCGCGTCCGACGCCCGCGCGCACCGCTGCCATGAGAACGCGGGTCGTGGCGAGGAACGGCAGGTAGCGCGTCAGTTCCTTCTCGATGACGGCCGGGTACGCGCCCATCTCGATCAGCACGGTCAGGAAGGTCTCGAACATGCCGTCGATCGCGAAGAACGCATCCGGGAGAGCGACGCGGCGCACGACGGAGCAGAAGACGTCGCCTTCGTTCCACTGTGCACCCGCGAGCTCGGCTGCCATGGAGCCGTAGCCGCGCAGGATCACCTGAAGTCCGTTGACTCGCTCGCACGAGCGGGTGTTCATCTTGTGCGGCATCGCCGAGCTGCCGACCTGGCCGGGCTGGAAGCCTTCGGTGACCAGCTCATGGCCGGCCATCAGGCGGATCGTGTGTGCAAACGACGACGGGCCCGCGCCGACCTGGACGAGCGCGGAGATGACGTCGTGGTCGAGCGAACGCGGGTACACCTGGCCGACGCTGGTCAGTACGTGGGCGAATCCGAGGTGCTCCGCGACCTTCGCTTCGAGCTGCTCGAGCTTGGCCGCATCGCCGTCGAGGAGGTCGAGCATGTCCTGAGCGGTACCCATCGGGCCCTTGATCCCACGCAGCGGGTAGCGGTCGATCAGCTGACGCAGACGTGTCAGTGCAACGAGAAGCTCGTCGGCCGCGGAAGCGAAACGCTTGCCCAAGGTGGTGGCCTGAGCTGCGACGTTGTGCGAGCGGCCGGCCATCACGATGGACGAGTACTCGGCAGCGCGCTCACCCAGACGGGCGGCGACGGCGATGCCGTGGTTGTAGACGTGTTCGAGAGAACGCACGATCTGCAGCTGCTCGACGTTCTCGGTGAGGTCACGGCTGGTCATGCCCTTGTGGACCTGCTCGTGTCCGGCGAGTGCATTGAATTCCTCGATGCGTGCCTTCACGTCGTGGCGGGTGACCCGCTCGCGGTCCGCGATGGACGCCAGGTCGACGTTGTCGATGACGCGCTCGTAGTCGTCGATGGCGTCGGCCGGAATGTCGATGCCCAGCTCTGCCTGCGCACGCAACACCGCCACCCACAATTGGCGCTCGAGCACGATCTTGTACTCGGGAGACCACAGAGCAACAAGCTCCGGGCTGGCGTATCGGTTGGCAAGGACATTCGGGATGCGGCTCACGAGGCCTCAGTCTAACGGTGGCCGAGCAGTGCTGTTACCCCCGAGCTAGAGCAGCTGTCACCCCCGAGCTAGACGACCGGCGGCGCCATCACGTCGATCGATTCCAAGAGCATTCCTCTGGCCAACCCGCGTGGGTCCGGGTCGTACTCCCCGAGCGCCGTGATCATCGCGCCGTCGACCATCGCGACAAGACGGCGCAACTGCCCCTCGGGCGCCGTTCGGCCCGAGCGTCGAAGCGCATCGGTCAACAGGTCGTCGAGCTGGGCGCGTAGGCGCAACTGCACGTCACGAAGCGCGGGATGACGGGCACACGCCACAAATCGTTCGTAGCGCGAGATCAATCGTTCGCGGCTCTCCGGCCGCTTCTCTTCGTCTCCGAGCAGCAGCTCGACCAAAAGTTCGACGGTTGATTCCGCGCCCCGCCGACGTTGGGTCACCGCAGCCACTCTGGCGCGCATCGCTTCCATGTCGGCGTTGCCGTTGAGCTCGACGGCACACGCGATCAGATCGTCGAGTGAGTCGAAGTAATAGGTCGTCGAAGCCAGAGGAAGGTCGGCCCTGGTTGCCACCGCTCGGTGACGAACGGCGTCGAACCCGCCCTCCAGCAAAAGTTCAGCAGCGGACGCCACCAGAGCTTGGCGACGTCGTTCACCCTTGGGCGTAGCTGCAGAAGACACCACGACATCGTGCCAGCAGAGGGCACCTCCGCATGGCGAAACAGCTCGAAGACCCTGCTGTTTGTTACCCGAGCCACTTCTCGAGGCGGGTCAGCGCCTCCTGGATGTCGGCTGTCGCGCCCGCGAACGAAAGTCTGACCATCCGGTTTCCGTGGACGGTGTCGAAATCGATTCCGGGTGCCAACGCGACCCCGGTATCTGTCAGCAACCGGGCACACCACGCGGTGGCGCCCTCGTCGCCACACAGATGGCCGATATCCGCGTAGACGTAGAACGCACCGTCGGCGGGAGCCAGTTCGGTGATGCCCAGTTTCGGCAACCCGGTCAACAGCAGTTCACGATTGACGGCGTACCGCTGAACGTGCCCGTCCAACTCGACCTTCGCCTCGTCCGAGAACGCCTCGATGGCGGCGTACTGAGAGATCGCGGGTGGACACACCGTCATGTTCGACGCGAGTCTCTGCAGCGGGCGCCGCAAGTACGTCGGCACCAACATCCACCCGAGCCGCCAACCCGTCATCGAGAAGTACTTGGACACCGAGCCGATCACTACGGATTCGCGTGAGGTCTCCCAGGCGCTCGACGTGTGCTGATCGCCGTATCCGATGCCGTGGTAGATCTCGTCCGAGATCAGAAGGGTGCCGTGCTGCTCGCACCACGTCGCCAACGCAGCGAGCTCCTCGGGCGAGATCACCGTGCCCGTCGGATTTGCCGGGCTGGCGACGATCAGACCGGCAGGCGGCGACGGCAAGGCCTCGAGCATGTCCACCGTCGGCTGGTATCGGGTTGCCGGCCCGCAGTCGAGTTCGACGACGTTGCAGCCGAGAGCGGCAAGGGTGTTGCGGTAGGCGGGATATCCGGGGCGAGCGACCACCACGGTGTCGCCCTCGTCGAACGCGGCCAGGAAAAGCAAGGTGAACGCCCCGGACGAACCTGTCGTCACCACCACGTCTTCGGCGTCGACGGCTATTCCCGATCGCTCGCTGTGGTAGCGCGCAATAGCTTCGCGTAGCGGCAGGATCCCGAAAGTCTCGGTATACCCGAGTAGTTCGGTGCCGAGGATCTCGCGCGTCGCACGTAGCACCGGTGCCGGCGCGGGGGTCGACGGTTGACCGGCAGCCAACGTCAGAACGTCACCGTGCGTCCGCTGACGTTCGGTCGCGGCCTTCCATACATCCATGACATGGAAGGTCTGGATATCTGATCGACGAGATTCTGAGCGCACACCCCGACGGTAGCCGAACCACACTTCCGTGAGAAACGACGACCATCCATTGTGACGATCCGACAGATTCAGGTGCTCAGCATGAGTCGATTCAACGAGACCTGGGCCACGTCCCTCGCGCAGCATTGATCAACGACATCCTTCGATCAAAAGGTGCATCAGATGAAAGCTCGCTCAGTGCCCACCGCGGCTCTGGTCACGATCGGCGTTCTCACGGTTGCCTCGTGCGGAAGCACCTCTGATCCTGGCGGCGGGACCTCCGGGGACTACGCCAAGGACGGGAGTTTCACGACGATCGTGAACACCGACCCCGGCAACCTTCATCCCCTGATCACCAACCTGACTGCCACGCAGGCAATCAACAGCTATACCAACGACTCGTTGTTGGCCATCGACCCCAAAACCCGTGCAGCGGGCTCGTATCTGGCCGAAAAATGGAGCGAGAACGGAACTTCGCTGAACTTCACCCTCAAAAAAGGGATCACGTGTGAAGACGGCACGACGTTCACTGCCCAGACAGCCGCGAACAACATCAACTGGGTCGTCGACAAGACGAACGGCTCGCCGTGGCTGGGAGCGTCGGTACCCGAAACTGCAGTAGCAACCGCCGATGGCGACGAGCTCACGATCAAGACGGCGGAACCTGCGCCCTTCCTGCTCGAGCGCATCGGTGCTCTCAAACTGGCATGCCAGGCAGCACTCGACGACCCCGCCAGTGTTCGCGGCAGCAGCAACGGAACCGGCCTGTTCAAGATCACCGAAGTAGTGGCAAACGATCACGTGACGCTCGAACGCCGCGACGGATACAACTGGGGACCGAACGGCGAAACCACATCGGACACCCTCGGAGTGCCCAAGGCCGTCACGATCAAGATCGTGACCGACGCGGCGACGACGGCGAACCTGGTCCTCACCGGAACGGTGAACGCAGCACCGGTGGCCGGTGCGGATATCGAACGTGTGGAAGCGTCCGGCCTGGAATCGATGACGTCGAACACCTTGAGCGGGCAGTTCATCTTCAACCACAATGCTGCTCTTCCCACCAAGGACGAAGCGGTGCGCAGCGCGCTCGTGCAGGCAATCGATCTCGACGACTACACGGACATCAACACCGGTGGCAAGGGTTCGCGCGCTACGGCATTGGCCGTTGTCGATCCGCGGGCATGTGACTACGACAGTGTCACCGGTGTAGTTCCGAAGTTCGACATGGCCGCGGCGAAGAAGACCCTCGCCGACGCCGGCTGGAAGCCCGGATCCGACGGCGTTCTGACCAAGGACGGTCAATCGCTGCAATTGACGGTCATCTTTGCCAACTACCGCGATACCACTTCTGCAGCAGCAGAATACGCGATGAAGCAGTGGCAGGAACTCGGCGCGAAGGTAGAGCTTCGCGGTGGTGACAACAATTTCATCATCTCCAATACGTTCGCGGCAAAGGACCTGACATCCTGGTCGATCTCGATCGGTCTGACCGTCCAGAGTGACACTCCCAGCATCTTCGTTCCGTACTTCTCCGGCCCGACCCCGCCGGCGGGCGTCAACTTCGCATCGATCGACAATCCCGAGTACACCGAACTGGCTGCGAAGGCATCGGTTCTGCCCGGGCAGGAATCCTGCTCGGTGTGGAAGGAAGCGGAACAGGCGCTGTTCACCTCTTCTGACGTCGTTCCGGTATCCACATCGCCGAACTTCATGTTCTTCAACGGTGCGACGTCCCTGTACGCGCCGATTGGTGGAACCCTGGCGGGCCCAGGCATCCGAGTTCTGAAATAAGCCGGAAGACAAAGCTTTACGTCTGCATCTATTTCTCCGATTCGAAGGATCTACATGACTGACCGTCCATTTGTTCTCGACGACCTCCACCGCGTGGTCACACCCACTGAAACCGCAATCTCGCCCGACGGCACCGTGGTCGTCTTCGTTCGCTCGGAAATTGTTGCCGGAAAGGCAACTACATCGCTCTGGGCAGTGTCCCGCGATTCCCAGGCTCGCCGCCTCACTGCGGGGCCCGCCGATTCGGCACCTCGGTTCTCTCCGGACGGAACCTCGATTGCCTTCCTCCGCAAGGTCGGCGACTCCGCGCAGCTGCACCTGATCCCGCTCGCCGGCGGCGAGGCCGAAACCCTCACCACAGCAGCATCACTCCCCCTCGGTGCCGGCGCACCGGTCTGGAGCCCGGACGGAAAAGCCATTGCATTCGCCGCTGTGATCTCACGTTCGGACTCCACCGATCCGAATGCGCCCATCGTCACCGACCGACTCGGATACAAGGTGGACGGCGCCGGTTGGCTCGGCACCTTCCGTCGCCACCTGCACACCGTCGATCTGGAGACGAAGGCAGTACGACGCCTCACCGACGGTGATTGGAATGCGGACGTACCGTCCTGGTCGCCCGACGGCACGGCTCTTGCCTTCACCGCGAATCTCGAACCGGACAGCGATCTGAACCTCACGTTCAGCGCTTACCGAATCCTCGTCGACGATCTGTCAGTTCCGCCGCAGCGACTCGGTCACGCCACCGGGGTGCAGGGCTCCACACTGTGGCACCCGCAAGGAGATTCGGTCGTCGCCATCGGCACCCCCGAGGTCCGTGTCGGAACTGCCGACCTGATCCGTCTGTCCGTCCCCGGCCCAACTGAGACACCGGTCGACGTCACCCTCACAGCTCATCTCGATCGCAACGTGATGCCCGGCGCGCCCGGTTACCCCGGTGGCACACCGGCACTGTCGAATACTCGCGACGAAATCGTGTTCTGCCTCCGCGATCGCGGATGGACGCATCTGTATGCAGCCGACATCGAAACCGGAACCTCTCGCTCCCTCGTCGCCAATCCCAACGAGGTCGTCTCGGCGCTCTCCGTTGCCCGTGACGCCCGCGTCGCCTCCGTCATCGTCACCACACAGCAGTCCTTCGGCGAGGTCGCACTCGTCGATCTCGACAGCGGCGCTGTCACCACGCTGACAAAATTCACCGCAGAAGCACTCCCCGAGGTGACCCTGTTTGCCGCCGAGGAGCGCGAATTCACCATCTCCGACGGCCGTACCGTGCATGGCTGGTTGCTGTCCGCTCCCGAAACTGATGGCGCTGCACCCCTTCTGCTCGACATTCACGGTGGACCGCACAACGCGTGGACCGGCGTTGCCGATACCTATCACCCCGCCCACCAGGTTCTCGCAGCGCAGGGCTGGCGCATCCTGACCCTCAATCCACGTGGATCGGACGGGTACGGCGCAGACTTCATGTACGCCGTCAACGGCGCCTGGGGTACCTCGGACCAAGCCGACTTCCTCGAGCCGATCGACGCGCTTGTCGCCGAGGGACTTGTCGACGGGGACCGACTGGCGATCACCGGGTACAGCTACGGCGGATACAGCACCTGCCACCTCACCTCGCAGACCGATCGCTTTGCCGCGGCGGTGGCCGGTGGGCTGATCTGCGATTTCAACGCCATGGCCGGAGTCTGCGATTTCGGTCCGCACCTCGCGTCGCTCGCCACCGGCACCACTGTTCCCGAGAACTCCGCGGGGCTGCTGGCAGCCTCACCGCTCGCCGCCGTGAAGAACGTGGTGACTCCGACGCTGATCCTGCACGGAAAGTCGGACGAGCGGTGCCCGCTGGGTCAGGCCGAGGCCTGGTTCGCCGCACTGCGCCAGCAGCATGTACCCACCCGACTGGTGGCGTATCCCGGTGCAAGCCACGGGTTCCTCGTCAACGGCTCGATCTCGCACCGAATCGACTACAGCACACGGCTCATCGAGTGGGTGAAGCGATACACCTCCGCGAAGCTGCCCAAGACCGGCCTGGCCAATGCATCTGCCGGCGCCGACGCGTGGAAGCGCTCACTGGACGTACTGTGTGAGCGTTACGGCGTCACCGGTGCTCAATTCGGTATTCTCACACTCGATTCCAGCGGCAAGGAAATCACCCGTACGACGGTGGCTTCCGGCGTGATCAATGCAGACACCGGGGTCGAGGTATCCACCGACTCCCTGTTCCAGATCGGATCCATCACCAAGGTATGGACCGCGATGCTGGTCATGCAGCTGGTCGACGAAGGCTTGCTCGACCTGGACGCGACCGTCCGGTCGATCCTGCCCGACTTCGCACTGCAGGACGAGGAAACAGCCGCCCGCATCACGGTTCGCGCACTTCTGAACCATCGCAACGGAATCGACGGTGACCTCTTCATCGACAAGGGTCGCGGAGACGACGTCGTCGAACGCTACGTCGAGGGCCTGCGTGACTTCCGTCAGGTTCATCCACTCGAGGACGGCTTCGCGTACTCGAACTCCGCGTACGTCCTTGCAGCTCGTATCGTCGAGGTTCTTCGCGGCGGCATCTGGGACGACATCCTCAAGGAGCGGATCATCGATCCGCTCGGCCTCGCGCACACACTCACGTTGACCGGAGATACTCCGAGATACTCTGTGGCAGCGGGTCATACAGGGAACTCCGTCGTGATGCCCGTCTGGCCGATCACGCGCTCGATGGGGCCGGCCGGCTGCATCACTGCCAGCATCGGAGATCTGCTCACGTTCGCGGAACTCGGCCTTCTCGAAGGTCAGAGCGTCGACGGCGTGCGGATCGTGTCGGAGAAATCAGCGGCCGCGATGCGTACACCCGAAATCGACATCAGCGAACTGTTCCCGGACAAGTCGGGCTGGGGTCTGGGTTGGTTCCACGAAACCTGGTCGGGCGAAGAAATTTTCGGCCACGACGGCAGCACCATCGGGCAGCACGCATATCTGCGCATCTTCCCCCGCCACAATGTCGCGATCGCGCTGCTGACCAGCGGCGGCAAAGCAGACGGCCTCTATCGTGATCTCTTCACCGAAGCCGCAGCCGCATTGGTCGGACTCGAACCTCCGCAAGCCCTCGCCCCGAACCCCGCGAGTGTGGAGTCGATTCCGGATTCGGTTCTGGGTAAGTACAGCTCGGGCGGAATAGCAATCGAGTTCCGTCGTGGAGAGTCCGCTGACGAGGCTGTGATCACCGTCATCGGCGACGTCATCCCGAATCCCGAGGAAGACGAAACAGCTCCGAAGAAGCCTGCAGCGGTAGCCACTCTCGTACCGTCGCAGATCCCGGGGACCTGGACCACCCGTCAACCCGGGGCCGCCGGTTGGACGACGGTACGGCCGCACCGCGACGGCGTGTACGTCGGATTCCGCTTCCTACCACGGGTTAACGCGTGACGACGACCGATCCACATACGATGACGGAAACACCGAACGCCGAAACACAGAACGCCAGCGAACTCGAGGAATCAAAGATGCAAGAACAGCTTCAGGAACTCGTCGACCAGTGGAGGGTCGAGGCGAACATCCCCGGCGTCTCGGTCGGTATCGTGCACGGCGACAAGGACATCGTCGTCACCAGCGGCATCGAGAGCGTCGAAACCCAGCTCCCGGTCACCGACAAGACGATGTTCATGATCGGCTCCACCACAAAGGTTTTTGCTGCAACAGCCGCGATGGCACTCGTCGAGGACGGCCTACTCGATCTCGACACCCCACTGGTCGAGTACGTCCCCGAACTGACCCTCGCCGACGACGAAGCCACCCGCACAGTCACGATGCGTCATCTTCTGACGCACACCGGCGGATTCACCGGCGACGCCAGCCTCTCGGCCGGCTGGGGTGAAGACGCCCTGGGTCGATCGATTTCACGGCTGAAAGAACTACGACAGGAATTTCCCGTCGGAGAGGTCTTCTCCTACAGCAACTCCGGATTCGTTCTCGCCGGATACGTCGTAGCCAAGATCAGTGGACTGACCTTCGAAGAGCTGGTCAAGCAGCGCGTTCTGGACCCACTCGAGATGAAGAACTCGGCGTTCCTGCCCTGGGACGTGATGACCCACCGGTTTGCACTCGGCCACTACATCCGCGAGGGTGAGCCGTTCGTGTCCAACGAGACCGGACTGGACCGCGGCATGACGCCCTGCGGTGGAATGTGGTCCTCGGTGCGCGATCAGCTCGTCTGGGCACGCTACGCACTGTCGGGCGAACACCCGGGTGAGGGACAGCCTCTCGACGAGTCCACCCGGTTGCTGATGCAGAAGCCGCAGCGTCCCGCCGCGATGATGTTCGAGGAAGTCGGCATCGGCTGGCTGCTGACTCGATACGGAACCACACAGGTTGTCCGGCACGGCGGAAACGTCAGCAACCTCCAGGTCTCCGAGTTCTTGACCGTGCCTGAGAAGAACTTCGCCGTCACCGTGCTGACCAACGCACTCGGCGGCGGAATCGGCAAGAAGATCGTCGACTGGTGCATGGCCAACCTCGCAGAGTTGCCCGCGCCGGCATCTCTCGACGTGGTCGAGCCCGAACCCTCTGCCGTCGACGCCGTCCTGGGCAAGTACCAGGCCGGCAACCTGACCATGACCGTCGCCCCCGGTGACGAGGGAATCGGCGTCCGCATGGGCAGCGCGCAGGACCTCGGCGAATACGAGGACATCGTCTGGCCGCCGGCGATCCCGATCGCCTTCGTCAACGATCTCGACTTCGCTGCTCGCGCCGACACCACGCGGACGCTGGGGCGCTTCGTCACCGATGACACCGGACGCGCCGTGATGCTCGAATTCGGCGGCCGAACCGCCAAGCGAGTGGCTTGATCCTCTAGACGGGTGACGCGGTCCGATTACGAGGCCGCGTCGCCCGTCTTTGTATACGCACAGCCGCGAAGGTACAGACTGGACGCCATGAACGTCATCGGCGAGTCGATTCTGCACCCGTCCCGGTGGAGCGTGCGCGCCCGGACGACCGTGGCATCTACCCTCGTGATCGCCTTCTGCTTGGTGATCGCCGGGCTTGCACTGGTTTTCGTACTGGCGAACTCCCTGCACCTGTCCGCACTGAACAGCTCCGAGGCCCGTGCCACACAGTTGGTCCAGCAACTCACCGGGAAGAGCCCAGCCGATCTCGACCCTTCGCTTCTGTCCACCGACAGCCAGATCGGAATCGTGCAGATCGTCGACGCCGATCACCGAATAGTCGCCCAATCGCCTGGAACTGACAGCGACCTACTGTCCGAACGCATTCTCGGCCCTGACGAATCGGACACCTATGGAAGGGTCAAGAAGTCCGACGACGAGGACTACTGGCTGATCGGACACGGCGCTCAGACGCCGGCCGGACCGGTCACCGTCTTCGTCGGCGCCGACCGTGAACCGGTTGAAACCGTGGTGACCACCGTTGCCGTTCTGCTCGCCATCGCCGGGCCCCTGGTTCTTGGACTGGCCGCGTTTGCCACTTACCGCCTGGTGGGTTCGGCTCTCGCTCCCGTGGAACGCATCCGCGCTCGGGTTGCCTCGATTTCGAGTGGCCGTCAAGGTGAACGAGTGCCCGTCCCGTCCGGGAACGACGAGATAGCCCGACTGGCAACAACAATGAACGACATGCTGGCGCGCCTCGACGAAGGCGCACTTGCTCAACAACGATTCGTCAGCGACGCCTCCCACGAATTACGTAGTCCACTGTCCACGATCACGACGGCTCTCGAACTGGCACACCGACGCCCGGATCTCCTCGACGACGCACTGATCGAAGACGCGCTACTTCCCGAGGCGCGACGGATGCGGCAGTTGATCGAGGATCTGTTGATTCTCGCGCGCTCGGACGAAAGCGAACTCGAATCCATCGGTACCGTCGTCGACGTCGACCTCGACGACATTCTGTTCGCCGAGCAGAAGCGGATCGACGGTATCTCCGAGATCGCGGTCACCGCCACCGTTGCTCCGGTTCGCGTGTCCGGAGACCCGAGGGCGTTGGCGCGCATGGTGCGAAACCTGGTCGACAACGCAGTACGGCACGCCGAGACCCTCGTGCATCTCGAGTGTTCCGAAGCCGGCCACGAAGCCCATATCGTGATCGAGGACGACGGGCCCGGAATCCCTGCAGCAGAACGCGAACGAATCTTCGGACGCTTCGTCCGCCTAGACCAGCCGCGGTCGAGGCAGGGAGGTGGCTCCGGACTCGGACTCGCCATCGCGTCGGAAATCGTTGCGGCGCATCACGGAACCATTTCCGTCAGCGAGAGGGTAGGCGGTGGAAGTCGATTCGAGGTGACAATTCCGCTACCGACCGATTGACGATCAGGCAGTGCCGACAAAGCGGTACCCGATGCCTCGAATGGTTTCGATGCTGTGGGTTCCGAACGGGAGGTCGACCTTCTTACGTAGGTAACCGATGTAGACCTCGACGATGTTCTCGTCACCTTCGTAGTTGGTGTCCCAGACCGAGCGAACGATCTCGGTCTTCGTGACCACAACTCCGTTGTTGCGCATCAGGAACTCGAGAACGCTGTACTCACGTGGCGTCAGCGTCAATTCGATTCCCGCTCTGATCACCTGATGTTTGGCGGGGTCGAGGGACAGGTCTCCCACGGTGAGTATCGATGGACGCTGGGGAGCGCCCCGCCGCACCAGTGCGCGAAGCCGCGCGAGGAATACTACAAACGAGAAGGGCTTGACCAGGTAGTCGTCGGCACCGAGATCGAAAGCATCAGCGAGGTCGTATTCGCCGTCCTTCGCCGAGAGCATGAGGATCGGCGTCCACACCTCCCGGGCGCGTAGGTCCCGCACGATGTCGTATCCGTGTTTGCCCGGCAACATGATGTCGAGAACGATCACGTCGAATTCGTCGCTGCAGGCAATCGCGAATCCGTCGTCCCCGTTGAGTTCCACGGCGGTCACGAATCCCTCGGCTACCAATCCCCGCCGGATCGTCTCGGCCAGGCGTACTTCGTCTTCGACAACCAGTACTCGCACCACCGGCCCCGTCTCGTCGACACGCAGTTGTTCGGATGCACCCAGTAGAGCAGACGGTGGGCCCATGACCGAGTTACGTTCAGCGTTTCTTCAGCTTCTGATCGTCACACTGCATTCATGCCAGCAACTGTGTCGACCGTGCGAAACGTGGTCACCGAAGTCTTGACCGAGAGCACCACCGCAGAAATTGCGGTTGCCGCAATCGTGGTGGCGGCCGCGCTGTTCGCATTCGGTTCGATCTACCGGACCTCCAGCGTTCGGTCAACAGCGCTCCGCGCGTCCGGGCTCGCCCTCGCCCTGGTGACGCTCTCGATCCAGGTATATCGAAACGGGTGGTTGACGAGCTTCGACGGGCCGGTGACCGACTGGATGGTCGATCATCGGAGCGGCGCCCTCAACCAGATCGCGGTCGCCGTCACAGATCTCGGTAGTCCTGTCGCCACCGCGCTGCTCGGGATCACTTGCGGAGTGCTCATCTCGTGGCGAGCACGTTCGGTTGTTCCGGGTTTGATCGTGATCGGAACCGTTGGCGGTGCGGCAGTCGCCAGCACGGTAATCAAAGCGCTCGTCGGTCGCGAACGTCCGCCGACCAACATCCAGGTTCTTCTCGAGACCGGCCACTCGTTCCCGTCTGGTCACGTCACCGGCACAGCAGCGCTGTTCGGCATCGCGGTTCTCGTTGTGAGCGTCGACCGAACACCGTCCGTCAAACGCCTTCTGATGCTGCTCGCCGTGACGGTCACCGTTGTCGTCGCGCTCACTCGCCTCTACTTGGGAGCTCACTGGCTCACCGACGTCGTTGCCGGAGCTGTCCTCGCGACGCTTGCCGTCACTGTGGGTGGCGCTGTCTTCCGGTTCGTCGGCACGCACAACCAGTCCGAATCAGCTACTGCTGCAGTGCGCTCTGCAGAACCTTCAGCACTTCACGAGCCGCAGTCGGCCCGGCATTGAGGTAGAAGACGTCATCGTCGACAGCAACGGCATGGTTGGCAATCACCCCACGTAACTGCGCCCACAACGGCGCGTTGGTCAACGTCGCCGGGTCCCCGCCTTGCACTCCGTAGAAGATCCAATCAGCGTCCGCCACGTTCAGCTCTTCCTCACTGATGTCTCGGGAGGTGTCGTCGAATTGCTGCGACTCCGGACGCGTCAGGCCGGCATCCTGGGCGATACTTCCGGCGAACGAAGGAATACCGAAGATGCGCAAGCGATTTCCGTTCTGGCGGGTGAACGACACTGTCGGCGGCGACGAAAGGGACGCACCCAAGGCCGCGGCGTCGGCGTTGAACGTATCCAGCAGTGCCGTCGCCTGTTGCGTCTTACCTACCCCGTCGGCAACCAGCAGGAAGTCCTGCTTCCAGTTGACGCCGGTCCCCTGCGTTGCCACGGTGGGCGCAATTGCCGAAAGCTGGTCGTACAGCGAATCAGCATCCTTCCCTGCAACATTCATCAAGATCAGGTCAGGATCGAGCTTGACGATCGCTTCGAAGTTCGGTGTGAAGCGCCCACCTGCGTCGACGACATCACCTAGCTGGGTGCGGAATTCGGGGTATGCGGCCAACAGGTACGGCGGCACCAGGTCCGCACCGTCACCACGAGTCGAAGCCGCAGGAACGACGCCGAGAGATAAAAGCGCATCTGCTTGCCCGGTCGAAATGACGACAACCTTTTCGGGCTGCGATTCGATCGTGGTGTCACCTTTGAAGTGTGAAACGGTACGAGGGAATTCGCCGTCCGACTTTCCGCTCCCCATTCCAGCCGGGACTTCTCGCGGAGCGACAAACGCAGAGTCCGCCGGAGTCGACGCACTGATGTCAGTGTCTGTGGGCGAGGCGTCGCTCGAGCAGCCACTGAGAGCTGCCACCAATGTCAGTGCGCCGATCAGCATTACACTGCGTGACTTCTGTCCAAAATTCATGATCGTGTCCCGTACGTCGTGAAGCATGACAGCTTCATCTACCGTCATGGTTAGGTGACCCTACCCTTTGAGGAACTGTAAACTATATCTGTGTCAGATACAGTTTTGGGACGTGGATCACACGGGATCGATCGCTACTCTGATCGCGTGCCCACTGCGGAAGAAGCATCGAGATCACTCATCGCTGCGGCGTTCGAATTGCGTCGAGCGCTGCGTGAATACATGGATACGTCGGGTACCGACGCGACTTTGCCAGAGGCACAATCCGAGGTACTTCACGATGTCGCGCACCATCCCGGCACTCGCATCGGGGCCGTGGCCGATCGCCTCTCCAGACGCCCGAACACCGTCAGCACGCTGGTGCGCATCCTCTCCGACAAGGACCTGATCGAGCGGCGACCCGATCCCACAGACGGCCGGGTGAGCACGCTTTTCGTGAAGGACGAGCGAAGCGCGCGTCGGGACCGTCGGTCCGAACTACGCATCGGCGTCCTGGCCCAAGAACTGACAGCCCTCGACGAAGGTGACCTCGACACATTGACCACTGCCATCGGCATCCTCGACCGAGTCAATCGATCACTGCGAGTTCACGCACCGCGATGATGCCACTCAGGTGACTTTCCCACTCTTCTCGTAAACGTCGGCAAAATGCCTCATCTGCTCCGTGATACCCGTCAGGCTGTACCCCGTACGCAGTTCTACCGAGGCAACCTGGCCCGAAACCACAGCCGGAAGCCTGGTGAAAGTCGGCGAATTGAGCTCCGGTGCGTCAGACCACGTCGGCGGAATCAGGAGGAGATCGGCCGGAAAGACGCCCGGCTCTTCCCAACTCGCTGATGCCCAGAAACCGTCCTCACTGTCCAGCTTCGCGAATTCGACGCCCATCGTTTCGAGAATACTTCCGAGCGGAGTCCATCCCGGCACCGCGTAGTCAAGGCTCGACTCCAACGGAATCACGTATGCAACAGAGATATTCGTTCGCGATGTGGCCAATTCACGCACCCGGTCACCGAGCGCACTCAACTCTTCCCGTTTTGCCGCGAAGACCGGCGAGGTGTCGGTGCCGCCGATACCCTGAACCAACGAACTGAAGCTGTCCAACGCCGCTTGCGCCCCGTCGGTGATATTGACACCTGCAATGGGAGCAACCTCTTCGACGCGAGCGATATCGTCGCCCCAGATGCTGCCGAAGTTTCCGCCGTTGTACGAACTCCAGATGTCGATGACCAGATCCGGGTCCACTGCCAGGAGTTTCTCGGCACTGATATCTGTGTCGGTCTCGCTGACATGGGCAATTCCACTGAAGTCGAATGCACTCAACGTTGATTCGTCCAGCCTGGAAAAGCCGATGATACCGACTGGAACGACCCCGTATTCGAGTAGCACCGGCGCGGTGTCCGCCGTCGCCACAATGCGTTCGGGGATCTTGTCGAGCGAAATCGGCTGACCACGCGCATCGACATACGTCCACGCATCACCGTCGGACTTCGCGTCGGTCGTCGAGGTGCCACATGCTGCCAGCACCGTCGAAAGTGCCACTGCCACAGCCATGAAGATGGCCCTGCTACCGCGTTTCGAACGCGGCGCAACAAAATCGATCACTTCTGCCCCATGCTGTCGAGCGGGTTTCGGGTGAACCCCGAACCCTGAAAGTAAAGTAAGCCTCGCCTACATGGCTAACGGTAGAGCGGATCAGGGGATGACGCAATCGCGGAGTTTTGTCAAAGAATGTCGAAATCGGATCAACGATCCGCGTTCTTTCGAAATGCCATCGGCGTGACACCGGTGGACTGTTTGAAAGCGGCGACGAAACTACTGGGCGTCGAGTATCCGATCTGCTCTGCCACGTCGGCGACCGCAACACCTTGGCCGAGTAGGGACATCGCCACGTTCATCCGAAGCAGCACTCGCCACTGGCCGAAACTCACGCCGGTGTCCACCTTGAACCGACGAGCCAAAGTGCTGGTGCTGACGCCGATCTCGTTCGCCCAGTCTCCGAAACTGCGTGGGTCCTCCGGATGAGACAACAGGTCGCGTGCAATCCGCCCGACCGGGCCCGAATCGGGGATCTTCATCGCTCCGCGCTCGTCGCCGGGAACAACGAGGTCGAAGAACACTCGCTCGGCGCGGCGCCTCGCGTCGTCCGACATCTCGCGAGCACTCAGATGCAGAAACAACTCGTAGAGTAGCGGCGTGCCGTGTACCGCAAACGGGTGATCACCGAGCGAAGGCCCCTGCCCTACAGCGCAATACACCGTCAGGAACTGCGCACCCGCGGCAACGCGCACCGAGTGTCGATGCAGTGCCGGTATCCACAGCCCTCGTCCCGGCAACAATGTCCACATCTGGGCGCCCGAGCGAACAACCACAATGCCGGAACGAGGGAACAGAATCTCGTTCGATCGGTGCGCGTGGGTTTCCCATGTCACCGGTTGATCAGCACTCGACGCACCACCCCACAGAACCAAATCTTCGGGCTCGTCGTCTAATTCGTGTTCAGATACCACCAGCTCGTCGCTCGACGGCACGCCCCACCGGAGCCAATCACCGTCGACCTCGGATTTTGTCCGCCTCACGTCTACATCCCTGGATCGACCGTCGTCTGTCCAGGTGACTGTAACCGCTGCCCACGCAGAGCAGGTGCGGCAGGAAGTTGATCCCACCGCACCTGACCCCGAGTCGCCGCTCTAGTTCATGTCGTTCGCAATGATGTTCTCGATGTTCCGTTCGGCCAGAGCGGTGATGGTGACAAACGGATTGACTCCGACATTGCCCGGAACGAGGGATCCGTCCATGACATACAGTCCCGGGTACTCCGGCAGACGACCGTAGCCGTCGGTCGCCTTGCCAAGCACACAACCGCCGAGGGGATGGTACGTCAACTGGTCGCCCCACGTCTGCACCGGACCGAAGAGGTCGGTCCGGTAGATCGTGCCTTCCTTCTTGTTGATCTTGTCGAAGAGTTTCTTCGCCATGTCGATCGACGGCTGGTTCTGCGAGCGCTGCCAATTCAAACCGACTTTGCCTGTTGCCGAGTTGAATTGGAACTGAGCACGTTGCGGATTCTTGGCAATCGCCAAGTACAGGCTGACCCACAGTTCGGTACCGGCTGGAAAGGGCGCGATTTCCGCGAACACAGGAGCAGATGCGTCGGCCCAGTTGTCGATACCCATCACGGGGATCGCCGACTGCTTCGCGCCGGTGGCGTCCCACATGTGATTGGCGCGACCCACCATCACGTTGCCGTTGTGCCCCCATTCCTGCCCAACCGCACCCGGCAAATTCGCCAGCTGCCCTTGTGCTTTCATCGCGACCAGGAGCTTACTGGTACCGATACTGCCGGCCGCGAAGAAGACCTTGTCCGCGGTCACCGTCTTGGTGCCGACGGTGTTGCCCTGCTCGTTGATCTGGTTCATCACCACTTGATATCCACCACCGGTCGCGGCCGGCGCAACCGAGGTCACGACGTGCAGCGCCGAGATCGTGAGCTTGCCGGTGGCGGATGCCGCAGCGAGGTACGTCTTGTCCAGAGACTTCTTTCCCGCGTTGTTGCCGTAGATGACCTCACTCACCAGGGCAGATTTGGTGACCTGACCAGCAGCTTCCTGCTTCATGTAGTTGAAGTCGTAAACATTCGGCACGAATGTTGTTGTGTAACCGGATCTCTCAGCGGTCTTTCGCCCGGTTCGTGCAAACTTGTAGTACTCGGTCGACTCGAACCAGGCCGGGTCGATGTTGTTGACTCCGAGCGCAGCGTTGGCCCGCGGGAAGTACGTCGAGTACATCTCGTTGGAATCGACCCCGGGCAGGATCTCTTCGAAGTAGTTGCGCTTGGGTGTGACGGCCATGCCGCCGTTGACCAGCGACCCGCCGCCGACCCCTCGGCCTTGATAGACCTTGATCCCGCCGAAGTCCTCGGCGTCGAGAACGCCGACGTAGCGGCTGATGTTCTTGTCCACCGAGCCGCCGGAGAAGTGTGAAACCGGTTGAACTGTACGGTCTCTGAGCCAGAAGGAACGTCCGTCCGGTGAGAGCATCGGGCAGAAGACCTTGCCGTCGGACCCCGGTGTGGTCCACGACTTCCCCATCTCGACCATGTGTGTGTCGATGCCGGCCTGCGTCAGCCGAAGTGCCGCAACGGCTCCGCCGTACCCGCTGCCGATCACGAGCGCAGGGACACGGTCTCCGTCGCTCAATGCTCGCCTGGGCGCAGCGGCGGCCGTAGTCCACGAGGACGAGAGCGCAGCGGCGCCCACAGCTAATCCTGTTGCTGCCAAGAAGTTTCTACGCGAGAGCGTGGAATTGGTACGTGCGTGCCGTTCGTTGGATCCAGCGCGAATGCTCAAGTGTGCCCTTCTCTTTCCGTGACCCCCGCGCTGAGATATACCGGGAGAAACCGAACGAGAAGTCCATACTCGTGGGTAACTTCGAGGAACCGTTGATTTTCCATGAAAAGGGCCGATGAACAGAAAGTTCACCGGCCCTCCGAAAGAACGAGTCAGGGAAGAGAGATGCGCCCTTCGACGGCGCCGAGTCCGATGTCCGTGCGGAAATGACCGCCGGGAAGCTTGACGTCGGCGATCTTTGCGTAGGCGTCGTCACGCGCTTCGGTCAGATCCTTGCCCACTCCGACAACACTCAGCACACGCCCGCCGGCCGAGACGACGGCTCCGTCTTCACGCTTTTTGGTACCGGCATGCAGGACTCCGTCGGCGTCGGCTCCGGTGATCACGTCGCCGGTGCGGGGGGTCGCCGGGTAGTTCTCGGCAGCAATCACGACCGTGACAGCGGAACCGTCGCGCCACTGCAACGGACCGACCGAATCGAGTGTTCCGGTCGATGCCGCATTGAGTAGACCGCCCAGCGGCGTTTCGAGGAGAGCAAGCACGGCCTGAGTTTCGGGGTCACCGAATCGGCAGTTGAATTCGACGACGGCCGGGCCGTCGACACCGATCGCGAGACCGGCGTAGAGAAGGCCGGAGAAACTGCTACCGCGTGCGACCAACTCGGCAGCGACGGGCTTGACGACGTCGTCGACGATCTGCGTGACCATCTCGTCGGGCAGCCACGGCAAGGGTGTGTACGCGCCCATGCCGCCGGTGTTGGGTCCGGAGTCTCCGTCGCCGACGCGCTTGTGGTCCTGAGCCGGGAGCAGCGGGATCACGGTTTCACCGTCGACGAGGCAGAAGAGCGAAACTTCCGGACCGTCGAGGAAGGATTCGAGGAGAACCGGGTGCCCGGTCTCGAGCAGTTCAGCGGCATGATCGCGCGCGGCGAGACGATCCGTCGTGACGACTACGCCCTTGCCCGCGGCCAGTCCGTCGTCCTTGACCACCCAGTTGGGACCGAAGCGGTCGAGTGCTTCGTCGAGCTTGGCCGGATTGTCGACGATCTCGCTGTGAGCGGTCTTGACGCCGGCGACAGCCATCACGTCCTTGGCGAAAGCCTTCGATCCCTCGATGCGGGCGGCGTCGGCCGAAGGCCCGAAGCAGGCGATACCTGCTGCGCGCACCGCGTCTGCAACACCGAGAACCAGCGGAACCTCGGGTCCGATGACGACGAGGTCGGCTTCGACCTTCTGGGCCAGCGCGGTTACCGCGTCACCAGAAGCGACGTCGACGGGGTGCTGCTCGGCGATTTTTGCGATCCCGGCATTGCCAGGCGCGCAGATCAGGGCCGTGACACCTGGATCGCGAGCAAGAGAGAGAAGGAGGGCATGTTCACGGGCTCCGGAGCCGATTACTAGTACGCGCACGGGGAACAGACTACGGCCTGCGATAACAGCGCTCTCGGAGTGCCACTGACGGGGCCAAGGTCCCAGCGTTCGACCTTTGTGCGAAATATCCGTTTCGAGATGAGATCATATGAATACCTGAATAGGTGAACAGATGTTTTCGGACACCTGTCCACCAAGGAAAGGACACCCGTGAAACTCCATAAACCAGGCGTTCTGACGCTCACCGCAACCGCCGCAATCGGCGCACTTCTGATCACGTCGTGCAGTAGCCCGACTGGCACCGACTCCTCGGGCAACAACGACGGCCTGGTCTTGGCCGACGGCTACGAACTGGGCGGCTACAACCCGGTCGCAGGGTTCGGCGCTGCCGGTGAGGCCAAGATGTACGACGGTCTCGTCCGGCTCACCGGAGGCACCGGTATGCCGGGATTCGAGCCGTCTCTGGCCGCGGAGATGCCCACGACCAACGCCGACGCGACAGTCTGGACGGTCAAACTCCGCGACGGGGTCACCTTCTCCGACGGATCGACCTTCGACGCCGCCGACGTGGTTGCCACGTACAAGGCGATCCTCGATCCCGCTTCCGCCTCCGAAGCGCGGTCGTCGTACGACATGATCAGCGACGTCGTGGCCGTCGACGACAGCACAGTCGAGTTCCGCCTCGCCTACTCGTATGCCCCACTGCTGACGAAGATGCTGATCGGCATGGTTCCATCGGAGTCCCTCGCGACACCCGGACTTGCCGCCGAATCGCCGTTGAACACCGCACCGGTTGGTACGGGTCCGTACACACTCGTCGACCTCTCACCGGATCGAGCGGTCTTCGAGGCGAACGAGAACTACTGGGACGGTGCGCCGGAGATCAAGAAGCTGACTCTCCTCTACGTTCCTGACGACAACACCCGCGCCCAACGTATGGTGTCCGGCGAGATCGACGGAACCAATCTCCCTCCACTGCTTGCCAATACGTTCTCAGGCAAGGACAACATGTCCGTGACGGCTCATCAGTCAGCAGACTGGCGCGGGCTCTCACTCCCGACGAACAATCCCGTGGCAGGCGACAAAGCCGTGCGGATGGCGCTCAACCTCGCCGCCGATCGCCAGTCGATGATCGACAACGTCCTGGGCGGACACGGCCGCGTCGCCGCCACTCCGATCCCCGAGGTCTACGGCGATTCGTACAACCCGAACGCAACCTTCGCCTACGACCCGACCCAGGCCGAGCGAATACTCACCGAAGCGGGCTGGATCGAAGGTGCCGACGGAATCCGTTCGAAAGACGGTCAGCGGGCGCAGTTCACGATCATGTACAACTCCGTCGACACCGTTCGACGCGATCTCGCTCAGGCATTTGCCTCCGACGCTCTCGCTGTCGGCATCGAGGTGGACCTCGAAGCACTCTCCTGGGACCGCATAGACCCTCGAATCAACCAGGATTCGACGCTTCTCGGTGGCGGCGACGAACCTTTCGACCCCGACACACAGGCGTACGACGCGCTGAACTCGAAGTACATCGCGCCCGGGGTCGGCAGCATCTACGACAACGCCAGTGACTACTCCAATCCAGCAGTCGACGCAGGCTTGGAAGTAGGACGCCGCAGCCTGGATCAGGCAACGCGTGATGCCGCGTATCGCGACGTACAGCAGGCGTACGTCGAAGATCCCGGGTTTGTCATCCTCGTGTTCCTCGACCATACGTACGTGTCGAAGGATTCCGACTGGCAGATGTCCGGACCGGTACTCGAACCACACTCACACGGTGTGACCTGGGGTCCATGGTGGTCACTGCAGACGTGGGCCCGAGGGCAATGACAGCGGTCGACGTTCGGCCAGACGCGGGGCCGACACGGGGTCACCGTGACAACTCCCGCCGAAAGGCCATCCTCACGATGGTCGGTCGGCGGGTGTTGTTCATCGTGCCGGTCATCGCCGTGGTGTCCGCGGGACTCTTTGCCGCCGCCGCGATCTCACCGTTCGATCCACTGGTCGGCTACCTCGGCACGCGATACATGACGACAAGCGACGCAGACAAAGCGTTGATCGCCGATCAGATGGGTTTCGACAACCCCTGGTACAGCACGTACTGGAATTGGCTCCAGGGTGTGTTCACCGGCGATCTCGGGATCTCCAGATCGTTCAATCAGCCTGTTTCCCAAGTCATCTTCGAACGTCTGCCATGGACCTTGCTGCTGGTCGGGATCTCACTCCTCATCGCGATTCTCGCCTCGCTGACACTCGGTGTTCTCGCCGGAATCCGCAGTGGAGGATTCCTGGACAAGACCGTGTCCGGGCTGGGCGTCGTGGTCCAAGGACTTCCGCCGTTTGTCTTGTCGCTGGGTGCCATCGCGCTCTTCGCGTTGACTCTCGGCTGGCTCCCGGTCGCCGGACTGACCGACGGGGGCGCCGATCCCACACCGGGACAGGTGATCCGGCACTTGGTCCTACCAGTGACGGTGCTCGCCATTTCGCAAATGCCGTGGCTCCTACTTGCCGTCCGAGAGTCCGTCGTGGGTTCGAAAAGTGAGGGATTTGTCGCCGGCGCGGTAGCACGCGGTATCCCGACGCCGACCATCACGAAGCGCCACATACTGCCCACATCACTGGCACCTTTCGTCAACATCGTCGGCGTGCGGTTGCCCGAGCTGATAGTCGGGGCAGTGCTGGTGGAAGAGGTGTTCAGTTGGCCGGGGATCGCCGGCGCCATCGTGTCGTCTGCGCGAGACCTAGACATGGCACTGCTCGCGTTCCTCACCGTCGGTACGACATTGACGGTCATGCTCGGCTCACTGCTTGCCGACGTGCTGGTTGCAGTGCTCGACCCGAGAGTAGGTACCGATGGCTGAACGACGCTTCAAGATCGCCCTCGGCGTGCTGATCCTCGTTGCGCTGTACGCGGCGTTGGTCCCATGGTTGGCCGACGTCGACGACCGAGTCACAGACTTCTCGGCGGCTCGCCTGGCTCCGTCGTTCGATCACCCGTTCGGAACTGACTCGGCGGGCCGAGATCTATTCGTGCGCATAGCTGCAGGCATCAGAACCTCACTTCTGATCGCACTCGCCTGCGCGCTGCTCGCCACGGTGATCGGCGTCGCCGTCGGCACTACGGCCGGACTGGTCGGCGGCTTGGTGGACAGGTTCGTCATGCGCGGCACCGATGCCGTCAACGCGCTCCCCCACCTGTTGCTCGGCATCGTCATCGTCGCGATGTTCCGTGGAAGCATTGCCGCCATCGTGCTTTCGATCGCACTGACCCACTGGACCCAAGTGGCCCGGATCATCCGCTCCGAGATCTTGAGTCTGCGCGAGCGTCCCTACATCGACGCCGCCATTCTCGCGGGAGCAAGTCGACGTCACGTGATCATGCGCCACCTCGTGCCGGCGACCGCGCCACAGGCCTTGATCGCAGTCGTTCTCCTGCTGCCCCATGCCGTCTGGCACGAATCGACATTGTCCTTCCTGGGTTTCGGTCTTCCCCCGCACAAACCCAGTCTCGGGACGCTTCTCGAAGAGGCACGCAGTTCTCTGCTCCTCGGCGGTTGGTGGACTCTTGCATTCCCCGCCGCAGTCCTCGTGATCGCCACCGTCGCTGTTGCAGTTGCCGGTTCGGCCCTGCGGTCGATGCTGACGCCCCCTCGACCTTCGGAGCTACGACTGTGAAACGCGGCCTACGCATCGAATCCCTCACCGTCAGGATCCCTTTGCCCGGAGGATCCGTAGTCCACGCTGCGAGCGACATCGACCTCGACGTTCCAGCCGGCACGGTGACCGCGCTTGTCGGCGAATCCGGGTGTGGCAAGTCGATCATCGCCACCTCGGTCATGAACATGTTGCCACCGAATGCTTCTCGAACCGGAACGGTCACCGTCGGTACAGCGGACCTCGAGATCGACGTCTTCTCCGGCACCGCGTTCCGTGGGCGGCACGTGGCTCTCGTTCCACAATCCGCCGCAACACATCTCACCCCCGTCCGGACTGCGCGATCGCAACTACAGGAGACGATCGACGCACTCGGCGGCGATCACACTTGCGACGCCTTGGCACTTCGCGTCGGACTCGAACCGTCGGCCCTGGACTGTTACCCGCACGAACTGTCGGGCGGCATGGCGCAACGCGTTGCCATTGCCGGTGCGCTGGCCGGGAATCCATCGGTGATCGTCGCAGACGAACCCACCGCCAACCTCGACCGCGAACTCACCGACCACGTCATGGGATTACTTCGAGAGTGCGCTGACTCCGGGGCGGCTGTCCTGCTCATCACCCATGACCTTGCATCACTCACCCGCAGCGATGTCGCGGATCGACTTGCCGTCATGTACGCATCACGCATCATGGAAACCGGTCCGGCGGCTCTGGTGTTCCAAGATCCGCTGCACGACTACACCCGAGACCTGCTCGACGCCTTGCCATCCCGAGGCTTGAATCCCATGCCCGGATCACCACCGCAACTCACCGATCTCCCCGACGACTGCGTCTATCACCTACGACGCCCGGAGTCGAAACAATCCGGTGGCCCGACCGAACTGGTCACACTGGGTGACCGCACGTACCGAACGCTGCGGAAGGTGGGCTGACATGAGTTTGCAAGCTCTGGGAATTACCAGCGGTTACCACCGGAACCGACCGGTGCTCGAGAACGTCTCGCTCGAAATTCCGCCGGGAAGGCTGATCGGCCTGACCGGGCCTTCTGGCACCGGAAAATCAACACTTGCAAGGATTCTCGCCTCGTTGGATGCACCGTGGTCAGGCGAGGTGCGAATCGACGGATCACCCGTCGTGGGTACCAAATTCTCGGTATCCGCGGCACTGCGCGGGACGGTGGCCATGCTGTTTCAGTCACCTCGCGCATCAACCGACCCTCGGCAGACGCTCGCCTCGATCATCGGTCAACCCGGCGATATTGCCGGTAGGACAATCGATGTGGTCGCACTGGCAGCAGAAGTGGGCCTCACTCCCGATCTCTTGTCCCGTAGACCCCACCAGGTGAGCGACGGCCAACTGCAGCGCGCCTGTCTAGCGAGATCGCTGGCGCAACAACCGAAATACCTCATCTGTGACGAGGCGACGGCGATGCTCGACGCCGCCACGACGGCCGCGCTCATTCGGTTGATCGAGAGTCGCGCCACCGAAACCGGCGTCGGCGTATTACTGATCAGCCATGATCGCGAATTACTCGACGCCTGCTGCGACGTGGTCCACGACCTAGACGGCATTCGCGCTTAGAGCGTGTTGCCAATCCTGATCCGGTAGTTCACGGGCGAGTGTTTATGCGTTTTGCGTGATGCGATTTCGGATGAGGCGGTGGAGGTGATCGGTCCGTTGCTCCCGAAGGTGAAGGCGACCGGTCAACCGCCCGTAGATCGGCGCACGGTGTTCGAACCGACTGCGTGGCGGTTCCGGACGGGAGCGCGCTCCACCGACTCTCCTGCAACACTCGCAACTCTGCCTGGGATCTTCCTTGCCGCCTGCACCAACGAGGCGCTTACTGATCAAACGGCGCCGTGAACGACACTGGTTTGCCGGTGGCGCGCGCGTACGCGATCTCTCGGCGCGTGGACTCGCCAATGTATCCGCGTGGGTTGACGACCAGCACCCGATCAGCCAGGTCGATCTTGCGCAGGTGAAGCGCGTCGAGCAGCGTTTTCTGCTCGATAGAGATCGCCTCGTCTGCTTCACCCGGCGCGACGACGATCACGCCTGCGAACGTCAGGTCGCGGTTCGCCTCCCGCATCTCTTCAGCGAATCGCACAGAGCCGCAAATACAGACAATCTCAGGTCGATCAGGCACGCTTCATTCTCTCATCGACCCGAGAACGCACGGCCATACCAGTCTCATCTGCCACCTCGAGCAACACACCCCAGCCCAACAAAATTGACGCTTGACTCGAACACGTGTTCGAGTATTGTTGGGTGGGGATCGGGGGATTCAATGAGTGTCTATCTGTCGGACGTGGTTTCGGGTTCTGCGGTGGGGTTGCGCGGACGCCTGTGGCAGCTGTCTGCTTCTGAGTTGCGTACCGCTGCTAACGAGGCGAGTGCGGAGATTCTTCGTCTCGAGGCTGTGCGGGTGGCGGTGGTGGACGAGTTGTCGTTGCGGCCGGATGATCAGGTGATTGCGAGCCGCGGGGTGGGTTGCTGGTTGGCGGCAAACACGATGCTGCAGGTTCGGGACGGGAAGAAGATCGCCGCCCTGGGTGCAGCGCTACGCCCGTTTCCGGCGGTGGCTGCCCGGTTCGATGGCGGGGACTGCTCCTTCGATCATGCCGTGTTGATCGTGGCGTTCTGCGAATCACCACCGAAGGGCATGCCGGAGGAAGCGCTCCCTCGCTGTATCGACTTGTTGTTGGCTGCCGCGTCGGGCGTGGAGGCGACAACGACGAAGGTGCGGAATGTGATCGCGACTTTGGAGCGAGTGTTCGAATCGGATGAGATTCCGCCCGCCGAAGATATCGACCGCAACGAGTTGCGGATCGCGTCGACGTTGAATGGTCGGGTGGTGGTGCGCGGTGATTTCGATGCTCTCACCGGGGAAATGTTGTTGTCGGCGTTGTCGAATCTGACGATGCCCACCCCGGCACCGGATGGAACCCCGGATTCTCGGTCGGCGGCGAAGCGGACTGCGGATGGGTTCACCGAACTGATCCGCCGGTATTTGGATTGCGCGAAGACCGGTTTCGATGGTGGTCAGCGTCCGCACGTGAACGTGCACATCAACGCCCGCGACCTCGCTGAGCATCGGGACTGCGCAGCCGCACCCGCTACTTCTGGTAGTGGAGTGGCTGTGTCGGATCTTGATGTCGGGCACATGCCCTGGCTGGGGCCACTGTCCGTCTCGCAGACGAGACTCCTCGGCTGCGACTGCTTCCTCTCCACCGTACTGCTCGACGACCACGGCGCACCGCTCGATGCGAAACCCGGAAAGCGATTAGTGTCCGCCGAACAGCGAGTGGCGCTGATCGCCCGAGACAAAGGCTGCGCCTTCCCCGGCTGCACATGCGTGCCCGCCTGGACCGACGCACACCACATCCGGCACTGGGCGAACGGTGGCCCGACGGTGATGAACAACCTTGTCCTGCTGTGCCGTTCACATCATCGGCTGATGCACCGGAAATCCGGGTTCGTCGGGAAGTGGGAAATCCGCATCGGGGTCGACAACAAACCCTGGTTCATCCCACCACCCTCGATCGACCCGCAGCAGCACCCGCGGCCGGCGAACACCACCTTCAAAACCTGAGGACGAACCTCAGACATACAACTTCACGCCAGGTCCGCATCGGGGGGGAGCACCTCCGATGCGGACCTGGCGTGCGTTCATGTTGGTCAGCCCCCAACCGTCAAGTCGTAGAGAGTCACCCCGTCCACCGTTGTGGCGGTGAAGTTTTCGGTCACCCACGTCGAGATCGCGGTAGCGGTACCTTCGGCGTTCATACCGCCACCCATCCCACCGCCGGCGATGAAGAAGTGAATCTTGCCCTCTGACACGTACTGCTGGAACTGCGTGAGTGTCGGGGACGGATCACTCCCGTTGAACCCTCCGATAGCCATGACCGGTGACTGCGTCGCAAGCTGATAGCCCGATGCGCTGTTCGACCCGATTGCCGCGGCTACCCACGTGAACTGGTCGGAGTTCTCTCCGAGTGTGGACACGATGGCAGCTCCCGGTGTACTGCCCTGAAGCAAACCACCGGCGGCGCCGCCTCCCATTGCGCTCCGCGTTCCATCGGTGGCCGAAGTGGTGGTACCCGGAGCTGTTGCACCACCGGGCATCTGGCCCATTCCGGCAGGGGGCGTTCCCGGCGTTCCGGTCCCAGCCCCGTCAGTCCGACGGTTACCGCCGTCAACCATGCCACCGAATCCGCCGAATCCTCCGCGGCCACCGCCCGGCCCGCCCATTCCACCTTCCACGCTCGGTCCCGCCGAAACTATGGAACCGGTATGCGGAGTGTTGATCGTGTCGATCGCGTACGCAGTCGGACCCGCCAGACCGGTGAAGATCGCCGCGAGAATCACTGCCACAGCCAATCGACCTCGCGTCGCTGCCGGAATCAGCACTGCCACGGCAGTGACGATGCCGACGACCAGAATCGCCCAGCGAAGCCACGGTACGAACGAAGGCGAGCGTCCGAGCAGTACCCACGCCATCGCGACGGTTGCCGCCAACGACACTGCCAGAACGAGGCGAACCCAGAGGACGTCACGATGACGCCAAGCGAATACGGATCCTGAACCGATCAGTGCGGCGATCGCCGGCGCCAGCGCAACGGTGTAGTAAGCGTGGAAGATTCCCGCCATGAAACTGAAGGTCAGTCCGGTCACCAACAGCCACAGTCCCCAGACGATGAATGACGCGCGCTGTGTGTCAGCGCGGGGAGCCCTGCCTCGCAGCACGATTCCAGCCACCAGAAGTATCAGTGCAGCAGGAATCAACCAGGCAATCTGTCCGCCCTGGGCAGATTCGAACAGTCGGGTAATGCCGGTACTCCCCCACATACCGCCACCGGCCCCACCACCTGGTGCCATGCCTCCCGCTGCCATACCGCCTGCGGCCTCGCCCATTCCGGGGAAGCCTCCCGCAGCAGCACCGGCCGCAGCATCACCAGCACCGCGCATTCCGCCGCCGCCGACGCTTCCGGTCTCGTTGCCGCTCAAGCGTCCGAGCCCGTTGTAGCCGAGTGTCAGTTCGAGAATCGAATTGTTCTGCGAACCACCGATCCACGGACGCGAGTCGGCCGGCCACAGTTCGACGATTGCCAACCACCATCCGGCGGAGACGATCAGTCCGCCCAGTGCCGCGAACAGTTGGAGTACGCGCTTACCCAGTTTCGGCGGTCCGGCGATCAGATAGGTGAGCGCCAGCGGTGGAACTACCAACATGACCTGCAATTGCTTTGTCAGGAAACCGAATCCGCAGAAGATACCGACCAACACCAGCCAGCGGGTGCGACCGTCCTGCACGGCGCGCATCATCGCCCACACTGCTGCGATCATCAGGAGCACCAGCAGGGCATCCGGGTTGTTGAACCGAAACATCAGCGCCGCTACGGGTGTGAGCGCAAGTACCAAGCCGGCGATGAGGCCGGCGGCCGCACCGAAATACCGTCGAACCGTTCCCCACAACAGCGCAACCGATCCGACTCCGAGGAGTGCCTGCGGCACCAACATCGCCCAGGAATTGAGTCCGAAGATGCGAACCGACAGCGACATCAACCACAGGGACATCGGCGGCTTGTCGACGGTGATCGAGTTGGCAGCATCCGACGAACCGAAGAAGAAGGCCTTCCACGACACCGAACCTGCCTGGACCGCAGCAGCATAGAACGAGTTGGCCCATCCGGACGCGCCCAGGCCCCAGATGTAGGCGACTCCGGTGCCCACCAGCAACACTCCGAGCGCCCACGGTTCCCAGCGCACCTGACGCTGCGGTTCCGGCGCAGGCAGCGGCGCGGCGAGTGTCTCTGCAGTGGCGGTCATCGATTGGCTCCTACGGATTGTGCAGTGCGAAAAACCCAGCGCAGCGCGACGAATCGGCTCACTGTGGCAACAAGATTGGCAATGACGAGTACGGCAAGCTCCACGTGCTTGGACGCGTCGGGCGCCATGACGTCGAGAACGAACAACGATCCGCTGGTGAGCAGCAGACCGAACCCGAACACGAGCAGCCCCTGCATCTGGTGACGGGCGGATCCTTCCGACCCGCGGATCCCGAAGGTGAAGGCTCGATTGGCGGCGGTGTTGAATACCGCGGTCACCAGCAATGCGACGGCGTTGGCCCACTGCGCCCCCATCACCGAGTGCAGTGCGAGGTAGAGCAGCGCGTACGCGAGCGTCGAAATGACTCCCACCACGGCAAAGCGCGAGAGCTGCCCGACCATTCCTCGAGGGACTCCGGGAACCAGTGGTTCACGTCCGAAACTCGCCCTGAGCTCAGCCAAGGGAAGGGAACCGGTCGACAGTGCTCGCCCGACGCGGACCACACCTTTGAGGTCGGCAACTGCGGTGGCAATGATGTCCACCCGACTGTCCGGATCGTCCACCCAGTCGACAGGGACCTCGTGAATCCGCATGCCCGCTCGCTCGGCCAGCACGAGCAATTCGGTATCGAAGAACCACCCGGTGTCCTCCACCAGCGGAAGTAGTTGCCGCGCAACATCGACTCGCATGGCTTTGAATCCGCACTGAGCGTCGGAGAAGCGAGCATGCAGTGCGCTTCGGAGGATGAGGTTGTAGCTACGTGAGATGAACTCGCGTTTGGGGCCGCGTACCACGCGCGACGAACGGGCCAACCGGGAACCGATGGCGATGTCCGAGTGGCCGGAGAGCAGCGGAGCAATCAACGGCATCAGGGCATTGAGATCGGTGGAGAGGTCGACGTCCATGTACGCGACCACGTCGGCATCGGAGTCGCTCCACACCTGCCGCAGTGCTCGACCACGGCCCTTCGCATCCAGGTGGACGACCCGGACGTCGTCGAATTCTTCGGCGAGGGAACGTGCGAGTGCCAACGTGCCGTCGACACTGGCGTTGTCCGCGATGGTAATTCGTGCAGAGAATGGCACCTGTGTGCGTAAATGCCGGCGCAGGCGCCGCACGCACGTCTCCAGGCCGGCCTCTTCGTTGTATACCGGGACGACCACGTCCAGCACTACAGTCGTCGCGGAAAGCTCCCCTGCGTCCGTGCTGCCCGCGGTCTGCATGGCTTCTGTCGTCATGCGTCCTAGATTTGTCGGGCCGGCTCCGACGAACCTGCGTCCAGCCTGGGAGTTTCCTGGCAACCGGACGCGGGCTAATCTCGGGGTATGCCTTCAGTCTTCAGCGCCATCATCAACGGAGATCTACCAGGACGTTTCGTGTGGGAGGACGACGACGTTGTCGCGTTCCTGACCATTGCGCCGGTAACGCAGGGCCACGTACTCGTGGTACCGCGAGCCGAGGTCGATCAGTGGCAGGACGTGGATCCTGAACTCTTTGCCAAGGTCACCGCGGTTGCCCGCACCCTGGGTCAGGCTGTGAGGAAGGCGTTCGACGCGCCTCGGGCGGGTCTCCTCATCGCAGGTCTGGAAGTTCCGCATCTTCACGTTCACGTCTTCCCCGCATACGACATGGGGAACTTCGACATCAGTGGCGCCGATACTTCGCCGTCACCCGAATCTCTCGACGAGGCGCAGACCAAACTCAAGTCGGCGCTACGCGACCTCGGCTTCGAGTCAACTGTCTCGACTCGTTGATCGCGTACCTTCGACCGAATTTCGCTGGCCGATAACTGGACTCCCCGCCGCAGCCTCCAACGGAGGTTGCGGCGGTCGCATTTGTCACTCCTACCGACCGTGACCTGCGATTGCACACCGAACAGTCCGTTTCGCGCTGTCGCGCGAGCACGAGATTCGCTGCTACCGTGGGGCGCTGGTCCGGGACCTAGGGCCCTAAAACTGGTTCACGTGTTAACAGTCGGAGGACAAGGGAGCAATGCAGGAACGTGCCAAGATCAGTCGCCGACAGATTCTTCAAGGCGCTGCTGATCGGTTCGAAGTCACGGGGTACGGCAGCACGAGCATGAATGACATCGTGTCCGCGGCGCAGATGACCAAGGGCGCGGTCTATTTCCACTTCTCGTCCAAAGACGAATTGGCTCAGGCGGTCATCGAAGAACAGCACCAGATGTCGATCACTGCCTTCACCTCAGTTGCAGCCACAGGCGCGCCGGCACTGGAACAGCTCGTCATGGTGTGCCACGAGATGGGCCGCCAACTCGTCGCGGACCCGATTGTTCGTGCGGGAGTCCGTCTTACCCTCGAATTGGCCTCTGCCGACGGTTCGCAAGGCCCGTACGTCGTGTGGATCCGCGAGCTTCGAAAACTGGCCGAGGCCGCGAAGCTCGAAGGCGACATCCGCGACGACGTGGAGCCGGAATCGGTGGGTCGCGTGGCGATCTCGGCATTCACCGGCGTTCAACTGGTTTCGAACGTGCTCACCAGACGAAGCGATTTGAACGACCGTATCGACGAATTGTTCACCATCCTGTTAGCAGGCGTGGTCTCGGACAAGCGTCGGACCGACGTCGCCGAACTGGTCGGACGTCGCCTCGAAACTTATGCGTCCTGACCCCCGGAACACCCCTGCCCCCGGAACACCCTGACCCCCGCAACACCCTGACAATCGGAACACCCTGACAATCGGTTGATTCGGCGTATCAGCACCGAACCGTGCGCCAACCTTCGTCGATTCGTACAAGACCCCCCGTCGTCGACTAACTATCGTCAGATCCACGAATAACCCAGATATACGGATACCGACGAAAGGGCTTCTCGAATGACCGAAACCGCCACGTACGTTGAGAGCGCACAGCAGGAGATCGCTGCTGTACTCGCCGAAGCGAAGACCGATGCGTTCGTCCACGCACGCGACATCGATTCCGGCGAAGAGTTCGGCTACGGCGCTGACGAAGGTGTCATCCTCGCCTCCGTTTTCAAGATTCCTGTTGTACTCCAGTACGCCCGTGAAGTTGCGGCCGGCACCCTTGATCCGACCGAGCACGCCACCGTGACCGCCGAGTTCCGCTCCGGCGGCATCGGTATCGGCGGCTGCGCCGACGACGTCACCGCAAGCTGGCGAGATCTCGCTCTGCTCATGATGAGCTTCAGCGACAACGCCGCCACGGACTTCTTGTACGAACGCCTCGGACTCGACAACATCGTCGCAACGCTGCGCGGGCTCGGTTTGGAGAAGACCAACTTGGTCCGTGACTGCCGTGGTCTGTTCAAATCGGTCTACGACGACCTCGGTGTCGACAAGGGCACCTTGCTGGAAATGCCGCCCATCGAAATTCTTCGGACAATTTCCGTCATGGATCCGGCCCGCTCCAACTCCAGCACTCCTCGTGAGATCACAATGTTGCTGGCTGCAATCTGGAGGGACGAAGCCGGCCCCGCATCGGCCTGTGAAGAAGTCCGAACCATCATGAGCAAGCAGGTCTGGCCGCATCGCCTTTCGTCCGGTTTCCCCGACGAGGTCACTGTCGCCGCCAAGACCGGAACGCTGGGATTGGTACGTAACGAAGCCGGCGTCGTGGCGTACCCGGATGGCAAGCGTTACGCCGTCGGTGTCTTCACCAAGTCCCACGAGCTCACCCACCGCGCCCCGAAGATCGACGCCTCCATCGGAACCGTCGGCCGCATCGCTGTCGAAGCACTTCGCAACAACAGCTGATCTGAACCCACTGACAAAGAATGCGGGTCGCGCTGAGAAATCAGTGCGACCCGCATTTTTCGGCTTTCGAGCTAGCGTGGACCGCGCAGACGAAGATGCACCATCAACCGGAAGCGGACGTTGGGATCGTCCAGGTCCAACGCGGCCATACCCTTCAACTTGCTGAGACGATACCGAAAGGTGTTGGGGTGTACGTGCAATGACGCCGCGGCGTCACCGACGTCACCGAAGGCGTTGAGCCACGCATCGAGGGTGTCGACGAACGAGGTCGCGTGAGCTGCGTCGTGGCTGGCGATCGCCTCGATGGGTCCGAGGTCCGAGAACCCTTCGGCTGCAGCTTCCGACGCGATCTCCAACAGGATGGCATCGACGTGGACGCTACTGAAGGTGGCGACGCTGCCCGACGCTCGTCCCGCCAACAACACTTCGAGGGCATGTTCGGCGTCGCGCTTCGATCGGCTCAGCTGCGCCGGTCTGGTCACGACCCGGCCGATCCCGATGATCGTGTCGCCGGACGCTCCGGTTCGGTCCAGGAAGTCCGAGGCCACACGGAACGCCTGTAGCTCGGCTTCTGCCGGGGAATGCCCTCGCACCGACAGCACCGCGTAGCCGGTTCCGTTGACCAGAGCAGCAGCCGACTGCGAATGGACCGCGCCCAGGTGCATGGCCAGAGCGTCGGTCAGCCGCACCACGTGGGCTGCGTCGTCCGGCTTCGACGATCCTTCGAAAGACCTGCGGCCCAATGCCATCACGAGTGCGGGACCGGTCCCGAGGCCGAGGCGATTCATCGCGTCGACCGCACCGGATCCACCGTCGAGAAGGGTTGCGATCAGGTCTGCGCGCAGTCGACGCTCGGCGTCGGCGCCGCCGCGCAACCGCAACATCTGCAGTGCAATCAACCCGGCCGAATCGCGCAGTGCACGCATCCGGTCCTCGGACATCGGCTCACCGGTTGCCACCCACATGGAGCCGAGGAACTCGTCGCCGGCTCTGATGGACACGGCGATACGACCCATTTTCGTACCGAGGGTCTCGGCCGAAACCCACACCGGATCATCGCTGCGATAGAGCCGGTCGAAGACTCCCGCTTCTTCGAGCACTCGAATGTACTGGTCAGGAACTTGGCGCTCCAGAACGGTCGCGATACGTGGACCGTCACCTTCTTCCTGACGTCCGGAGAAAGCGATGACCCGTGAGCTTCGGTCCTCGATCGTGATCGGCGCATCCAGAAGTGCGCTGACGGCGTTGGCGAAAGCGAACAGATCGCCGGCCGGTCCACCTCCGCGCGAGTGGATGTGCCCGACTTCGTTCCGTGCCGAGAGCACCGAATGAAGCAGGCTTGTGAGCTGAACCCACGAAACTCCACGCGCCAAGGTCAATACGACAACGCCGGAGGAGATGATGGATTCACGGTCGGCATCGCTGACCTCGGTGGTCACTCGCGCGACCACCACGCGTACTCCGCGCTCGGCCAGGCCGGCCACGGACTCCGCGATACGTTCGCCTCCGGTGATGCCGACGAGCAGCACCATGGAGTCCGGTGTCGAGGGTGAGTCGTCGTCGGGGTCGTGAATGACCACCGAGGCGATCTCCTGGACCGCCTCCGGGTCGCCGACAACCGGGTTCAGCACCGTAGTTCCCACGTCTTCGAGAAGCCGCACCAAACTGATGCGAGGTCGTACGGTGCCCACGTCTATCACTCCTTCGTCCTGTGAACGAAGTGTGTCATAGTGATTCGTCAAAGCCGATCCATGCCGATCCATTCGACCGACGTGGTGATTGCTTCGAGCAGGTCAGGGATCGGTTCGACGCCGATGCCCGGCCCTTCCGGAACCTTCACGTAACCGTTGTCGAGTACGAACGGCTCGGTGATGTCTTCGGCGAAGTACCGGTCGGAAGCCGACGTATCGCCTGGTAGGACAAATCCGGGGAGCGCGGCAAGGGCGACGTTGGCAGCCCTGCCGATTCCGGTCTCGAGCATTCCGCCGCACCACACGGCAATTCCGTTGGCCTTGCAGACGTCGTGGATACGACGCGATTCCAGATAACCGCCCACACGTCCCGGTTTGATGTTCACCACGCTGCACGCACCGATTGCCAGAGCGTCGGCGGTGACCTTCGCGGAGGTGATCGACTCGTCGAGGCAGACCGGCGTGCGCATCATCTCGGCCAGCCTGGCGTGGCCACGCAGTTCCTCTTCGGGAAGCGGCTGCTCGATCAGCAGGAGGTCGAAGTCGTCGAGCCGCTGGAGATGGCGCGCGTCAGCCAGGGTGTACGCCGTGTTCGCGTCGACCTGGAGGAGTACGTCGTCGCCGAACCTCTCGCGGACTGCGCGAACCGGCTCGATGTCCCAGCCCGGTTCGATCTTCAGTTTGATGCGCAGGTATCCGGCCTCGAGGAACCCGCCTACCTCTTCGAGCAGTTCGTCGATCGAATTCTTGATACCCACCGAAACACCCGCAGGTACGCGATCGACTACTGCACCCAGGTACGAAGACATGCTCGTCCCGGCGGCCCGTAACTCGGCGTCGAGAAATGCGGTTTCCAGTGCCGCTTTGGCCATGGGGTGTCCGGCGAACTGTTCCATCGCCGCGCTCAGGGCATGCACGTCGGGATCGGTGAGTTCGCCCAGAGACGAAATCAGGAACTTACGAAGGACTTCGGCGGCGCCGTCCGTGTATTCGGAGCAGTAGCGAGGCTCGGACATCGCAACGCACTCGCCCCAGCCCGCCGACTCCGAGGTGACCACCTTGACGAACAACACGTCCTTGGTGGTCTCCGTGCCGAACGAGGTTCGGAACGGCGCCTTCAACGGCATTGCTGCCCGGCGTAATTCAACTCCGTCGATCTTCACGATGTAACCTCCGCTGTTGTCCTGCCTGCCTGTGTTCCCGGCGCACGGTCCAGTACATATTTTCCGGTCCTGGTGACTGCGAGAACCACTCCGTTCTCGGCGAGCACACCCCCGAGAGTCTCGCGGACTGCCAGGCGCCAGTCGTTCGCTGCCGCCGGGTCCGACTTACGCAGTGTGTACACGTCATTCGGTGTAGCCACCGTGACGAATCGATTCTTGGTCGACTTCAACACGGGCAGGCCGGCTTCGGAGATCGACAACAGTTCGCTCGCTCCCAACGACTCGGGAGTCGGGACCTCTCCCGAACCGGCGACGACGTCGGAAACCTTGCTGCTACCGATTTCCCAGTCGATCAGCAATCGGTCGCTGTCTGCGCCGCCGTTGAGACTGTCGTTCATCGGCGCGTAGAAACGCGGCAGATACTGGATCGGGAACGCACCGAGTTTCGAGACGTTGAAGTAGGCATTGCGAGCGACGAGCGGGTCGAAAGTCCACCGCACGTGGAGAATTCCTCGTTCCAGTGCCCACGCTCGCTGGAACAGTTTCAACGCGAGGCCGATGTGCCCGTTCTGCACGTTCGGCAGGATCCCCGTGATGTGTGAATGCAACGAACGATGTTGCGGTTCCTCGAAGAATGCAACCGAGCCGCCGATCAGATCTCCGCCACGAAAAGCGCCGGCGACGTAGTTACCGGAGTGCGCGAGCGCTTTCATCATGTCCCGATGGACGGGAGGGTTGCCGCTCTCCGGCTGCCATACCTTCTCGAACAGACCGAATACCTGTTCCAACTCGGCATGCCCGGTGACGGTTTCGATAGTCACACATGCAAGCAGAGCGGCTTGCTCGGCCTGGCTGATTGCTTGCCGCATCCGTGAAGGCGATACACCTCCGAATGGTTGAACGGTCTTGCGTTGGACATTGTTCGGCGACGTCATCGTCACAGTCCTCCCTCCAGGATTCGAGTCACCAGACCGGCCAACAAGGTGGCGCGCGGGATCATCTGATCTATCTCTACGTGTTCTGTCGCTGCGTGGGCACCACCGCCGACGGCACCGAGGCCGTCCAACGTGGGAGTTCCGACTGCGGCAGTGAAATTTCCGTCCGACGCACCGCCGACTGCGCAGTCGCGAAGCATTCCCAACCCGCTCTCACTGCTGACCTGGTGAGCGAGAAAGTACAGCTTCTCCGAAGACACTGATTCCAGTGGCCCACGGTTGGGTCCTCCGGACACCGAAATTCGACTTTCGGCCAGCGCCGGTGTCAGCGCACGGATCGAACGATCGATGCGTTCCTGTTCCTTCACGGACCACATGCGAACGTCACACCACAGTTGTGCTTGCGCTGCAACGGTATTGGTCGTGGTTCCGCCACTGATCACGGACGGCACCACCGACGTTCCCGCCGCCGGGTCCGCGAGCTCCACCACGGCCTGAATCTGATGTGCGAGCTCAACTACGGCGTTCACGCCTCGCTCCGGTTCCAGTCCGGCATGTGCAGCGCGTCCCTCGATGTCGACGCAGTACAGCGACATACCCTTGCGCGCGGTCTTCACCGCGCCGTCGGCGGCGGCCTCGAGGACCAGCACAGCGTCGACCTGACGGGCTTGCTTCTCGATCAGTGCGCGCGAAGTCGGGGAGCCGATTTCCTCGTCGGAATTGAGGAGCACGACCACCCCGTCGAGCGACGGAAGCGATGCGAGCGCATGGAAGAGCTGGACGATGCCGGCCTTCATGTCGAAGACTCCGGGTCCGGTGGCGATGTTGTCGGTGACCGACCAGGGCAACTCCGCGAGCGTTCCGAGCGGCCAGACGGTGTCGAAATGGCCCAGGAGCATCACCTTCGGCTCCGCGCCGAACGACCAACGCAAGTGCTGGCGTCCGTCGATACGGATACGTTCGGGGGCGCTTCCGAGATGGCGTTCGCCGATGTCGGCCACCACGTCCGCACATGCATCGACTGCGCCGAGGTCGGAACTGGGCGACTCGGCGGTTACCAGCGCCGCCAGGTCTGCCACCATTGATTTCTTGTCCACTCCGACGCTCTCCTGTCACCGACTTGCAACTTCGCAGTCAAGCTTGGCCGAAGCGACCCTGTCGGATCTTGTCCAAGACTCCTGTCCTTCGGGCTCGGATTCGTCGTGCGTCACGAACAGCTGGGTGTGACAAGCAACTGTGTGTCATCAAGCAGGTGTGTCAGGTACCGATCTCTGTTCGGGCGGCAAACAGCTCGGGGAAGAAGCTCAACTCCAGCGCACGTTGCAGGAACCCGGCACCACCACTCGAACCGCCGGTCCCCTTCTTCATGCCGATCACCCGCAGCACGGTCCGAAGATGCCGGAACCGCCACAGCTGAAAGCTCTCCTCGAGGTCGACCAACTCCTCGAATGCCTCGTACGCCGTCCAGTGCTGTTCGACGTTCTCGTAGATTGCCTTGACCAGCGGAATCAGCTCGTCGTTTCGCACGTAGGGCGCGCTGACGTCTCGTTCGAGAGCCGACGCCGGAACGTCGTAACCCTGCCTGGACAGGTACCGCCAGAACTCGTCGTACAGCGTCGGCTCTCCGAGCAGGGTCTCCAACAATCGATGGGCGGACGGATCCGATTCGAACACCTTCAGCATGCCGGCGTTCTTGTTTCCGAGCACGAATTCCACGGCGCGGTACTGGTACGACTGGAACCCCGACGAGTTGCCGAGAACGCCCCTGAACTCCGCATACTCCGCCGGCGTCAGTGTCGCCAACACGGACCACTGTTCGGTCAGAGTGGCCTGGATGTGTTTGACGCGTGCGATCCGCTTGAATGCGACCCGAATGTCGTCGGCAGCGATCGCTGCTCTGGCCGCCCGTATCTCGTGGAGAAACAGCTTGAGCCACAACTCGCTGGTCTGGTGCTGAATGATGAACAAGAGTTCGTCGTGGTGTTCCGGCTCGCTCACCGGATGCTGCGAATCCAGGAGGGTATCGAGTCCGAGGTAGGCCCCGTAACTCATCTTCTCGGAAAAATCGGTGACGACGTCGTCTTCGATCTTTCGTGTGCCGTCCGTTGCCGACATCTTCAGTCTCCTTCTCAGAATTTCGCCGGGGTCTGCGGAACGATCATGGCCACCAATGCGGCAGCGCTCGTCGCTCCGACCAGGACTCCGAATGCAGCCATGTACGAGAACTGGTCCACCATCCATCCCATCACGAGCGGGGTGATGAAACCGGCGAACTGACCACAACCGTTGATCAAACCCATTCCGGAACCGAGGAATTCGGAAGGAAGTGCCCGCAACGGCATCGCGAAGATCGACATCGAACACAGACCGCTGATGCCTAGAGCCAACGTCTCGTAGAACGTGAACATCGCGACGGTGTCAGCGGTGGTCATCAGGAACAACAGGACTGCCGACGTGGCCATACACGGAACCAGAAGAATCCGAGCCCGGTCGTGGAAGTACTTGTCCACCAACCGCCCGCCCACAATCGTTGCCAGCGCCGTGACGATGAAAGGGATCGCGGCAAAGATTCCCGTGTCGATCAGCGAGAGTCCCTTGTCGTTGAGCAGATAACTCGGCACCCAGGTCATCAGACCGTACGCGGACATGTTGGCCAGGCAGAACAGAATTGCGAACTTCCACACCGACGCGGACTTGAACACCGCGGCGCGAGAGTGCTCGCTCGCCAGAGGTTGCAGCGCAGCCTCAGGATCTTCCGAGATGTCCGTGTCCAACGGTGCCGGCAGCACCAACCACACCACCGTGCCGATCACAGCGCCGACGATCGCCACCAGCCAGAACGCGTCACGCCACCCCACGGCCATGAGGACCGGCGCGATGATCAGCGGTGCGACGCCGGGGCCGAGGTTGTTGGCGCCGAGCATGAAACCCATCGCGGTCGCTCTGGTTTTCGGACGCGTCCGCTCAGCCAAAGCCTTGAACGACGCCGCCGGAAAGAGCCCCTGGCTGATGCCGAACATCGCACGCATGACCATCAGCGAGATGAGACCCCACGCGAACCCTGTCAACGCGGTGAACACCGACCACAGGATCAAGGCGACGATCAACAGTGGCCTGGGTCCGAAACGGTCGGCCAACATTCCGCCGGGGACCTGCCCGAGCATGTAGAAGATCGCGAAGACCGAAACCACACCACCCAACTGCGTACTGCTGAGCGAGAATTCGTCGCCGATCATCGGAAGCGCAAGCCCGATCATGACGCGATCCACCATGTCGATCAACCAGATAGTACTGAGCAGCCCCACCGTAACGGTGGTTGTGCGACGAATCGACTTGTTGTCCAACATGTTTCGAACCGAACCGCCGGTCCCCCGCAATGGTTCTTCCACTGTGACGTGTTCCGCCTTCATCAAGCCTCCCGAATTGTCTTGTGCCGCATGGACTAGAACATTGAAAAGACTGATGAAGTGTGACAGCGAACACGTCTACCGCATTGGTCCGTTTCACCAATACCTGAAGCAACGTTTGGTCGGTCGGAACATGTTCTGCCCCAGGAGATGACAAATGCCGCCGACGCACACGGCGTCGGCGGCATTTCGCGATAGAGTCGCTACTTCATCACGTGCGATTGGCGACTGCCACGATCGTCGAGACGCCTGCGGCTGCAAGCCGAGCATTGACAGTGATCAGGCCGAGAATGTCGTCGACGCTGCCGAGTGTGTGCGAAATCGTACGATCCGAAATCCGTCGTGAGCCGGGAACAGCCTCGGCGAGTTCAGCTCCCGTAGTGGTGGGGTGAACGATCTCGAGGGTCCACTCGTCACGCAGCTCGACCGGCTTCAGCGTGTCGGCCTTGCGCACTGCGCGCTCGGCGCCTGCTCGGATCTGCTCGCACGCCAGCGACGGCGGCAGCGAATTGGTTGCCGACCATCCGTGTGCCTTCTTGACCTCGACGGTCTCGGTTGTCGGCGAGGCCGCGTCCACCAAGCCACAGATGATGTCGTCACCCGTCACGAGACCGACGGGAACGCCCTGGGTGGCAGCGTAGAGGGTGTTGACGTCGGTCTCGGAGACGGACTTGCCGTCGAGGCGGACGTCGGCGAACAAACTCGAGAACGTGTGCGCCAAGACGCCGGGTCCACCAGCTGGTGCGTGATAGCCGACAAACAGGGCGACGTCGTGATCCGACGTCATTCCTTCAGCCATGCACTGCATCTTCGGTGATCCGAAGATCAGGCGCGCCCGTGGATCCAGATCGGCGTGAAGCAGGTTGTCCATCGTTCCGTGGCTGTCGTTGACCAGGACACTCGTCGCACCGGCGTCGAACGCACCGGCGATCGCAGCATTGGTCTCGGCGGTCATGAGCATCTGCGCACGGTGGTAGCCGCCACCGCCGCGGATCGTCTGATCGAGCGTCGCGATACCCGCGATACCCTCCATGTCCACCGAAATATAGGCGTGCATTCCTGTCCTCCATCGATCTCAATCGGCTGAATTGATAACTTCGCTTTCACCTTCACACTCGACTGCATTCGTTTCTTGTCCGGTCGAACGGTGAGTCGGCCTCCATTTGGGACGTTCACACCAGAATCCGATACCTGAGCCGTGAAACCATCGGGACATTCGCCGGGCCAGGCGGTTCGACCAACGACAGGAGTGCAGCGCTGATGCAGGTCCACGACATCGTGTTCACCGGCGGCCGCGTCGTCGATCCCGCATCGGGGACCGACGAGGTTCGGGGCATCGCGATCACCGACGGCAAGGTCTCGGCGTGGGGTCACGACGCGATCGAGGCTCGGCAGACGATCGACGTGACCGGTCAGGTGATCTGCCCCGGATTCATCGACCTGCACAGCCACGGACAGGAAATCGCCGAGCAGCGACTTCAGGCGTTGGACGGAGTGACGACGGCCCTCGAACTGGAGGCAGGCGTCATTCCTGTTGCGAAGGCATATGCGCGTGCCGGTGCCGAGGGGCGCCCGATCAACTACGGCTACGCGACGTCGTGGGCGCACGCACGCATGATCGAACTCTCGGGCGCCGATCCCGATGGCGACATCAGGACTCTCTTGCACCATGTCGGTTCCCCGAGCTGGCAGGGCGAACCCACTGCCTCCCAGCGCGCCCACATTCTCGAACTCCTCGAAAACGATCTCGCTGCAGGCGCTCTCGGCATCGGCGTGGTGGTCGGATACGCCCCGAAATCCGATCCGGCCGAGTACCTGCAGGTAGCGGATCTCGCGGCCCGAGCCGGAGTTCCCACTTACACCCATGCGCGCCCACTCATCTCGGCCGATCCGTCGAGCCCGGTGGACGGCGCCGTCGAAATCGCCCGTGCAGCAGCCGAAACCGGCGCGCACATGCACTACTGCCACGTCAACAGCACCTCGGGAATGCACGTCGACCATGCACTGTCCGTGGTGGCTCAGGTCCAGGCAGCCGGATCTCGCGTCACGACAGAGGCGTATCCGTACGGGTCAGGCTCGACGGCCGTCGGAGCTGCGTTTCTCGATCCAGACAAGCTGCATCTGATGAATCTGACACCACGATCGCTGACTTTCGTGCCCACCGGTGAACGTATCGCGGACCGCAAGCAGCTGGAACATCTTCGGGCAACCGACCCCGGCGGACTGGTGTTGGTGGAGTTCCTCGACGAGAACGACACCGTGCAGCGCGAGTTCCTCGAACGCGCGATGACCTTCGACCGTGCCGCCATCGCGAGCGACGCGATGCCGCTGACCTGGCCAGGCCGTACCGCTGCCGATGCGTTGCAGTGGCCATTGCCGGAGAAGGCACTCGGCCATCCCCGCGGCGCCGGCACCTATGCACGTGCGATTCGTACGCTGTACCGCGAGCGTCAACTGCTGTCGCTGTCGGAGATCATCGCGCGCTGCTCGTTGATCCCCGCGCAGATTCTGGAGGAGTCGGTTCCCTCGATGGCGACGAAAGGTCGGATCAGCCCCGGTAGCGACGCGGACATCCTCGTTTTCGACCCCGAGCGAATCACCGACAACGCCACCTACATCGACGGCACCCGTCCCTCCACCGGAATCAGCCTCGTGCTGGTCGGCGGCGTACCCGTCGTCGAAGGCGGTGCCGTGGTCCAGGACGCGTTGCCCGGTCGCCCGGTACGCCGCTCATAGCCGGATCTCGTTCTGACCTGCATAGTTCTGACAGAAAGTCACCACACATGAACACATCGTCTGCAATCAACGGCACAATCGATGCCATGACGGATTTCGCGAACCCCCCGATCGGTTGGCAGCACAAGGCATTCGGCACCGACCTCCAAGGCCGCGACGGCTCCGACCTGGAGCCACTGGGGATCTCTGCGCTCGACGGCAACCTCCTGCTACCCGTGATGACACTCGATCGTGCAGCGATCGCGCACAATGTCGACCTCATGGCGCAGTTCTGCTCCGATCACGATGTGGATCTGGCGCCACACGCGAAGACCACGATGAGCCCCGAACTGGTTCGTCGGCAACTCGACGCCGGGGCTTGGGCGATGACGGCGGCAACCGTTGCGCAGGCACGCATTCTGCGTGAGTTCGGTGTGGACACCATCATCATCGCCAGCCAGGTTCTCGATCCCGCCGGCATTCGGTGGATCTGCGACGCCCAGGCCACCGACCCCGATTTCTTCGTCACCACCCTCGTGGACTCGGTCGAGAGCGTCCGCCTGATGGAACAGTTGATCGCGAAAGTCTCACCAGCCAGCCGTATCCGGGTTCTCGTCGAACTCGGCTACGACAGCGGACGCGCGGGCGCTCGCACTGTCGAGCAAGCACTCGACGTCGCACGCGCAGCATCGCAGGCACCTTCGTTGATTCTCACCGGAGTCGAGGGGTTCGAGGGCATGATGCCCGGAGCCTCGGTAGCAGCCCGCCGTATCTCCGTCGATTCGTATCTCAAATCCGCGCGGGTTTTCACGGAAATCTGTGTTGCCGAGAACCTGTTCGAGAACAACTCCGCGAAGGCTCCCCGGCCACTGGTCACTTTCGGCGGCAGTGCATTTCACGATCTCGTTGTACGCGAACTGGCCGGACGGTGGGCACTCGACAACGGTGTACGCGTCGTGCTGCGCAGCGGTTGCTACATCACTCACGATCACGGTCTCTATGCCGAGACTTCGCCATGGGCAGACGGACCACGAACTCTGCAGGGAGCCGCAGAGGTCTGGGGCGTAGTGCTCTCAATACCTGAACCCGGACGGGTGATCCTGGGCTTCGGCCGCCGCGATGTCGGTTCCGACGCAGGCTTTCCCATAGTCCTGTGGCGCCGACGCGACGGATCCAACCGACCAGCGCGAGAACTGACCATCACCGCGCTCAACGACCAGCACGCGTACGTCGACGTTCCGGCTGACTTCGACGTGAAGGTCGGCGATCTGCTCGGTTGCGGAATCTCGCATCCCTGCACCACGTTCGACAAGTGGTCACTGATTCCCGAGGTCGATTCGGATTACCGCGTCGTCGGCACGGTGCACACCTACTTCTGAGGGGCCGGTTGCGGTAATCCGGCGTCAGTCGTCCTTCGGGTCACGCGGCAATTCGACGCGGAACGTCGTCCCCTGCCCGAGGGAGGTCTCGACGCTGACGGTTCCGTCGTGCGCTGCAACCAAAGCCGAAACGATGGACAGGCCGAGACCGGCGCCCCCGGTCTCACGGGTGCGAGAGGTGTCGGCGCGGTAGAAACGCTCGAAGATCCGCGCGGCATCCTCGTCACTCAAACCCTGACCGGTATCCGAAACCTCGACCACCGCGGAGTTCTCGGTCGTACCGACACGAACGGTGACCTGCGCATCCGGCGGAGTGTGTTTGATCGCGTTGCCCACCAGATTGGCAACTACCTGACGCAGCCTGGCCTCGTCACCCTGCACTTCGGGCAGGCCTGGGCCGCCGGTCATCTGAAGTTCGACAGTTCGATCCGGTGCGATCGCTCGTGCCGCCTGTACCGAATCCGCCGCAACTGCAAGCAGATCCACTGGCTTGTTCTCGAGTGGACGCTGTTCGTCGAGTCTTGCCAGCATGAGAAGATCTTCGACCAGAAGTCCCATCCTCGACGCCTCGCCCTCGATCCGGTTCATTAGCGTTTCCGTATCCGTCATGGCGCCTTGGCGATACAACTCGGCGAACCCACGAATAGTCGTCAAGGGTGTGCGCAACTCGTGGCTCGCGTCGCCGACAAACCTACGCATCTTCTCCTCGGAACGCCGTGCTGATTCCTCCGAAGCCTCGGTCGCGGCAAATGCGTGTTGAATCTGCGCGAGCATTCCGTTGAGCGCCACCGACAATCGGCCGACCTCGGTGCGGTCGTCACGCTCCGGGACCCGTCGATGAAGGTCGCCGGCGGCAATGGCAGCGGCAGTTTCCTCAACCTCGACCAGCGGACGAAGGCTCCGACGAACCACGAAATACGCTCCGCCGCCGAGGATCAGCAGGACAACCAGGCCGATGCCGAGTTGCAGGCCGACCAGGTCGTCGACGGTCTGTTCGATATCCGTCAGTCGCACACCGATAGTCGTGGTCGTGTTTTCGCGAACCGTCGTGAGAACTCGCCAGTTCACGTCCGAACCGTCGCTCGATCCGACGGTGATCGGGCCGTTGGTGGAATCTTTCGACAGGTCGGGTTCGGTTGTCGTCGACTTGTCGTTGAGAGTGAACACCTTCCCGTCCGGGGTCACCGTCCGAACGAAGAAGGGACTGGGCGGACGAGTTTGCGGACCGACATCGCTGGGTGGCTGCAAATCTCTGGTGTGCGGCTTTGCCCAGCCGTCGACCGCCTCGTACAGCGTTTTGTCGGTTCGCTGGGTCAGTGAATTCTCGAGAGCAGAAGTGACCGCGACGCCAGACGCCAACAGACCCAGCGCCGCCAACACCAGCAAGGCCGCAACCAGGGTGAAGCGCAGCGGCAGTGAATGGAGACGGAAACGACCCCGCTTCGGAAGCTGATCGTTTTCCGCGGCGGCGATCATTGCCGCGGTTCACGCATCACGTAGCCGACCCCACGCAATGTGTGAATCAGCGGTGTCTCCCCCGTATCCACCTTGCGCCGCAGGTAGGACACGTAGGACTCGACAACTCCGACCTCCCCGCCGAAGTCGTAGTTCCAGACGTGGTCGAGAATTCGAGGCTTACTGAGAACCGTCCCGGCATTGACCATGAAGTATCGGAGCAGTGTGAACTCGGTGGGTGAGAGTGCAACCAACTCGCCCTTCTTCCAGACCTCGCGGGTGTCGTCGTCGAGTTCGATGTCGGCGAACTTCACCCGCGGCGACTGCTCCGGTGCGACCCCGCGGCCGGCGCGGCGCAGGATGACCCGCAACCTCGTCACGACCTCTTCGAGGCTGAACGGCTTGGTCACGTAGTCGTCCGCGCCGAGGGTCAGGCCGCTGATCTTGTCGTCGAGCGAATCCTTCGCCGTCAGAAACAGGACCGGTGCGTCCACACCGTCGGCACGGAGGCGTCGAAGCAGACCGAAGCCGTCCATCCCGGGCATCATGACGTCGAGAACAATCGCGTCGGGACGGAATGTCCGCGCGACGTCCAGGCCTTGGGCTCCGCTCGAAGCAGTTGCCACCTCGAAGCCCTGGAATCGGAGGCTCACGGAGAGCAACTCCACGATGGTGGGTTCGTCGTCGACGACGAGGATGCGGGCTTCGGGGGTCTTGTCGGTCACGAGAACCATCTTCTCCCCTGCCACTGGATTCTCGCTGTATGTTCCCTGGGAGCTTCCTGTGAACGGCTGAGTGCAGGTGAAAAGCCGGGTGCAGGTGAAAAGCTGGGGTACAGGCGAAAAGCTGGGGTACAGGCCCACGAACCGGAAGGATGCGGCATGTCACTTCCTCCACTGTGGAACATGGAATGCTTGACCTGGCGTATTCCTCTGTTCACCAACAACTCCGATCCCGGCGAGGATCCCGGCTTCGCGCCACCGGAGTCTTGGGCACAAGCCCTCGCGGCTGTAGCCCAAGATCTGCGTTGCCTGCGATTCGGAGCTGAAGTTGTTGTCGATCGTCTGATCTGGGAATTTCCGATCAACAGCGACTACAACGTCACGATCGGCTGGCAAGGCGCACGTGACATCGGCGGATTCAGCCACTTCAACGCACTGTCGATGGATACTGCATTCGCGGACGCTGCGGTGTGGGTCGCCGATATCGTTCAGACCAAATTGGCCGGCTACGACTTCGTTCAGTGGCCGAGCCGAGGGCGCCATCTGCTTGTTCCTCGACTTCGAGACGGGGAACCAGTGTGGATGGATCCGCACGGCGATGCGACGATCAGTCGTATCGGCGAGTTGTGCAAAAATTCGACGAATTATGCAGCAACGTAGCCCAGTTCAAATCGCACAGCTCTACGGTTCGGTGGCGTCCGCGCTGGTCGGCGGTGTGGTGGCCGCGTACGCAGTGGCCGAGTCTCGAGTTGACGACTTCTCGTTCTCCGACGACGGCCTCACCTCGGTGGTGATCACACCGCAGTGGGCGGGAGCAACTGCCGCTGTGGTTGCGGCGGTCGGTGTTGCGCTACTACATCGCTGGGGACGTGGCGGACTCGCGAGTGTCTTCGCTGCAGTTGGCGCCCTAGTCATCGCGTTACCAGCATTCGTCCCTGTCTCCGCCTCGATATCGGTGACCCTGAACGCAATGGGAGCCGGCACTTTCCTCGCGGCGGCGGCATATCCGACGAAGAGTCACCGCGCAGCACAAATTGCTCTCGCACTCGGGGTGACCGCGACGACCCTGTACTTCGGCGGCGCAGACTTGTGGCGCGATCGCGTCGCCAGGTGGTCGCTCGCACTTCCGGGCGATACCTACCCCGTGCCGTCCACGGTTCCCGTCTGGATACTGCTCGCTGCAACCCTTCTGGTAGCCGGAGTCGCCTTGGCCGCACGATCAGGTCAAGAGACGGACGACGTCGACACACGCCTGGTGACTTTGGGAGTTGTTCTGCCCCTGGCATTCACGGCCCTGTATGCGTGGTTGGGCTCGACGTCGACATCGCCTGGGTCCTGGGTGACGGCGGTGGTGATCGCGGTTGCCGTTACCGTCGCACTGGCTTGGCGTTTGCCGCAACACGACGCCCGCTTCATACTCGCCGGACTCGCAATCGGCGCGGTTTCGATCAGCTCGATTTCCTTTTCATCCGACTGGACTTGGGCGGTGCCCGCGGTGGGTGCTGCCCTGGCGCTGGGCGTCGCCGTCGGCTGGAAAAGACCGATGCCCCAACTCGGGCTGGGACTCCTTGCCGTGACCACACTCTCGGGATTGCTGGATGCCGCCCTGACCACGGTTGCCTACGTCTTCGTCCTCCCCCTTGCGCTGGGACTGGCCGTCGCGTCATGCATGCCTGTTGCCGTCGGAGCAGTCGCGAGCGGGTCCGTACTTCCCTTCACTCTTACCTTGTTCTCGGTTTCAGCGACCTTCCTGGACCCTGTCTCGCAGGAATTCGGGTGGTCGACCGCTCCGCTCGAGGAACACGGACCGGCCGCCGTGACCACGCCGATTCCTTTGACTGTTCTCGCTGCGACGGCGACGATCGTGGTGGCCATGTCGACCATCCATCTGAAGAGAGTTCGAACGGCTTTGGTGACCTAAATCGCCAGCTGATCGGGTCGGAACGCAGAATTCTGTTGCTATGGTTGGGTGGTCAACGACGACATCCGGACGAGCGCACCGTACCCGGCCAGCGAAAAGACGGTGCCTTGGGAGTTGTTCACCATGGCATGGATCGTGCTCGTCATTTCCGGACTTTTCGAAGCTGTCTGGGCTACCGCGCTGGGTAAGTCCGACGGATTCAGCAAGATGTCACCCACCGTTGTCTTCATCCTCGGCCTGATCGTCAGTATGGCCGGCCTCGCGTATGCAATGCGCACCCTTCCCATCGGAACTGCGTACGCGGTCTGGGTCGGCATCGGCGCCGCCCTGACCGTCGGATACGCGATGATCACCGGCGCGGAGTCCACGTCGGTCGTCAAGATTCTGCTGATCCTCGGCATCGTCGGTTGTGTGGTCGGTCTGAAGGTCCTTCACTGACCGGCGATCCTGATGAGTGTTTGTGTGTTACCGGTTACAGTTAACGCATGAAACTGCTGGAGATGCTCACGCTTCCCCTACGCGCGGGCATTGCAGCCGCAGAGATCAGTTTGGGTATCGCCGAGCTGACGGTGGCTACCGTCCGTATCGCCGTCGGTAATACCGGTGCCGTGACGGCGGGTGCTGCAGGCCTGGCCAGCCCCCGCGGACCCATGCAGATGATCCAGCAGTTGTCATCGCTTACTGCAGACGATCGGCCCATCGGGCAGGCCTTGGCCCCCGGTGGGCCGCTCGATCGCCTTCTCTCACCCGGCGGCCCGGTCGACAAACTGACTGCACCCGACGGCACTCTCGAACGACTTCTCGCTCCCGGCGGACCACTCGAAAGACTTCTTGCTCCCGGCGGACCGTTGGATCGGGTGCTCGCCGAGAACGGCGCTTTGGAACGGTTGCTCGCCCCGGACGGTCTCCTCGACCGAATGATGGCGGAGGACGGTCCGCTGGAACGCCTGACCGCACAGGACGGTGCCGTCGAACGCCTGACTGCCAAGGACGGTGTCATCGATCGCGCACTGGCCGAGAACGGCATCCTCGAAACACTCTTGGCGGAGAACGGCGCCTTCGAACGGCTCATCGCCGAAGGCGGCCCGCTTGACCAGATCGTTGCACTGTCCGATACCTTGACTTCGCTCGCCCCCAACCTCGAGAGAATGAGCGCCAGCGTCGAGGTACTGCAGGAAACAGTCGGAATCCTCAGTGCTGCAGTCGGTCCACTCGGAGAACTGGCCGGCAAGCTTCCCAATCGCTGGCTCAAGAGCAAGGGCGAACGCCCAGGGCCGGACCTTCCGATCGAATCGGCATAACAAACGGTTACTCGCCGATTACGCGGTCAGTTGTTGATCACGATGTTGAGATTGATGATGATTCCGCCGAAAGTCAGAATCGTGTTGGCCAAGCCAACGGTCATTCCACTGTTCAGAGCCGCGATCAGTCCGTTCATCGTCGTATCCCCTTCACTGTCTGCGGGTTACGCGTACAAGATTGTGCGCTGGCGCTGACAATAGGCCAAGTTCGCGACCTGCGCGCCATTGCGGAGAAAACTTGTACCGCGGTCGCAGTTTCCGCGTTAACTGTTGCAGGACAACGCAATTCCATTCTCGGCGGACTACCCGCAAATGACTGAACCAAACATCACGATTAGGCATACGTATCCCACCCGCATAACCGTCTGCCCCACCAGACACTTGTCCACCCAAACAGAGTGCACAACAGTTAGTCCGGTGCAACAATAAGACGAATCGGACATGCCTGCGACGTGATGGGGAAGGGTGGTTGAGACAATGACGGCGCCGCGCATTGCCAGAGAACACCGCGGCCCTACCGGGGGCCGAAATTCCGCGTCGCAGGACAGCCTGGACGCCGCCTCGGACGCCCTGCAATCGCTGTACGCGCACCTCGATCCACATGCCCAGGCCGAGCAATTTCTCGAACAGGTCTGCAAACACGCCGTCGATCTCATCGCCGACGCCGACATGGCCGGAATAACCATCGGCGGTTCGGATTCGACATTCCGAACCGTAGCCGCCACCCACCAACTCGTTCGCACCGTCGACTCGATCCAATTCCGACTGGACTACGGACCGAGTGTGACGTCGTCACGCACGGGCACGGTTGTACGTGCGCATGCCAGCGAAGCCCACAGCCGGTGGCCTCAATTCGCAAGCGCGGCAAAAGCAGTCGGCGCCGTCAGCTTTCTGTCGATGCCATTGCCCGGTAGAGATCGCCCACTGGGAACCCTCAATCTCTACAGCCATGACCTCCGAGGTTTCACCGGCGCCGACGTGGCATTGCTCCAACTGTTCGCCGTCACCTCGTCCTACGCGCTGCACAGCTCGCAGCGCCTCGACATCGCCAGAAAGCACGCGATGGACCTCGAGCGTGCACTCGAATCGAGAGGCGTCATCGAACAAGCCAAGGGCATCATCATGGGCACCCACCGCGTCGACGCCGACCGCGCCTTCCGCATCCTCATACAGGACTCACAGCGCAGCAACGTCAAACTGCGAGTGATCGCCCAGCAGTACATCGACGGCGCGATCGATCCGCGCCAGGCCACGAACAAGCCTGAGACCAACTGAACCCGGCAAACACAGTAATTCGGCAAACACAGAGGCACCCACCAGAATCTTGGTGAGTGCCTCTACTTTCGGAGCCTCCTGTCGGGATTGAACCGACGACCTTTCGCTTACAAGGCGAGTGCTCTACCACTGAGCTAAGGAGGCGAAGACCGACGCGTTGCCGCGACTGACTTTGCGGAGCCATCATATCCAAGCCGTCACGGTGGCCGCGCCCGGGTCACGTTAGATAGCGTGGGCCCCATGCGCAACTCCCACTCCGCCCCCTGATGGCGAAATTCACCGAAGCACTCACACGCCTGACGGGAAACCGCCAAGCCACCGTCGACACGGTCACGTCGGCTCCCGCGCCGCTACAACCGATCGACCTCACCGACGACGCCGTCGTCGCAGAAGTTCTGGACCTGGCGGTTCGGGTCGGCGAAGTCCTCCTCGCCTCCGGGACCGCGGCCATGGACACGGCGGAGCAGGTGCAGTTCATCGCCGCCACCTACGGCCTTGCTCAGTGTGACGTCGACGTCACTTACAACTCGATTGTGCTCTCTGCCTATCGCGGCCCGACGCGACCGCCGGCGAGCACGATGCGCATCGTCCACTACCGCTCGATGGACTTCACGCGACTGGCGGCTGTCGACCGTCTGACGCGTCGTATCCGCCGTGAGGCGATCACACCGGACCAAGCGCACGACGCACTCACAGCCATCACGACGGCGCCGCACCCGTACAACCGATGGACCGCAACCATGGCCTGGGCAGCGATGGCGGCTTCGGTCTCCGTCCTGCTCGGCGGCGGGTTCCTCGTTGCCACAGTCGCGTTTCTGACGACGATGGTGATCGATCGGGTCAACCGCGTACTGAACCGGTTCGGATTACCGTTCTTCTTCCAGCAGGTTGTCGGTGGTCTCATCGCGGCTGCGCCCGCCGCGACGCTCTATACCTTTCAAGATCAGCTGGGGATCAGTATCCGGCCGTCGCTGGTGATCGCGGCCGGCGTGGTCGTCTTGCTGTCGGGGCTGTCGCTGGTGGGCTCGGTCCAGGACGCGATCATGGGTGCGCCCATCACGGCCGTCGCGCGATTCTTCGAAGTGGTGATGATGACGGGCGGCATCATCGCGGGCGTCGCGATCTCGTTGCGAATGACCGGGATGTTGGGTTCGACGCTTCCACCGATCAACGTGGAAGTATCGACCATCACGCAGTTGCCGATCCTGATGCTCTCCGGCGCGTGTGCGTCGGTCTTCTACGCTCTTGCCTGCTACGCCGAGCGGCGTGCACTCACCGCGGCATTCCTGGGCGGCGCGGCCGGCAGCGGTGTGTCGATCTTCGTGCAAACACTCGACGTCGGCCCCGTGATCGCCGCAGCGATCGCGGCGACCGTCGTCGGTCTTGCCGGTGGTCTGATGGCTCGCCGCGCCCTGACGCCTCCGCTGGTCGTCGCGGTCGCAGGCATCACTCCCCTACTCCCCGGTCTGTCGCTGTACCGAGGCCTGTACGCGCTGCTCAACGACCAGGTACTGATCGGTCTGACTGCTTTGCTGTCGGCATTCGGTATCGGCTGCGCCCTGGCTGCTGGCGTGACGCTCGGCGAATGGGGAGCACGAACACTGCGTCGTCCACGAATCCTGATGCGCGTGGACTCGCTACGCCGACCGATGGTCCGCAAGCGCAAACGCCGCGTTCCCGTCACCGAGAAGTAAGAGAGATTCAAGCAGAAAGAGCTGGGCACCTGACGGTGCCCAGCTCTTTCGGTTCACTCGGGGGTTTCCGAGCAGTGAGAGAATCAGCTCTCGACTGCGTGCTTTCCGCCGGCAGCCTGATCAGCTTCCATTGCCTCGCGCAGGCTCTTCGGACGCATGTCGGTCCAGTTCGCCTCGACGTATTCGAGGCACGCCTTGCGGCTGTCTTCACCGAACACCACGCGCCAGCCGGCGGGGACCTCGGAAAACGTGGGCCACAGCGAGTGCTGGTCCTCGTCGTTCACCAGCACGTAGAAGCGGCCGTCTTCGTCATCGAAAGGGTTAGTGCTCATCTCGCCTCACTCGTTACGTACGTGTCTTGTGCGCCCAGACTAGCAAGCGCACCAGTTCGGTTCTGGTGGCTCAGCACCGACGCCAGAATCTCCCCCGCCCGCACTGCCACGTTCGACAGCAGCGACGACGTCAATCCGTGAGTCTGTTCTGTCCCACCCTGCAGATAGATACCGCCTGTCACGTCCTCCGTTACAGCCAGTCGATAATCCCGACTGACGTTACGCGGAACGGACGAATCCGGCACGAGTTCACCCAACAAATTGTCCAGCGGCGCCGGGGTGAAACCCGTGGCCAGAATGAGTGCGTCGCACGACAGCGTGTCGGTCAAGCCGTCGAGGTTGCTGCGGACGGCCAGTTCGATGCCGGATTCGGTCTCCACGGCACTCGTGATCTCCGAGGCCCGACGCATGAACAGTCGCCGCGGCCCGCGAACCATCTCCTGATACTCGGTGGCATAGAGCTTGTTGATCAGTTCGATGTCGACGACCGAGTAATTGGTACTGCGGTGCAGATCGAGAAGTCGACGTCGTTCCGCGGCGTCGGCGCCGTGCAGCTGATCGACGGCTTCGGGATCGAAGATGCGATTTGCGTACGGGCTGTCGTCTGCCGGGCTGTAGCCGTAGCGGGCAAAAACACTGTGGACTTCGGCGTTCGGGTAGTTCGCGTGCAGGTAGTCGACGATCTCCGCGGCACTCTGACCGGCACCGAGAACAACGAACCGGTTGTGCACGGGCTCAGGCATTGCTTCGAGGTGGAAGAGGAACTGGTGGTTGTGGAAGCACCGGGACGACGGCGTTGCCCACTCCGGGATCCGCTCTTTCAATCCGGCGCCGACGACGATGTTGCGGGCGATCACCGTTTCACCGTCGGCTGTGCGAACCGCAAAGCGATCGACAACGCCGTCGGAGTTCTTGATGCCCTCGACCCCGTCGACGGTTGTACCGAACTGCACATCCGCGTCGACTCGTCGAGCTGCCCAGCACAGGTAGTCGTTGAACTCGTGGCGCGTGGGAAAGAAGGTCTGGTGGTTGACGAAGTCGACCAGCCGCCCCTGCTCGAACAGATACGAGAAGAAGCTGTATCCGCTCTGTGGGTTACGGAACGTCACCAGGTCCTTCGGAAACGCGATCTGCATCGTGGCACCGTCGAGCAGCATCCCGGGATGCCACGCGAACTGAGACTGCTTTTCGAAGAACCGCGCATTCACCCGATCAACGGCTGCACAATTTGCATTGTGTTCTTCGACAGCGATGGCCAACGCGAGGTTGGCCGGACCGAACCCGACGCCGACGATGTCGACCACGGCGGGTTCGGCGCTGGAGTCTCTCGGTGATTCACTCATTACAGGTAGTCCATCCCCGACGGGACGACCTGATAAGGTCGCCAATCGATGTCCCGAAGTAAGTAGCAAAGGCTACCCTTAATGAGGTGAGGGTATCAATACTGTGAGCCCCCGTATAGCGGTCGACCCCGCGGAGCGATGCGACGTATGTCATAGTTTCGCCCCTTCACTCACGTCATCCCCTTCGGCGATGGCTGCAGCCTCGATCACGTCGACCAGCTGACCTGCCCATCCACGGACCGCGCCCGCATCGACGCGGTCGGCACGGAACCCGAGAGTTGCAAAAACAGGCCCTTCGCCCACCGGCTCGTAAAAACTCAACGTCAAATCCACAGCGGGCACTCCCACCGGAATCGGTACGAGAGAACCGAAGTCGCCGAGCCCGTCCAAATCCGCCTGTTGGTGATGGATCACCATCACCTGAGGTCTCATCGACGCCGGATTACCCAGAGCCTGCTCGACATACACATATGAGACGTCCTGATTGCTCAGCGCTTCCAGGTTGCCTTCCCTCACCCGACCGAGCAATTCTACAAACGTCGGACTACCGGACGTATCCGTGCGCAGGAGAACAACATTGAAGAAGGATCCGATCATCGGTTCGAGACGGGGATCCGACCTGCCCGCAACCAATGAACCGATCGGAAGATCGGTACCCGCCCCAGCCTTCGTGAGAACGGCAGCCAGCGCAGCCTGAAGGACCATGAACATACTCGTCCCGGTGCGCGCAGCCAGTGCGTCGATCCTGGCGTGCAGATCCGCGTCGATGGCGACAGAGACCACGTCGCCCCGAGGTTCCGAGTCATCTTCCGGCAACGGAAGATTCACACTGGTCGGTATTCCGTCGAGCGCATCCTGCCAGTACGCAAGCTGCTTCGAGGCACGGCTGTCGACGTCCAGGGGGTCTCCCAACAGCTCGTCCGACCACACGGTGTAGTCGGCGTAGGTCAACGCAAGCTCGTCCCAGATCGGTTGATCTCCCTGCGACCTGGCTGCATAAGCAGAGACCAGATCTCCCAGCAGCGGCACTACGGACCACTCGTCGACGGCGATGTAGTGCATGACGAGAAGCAGTGTCCGAGAGCCGTCTTCACCGAGCACCAGATGAACCCGCAACGGCGATTGCTCACGCAGATCCATCGGAAGTTGAGCCAGTTCGAACACCACTCGACCTACATCGCCGGCGCCGACATCGACCACATCGACAGTCGGCCGCACCGATTCTCTTGCCACGACGATGCCGTCGACCTCGACGAAGGTGGTCCGCAGGGGTTCGTGCCGCGACGTCACATCGTCCAAGGCGTGCCCGAGAATCTCCGGATCGATCTTCGATTTCAGGGTCAGCGCCAGAGCGTGGCTTGCTTGCGGGTGCTCGCCGGCTGCGCGGAACAACTCCCACTGACGACGTTGCGGCGCAGACAGACCCATAGTCTCCGGACGCCTCGCCGCCGGCGCCAGGACCGGGCGTCCACCCTCCGAACGCGCAACGACTGCCGCCAACTCCGCAACGCTCGGTGCGTCGAACACGTCTCGAATACTGACGTCCACGCCGAACGCTTCACGAATGCGACCGACGAGTTTCATCGAAGCCATCGAATGTCCACCGAGTTCGAAGAAACTGTCGTGGACTCCGACGCTCGGGAGTTGCAATATCTCCGCGAAGGCAGCTGCAACCGTGGACTCCACGGCAGAGCGAGGAGCAACATCACCCGCCAACTCCGACCAGTCCGGAGCGGGCAACGCCTTGCGGTCGAGCTTTCCGTTGGGCGTCAACGGGAGCGGACCATCGAGAGCGACAACCATGGTCGGGACCATGTAGTCGGGCAACGACACTGCAGCGAGATTTCGCACTGCCGTCGTGTCCACCACAGCACCGGGTTCGGGTGACACGTAACCGACCAGGCGCGTGATTTCGCCCTGCCGATCCGCGACGACCGTTGCCTGCTTCACCGAAGGATGGGCACTGAGAGCTCCGATTATTTCACCCAATTCGATTCGGAAACCGCGAATCTTGACCTGATCGTCCACGCGGCCGAGGAAGTCGATGTTCCCGTCCGAGCGCCACCGCGCTCGGTCGCCGGTGCGATACATGCGATCGCCCGCGGTGAAGGGATCGGCGATGAATCTCTGTGCCGTCAGATCGAATCGGCCCAGGTAGCCTCTCGCCAGGCCTCGTCCCGCGATGTACAGCTCGCCGGATACTCCCGGCGGAACCGGACGCAGTTGATCGTCGAGCACGTACGCCTGTTCGTTGGGGTCTGGGACTCCGATGGGCACAGCACCGTTCCAACCGGGTTCCGCCTGCCACAGTGTGTTGTTCACCGTGGCTTCGGTGAGTCCGTATGCGGCAAGCAAATTCAGCCGCTCCGCCCATCGCCCGATCAGCTCGGGCGGAACCGTCTCGGTTCCGACCAACACCGTGCAACCCTGCGGTACTTCACATCCCGCCGGCAGGGCGGCCAGCAACGAGGGAGGGATGATTGCATGAGTCACGCGATTGCTCGTCATGAAATCGGTCAACGCCGGGCCGGCCACTCGTGCGCTCTGCGGCACGATCACCAGGGTGCTGCTCGTGCACAGAGCCATCGCCAATTCGAATACCGCTACGTCGAAGCCGACCGAAGCAAACTGCATCACCACCGAACCCGGTACCAGTCGCATCCGAACCTCGGCTGTGGCAACAAGACTCGGAATACCGTCATGAGAAAGGACAGCGCCCTTCGGCTTGCCGGTCGATCCCGAAGTGTAGATGACATAGGCTGCGTGGTTGACGCCAACTGGTGGCCTGGGAGTTTCGACGATCACTGCCTCGTCCAGTTCCGCACGTATCAGCGGATCGTCCAAGAGGATTCGCTCGACACCGGCCACATCCTCGATCCGCGAGCTTTCCTCCGAGGTGGACAGCAGTACCGAGGTGCGAGAATCGGTGAGCATGTAGGCGATGCGCTCGCTCGGGTGGCTCAGATCCAGGGGTAGATACGCTGCCCCCAGCTTGAGCACGGCGAGGACCGATGCGACCATCTCCACCGAACGCGGGACGGCAAGTCCCACCACGTCTTCGACCGAGACCCCGCGCCGATACAGCACGCCGGCTATCCGATCACATTGCTCGGAGAGCTCGCGGTAAGTGGCCTGCCCCGCCTCGTCGCGCACCGCAATCGCCTCGGGTGTATCAGCGACCCCACGCGCGAAGGCGTCGTAGAATGTTTCCTCCGGCACGTCGACGGCGGTGTCGTTGAACGAGGTGACAACTTGCTCGAGTTCGCCTGACAAGAAGATGTCGATGTCGCCGATCTCAATGTCGGCCGATTCCACGACTGCAGCGATCACCGATTCCAATCGGTTCGAAATTCGCTGTGCTGTTTCGCGATCGAAGAGGTCGCTGCCGTATTCGAGTCGGACGTCGATGCAGCCTTCGTCGCCGAGGTACTCGGTGAAGTTGAACACCAGATCGAACTTGGCTGTGTACTCCTCGAGTTCGAACGGATCCCCGCCCATCTCCTCGCGGCTGTGATAGCCGACCATGACCTGGAAAAGCGGGTTGCGTGCCAAGGTGCGCGACGGATTGAGGCGTTCCACCACAGTTTCGAAGGGAACATCGGCGTTGGCGAAGGCCTCGAGGTCTCCCTCGCGAACGCGATCCACCAACTCCCGGAACGTCGGGTTACCTGACGTATCCGTGCGCAGCACAATCGTATTGACGAAGAAGCCGACCAAGTCGTCGAGCCCCTGTTCACTACGTCCGGCTACGGGAGCGCCGAGGGGAAGGTCCTCACCCGCTCCGAGCGCAGTCAGCAACGCCGCCGACGCCGCGTGCAGGACCATGAACATCGAACTCTGGCTCTCGCGCGCCATATCTCGCAGTGCGGCAGTTGTGTCCACACCCAACCGTGTTACCACTGCGCCACCGGAGAAACTCGGTCTGGCCGGTCGGCTCCGGTCGGCGGGAAGCAGCAGTTCTTCGGGGGCTCCGTCCAAACTCTTCGCCCAGAAGTCCAACTGCGTGCTCAGTAAACTCGACGGATCGTCGGCGCTGCCGAGCAATTCCCGTTGCCACAGGGTGTAGTCCGCGTACTGAACCGGTAACGGTTCGAAAGCTGGCTCCTCGCCCTGAATCCGAGAGGAGTAGGCAGACATCAGATCGCGCAGGAACGGCCGATCGGACCATTCGTCCGTTGTGATGTGATGCATGACGATCACGACGATTACGGCACCGTCTACTCGGATCAGACGGGCGCGAATCGGAATCTCGTTCGAAAGGTCGAACGGACGGCCTACTGCCACTGCAACTTCACCGGCGACACCGGATTCCCGTGAATGAACTGTCTCGACCGGAACCTTCGCCGATTCGAGAATTATCTGTTCCGGTGTTCCGTCCACCAACCGGAAGACCGTACGCAAGGATTCGTGTCGTCCAACGACGTCACCCAGCGCCGCGGCGAAGACGTCCGCGTCCAATGCACTGTCCAAGCGGAGCACGATCGGGAAGTTGTAGGCCGCGGAGTTCTCTTCCATCTGTCCGATCAGCCACAAACGCTGTTGAGCGGCAGAAAGTGGAAGGTGGTCCGGCCGCGGCTTCGCTACCAGCATCGGTCGCGTCGATCCCTGCTCGGCCACAATGCGTTCCGCGAGTTCCGCGACGGTCGGCGCTTCGAAGAGATCACGCATGGTCAGACTGTTCGGAATGGCGATCCGAGCTCGACTGATCAGTTTGGTGGCCAGAAGCGAGTGCCCACCGAGGTCGAAGAAGTTGTCGTCGACACCGATGTCGTCCACATCGAGTACGTCGGAGAAGAGCTCACAGAGAACCTCTTCCGTGTGGTTCCGCGGTGCAATCGACTCCCCACTCCGCTCCCCCAGCACCGAATCGGCCGTGGGCAGTGCCTTGACGTCGAGCTTGCCGTTGACGGTCATCGGTAGTGACTCCACCTCGATCACCACGGCCGGAACCATATAGTCGGGTAGGAGAACTCGCGCCTGCGCGCGGTAGTCGTGCAGGGCGCCGAGTTGCACGGGTGTCACGTAGCCGACGAGCCTCTTGACTCCGCCCGCCCCGACGTCGACCACGACCGCTGCTTGCCGCACGTGCTCGTCGGATTCGAGGACGGAGACGATTTCGCTCGGCTCGATGCGGTGACCTCTGATCTTCACCTGGTCGTCGGTGCGGCCCAGGAAGTCCAGGTTGCCGTCAGCGCGTCGCCGCACCAGATCCCCGGTGCGGTACATACGTTCTCCGGTCCCGGCCGGTTCTGCGACAAAGCGCTCGGACGTGAGCGCAAAGCGTCCGAGGTAGCCGCGAGCCAAACCGGCTCCGGCAATGTACAGTTCGCCGGCAACCCCGTCGGGGACCGGTCGCAGCCAGCCGTCGAGAATGTGCGCCGTGGTGTTCCAGATCGGCTTGCCGACCGTCGGGGTGACACTGTCGGCCGTTCCGCCGCCGAGAGTGTTGATCGTGTATTCCGTCGGACCGTAGAGGTTGTAGCCCACGGTTCCCTCGGTCTCGCGCAGCCTGTTCCACACCGAATCCGGAACGGCTTCACCGCCGAGCAGGACCAGCGGAGGACGGTGTTGTCCCACACCGTCGTCGAGCAACCCGCTGTCGATCAGGTGCGTCGCGTAGGTCGGTGTCACGTTGACGACGTCGATTTCCTGTGCGTCGCAGTATGCAACGAGCGCCTCGGCATCACGACGCAGATCCTCGTCACAGATGTGCACCTCGTGACCTTCCACGAGCCACAGAAGTTCCTCCCACGACATGTCGAAGGCGAAGGACACGGTGTGCGCGATCCGCAGGCGCCGGCCCGTCGCGGCGATCACCGGTTCGAAGATCGCCTCGCGGTGGTTGAACTGCATGTTCGTCAAGCCGCGGTAACCGGTGACCACGCCCTTGGGCTTGCCGGTCGAACCGGAGGTGTAGATGACGTACGCGGGGTGGTCGAGCCGATGCGGTGCTCCCGGGGCGAATGCTCCGAGTTCCGCCGCGGAGAGTGCCCGCGCCGAGATCGTCAGTCGCCTTGCCGCAGTGTCCGGCTCGTCGAGCACGATGGTCCGAATGTCCGCGGTGCGGACGTCCGCGCCTTCGAATTTCGGTGCGGCGGCGACAGTCGTCAGCAACACGACCGGATCTGCGTCGTCGATCATCACGGCCAACCGTTCGGCCGGATGGTCGAGTTCGAGGGGTAGGTAGGCAGCGCCCGTGCGCAATACGGCGAAGAGCGCGACGACCATGTCCACCGAGCGCGGCAGACCAAGAGCCACGATCTTTTCCGGCCCGGCGCCGTAGTTGATCAGCAACCGCGCCATCCGATTGATCTCGCCGTCGAGATCGGCGTAGGTCATCCGACGCTTCCCGAACACGAGTGCCGTGTCGTTCGGTTGCGTCGACGCCACCTCTTCGAACAGGTCGGCGATGGTACGCTCCGGCAAATCCCGGATCTGTGTCAGCCGCCCTACTGCGGGAACCGGAGATGCGACAACCGATCCCGTCATGTCGTGCGACCAACTCTGCAGCAGATCGACGAAGTGACCCAGTAGGTCCTCGGCTCGGCGCGCTGTCACCAGGTGCGGATGGAACTCGAACTTGACGTTGACGGTGGCACCCGGGGTGACCACGACGGTCAGCGGATAGTGCGTGTGATCGATACTGTCGCTGCCGCTCACGTCGTGTGCGGCATTGAGTGCGTCGACTTGCTTCTCGTCCACGAAGTTCTGCAGGACCATCAGCACGTCGAACAGTTGACGATGCTCGGAAACACGCTGGATCGAGGCCAATCCGAGATAGTCGAACGGCATCTGCGAAAGTCGATCCGCCTGAGTGCGACGAAGAAGTTCCTCGACGCTCTCGTTCGGATCCAGTTGCAGCCGAACGGGAACGGTGTTGAGGAACATGCCCACCACGGTGTCGATTCCCGGTACCTCCGGCGGCCTTCCGGCAACCGTGGAGCCGAAGACGACGTCCTGTCGACCGGTGGCCGACGCCAGCACCAGAGCCAGCGCTGCGTTCAATACCGTATTGAACGTGACGCCGGACGCGGCAGCGCGCTCCCGCAATGCACGCGAAAGCGATTCCGACAGAACCGCATCGCGGCGATCCGGAAGCTGAGGTTCGACGCCGGGCGTCGGCTCGGCAACAAGCGTCGGCTCCTCGAGTCCTGCGAGCGCTCCGCGCCACCCCGCGTCGGCGGCTGCACCGTCGCGGTCGGCCAACCAGGCGAGGTAGGCCTCGAACGACCCCTCGGGTTCGCCGAATGCGCTGTCGTCCCCGCCGGTGTCGTACAGCGCCAGAAGCTGACTGACGACAAGGCCGTTGGACCAGCCGTCCCACAACAGGAACTGCCTGTTGATCACCAGTCGATCATGTCCGCCGGGCAGATGCAGCACGCTCATACGCCACAGCGGCGGCGCGGTCAGGTCGAATGGAGTCACTCTGTCTTGGGCGGCGACGGCCTCGGCGCGCTCACGAGCAGCCGAGTCGTCGAGTTGACGGAGATCGTGGACGGCGACGGGAACATCGAGTCCCGCACTGAAGAACTGCACGGGCTCGTTCAGTCCTTCGCTCACGAATCCCGCTCGCAACGTGGGATTTCGTCGTTGAAGTGTCCGGGCGGCCGCAGCCAACTTGTCGACATCGAGGGTGTGCCCGAAATCCATCGAGAACTGTGCCGTGTAGATGTCTCCACCACTACTGCTGTCGCTGCTGCCTGCGTAGCCGGCTTGGAAGTACAGGCCTTCCTGCAACGGTGAGAGTGGGAGGATGCTGCTGACACCGGCCGGGCTCGCGTCGGCTATCGCGTCGATCTCGGCCTGACTCAGGTCGAGCAACGGCACATCGGACGGGGTCAGGATGGGAGGCCCGTCATGCTCCGCGGCCGCAGCCGCCAGATCGCCGAGCGCCGAAACCCAGCCGTCGGAGAGTGACTGCGCATCCTCCTCGGACAAATCTTCACTTGCCCAAGCGAAGTCGGCACGGAGTTCCGAATCCACGCTGACGACATTCACGATCAGCCGATACGGACCTCCCATGTCTGCGTCGGGATCGGTGGACATGGCTTCGGATTCCGCTGCCAGGGACCATGCTGTCGATCCAGCTGTCGTCGTACGTCCGAGATAATTGAACAGGATCTGAGATTCGGAGCGCCCCGCCAATCTCGATGCCGTACGTGCATTCACGTACCGCAACATCCCGTAGCCGATACCGCCGTCCGGAGCCGCCCGCAGGCTCTCCTTCACCTCGCGCAGCGTGTCCACCGGGTCGGTTCCGCCGAGCAGTCGCATCGGGGCAATCGTGGTGAACCAGCCGACTGTTCGCGACAGATCGGTCCCGGGTACCAATTCCTCGCGGCCGTGCCTTTCGAGATCGACCAGCAGTTCGCGCTCACTGCGACCGGTGGAACGACGCCAGCGCTCGACCGACATCACCAACGCAGCCAACAGAACATCCGTTCCCTCGGCACCCAGCATTGCCGCAACCGTTCCGAGTGCCGCCTCGGAGATTGCTCCGTCCACCGTGACCGTGCGCCTCGCGCCTCCGGATACAACGGCATAGCTCGCGGTACCGGGGATCAACTCCGCGCCCGGAGCGGTCACGGTCAACCAGTGATCGAGTTCGGCAAATCGATGAGCACTGCTTGCGTGTTCGGCCACCGTGCGGGAGAAGGTACGCAGCGAAGTTCCGACGGCGTCCAATGCTGCGGGCTCTCCGGCCTCGACGGCCACCCAGGCCATCGCGAGATCCTCGAGCAGGGTTCCCCACGAAACCCCGTCCACGACCAGATGGTGCGCGACTATCGCGAGTCGGCCCAGATTATCAGCGCCACAATCGAACCAGACCACCGAGACCATCCGTCCTGCAGACGGATCCAAACGACTGGTCGCACACTCGGAACGTTCGGTGATGAGCGTCCGCAACTCGGTGTCATCCAGTCCCCGAGCATCAACGCGTTCGACAAGGTTCGCTGCCCGGATACTGCCGGGTTCCTCGATCCGCGCCGACCACATTCCGCGGTCATGTCGGATCAAGGTTTGGCGAAGTCCGTCGTGGTGATCGAGCACGGCCTGCAATGCGCCGGTGATCGAATCGAGAGATGTTGCCGGAGAGTGGATCAGAACTGCCTGGTTGAAGCGATCGGTACCACCCGTCCATTCGGACAAGCGGTGCACCACCGGCAGCGGAACCAGCTCACCCACGCCGATGTCGGCCGTGACGGTGGCAACCGACGTGGCGACATCACCCACCGCTGCGGCGATCGCAGAGGGAGTGCGCAATTCGAAGATCTGACGCGGGGTCAGTACTACCGAATCACGACGAGCCAGGTTGACCAGTCGGATCGCCAGGATACTGTCGCCGCCGAGAGTGAAGAAGTCGTCGCGTGCCCCGACGCGTGGCAGGCCGAGAACTGTCGCGAAATGCCTGGCGAGCAGGTCTGCAACGCCCGAGGAAACTACTCCCGTCGTTTCGCCCACCTGTGCCGCGAAATCCGGTGCCGGTAGGGCTTTTCGGTCGAGCTTGCCACTCGGGCTCAGCGGCAGGGACTCGAGCCGCACGAACGCGCTCGGCACCATGAACTCCGGTAGCACGGACAACAACTGCCCTCGAACCGCAGCGTCATCAGCATCTCCGACCAGATAGGCGACCACCTGTGCGCGGTTACTCGGACCGTCGGTTCGGACGATCACGGCACTTGCCGAGACTCCGGGGCACAATGCCAACTGCGCTTCGATTTCACCGAGCTCGATGCGGAATCCACGAACCTTCACCTGCTCGTCGACACGGCCGAGGTACTCAAGAACGCCGTCGGCATTCCACCGCACGATGTCACCGGTCCGGTACATCCGCGAGCCGCCGTCGCTGTACGGATTCGCCACAAATCTTTCGGAAGTCAATCCCCCACGTCCATGGTAACCACGCGCCAGTTGTGGTCCAGCCAGATACAGCTCACCGGCGGCACCGGCCGGTACGTTCTGCAGATACGGATCGAGAACGAACAGGCCGGTATTGGCGGCGGGTGCGCCGATCGGGACACTGACCGCGTCTGCCGGAGTGTCCTGCACCGACGGCTGCCAACTGACGTCGACGGCGGCCTCGGTGGGGCCGTAGAGGTTGTCCACCAGAACGTTCGGCAGGATCTCGGCAACCTTGCGTGCAACGTGAACGGGCAGTGCCTCACCGCTGCAGTTGACGATCTCGAGGGAAGAGCACAGTGCTGCTTTCGGCTGCGCAAGAAAAACTTCCAGCATCGACGGAACAAAATGCACTCGGGTCACGGAATGTTCGACGATGACGTCGGCCAGATAGCCCGGATCCTTGTGCCCGTCCGGCTCGGCCATCACCAGAGTTGCCCCCACCAGGAACGGCCAGAAGAATTCGGGGACGGAGACGTCAAAACTCGACGGGGTCTTCTGCAGCATCCGGTCGGAGAAGTCCAGCGGACGTATCTGCTGTGCCCAGAGCAATCGGTTGACGACACCCTCGTTGGTGACCACAACGCCTTTGGGACGACCGGTCGAACCCGAGGTGTAGATCATGTACGCGGCATCCGCGGGCGATCCTGGGACACTCAGCGGTTCGGCTGGGAACTGCGCGGACTCCGATACCGTCACCCGCGGAACCGAACCCGAATCGAGTGAAGAATCTTCCGACACCACGACGCACACCGGATCGGCGTCGTCCAGCATGTACGTCAGCCGCTCCGCCGGGTAGCCGGTGTCGAGCGGAACGTACGCTCCCCCTGCCTTCCCGATGCCGAGTATCGCAACCATCAGATCGACCGAGCGCGGCAAGGCAACCGCCACCAATGATTCGCGTCCGACGCCACGTTCGCGCAGCAGATGCGCAAAACGATCAGCGCGAGAGTGAAGTTCGGCGTAGGTCAACGACTCTTCACGGAAGATCACTGCGGTGGCTTCGGGCGTACGCCCGGCTTGATCCTGCAGCAACTCGGTCAGCGTTGCGCGCGGCCGATCCAAGGCCGTGCCGACGCTCCCGGGCTGTGCGGGTGCCAGCGCGATCCGGCCGATGACCTGGTCGAGATCGCGAGAGAGTTCTGCTAGCACGACTGCGAGAGCTTCCGCCAGCGACGCAGCGGCATCGCCGTCCACCTGAGCAGTGTCGTACTTGAGCTCCAACGCCAATTGATCGCCGGGGACGACGATCAGGGTCAGCGGGTAGGCCGGTCGCTCGTCGAATCGAATTCCCGTCAGTCTCACCGAGTTCGTCGGATCAGCGATTGCCGTGTCACCGAGTGGATAGTTCTCGAACACGACCAGTGATTCGAAGTTCTGCTCCAGTCCGCCGGTCCGCCGCAGTTCCGGTAGCCCCAGGTACTGATGGTCGAGTAGTTCCGATTGTTCCCTCTGCCAACGAGAAAGTGCTTGCGCGGCTGTCTCTGCCGGATCGAACCGCAACCGAGCCGGCACAGTGTTGATGAACAAGCCCACCATGGACTCGATGCCGGGCAGGTCTCCACCGCGTCCCGATACGGTTGATCCGAACAGCACGTCTGTTCGGCCGGTCATTCGGCCGAGCACCAGTCCCCAGGCGCCGTGCACGAGCGTGCTCAGCGTCAAACCGTAGGAGCGTCCGGTGGTCGACAGCGCGCGAGTATCACTGGCGGACAGCCCGACTCGGGTAGCATGGATTCCGCTGCTGCCCGCGCTCGGCGCGGGAAGTTCGACCGCGGGCCCGGGAGAGTTCAGTGCTTTTCTCCACACCGCTGCCGAAGCCTCGTGATCGTGGTCGGCCAACCATTCGAGGTAGCTGCGGTACGGCGCCGGACTCGGGAGCACCACGCCGGAATCGCCAACGCTGTACGACGCCATCAGCTCCCGCAGCATCACCGGGACCGACCATCCGTCTGCAACCGCATGGTGAATCGACTGCAGCAGAAGGTACTTCTCCGAAGAGGCACGGAGCAGTGTGTAACGGACGAGCGGCGGCTGCGCGAGGTCGAACCCGCGCGCGCGGTCGGCGGAAAGCAGTTCATCCACGTCGGCGCCGGCATCCGTGACTACTGCCATCTCCACGACGACGCTCGGGTGCACCACCTGCACGACCCGGCCGTCGCCCAGGACCGAGAATCCGGTGCGCAGCGCCTCGTGTCGATCCACGACGGATTGCAGCGCACGGCGCAGAGCCGCGCTGTCCACGGCGCCGGTCAGCTCCACGACCTGTTGCACGACATACTGATCAGCCCCCGGATCGGCAAAAGCCGAATGGAAGTAGATCCCTTCCTGCAACGGAGTGAGCGGGAGAATCTCTTCTGCCTTCGGCAACCCGTCCACATCGGCCTGAGTGAGCGCCACCAGAGGGTAGTCGGACGGTGTCGCGCCGCCGAAGGCTGCGAGCCCGGACACGGCCTTGAGCGAGTCCAGCCACAACCGCGCAAACCTGTCGATATCGCTACGCAGGAAGATATTCGACGCCCAGGTCAGAGTGGCCCGCAGTCGTGGCCCACCGGCCGCTTCCTCGGCTACGACGTCGACAGACAACGCGTGACCCAACGGCATGGACGGATCGGCAGCGCCGTCCATCGACACCGGGAACCAGTCCCCCTCTGCAACTGCAGTGCGCCCCAGATAGTTGAGCACCACCTCGGGTGCTGCGACGCTACGCAACTGATCCGAGCTGCCGAGGTATCGCAATGCGCCGTACCCGAACCCTGCGTTCGGGACGCGTCGAAGTTGCTCCTTGACACTCTTGAGAACCGCCGCCAACTCGCCGCTCGCTTCGAGATCCGGAGCGGCTGTACCGATCTCGAGTGCAACCGGGAATACCGTGGTGAACCATCCGACAGTACGTGTCAGGTCGACGTGCGCAGCGCCGTCACCGCGAACGATGTCTTCGTCGCGTCCGTGCCCTTCCAAGTCGATGGTCACCGATGCGGCACCGCTCCACTTGGTCAGCGCAACGGCCAATGCGGTGATCAGCACTTCGCTCACGTCGGCCCCGAACGCCCGTGGGACACTGCCCAACAACCGATCGGCGAATTCCGGAGGCAGGGTGATCGATCGCGCCGCAGCGGTGCGCGCGAGGTCAACTGCCGGGTCGAGTGCCCGACGGCCGAGAGGTGACTGTCGTGCGGAAGTCACCGAGTCCCAGAACTCGATCTCCGAGTCCAGTCGCCCGGTTCCGACCGCCTCCGAAACGAGTTCGGCATACCTTCTCACCGACGTGCCGACCGGAGCGAGTGAGGGTTCGTCGCCTTGTATCGCTGCGATACCCGCGCGCGCAAGGTCTTCGAGGATGATGCGCCAGGAGACACCGTCGACGACCGCGTGGTGGATGACAAGCAACAGTCTTCCGGGACCGGTCGCAGTGGTGAAGAGAACAGCACTGACCATCGTGCCGTCTGCCGGGTTCAGACGCCTGACGGCTCGCTCGGTCTCGGCGACGATCAGCGGTCCGCATTCTGCGAGCGGCACCGGTAGTGCACGGGTCTCGAAGACCACAGCCGATTCGTTGGTGGCCGGAACAAGCAGCGATCCTTCGGAAGTCAACTTCGCACGAAGTCCATCGTGGCGTGCCACCAGGGCATCGAGCGCCGCCTCGACGTGCTCGGACGTCAAAGCTGACGGAGTCTGAATCAGCGCTCGCTGATGGAAGGTTCGTGCTGCGTCCGGCGTCCCGAGGGCCCTGGCAGCGATGGGCGTCGTGGCTACGTGGCCGATCGGTTCGTCCGCATGATCGACGATCTCAGCCGTTCGGCCGGATTGGGCGCGCGCCATCGCCTCTGCGGTGCGCAGCTGAAACACCTCGCGTGGACTGATCGACAAACCGGCTGCACGAGCCGCGGTCACGAGCGAGATCGCGACGATGCTGTCACCGCCCAGTGCAAAGAAATCGTCGGTCACGCCAACCGATTCGAGACCTACCGCCGACGCGATCAACGTGCAGAATTGTTGTTCGACTTCGTTTCTCGCGGCGACGTGTGCACTCAGTTCGGCGAGATCGGGCTCAGGAAGGGCTCGACGGTCGAGTTTGCCGTTGGCCGTGAGCGGAAACTCGTCGAGGACAGTGACGGTGGTCGGGACCATGTAGTCGGGCAGCTTGCTCGCCGCCCACTCGCGAATGTCCTGTGAGTCGACCGCAAGGTTCGTCCCCGACGCTGCACTCACGTACGCGGCGAGATACTTTGCACCTGTGGGTGCTTGACGCACCAGAACTGCCACGTGGCGCACTCCGGGGTGTGAGATCACGGCGGCTTCGACGTCTTCGAGTTCTAGGCGCATGCCACGAATCTTCACCTGATTGTCCGTGCGCCCCAGGAAGTCGAGGGTGCCGTCGGCGGTCCATCGAGCCAAGTCACCGGTGCGATACATCCGGGATCCGGCCAAATCGCCGGAAACAAAGGGATCTGCAAGAAAACGAGACGCGGTCAACGCCGACGCGCCCACATATCCGCGCCCCAGTAAGAAGCCCGCTGCGTAGAGTTCGCCGCCGGTGCCGACCGGAACCGGCTGCAGGTCGCCGTCCAACACGTACAGGCGAGTGTTGGGGTTCGGGCGCCCGATGGATGTGGCAATTCGTTCCGCGTCCTCGCGGTAGATCACATGGGAGACACCGATAGTCGCTTCCGCCGGCCCGTAGCCGTGATACAGCGTCGTGGACAGTTGGGCACGGAACCGATCGAAGAGTTCAGGCGTGAGAACCTCACCGCCGCACCACACGTGCTTCAACGAATCGAGCTGATCGGTCCCGTTCGCCAGATCCAGAAGGATGTCGAGCATCGACGAAACCAAGTAGACAAAAGTGACCGATTCTCCGGCGATCAGGTCGAGCAGGTATTGCGGGTCGCGTTCCCCCTCTGGCTTCGCGATCACCAATCGACCGCCGGAGACGAGCGGGAGCAGGATCTCGTTGATCGAGATGTCGAACGAGAGTGGGGCTTTGAACAGAGAGGCATCGCCGGACCCGAACCCGAGAATCCGCTCCCGCTGCCACAGCAACCTTGCGCAGATTGCCTCGTGGCGGATCATGGCGCCCTTCGGACGTCCGGTCGAACCGGACGTGAAGATGACGTACGCGAGTTGGGCACCGTGAATACGAATGCCAGAGGTCATTATCTCGGACAGGTCCGAAGGCCCGTCCTCGTATGCCCACGCGGAGAGATCGACCAATACGGAGTCGTCTACGCCGTCCGAGGTGAGCACCAATGTGGCACCGGCATCGGCGAGGACCGATTCGCGGCGCTCTGCGGGCCAGGACGGATCCAGTGGCACGAAGGCGCCGCCGGCGCACATGACGGCCAACAACCCCACCACCATCTCGGCGGATCTCGGAAGGCCGATCGCCACAACGGTTTCGGATGCGACACCGCGCGAGATCAAGTGCGCGGCGAGCTGCGATACCCGACTTTCGAGCTCGCCGTAGGTCAGCCGAACGTTGCCGTCGACCACGGCGACAGCGCCCCGATCGGCCGAGAAGCTGCTGCGCAACAAATCCGGCACCGTCGTCACGGGCTGCGGTTCTGCGGTGTCGTTCCACCCGTGGAGCACGAGTTCACGCTCCGCGAGCGACATGGGGTCGAGTGCCGAGATCGGAAGCTGCGGCTCGGCCACGAATCGATCGAGGAACTGTTCGATTCTGGCGGTGTGATCGGCCAACTCCCTGTCGAATCCGGCCGGGGCGCGGACGTCGATCTCGATCGGTTCCCCGTCCTGACCACCGCGCACACTCAGATCCAGGTCACTGACTCGACCGGTCACCGAATTACGCACGCGCACCGGGCAGCCGCCGAAGGTGAGTGTGTGTTCGAACATCATCGAGTTGATGCCGGGACCGAAGACCTGGCGGTCGGGATCGATTGCTCGCACGTCGCGTGCGAGATCCTCTCCCCGGTACCGCCCGTGCTTGAGTATCGAGATCAAGGCGGTGTCGAGACGAGTTGCCAACTGGCCGATGGTTTCCGAGCGTTCGACCCGAATACCGAGCGGCAGAATCGTCGACGCCATCGAGGGAGTGCGCCGCATGTCGCGACCCACCCGAGCGGCCATCGGCACCGAGACGACAACGTCGTGCTGTCCGGTGGTTCGTGCAATGTACGCGATCAGCGCAGCCATGGGCAGGCGAGTTCGCCGAATCCCGGCGTCGGCGGCATAGCGATAGAGCTGCGCTGCACGATCGACGTCGAGCGTGAGCATCGCCGCGATCGGCGGCAGCGAATCATCCACCTGCCCATGCAAAATCCGCGTCGCTTCCGGTCCTGATTCAACTCGTTCGACCCAGTACTGACGGTCGAGCAGGAACCGCGGAGAGTTCCGGTATTCCAGATCGGCCGCCACCACCGCATCGAGCGACCACACCGGCGCCGCAGTCTCGAGGTCCGGATCGTCGTACCGCTCGGCGACGTCGGCGACGATGAGCGAGATGCCGTACCCGTCGACCACGCTGTGGTGATAGCGCTGATACCAGATGACTCGGTCGTCAGCAGTTCGCAGAAGCACCTGGCGGAACAGCAGATCGTCCGCACCGAAGACCCGAGCCATGTCGGTGTCCATCCACGACTGCGCAGTCGAATCGGGATCCGCCTCGGCGCGAAGGTCGAGAATTTCCACATCCCAGCGCGCATCCGGAATCGGCACCTGGATCAGCTGGTTGTCAGCATTCGCCCGAAAGTGCACGAACAGCGCTTCGACGCGCCCGACTGTGGCCTTGATCGCCGCTGCCGCGCGCTCGACGTCGATCGTCCCGTCGACCTCGACGACAAGTCCGATGTTGTACACCGGACTGCTCGGATCGACGTTCTGAGCAACCCACACCTCACGCTGAGCGGCCGTCGCCGGGAGCGTTGCGTCCAGATCGCCACCGCCCGATACAGACGGGTGAGCTACCTGAGAGTGGTCAGACATCGAGAAATCCGATCATCGTCGTTCATGCTCATCGAACGACGAACACCCTCGCAAGTTTAGGGTAGGCTACCCAGGAACGTGAAGGTGCGCTCCCGCCCTGGTCAGACCTGTTCCCACGGACCGAATTCGAGCAAAACGTCGATTGCCGTCTTACCGTCCTGCGGCCGGACGACATGTTCGAGGGCGTAGACCCTCGATCCCTCCGCGGCGCGAGCGAGATCGGAAATACCGGGCAGAATGGTCGGTTCGGGTGGTCCGCCCACACCACGGTGGAAGTTCTCGATCGAATGCCCCAAATAGAGGACGCGCCCGCCTGGCGTCAGCCACTCCCCGACGCGTTTGAGCGTGTCGGCCAACTCGTCGACCTCGAGGTGAAGAAAGCTGACCAACACCAGGTCAACTACCCCTTCCGGTTGCCACGTGGTCGCGTCGCCGACCTGCCAGTCGACAGCCTTGTCCAAGTCACTCGCCCGTGCCAGATCGATCGCCACCGACGAGTAGTCGACGGCAGTCACCGACCACCCTTGCCCGGCCATCCACCGCGCGTGACGGCCGTCGCCGCAGGCCAGATCGATCGCAGTGCCCGGCTGCAGGTCGGCAATTCGTGTTGCGACGGTTCCCGCCGGGTCGATTCCCCACGGCTCCGTCACCGCTCGGTATCGCTCGTCCCAGTCGTGTGCGTCCATGATCACTGCTCCTCGTGGTTCGTTTCACCGCGGTTCGTTTCACTGTCTCCGATCAGACGGTGCAACGAGCAGCATAGAGAACCCTCAAACGTGACAGACACATACCCCTGGGGGTATACAGGTGACGGTCAGGAATACCCCCACCCGTATCAGGAGCGAAGATGTCAGCGACCAGAACAGTCACCGCGGACCCACCCGCCCAATCCGACGGCATACTCGCGCGCCTCGGTCGATCGATGGCGGCGCACACCCGCCTCGTCATCGGCGTCTGGTTGATCGCGTTGGTCGCACTCGGCGCCGCAGCACCCAGCGTCTTCACCTCCCTCGCCGGCGCAGGTTGGCAGGCAAACGGATCCGAATCAGTGCAGGTTCGCGAGTTGGCCGAGCAGCATTTCGGTGGAAACTCCTCCGCTGCAGTGCAGGTGGTCGTTCACTCGGATTCTCTACCCATCACCGATCCGTCGATGCAGCAAACGCTGGCGGCGGCAACGGAAATCTTCTCCGCGGACCCTCGTTTCGGCGAAGTGGTCGCCCCGCAGGCCGGCATGACCATCAGCCCGGACGGACATACCGGCATCATGATCGCGGGCGCCAACGCAAGTACCGACGAGATGGTCAGTGCGGTAGACGAACTCGGCAAGGAACTCACTGCATTGTCCACGGACACCATCGAGGTGTACCCCACCGGCGCGTCGGCTTTGTGGAGCGATTTCAACAAGGCCAATCACGAAGCGATGATCAAGGCCGAAATGATGTCGTGGCCCGTCACTCTCGCGATCATGGTGTTGGCCTTCGGCTCCCTGGTTGCCGCAGGACTCCCACTGCTTCTGACACTCGCAGGTCTGGTCGCCTCGGCGGGCGGGCTTGTGATCCTCAACGAGATCACGCCGATTTCCGTGTGGGCCATGAACTTCGCGATGATGTTCGCTCTCGCACTCGGCATCGACTACGCACTCTTCCTCGTCGCGAGGTTCCGGGAAGCACTGCGAACCGATCCGGATCCGCGGGCCGCCGTGGCTCAAACGATGGACACCGCCGGCAAAGCTGTTGTCCTCTCCGGCCTCACAGTTCTGGTCAGCTTGTCTGCGGTGCTCATCGTTCCAGCCCCGGCCGTACGCACGATGGCTGTCGGAATCATGCTCGCTGTGATCTTCGTTCTCGCCGCAACACTCACCCTGCTACCTGCCGTGCTCGGCCGGATCGGCGCCAAGGTCAACGGCGGTTCACTACCGCATGCAAAGCGCCAGCAGCACCGCTCCCCGATGTTCGCAGCTTGGGCATCACTGCTGCACAAGCACCCGTGGCCTTTCGGCATCGGCGCCGTGATCGTCCTTATCGCTCTCGTCGTTCCGGTGTTCGGACTGAAGGTTGCAATGCCCTCCATCGCCGTGGTTCCCGAGGACGCCCCGGTTCGACAGGGATACGAATTGGTGCAGCAGCAGTTCGGTGACGGGGCACCCGGAATGCTGCAGATCGTCACGTCCGCCGACGATGCAGCCGACACCTCGCGTCTTGCCATGAGCGTGGATGGCGTCGCAATGATCACCCCGACGCAACAAGCGGCCGACGGATCCGATCTGGTTATGCTGCAAGCAGTTCCCACCGTCGACCCGTCAGATCCTGCGATGGAAACCATCCTTGCCGACCTTCGGTCGCAACTGCCGGAATCGGCGCTCGTCGGCGGCGCTCCGGCTGAAAATCTCGACCTTCAGCAGGCGCTCGACGACTACCTTCCCTTCGTGGTGGTCGTGATTCTGACGCTCGGATTCCTGTTGCTGCTGATCGCCCTCCAGGCACCCTTGATCGCCTTGATCGGCACGCTGGTCAGCCTGCTGTCCACTGGGGCCGCATTCGGAATCGCGAAGTTGATTTTCCAGGACGGCCACGGAGCAGGCCTGCTCGGCTTCGATCCCCAGGGGTTTCTCAACGGGTGGGGTCCGGTCTTCTTCTTCGCCATGATCTTTGCCATCGCGATGGACTACACCGTGTTCCTGCTCTCGAGCGCCAAGGAGCACTACGAACGCACAGGTGACCCCGAGACCGCACACATCGACGGCCTCGCACATTCGGGTCGGGTCATTGCGGCGGCAGCAGCGGTGATGGTTGCGGTCTTCTTCACTTTTGCGCTCGCAGATCCCTTGCCACCCAAGGAAATGGGCATCATTCTCGGTGTAGCTGTCCTCCTGGACGCAGTGCTCGTCCGCTTGGTGCTGCTGCCCGTTCTCCTGCGCCTCAGCGGCCGGGCAGCCTGGTGGGCGCCGGCATGGTTACGACGCATCCTGCCGAACATCAGCTTCTCGCATGGCTGACCGTGTACCCGACATCACTGTCTTCTTGATACCCCCAGGGGTATGATGGAGACAAGAGAAATCGAAGCCAACGACATCGAAGCCAATGGCACCAAAGCCGACGACAAGGAGCGGGCAATGACAACACCCACAGAACCGACAGCGATCGCAGCCAAGGTCACCGGAACTTTCGACGACGTCGTCACCCGAACTCGTGCTGCTCTCGCCGAGCAGGGCTTCGGCATCCTGACCGAGATCGACATGCAGGCAACACTCAAGGCGAAGCTGGACGAGGACATGGAAAAGTACCTGATCCTAGGTGCCTGTAACCCGCCGTTGGCCCATCGGGCAGTTTCGGTGGATCGTCAGATCGGCCTCCTGCTGCCGTGCAACGTTGTCGTCCGCGAAGATACGACTACCGAGAATTCGTTCTTCGTCGAAGCGATGAATCCCGCTCTCATGGTTCAGGTTTCCGGCGAACCAGGCCTGGAGTCCGTGGCGGCCGACGCCGCCGTCAAGTTGCGGGCAGCCGTCGACTCGTTGATCTGACACCGCAGCCGGATCAAACACTGGATCAAGCAGTGACATGCCCCCAGGGGTACCCTCGGTCGCAGCACGAACACTCGAGAAGGGGCCACCATGACCGGCGACGAAGAGAGCATTGCGCTCGTACTGAACAGACTGCGGCGTGCTCACGGCCAACTTGCCGGGGTCATCTCGATGATCGAGAACGGCCGCGACTGCAAGGACGTCGTGACGCAGCTCGCAGCCGTGTCGAAGGCGCTGGACCGAGCAGGGTTCAAGATCGTCGCTTCCGGGCTGCGTGAATGCCTGAGCGGTGACAGCGCGGAAGGTCAGGAACCGATGACCGAGGCCGAACTCGAGAAGCTGTTCCTGGCACTGGCCTGAAATATGAGAAGGGCCTGACCTGCAGTCAGCAGGTCAGGCCCTTTCTCGCATGCGGAAAACTACTTCGCCAGGAAGTCGATCAGCACCTTGTTCACGGCCTCCGGACGCTCGAGGTACCCGTAGTGTCCGGCGTCGGGAATCTCTTCGAACGACGCCGTCGCGATGCAGTCCGCCACCTCGCGGGAGAGGTAGGGCGGGATCATGCGGTCGTCGGCGAAAGCGACGGACAGGCAGGGGCGCATGATCGACTTGTACGCGCCCCGTCGATCGAAGGCGCGGTCCATACCGAGCTGCGCGCGAACACCCGGTGACGTTGCGCCGCCGGTGAACTCGAAGATATCCATCCAGTCGCGCGCGGAGTGATCGTCTGCCAGCGTGGCCGGCGAAAGGTTCATCACCGCGGTCACTGCGGCACGGTATTTGGCCGGCAGAGCGACGCCACTGTCGAACAACTGGCGCTCACCCTCGGTCAGGACCTGCTGGAAATGATCCATCCGGGCGTGGCCGGCGAGGAACACTGCTTTGCGAACCAGATCGGGCCTGGCGAGCGTCAGTTCCTGCGCCACCCGGGCGCCCATCGAGGTTCCGATGACATGGGCGGGGCCGCCACCGAGGTGCTCGATCAGTCCGGCGGTGTCCGCAACCATGTCGGGCATCGTGATGCCGCCGAGGCTCTCGCCGGACGGTGCGATTCCGCGGTTGTCGAAGGTGCAGACTCGGTAGCCGGCGGCCACCAGCGCCGGGGTCTGGTGCAGATCCCAGACGCGGCCGGGGCTGCCGGTCCCCATGATGAGCACCACCAGATCTCCATCACCCTTGACCTGGTAATTGATGGGGATTCCGTTGATTGTGGCGACCGTCATGTCAGCCTTCCTCCTCGTACGTGTGATCAACAATTTTGGTTGGATAGCCTAAGCTGATGGGCGGTCGTGTGACCGCAACCCCAGCCCATGCTCGTCCAGGAGGACCCCCGTTGAGAGTCGCTACGCTCGGATACCAAACCTGGGGCCACCGTACCCTGCAGGCCTTGATCGACTCCGATCACGAGGTCGTGCTGGCAATCACACACCCGAAGAGTGAGCACGTCTACGAACAGATGTGGGCGGACTCGGTTGCAGATCTGGCGGCCGAGAACGGTGTACCCGTTCACGTGGCGAACAAGCCTGACGACGCCTTCAAAGCCGCGCTGGCCGAAGCAGCTCCCGACATCATCGTCGCCAACAACTGGCGTACCTGGCTGCCGGCGGAGGTCTTCGACGCACCCAAGTACGGCACCCTCAACATCCACGATTCGCTGCTACCCAAGTACACGGGATTCTCCCCGCTCATCTGGGCTCTGATCAACGGCGAAGAAGAAGTCGGCCTCACGGCGCACCTGATGGACGAGGAACTCGATGCGGGCGACATCGTGCTGCAGCGATCGACAACGGTCGGCCCGACCGACACCGTCACCGATCTGTTCCACCGCACGATCGACATGATCGGCCCCATCACACTCGACGCCCTGGATCTGATCGCGTCCGGGCGGACCGACTGGACGCCGCAGGACCGATCGCAGGCCACGTTCTTCCACAAGCGTGCACCGCAGGACAGCCACGTCGACTGGTCCTGGCCGGCCGAGGTCATCGAGCGTTTCGTCCGGGCACAGTCCGATCCGTACCCCAACGCTTTCGCGGAGTTCAAGGGCCAGCGCATCCGCATCCTGAAGGCGTCCGTCTCACGCGGGCACTACGGAGGAACCCCCGGCCGCGTGTTCATCCAGGAAGACGACGGCATGGTGATCGTCGCGGGCCCCGACGCATGGTCGGGCAAGAACAAGGGACTGCGGATCGAGCGCGTCCGACTCGACGACGGCAGCGAGTACACCGCCGCCGAGTTCTTCCCCCACGGCGGCGGGTACCTCACCTGATCGTCTGAACAAACCCCTCAGTGCAAACCCCAGTACAACCCCTCAGTCGCGACCTTCCCAGGCCGCCCACAGTTGTGCGTAACGCCCGCCCGCGGACACCAGTTCGCGGTGCGGGCCTTCTTCTACGATCTGTCCGTGTTCGAGCACGATCACTCGGTCGGCGCCCGCAGCCTGTGTAAGCCGGTGTGCAACAACCAGAGTGGTGCGGCCCTCCGTAGCGGCTTCGGCAGTCGCTTCCAGTTCCCGTGCTCCGGCGCTGCCCGCCTCCGCTGTAGCTTCGTCCAGTACCGCGACGGCCGGGTCGGCCAACACCAGTCGCGCCAAAGCCAACTGCTGCGCCTGTGCCGCCGTCATCTCGTGCCCGCCTTCGCCCACGACGGTCAGCATTCCCTCGTCGAGAGCCTCCACCCACTCGTACGCGCCGACCGTCCGCAGTGCCGCGGCTACGTCCTCGTCCGAGGATTCGGGCGCGGCCAACCTCAGATCCTCGATCAGGGGCCCGGCAAAAACATGGACCTCCTGACTCACGATCGCGATGTGGCGTCGTAGGTCGTCGAGGTCGGCAAGCGGGACACCACCGATCGACACCCGCCCCGACGTCGGAGTGATCGAACCGGCAGCGATCGCCGCAAGCGTCGTTTTTCCGGCTCCGGTCGAACCGACGAGCGCCACGCGCTCCCCCGCTCGCAAGGCGAGAGTCACTCCGTGGAGAACCTCATGGCCACCGTCGTAGCTGTGCCGAATGTCGTCCAGACGCAGCGAACCGTCGGCCGGAACGGAACCTGCATCCGTCGAAGGCTCCGTTTCCTCGATCTCGACGACGCCGACCAGTCGCGCGAGGCTGGCGCCGGCCGACTGCACTTCGTCGAAGGTGTAAAGCAGCGAGCCGATCGGGTTGAACAGGCGATGGAACAGCAGAGCAGCAGTCGTCGTCTGGCCGACTGTCACGACGTCCTCACGGACCAGCAGGAATCCGACGACGAGAATCATGGACAAGCCCACGAATTCGGCGCGGTTACCGCGACCGGCGAACCTCGTGAACAGGCCGAACACGCCGACGGCCAGATCACGCGCTTTTGCCGACGCCGCATCTATCTGACCGAGGTGTTCCTTCTCGAGGCTGTACGCGCGGACCGTCTTGGCACCCTGGAGGCTGCTGATGAGCGCTTGTGAACGAGCGCCCATCGCTACCCGCTCGGCAGCGTAAATGGGAGCCGATCGTGGCAGGTACCACTTGAGCGCCAGCGCGTACATCGGCAGCGCGACCATTCCGGCGAGGCCGAGGCGCCAGTCGAGTCCCAGCATGGTCACCATGCTCAGAGCCACGAGCAGAACTGCTGCGATCATGCCGGGAACCACGTCGGACACGGCCTTGGCGATCACCGACACGTCGTCGCCGACTCGTGAGAGCAGATCGCCCTTGCCGACCTTCTCGACGGTCTGGATCGGCAGGCGCAGTGCCCGGTCCACGGTTCGCTCGCGCAGGTCCGCCAGAATCGTCTCGCCGAGTCGCTTGATCAGATAGGCGGCCACACCGGTGAACACACCGCCCACGATTGCGGCGGCGGCGATGGTCACGACCACCCCGACGATCGTCGACGTGGGCGCGTTGTCCCGGACCCGGTCGACCAGGACACCGAATACGTAAATCGGCACCAAGGCCATCGCCGACGCCGAAGCCGCGACGATCAGGACCAACAGGCTCTGCATCCGGTGTTCGGCCAGCGCTGCCCGCAACCACTTCCAGGTCTGGCGACCACTCGCGATCGGCAACAGTTCGCGCTCGGTCACCTTCTCGGCGTTCTCCCCGGCCGGCATATCGGTTGTCATGTCCGTGGCCGTCACCGCAGCACCGCTCCTCGGTAGTTCGCGTCGCCGCGAGAGAGTTCGGAATGTGTGCCGATCGAGGCAATCACTCCGTCGTTCAAGACGATCACTCGATCCGTCACAGCCAGCAAAGCGGGGCTGCTGGTGATCAATACCGTCGTGTGGATGCCACCGGCACCCTCGTGCCGCAGTTCTGCGATTCCTTCGGCGATCGACGCCTCGGTCACCGCGTCCACTGCCGTAGTCGGATCGTGCAGGACCATCACGGGTGCCTGTGCCACCAAGGCGCGCGCGAGGGCGACGCGTTGTCGCTGACCTCCCGACAAACTGGCGCCTCGATCGGTCACTTCGAGGTCGAGACCGTCCGGATGTGCGTCGACGACATCCGCCGCTGCCGACGCTGCCAGAGCGCTCTGGATGTCTAGAGCAGCGCCGTCACCGGCGCCCGCAGTGACGTTCGAGGCGAGGGACCCGGAGAACAGATCGGTGATGTGCGGCTCCACCAAGACCGTCCGACGCGCCAATCGCAAGTCCATGTCGGACAGGCTGATTCCGCCAACCCTCACCACTCCGCGATACGCGCCCTGAGCCAGCTGACCGGACAGGACCGCGACAAGAGCGTCGGCGTCCTGCGGCTGGTAAGCCACGACGCCCAGCAGTTCTCCCGCAGGCAGGTGCAAGTCGATGCCCTTGAGCGACTTGTACTCGACTCCGTCGAGGGTCAGGTCGGTGCCTTCGAGTTCGGTCTGCGAACCCGCGCCCCGCAGTGGCTCCGCGTCCAAGACCAATGCCAGTCGATCCGACGACGCCCGCGCCACCGCGAAGTATCCGGGAATGGACGCAAGCAATCCGAGCGGTTCGATGATGAACTGCGCAAGCCCCACCACGGTGATCAGTTCACCGACCGTGATCCGGCCCTGCAACGCGAAGTACCCGGCGAAGCCCGCAACACCGACCGCGAGCAACGCACTGACGGTCGCGGCAACGCCGGTGTAGATACCGGTCGCCTTGGCCGTGCCGATCGTCGACGCGAGCGCCTGACGGCTGACTGTGCGATAGCGAGCCGACGCGGTCTTCTCACCGCCGATACCGCGCAGTGGACGCAATCCGCTGACCAGATCCGTAGCCATCGCCGACGCCCGCGCGATCGACGCCTGCTGACCGGTGGCCCTCGACGTGATGAGCGGCGCCGCCAATTGCAGCAGACCGAGAATGACCGGCGTTCCGATCAGAACGGCCAATCCCAGCCAGAGGTCGATCCACACCAAAGCCGCGGCCGACGCGACCGCAGCCGTCAGGGCCGCAGCCGCGCGCGGGACGATGTCCGCGATCCACGAAGTCTGCTCGGCGTCCGATGTCGAAACAGTCAGCAGTTCACCTGAACGCAGATCGGTGCGCACCCCACGCGGATCGAGGACGCGGTGCGCCACCTCGAGCCGGAGGCGATGAGCCTCCTGCTGCATCGCGGTGACGATGAAGCGTGCACCGAAGCGCCACGCGGCCGTCAGAACGAGAAACAGAGCCGCGAGGCCGACGATGGAGACGATCAGGGCCGTGGTGTCTGAAGTCTCCACCGCACGGTCGATGATCACACCGATGGAGATCGGCACCGCCGTCTCGGTCAGTTGGTGCAGACAGACCAGAACCGTGCCGATAGCGAGCGGGCGACGGTTGCGGACGAGGACGCGTCGCAAAATCGCAGCACCACTGTGATTGCCACTATCGGGCTCGTCCGAGTCGACGGTCACACTCGAGGGGGTCGAACTCATGGAACTCCAAGCATCGATGGAAGCGATAAAGTTGAGTACAGAGATAAGTAAGTCGACCCTAATACATGAGCAACTAGCGTCGACACGCCCAGTTCTCATAGAGTCGCGAGTAAGAAACATTGCTTGCGCCGTGCAGGCAAGCACGAGAGGAACATGATGGCTGAGAACACGACCGTCGAAACCGAGATCGCGGACGAGGAAATCGAGACCGTCGCCGAGGAAACAGCGCGCATGGCGCAGCACGTTGTCGCTGCATACGCGGAGGATGCCGACGAGTGCAGGATGCTGCTCTCGATGCTCGGTATCTCTCCCGCCGCCAAGCTCGACTGAATCTTTCCCTCACCGACCGAGAAGGAACCACGTGCCTGTCAGTCCGGATTCGACCAGTTCAACCCTTTCTGACAGCGCACTTGCTTCTTCGACCGGTGACACCGTGTCCGGGCAGGCTGAGTTCGTCGTCGTAGCGAACCGCCTGCCCGTCGACTTGGAACGGCTTCCCGACGGCACCACCCGCTGGAAGCGGAGCCCCGGTGGACTGGTCACCGCTCTCGAGCCGATTCTGCGCAGCAATCAGGGCGCGTGGGTGGGCTGGGCGGGCGTGCCCGACGCCGATCTCGACCCCATCGTCGAAGACGGACTCGAGCTCTACCCCGTGCCGCTGAGCGCCGAGGAGATCAACGAGTACTACGAGGGGTTCTCCAACGCCACCCTCTGGCCGCTCTATCACGACGTCATCGTCAAACCCGAGTACCACCGCGAATGGTGGAACGCCTACGTCGAGGTGAATCGGCGGTTCGCCGAAGCCACTTCCAAGGCAGCGGCTCAGGGCGCAACCGTCTGGATCCAGGACTACCAGCTGCAGTTGGTACCGAAGATGCTGCGGATGCTGCGCCCCGACCTCACCATCGGATTCTTCCTGCACATTCCGTTTCCCCCGGTCGAGCTGTTCATGCAGATGCCGTGGCGCACCGAGATCGTCGAAGGCCTCCTCGGCGCCGACCTCATCGGCTTCCACCTTCCGGGTGGCGCACAGAACTTCCTCTATCTGGCCAGACGCCTTGCCGGACAGCAGACTTCACGCGGAACCGTCGGCGTCCGCTCCAAACTCGGTGTGGTGCAAGTAGGTTTCCGTAGCGTCCGCGTCGGTGCATTCCCCATCTCCATCGACTCCGGCAAGCTCGACGAGCTATCACGCACCAAGGCAATTCGAGACCGCGCCAAGCAGATTCGCAAAGAACTCGGAAACCCCAAGCACATCATGCTGGGCGTCGACCGCCTCGACTACACCAAGGGCATCGACGTCAGGCTCGCCGCACTCCACGAACTTCTCATGGAGAAGCGCATCGATCCCGCCGACACGGTCATGGTGCAGTTGGCGACCCCGAGCCGCGAACGTGTCGAAAGCTACGTACAGATGCGCGGAGACATCGAGCAGAAGGTCTCCCGGATCAACGGCGAGTTCAGCGAAGTCGGTCGCCCCGTCGTCCACTACATCCATCGGCCGATCCCCCGCGACGAACTGGTCGCGTTCTTCGTCGCTGCCGACCTCATGCTGGTCACACCGCTGCGTGACGGTATGAACCTGGTCGCCAAGGAGTACGTCGCCTGCCGCAGTGATCTGGGCGGCGCATTGCTGCTCAGCGAATTCACCGGCGCTGCAGCAGAACTCCGCCAGGCTTTCCTGTGCAATCCCCACGACCTCGACGACGTCAAGGATTCGATGGAGAAGGCCCTCAATCAACCGCGAGAGGACGGCCGACGCCACATGCGTGCGCTACGTCGTCAGGTCCTGACCCACGACGTCGACCGCTGGGCACGCTCGTTCCTCGACGCGCTCGCGCACGGCGGTGCCGCAGGTCCGGCGCTGATCGCCCCGGCCGAAGCACAAGACCACTGAGGACAGTGCACAAAGGCTGGGGCCGCGGAGAGTGAATCTCCGCGGCCCCAGCCTGTTTCAGGTGATCGACCCCAGCCTGTTTCAGGTGATCGATCAGAAGGGTTGGACGTTGTTCACGAGCCAACGCCCGTCCTGCTTCTCCAGACTCATCTTGACGCGACTACCACTGGCGACGGCTTCGGGTGATTCCGAAGACGTGGTGATCTGATTGAGGAACAGCATCGTCGTCGCACTGTCTGCCTCGGCGTCGAGAACCGCGGCGCCCTGGACGACTACCTGAACGGTCAGCGACTTTTCCTTGGCTCCCGGAATGATCACCGATTCGATCAGGTTGGTGAACGTGCCCTGGAAATCGCCCGTCAAACCGTCTGTGGCCGCGTGCAACTGCTGGTCGACGTTGTTGTAGTCGTACTGGAACATCGCAACCGCCTGATCGGAAGAGGCCTGTGCCACTTCGTCTCTGGTCTGATCGATCGCCGCAATGTCACGCGTTCCACCCGGACCGAAGTAGAGATACGCCGACACTGCCGCCAACGCGATGGCCACTGCACTGATGACGCACAGAACGATGGCGAGCGGTGAGACGCGCTTGGGCTTGGACGTCTCGGGGATTACTTCTGGGGTCATGGCACAAACTCCACATTCGAGGCAAGCAACTGCCCGTCGACGTCGCACATGGTGATTCGAAGTCGGTAGTTGCGTTCAGCGGGCGCTTCGTCGCCGTTCTTCTGCATCGCACGCACCGCGACCAATGAAGTCCCGCAATCGCCGTCGGACTTCTCGAACCCGGCTTCGAGTACCTCGCCGTCGGTCTGAACTCCGGCCTGCCCGAGGACGTTGACAAACGAATCCTTGCGTCCGTCGAACTGCGACTTGAACTCGTCGGTGGTGCCGGCGAGGAACTTGTCGAGGTCGGCAGCCGCTGTATCCGCGTGCAGTGTCGTCAGATTCAGTGCGGTGGTCCGGGCACCGGCCACGTAGCGGGCTCGGTCCTCGTCGGCATTGGACGCCTTGTTCCGGTCGACGAGAAGAAACACCGTCAGGGCCGCAAGAGCAACAGCGATCACCGAAGCAACGGCGATCCCGACTACCAACCCGGCCTTGGGCTTCGAACGAACAGGGGTGTCCACAGCAGTTTCTGCGGGGGTTTCGGCGGCGCCGGTCGGCTCAGCCTTGGTCGCGACCTGATCACCGCTGACGACCTTCTCAGGTGGAGTATCGGGCTTGCCCAAAGCAACTGGCGCCGCCGCCTTCTGCTCAGCCGCCTTCTGCTCGGCTGGCTTCTGTTCGGCCGACTTCTTTTCGGTGGGCACTACTACCGCGGCAGCGTCTGCATCCGCACCCGTGGGTCCGGCGCTGCGGGATGCGCGACGGCGCACCCGCTGCCCGGCCTGTGGATCTTCGTCTGTCATCAACCCTGCTGACCCTTCATGAACTGTTCGAGACTGACGTCGCCGCCACCGAGGTTCGGTTGCGAGTACGTCCTTCCGTCCGGCCCGATGTACGTGCCTGTAATCGGATCGTACCGACGAGCCGAGACCGAAGGCGTCGACGTGTACGAGCTCGGGGTCGCGGTAATCGGTTCCGGAGGCCCGGATTGCGGGTTCGTGCCCATCGGTACGTAGCCGGAACGGCACTGTTCGACCGTCGGCGCACGACGTCCCGGATACTCCTCGCAGGGAAGGTTTCTCGCGCCGCGCACGGCGATCGGCGAATCCTGGGCAACCTGGCAGAAGAGATCCGACGGCGTCTCGATCGGTGATTCGTCCTTCGGACTGCGCCACTGCTCTGCGGGCAGGAATCCTGTAGTGCACGGCGGCGGGTCGTTGACCTCCATGTGGAAGTCCACCAGTGCACCATCCGCAGCCGGGCCGGAGCCTGCCACCGTGACCAGCGCTGCGGCCAGCGGCGGGTAGATGACCAGAATCTGCTCGATCGCGTTGTTGTAGATCACGCCGACCTGTCCGACGGACACGAGGTTCGCCAGAAGAATCGGCAATGTCGGCTGCATGTCTTGCAGAAGAGCATTCGCCTCCGCCGCTGCGGCCGGACCCTTCTGGATGACGGCACGCAGATCAGGGTCGCTGGCTCGGAGCTGGTCGGTGAACGTCACCAGATTGCTTGTCCAGGAACGGATGGCGTCGCTGCTGACCACCTGAGTGTCCAGGAGTGGACCGGCCTGCTCGATCAGCGTCTTGGTCGCGTCGGAGTTGTTGTTCGCCTCCTCGACGAACAGCCGAGCCGAGTCGATCAGCTTCTGCAGATCCGGGCCGGCACCGTTGAACGCCTTGAAGGATTCGTCGATGACGGTCTTGAGCTTGGTGTCGGAAATGCTCTGCAGCAACAGATCTGCCTGATCGAGCATCGCGCCGACATCCTGCGGAATGCTGGTTCTGTCTTCGGGAATCACCGATCCGTTTTCCAGATGCCCGTCGACGACGATCGCTCCGGAGCTGTCGGTGTGCGGAATCAGGTCGACGAACTGCTCGCCGATCGCCGACACACTCTTGACCGCAGCATCGACGTCCGACGGAACCTTGACGCCACTCTCGAGAGACAGTCGCGCATTCACACCCGTCTCCGAGAGCTCCACCGCGTTCACGACACCGATGGTCTGACCGCGGTAGGTGACGTTCGAGTTCTTGTACAGCCCACCGGTGGCGGGCAATTCGACAGTGACGTCGTATCGGCCGATACCGACCATCGCCGGAACACGCACGTACTGAGTGGCCATCACGATCAAACCGACAACCGTCAAGACGGCGAAGATGATGAGCTGGATACGGACGAACTTTGTGAGCATCATGGTGCCGGTGCCCCCTGAGGAAGTCCTGGAATGTTGATCGGCGGAAGTCCCGGAATCTGAATGGTATTCGGATCCGCTGCCGGGGCCTGCGCAGCGGGAGCCTGTCCGGCGGGAGCCTGGGCCGGCGGTGCGGCAGGCTTGAGCGGATCGCTCAACGGGTTGCCTGTCTGTCCGGCGAGCCCGGCCTGCTTACCCAACACACCTTCCGGGCCGGAGAGCGTTCCCGCCAACGGAGTTCCGGTGAGGAAGTTCGCGTCGAGTCGGGGCAGCGAGATGTCGATGGTCATCGCCAGGTTGGCGTAGTCACCGCGGATGACGTTGTCGATTCCGTTCTGTGGGAACGGGAACGTCAAGAGGACTCCGAGAACTTGAGTGAGAGCGTTACCCGAATCCGCCAAGGCCTTCAGAGTCGGCGAAAGAGCCCGAACGTTGGTCGCGAAATCGTCGCCGCTCTCCTGGATGACACGGCTCGCCACCTCGCTGAGACCACCGAGGGAGGTCAACGCGTTGGTGATGTCCTGACGCTGAGCGACAAGAACCTCGAGTGCCGGCGGAATACCTTCGAGCGCTTTGTTCAAGGTGTCGTGCTGTGCCTGGACGGTCGAGGACAGTCGATCGAGTCCTTCCATCGCCGAAACGATGTCGCCTCGTTGCTTGTCCAGACTTCCGACCAGCTGATCGAGCTGAGGCAGGAGGTCTCGAACGGAATCTTCACGCCCACCGAGAGCGGCGTTGAGTTCCTTCGTGATGTCCTGAACCTGAGCGAGACCGCCGCCGTTGAGAACAACCGACAGAGACGACAGCGTCTGTTCCGTCGTCGGGTAAGCGCCCGCCCGCTCGATGGGAATCAAGTCACCGGCTTCGAGTCGGCCCTCGGGCTCTTCTCCAACCGGCGGTGCCAACTCGATGTGCTGAGAGCCGAGCAAGCTGGTCTGGCCGATTTTCGCCGTCGCGTTGGCAGGCAACTGAACCTCGGGATTCAGCGACACCGTCACCAGAGCGTGCCAGCCCTGAACCTCGATGTTCGAAACGCTTCCCACTGCAACGTCATCCACCCGGACGGGCGAATTCTGCGACAGGGTAGTCACGTTCGGCATCTCGATCTGGACCTCGTATGCGCCTTCGCCCCGGCCCTGAGTTCCTGGCATCGGCACAGAGTTGAGACCGTTCCATTCACAACCGCTGGCGCCGAGTGCCACTGCCGTGGCCAACACGGCAACCGTGGTCTTGCGAGCTACCCGCATCAGTTCCCTCCGCCCATGTTGAAGAGTTCGGCGAGATCCTTGGGAACACTCGTCATGGGAGCACCTGACATCGGTCCTGCGACGGTTTCCGGCTGATTCTGACTTGCCGCTTCCAATCCCGGTTCGGTGTAGACGATCTGATCCGGGAAAGCCTGCACGCCCGCGACCGGGTTGAACAGGAATCCGGGGTAGTTGCCGATCATCGTGCTGAGCACCGGCCCGAGGTACTGCTTACACAGGTCGGCACTGTTCTGGGAGTTACCACTGTCGATGCCTTCGATGGAACCACAGATCCACTGGATTGGATTCTTGAAGTTACTCAGTGCAATTGCGCCGGTCATGCTGCCCTGAGCCGGTTTGTAGATCTGATAGAAGTTGGCAAGCGACGTCGGTCCGGAGTGCAGAACCTGCTCGATCTCCGGGCGCTTGTCCGTCAGTACCTGGGTGGCATCGGCCAGACGCGCGACCGATTCGCTCAGTCCCTCGCTGTTGTCCTTGACGAACCGCTGAACGTCGCCCACCGCCAGGTCGAGATCGCTGAGGGCGGTGCCCAACTCGTCGGAACTGCTTGCGAGAACGCTTGTCACCGAAGCGAGGTGACCGCTGAACTGCACGATCTGCTCGTTGCTCGAGGACAACGCAGTGACAAACGCCTGCAGGTTCCGAATGGTGGAGAACAAATCGGTCCGGCCTTCGGACAGCGTGTGCATCGTGGCCGAGAGTTCGCGCAACGTCGACCGAATGGACTCACCGTTACCGTCGAGGTTCGTTCCCACGGTGTCGATGAATCGGCCGAGGGAACCCTGATCGTCCAGACCCTCCGGTCCGAGTGCGTCAGACAGTTTGGTCAGTTCGGTCTTGATCTCGTCCCACTCCACAGGAACGGCGGTGCGCTCGATCGGGATCTCGCCGCCATTGGGCATCTGTTCCCCGCCGGAGTACACGGGGGTCAATTGCACGAAGCGTGCGGACACGAGGCTTTGAGCAACGATGAGCGCCTTGGCATCTGCCGGAACGTCGACGCTCGAGTCGATCTTCATCTCGACGTACGTGTCCCGATCACGCGGTTCGATCTTCGTCACCTTGCCGACGTTGACACCGAGCACTCGCACGACGTCGCCCTCGTAGAGACCTGTCGTCGAGACGAAGTGCGCGGAGATCTTGGTCTTGCCCAGGCCAGGGATGAAGAGGTAGGCCGCACCCGCCACGAGCAGCGCGACCAGCACGCCCGCTCCGATCAGCACCCACTTCTTGCGTGGGTTGGTGGAGCCCTGTGAATCCTGTGAAGTCATGGTCTCGGTCATTCTCCCGGCCCCCTGATCGTCGGTGGAATGCCGGGGAAGAAGTCTTCCAGGTCGCCCGGAACCTGCTCGGGCGCGACGCTGGTGTCCACCAAGGTCTTCCACCAGTTACTCGGCAGAATGTTGATGATGAAGGCATCGAAGAACGGGCCGCTGGCCACGGTCTCGCCGAGCGCGGTGATGTACGGTCCGAGGCCGTCGAGCGCCCCGGCGATGTTGTCCTTGTTCTGCTGAAGAACCTCGGCGACCGAATTCAGCTTCTCGAGGGTCGGCCCCATCTGAGCCTCGTTCTCCTGCACAAGCGCTGACAGTTGACGTGAGACTGCGCCGGTGTTGACGATCAGTTCGCTGATCGCGTCACGCCGCAAGCTGAGTTCGGCAAACAGCTTGTTGCCGTCAACCAGCAACGAATCGATCTGACCGCTTCTGTCGGAGAGGATCTTGGTGACATCTTCGGCCCGCGAGAGCAATTGGAGCAGGCTCTCGTCGCGTGAGTTGATGCTCTGCGAAAGCCGCGTCATTCCGTCCAATGCGGTGCGAAGTTCTGGCGGAGTATCGGCCAGGGTGTCCGAGATCGCGTTGAGCGAATCGTTGATCTGTTCCGTGTCGAGTTCGGACACCGTGGTACCGAGGTCACCCAGAGCGTCGTTGAGCGAGTACGGGGAGTTGGTGCGTTCGATAGGAATCGGCGTGTCCGTGCGCAGCAGTCCGGATCCTTCCGGCCGCACCGCCAACGACTTTCGGCCGAGAACCGTGTTGGTCTTGATGTCGGCCGCGGTCTGCTCGCCCAGGGCGACACCGTCTTGAACGGTGAAGGTGACCAGCACCTTCTGGTCGTCGAGTTCGACGTCGCTGACCTTGCCGACCTTCACGCCGGCCATGGTGACGTCGTCGCCGGTGACCAGGCCGCCGGCATCCTGGAAGTACGCCGAGTAGCGAATGCCGCCGTTGATGAACTGGAGTTGATCGTATTGAAGCGCGGCACCCACGGTTGCCACCGCCAGGACGAGACCGATGACACCGATCTGTACCGGATTGCGTTCACGGGTAGGGGTCATGAGACTTTTGCGCACCTTCCCGTGTCCTGCACTGCCGTGGGCAAGATGATCGTCGTTCCGTCAGGTCCGGAGAACTTGAAAGTGTTGGCGCACAGATAGAACTGGAAGAACGCTCCGTACGTGCCCACTCGGATCAGCTTCCGGTAGTCGGACGGCAGACGACCGAGAGCGGTGTTGATGTCGTCCTTGCCCAGGTCCAGCTGCGTCATCGTTCGGTTGGTCTCCCCGATCAGGGTCTGGATGTCCGGACGTGTCGCCTGCAGCAGCGATGCGAGATCTCCGGTGGCGCCGGCGATCTCGGTGATCGAATTACCGATCGGGCCACTGTCCTTCGCCAATCCACTGACCAACTGCTGGAGCTGATCGATCGTGGTGGAGAACTGATCACCCTTGTCGTTGATCGTGCCGAGTACGTCGTTGAGGTTGGTGATGACGTCCCCGATCAGCTGATCTCGGTCCGCCAACGTGCTGGTGAACGAACTGGTGTTTCCCAGAAGCGAAACCAATGTTCCACCCTGGCCTTGGAGTACCTGGAGCAGGGCCCCGGAGAGGTCGTTGACCTGCTGGGGGTCGAGAGAGCGAAGCAGCGGCTTGAATCCGCCGAGCAGCAGATCCAGATCGAGCGCGGGCGACGTCTGGTCGACTGGAATCGATCCACCTGACGAAAGCGTCTCGGTGGAACCAGCGCCCTCGAGCAGTTCCATGTAGCGGTCGCCCACCAGGTTCTCGTAGCGCACAGTCGCTTTGGTGCTCTTCATCAGTGAGTACTTGGTATCGACGTCGAACTCGACCTCGGCCTGGTTGGAGTCACCGATGGACACTCCGGTGACCGACCCGACCGGAACACCGGCGATACGTACCTTGTCGCCGGACTTGAGTCCCGAGACGTCCGAGAAGGTGGCGTGAAATCCGTTGCTGCTGCTGAAGCGCACCTGACTGAAGACGATCGCCAGTCCGGCGAAGATGACCGCCATGACGACGGTGAAAATCAGCAGCTTGACCGTGGTCGGTCTCATCACTTCCCGTCTTCCTGCTCGTAGGAGTCACCGAAGAGATACTGGAAAATAGTCGGCACGGTGACGCGCAGTTCGGTGTTGGGAACGAAAGGCACGTTGCCGGTGTTGGTGACTGCGAACGGGGCATGCCCGTCGACCTTCGGATCGAATTCGGGCAGACCATAACAATTGGGTCCACCGGAGGCCGCGACCTTGGGGAGAGATTGCGGGTTCTGGTACGCCTCGGCGCCGTACATGAAGCTCGCGCTCAGCATCAGTGCCGCTTTGTCCCCGGTGCCTGCCAGCGGCTCGAACTTGATCCGGCCGTCGTTCAACCCGACGATGAAGCACGTCAGACCCGACGAGTACTTGTCGAGCAGGGTCGTCGTCGCGGTCAGAGTGTCGAGGGCGGTGGTCAGGTTCTGCTCGTTGTCGGTCAACAACGCGTTGCCGGTGTCCGCGAGGCCGGTGACGTTGAGCAACAGCAGGTCGAGGTTTGCCTGCTCCGCCACGATCGATCCGCTTGTCGCGGTGGCGTTGTCGAGGATGCGCATCAGATCCGGTGCCACGTCGGCGTACAGGTTGGTGACATCGGCGGCGCCGACCAAGTCTTCCTGGAGCTGCGGCAGAACCGGATTCATCTTCTTCAGATAGGTGTCACCGAGCTCGAGAACCTCACCCAGCGACTCGCCGCGCCCGTTGAGTGCAGTGGAGATCGCGCCGAGTGTGGCGTTGAGCTTTTCCGGTTCGATCTTCGCGAGTACGTCCGAAAGATGTTCGAAGACACTGTTGAACTCGACGGTGACGCTGTCCGAGGCGATGACAGCACCCTCCTGGATCGGCTGGGTCGACGGGTCGTCGGGAATCACGATGTTGACGTACTTCGCACCGAACACCGTGGTGGTCTTGATTTCCACCCGGGCGTTCGACGGAATCTTCGACATCTGGCCCGGATCCATCGCCAACTTCAGGTTTGCCTGGTCGCCGACGAGGGAGATCGATTCGACGCGGCCGACCTGCACTCCGCGCAGCTTCACCTTGGCATTCGGTTCCATGACCAGGCCTGCACGCGTGGACGTCACGGTGATGGGCGTGCTCTTGGTGAACCCACCCGAGAACATGGTGAGAGCAACGGCGACGATCGCCACGAGTCCGAGGACCAGGCCGGCTGCGGCCAACTTCTTGTGCCATCTGGGTACGGTCATCGCTTGCCCGCCTATCCCGACAGGTTGAAGTTGCCGGACCCGCCGTAGATGGCGAGTGAGATGAGCAGGGTGACCGTGACGACCGCGATCAACGAGGCGCGCACTGCGTTACCCACCGCGACACCGACGCCGACCGGGCCACCGGTTGCGTTGAAGCCGTAGTAGGTGTGGATGAGCATGACGGCCAGCGCCATGACTATCGCCTGGGCGAACGACCACAGTATGTCCGTGGGTATCAGGAAGGTCGTGAAGTAGTGGTCGTACACGCCGCCGGACTGGTTGTAGAGGAACACCGTCGCAAAGCGGCTGGCGACGAACGACGCGATCACCGCCAGTGAGTACAGCGGGATGATCGCGATCATGCCGGCCATGACGCGGGTGCTGACCAGATACGGAATCGACGGGATCGCCATCGTCTCCAGGGCGTCGATCTCTTCGGAGACGCGCATCGCACCGAGCTGCGCGGTGGAGCCGGCGCCGATGGTCGCGGCGAGGCCGATTCCGGCGATGACCGGCGCTGCGATGCGAACGTTGATGAAGGCGGCGAAGAAGCCCGTCAGTGCTTCGACACCGATGTTGCCCAGCGAGCTGTAGCCCTGAACGGCGATGGTTCCACCGGTGAACAGTGTCAGGAATCCGACGATCACGACGGTGCCACCGATGACGGCGAGCGCACCGGTGCCCATGCTGATCTCGGCGATCAGTCGCAGAGTTTCACGCGGATAGCGCATCAGCGCCTTGGGAGCGTGACCGAGAGCCTTCGCGAAGAACAGCGCTTGATCACCGATGCTGTCGATACTGCGAGAGATCGAGCCGATCTGTCGACGTGTGCGCGGGAAGCGTCCCGCTGCGGCCAACGCCATCAGATCTCCTCCCGTCCGTCGTTCGTCGTTCTGTTCACTTCGATCTCTCCGACTGCCGTGTGCCTCATCCGGCCGTCAACTTGATACCGATGGTCGTGATGAGCACGTTGACGACGAAGAGCGCCATGAACGCGAACACGACGGTCTGGTTGACCGCGTCACCGACGCTCTTGGCGCCGCCCTTGACGTTGAGTCCGAGGTAGGCCGCAACCAGGCCGGCGATCATGCCGAACAGTCCTGCTTTGACCATGGAGAGCATGAGCTCACCGAATCCGGTGAGCAGTGTGATGCCGTTGACGAAGGCGCCGGGATTCACGTCCTGGATGAACACGGAAAAGACGAAACCGCCGAGGATGCCGATGGTGCAGACCAGTCCGTTGAGGAGCAGCGCCACTCCCGTCGACGCGAGCACCCGGGGAACGACCAACCGGTGGATCGGATTGATACCGAGCACCTTCATGGCGTCGATCTCTTCGCGAATGGTTCTGGCCGAGAGGTCCGCGCAGATGGCGGTTGCGCCGGCGCCGGCGACGATCAGCACGGTGACGATGGGGCCGACCTGTGTGACGGTACCGAGCGCAGCTCCGGCACCGCTGAGGTCGGCTGCACCGATCTCGCGCAAGAGAATGTTGATGGTGAAGCTGACCAGCACCGTGAACGGGATTGCGACCAGCACCGTCGGCACCATCGAGACTCGCGCCACGAACCAGGCCTGATCGATGAACTCTTGACGCTGGAAGGGGCGGGAGAAGACTGCCCTCAAGGTTTGGGCGGACATCTGAAAGAAGCCACCGACCGCTCGTAATGGCACCTCGACGAGGTCTACCATTCGCCCTCCTCGTCCTTGGTTGCCGCAGTACTGTCTGTTCTCATAGTCCAGCCCCCGACAGCTTGTGACTCAGGTCATATTAACTAGAACGTGTTCACCTGTCAAAAACAAGTGTCCAACTCTAAGAAGTAGCCTCACGGCGACGATCCGAAACCCGAAGGTTCGGGCCATGGGAAGCATCCCTTTTCGGTGCGAATTTCGCCGAAATATCCTGGAAATTAATACTTTTGAATGATCAGCGCTTATCGGCGCCGGATCGAGACCCTGCTACCGCGCCAGCCTTGACCGGGCACGTCGATCGAATATCGCATCGTTCACAGGAATGCAAAATTGGAACACAGTCTAGTTTTTTCGAGACCGTTGGTCTCGTTGTAGAACGCAGGCAGAGTGCCGCGCCCACCGACTCGTGAACACGCTATTTCTACCAGGAAGTGGACACGTAGACCGTCTAAGTGTGAACAACGGTTCTACGTGTCGCGCACCTGAGAATCAGACCCGTCGATCAGCCCAACGCGCGCAGGGCCGCCGATGCCGAGAACATCTTTGCCGGGTCACGGTCAGCGAAGTAGTCACCCATCACCGCGGACAGCGTTTCCGGCGACCAGGAATCTCCCTCTGCGTCGAACCGCTGCTCGACGACGGGCGCCGCCATCAGCGCAACCATCGGTCCGTACACCACGAATACCTGACCGTTGACGGCGTCGGCCGCCGGTGACGCCAGGTACGAGACGAGCGATGCCACATGCTCGGGCGAGAGCGGATCGATGCCGTCGGCCGGCGCGTCACCGAACACACCTTCGGTCATCGACGTCCGTGCCCGCGGGCAGATCGCGTTGGCCCGAACGCCGTAGCGCGAGAGCCCACGTGCGGCCGACAACGTCAGCGCCGTGATTCCGGCTTTTGCAGCGCCGTAGTTGGGCTGCCCTTCCGGTCCGAGAAGGCCCGCCTCCGAAGAAGTGTTGACGATGCGCCCGTACACCGGCGCCCCGGCTTCCTTGGATTTCGCCCGCCAGTAGGCAGCGGCGTTGCGGCACAGGAGGAAATGGCCGCGAAGATGAACTTCGAGTACCAGATCCCAGTCTTCGTCGGACATGTTGAACAGCATCCGGTCGCGCACGACGCCGGCATTGTTGACGACAATATCGACACTGCCGAACTGCCCCTGCGCTGCTTCCATCAGTGCGTCGGCGGTAGAACGCTCACCGACGTTGCCTGCCACGAATTCGACTTTGGCGCCGAGACCGCGGATCTCCTCGAGCGTTGCTTCGACGGCCTCGTTCGGGGCCAGATCGTTGACGACCAACGACGCACCGGCCTTCGCCAGACCGATGGCCTCGAACTTTCCGAGCCCCGATCCGGCACCGGTCACGATGGCGACCTTGCCTTCGAGACTGGTTTCTGGGCTGTTCACAGCATTCATCGAAGCGCTCTCCCGGTTCTCTGCGGTCGTGTGTCGAGTTACCCGGCTCGATTGCCGTGACCCACGAGTTCGCAACTTTAGAACGTGTTCTTGTTTTGGGCAACCATCGTCACGGATGTTCGGTCAGCGCCGCACGCGGGCACTGAGCGATCGCGGAACGGACATCTTCCCAGCGATCCTCCGGCGGACGCACGGAACTGATCACGAGCTCCTCGTTGTCGTCGAGGTCGAAAATATCGGGTGCGATCCCTACGCACACACCGTTTGCCTCGCAACGGTCCAGATCAACCCTGACCTCCATGGCGATTCCTCTTCTCTACTCACTACTACTGGCGCGAACACGGATACGAAACGAGTGCCGCAGGGCTGTGCCGCACACCGTTCCTGGCGATAACACTAGAACCTGTTTCAGTCGTGTGCAATGATTCGAAAAAGTACCGAGAACGGACGTCGAACGATCCGCCGGACACGGCGAGAGCGTCCCTTGTCGCCGATGTACGCATCGATAGAACCTGTGTCAATCGAATGGTTGGCGCTTTGATTCGTATCTCTATGGAGAGGTAACCATGCACATCACCTACACCCCTGAGCAGCAACAGCTCCAGGAGGAGTTGCGTGCCTACTTCGCACAACTGATGACTCCCGAGCGGCGTGAAGCACTCGCTGCCACGACGGGTGAGTACGGCGAAGGCAATGTGTACCGCGAAGTCGTCGCGCAGATGGGCCAGGACGGCTGGCTCACGCTGGGTTGGCCGAAAGAGTACGGCGGACAGGAACGCTCCGCGATGGACCAGCTGATCTTCACCGACGAAGCTGCCATTGCCGGTGCGCCCGTGCCGTTCCTGACGATCAATTCCGTAGCGCCGACAATCATGCATTTCGGGACGGACGAGCAGAAGGCCTTCTTCCTGCCCAAGATCTCCCGCGGTGAGCTCCACTTCGCGATCGGTTACTCCGAGCCCGAGGCCGGCACCGACTTGGCGTCTCTGCGCACGTCGGCCGTCCGTGACGGTGACGATTACGTCATCAACGGGCAGAAGATGTGGACGAGCCTGATCCAGTACGCCGACTACGTGTGGTTGGCGTGCCGCACCGATCCGGAAGCCAAGAAGCACAAGGGAATCAGCATGCTGATCGTCCCGACCACCGCAGAAGGCTTCTCCTACACCCCGGTTCACACCATGGCCGGCCCCGACACCAGCGCCACTTACTACCAGGACGTACGGGTCCCGGCGTCGTCGATAGTCGGCCAGGAACACGGCGGCTGGGCACTGATCACCAATCAGCTCAACCACGAGCGTGTTGCCCTCACCTCGGCCGGACCGATTCTGACCGCGCAGCGTGAGGTCCGCGAGTGGGCACAGAACACCAAGCTGCCCGACGGCCGACGCATGATCGACCAGGAATGGGTGCAGATCAATCTGGCTCGCGTGCATGCCAAGGCCGAGTACCTGAAGTTGATGAACTGGGAAATCGCCTCCGCAACCGATCACGCTCCCGGTCCCGAAGCGGCGTCGGCCAACAAGGTGTTCGGTACCGAATTCGCCACCGAGGCTTACCGCTTGCTGATGGAGATCCTCGGATCCTCCGCCACGATCAGGCAGAACTCCCCCGGCGCTCTTCTACGTGGACGCATCGAACGCATGCATCGTTCTTCGCTGATCCTGACGTTCGGCGGCGGTACCAACGAAGTGCAACGCGACATCATCGGAATGACAGCTCTGCGGCTTCCCGCATCGAAGCGATAAGGACCAACGATCATGGAATTCACCCTTACCGAGGCCCAGCAGGACCTGTCCGGACTGACACGATCCGTCGTCGCCGAACTGGTCACCAACGACCGCCTTCGTGAACTCGACGCCGCCGAAGACCGTTTCGATGCCCTCTTGTGGAATGCACTGGCTTCGGCCGGCGTTCTCGGCGCGGCCCTTCCGGAATCGGTGGGCGGCGACGGATTCGGTGTCCTCGAGCAGTGCAGCATCCTGGCCGAACTCGGCCGCGGCGTCGCAGCTGTTCCGTTCCTGACGTCCATCGTCGGGTCCGCCGCAGCGATAGCCGAATTCGGCTCGGACAAGCAGCGCGACGACTGGGCAAGCGCTGCCGCTGCCGGTGAGAAGATACTCACCGCGGCCCTCGCCGAGGAATACAACGACGACCCGGCACACCCGATCACGCGTGCCGAGAAGACCGCCGATGGTTGGCGCATCGACGGAGCCAAGATCACCGTCGACAGTGCTCCGCTCGCAGATCTGTTCCTCGTCCCTGCCATCACCGAGGACGGTGTCGCGGTCTTCCTCGTCGAACCGTCGGACGCGGGCGTGAGCATTACCAGGCAATCGACCACGGATTTCTCGAGTGCGGCCCTGGTCGAGTTCGATTCGGTGCAGATCCCGGCCGATCGTGTTCTCGGCTCGGTTGCCCAAGGATCCGACATCGCGGCATGGATCGTCGAACGAATTCAGCTCGGTTCCAGCGCCTACCAGTACGGGGTGCTCGATCAAGCGCTGAAGCTGACCGCCGAATACGCCACCGAGCGTGTACAGTTCGGCCGTCCGATCGGTAGTTTCCAGGCCGTGGCCCAGCGCCTCGCCGACGGATACATCGACGTCAAGGGCGTGCGCCTGACTCTCTGGGCCGCAGCGTGGCGTCTGAGCGAAGGACTTCCGTCCGACGGGGCCGTGCAGACGGCCAAGTTCTGGGCTGCAGATGCGGGACACCGCGTCGGGCACACCGCTGTTCACGTTCACGGCGGCGTTGGTCTGGACGAGGACCATCCGGTTCACCGCTACTTCCTCGCGGCCAAGCATCACGAGTTCCTGCTCGGCAACGCAACAGATCAGCTTCGCGCACTGGGCAAGGAACTTGCCGCAGTTCCTGCCTGAGTGCGTCCCACCGAGTGGAAATCCATGACCTGGTCCGAGACGAATCGATGATGATGCAGCTATGAGTCAGAGCCCCACTGTTTCCGATCTACTCCTCGGAGTCAGCGAGATCGACGACCGCGGTATCCGTTTCGAGGACCAGGTCATCACCTGGCGCGAGCACATTCAAGGCTCGTTCGATCGAGCAGCGCTGCTGGACACGCTGCTCGATCGAACGCGCCCCCGGCATTTCGGTCTTCTGATGGAGAACGTCCCCGAATTCTCACTATTGCTCGGCGCAGCATCGTTCTCGGGTTCGGTTGCTGCCGGCCTGAACACGACCAGGCGCGGCCCGGCATTGGCGCGAGACATCCAACTCTCCGACTGCCAGGTCATCTTCACCGAGAACAACCAGGCACATCTACTCGACGACGTCGATCTCGGTGACGTCCGGGTGATCAACGTGGATTCTCCGGCCTGGACGCAATTGTTGGCGCCCTTCGCCGATACGCCGGCCTACGCGTCGACGGCGCAGCCCGACGATCTGTTGATGCTCATTTTCACTTCCGGAACAAGCGGTGATCCCAAAGCGGTTCGGTGCACGCACCACAAGTTGGCCTCTCCCGGAGTCATGCTTGCCGATCGTTTCGGGCTCGGCGCCGACGACGTCGTCTACATGGCGATGCCCATGTTCCATTCCAACGCCATGATGGCGGCGTGGACGGTCGCGCTGCACGCTCGTGCGGGAATTGCCATGCGCCGCAAGTTCTCCGCTTCGGGCTTTCTGCCCGACGTTCACAAGTACGGAATCACGTACTCCAACTACGTCGGAAAGCCGTTGTCGTTCATCGCTTCCACCCCCGAGGTGCCGAACGAGCGGGACAACACCTTGAAGATCATGTACGGCAACGAGGGTTCGGCGCCCGCCGTCGCCACCTTCGTCCGGCGCTTCGATGCCCGCGTCATCGACGGGTTCGGTTCCACCGAGGGCGGCATTTCGATTTCCGCGGCGCCGGTGCCGCGGACCGGCGCCCTCGGACTTCTCCCGGACGGGGTCAAGATCCTCGATCCCGAGACCGGAGCCCCATGCCCGCCTGCAGTCTTCGACGCTGACGGCCGGATCACCAATGCCGACGAGGCAACCGGTGAACTGGTCAACGTCACCGGCCCAGGCACATTCGCCGGGTACTACAAGAACCCGGAAGCCGACGCCGAGCGAATGCGCAACGGCCAGTACTGGAGCGGCGATCTGGCGTACACCGACCTCGACGGCTACGTCTACTTCGCGGGACGCAGTTCCGGTTGGCTACGAGTGGACGGCGAGAACATCGGCGCCGCACCCATCGAACGCTCACTCGTCGGTTACCCGGGCTTCGCGCAGGTGTCCGTGTACGCAGTCCCCGACAGCGATGTCGGCGACCGCGTCATGGCGTCGGTGATTCCGGTCGGCGACGTCGACAACTTCGACCCGGCAGCCGTAGCCGAATACATCGATTCCCGGCCGGAACTCGGGCCGAAGCAGAAACCGACCTTGATCCGCGTGTGCAGTGAGTTCCCGAGAACGGCGACGTTCAAGGTGGTCACTCGAACGCAGAGCGCCGAACGATGGAACACATCCGATCCGGTGTGGATCCGCCGGCGCGGAGAATCCGACTTCCAATTAGTCACTCCCGAAATGGCACTCGGCCTCGAGAAGACGCGAGAGCCCGTCTAGCCCGATATCTCAGTAGTGCTGAGCAAGCGGTTTGTGCGCAGACACCGTTTTGTAAAACTCGGTGAGCCGAAGCTGTGATGCCGCTGCATCGTCGATCACCACCGTCGCGTGTGGATGCAGTTGGAGGACCGATGCCGGGCACACCGCGGCCAGCGGCCCCTCGACGGCAGCGGCAATCGCAGCGGCCTTGTGCTCGCCGGTCGCGATCATCACCAGATGCTTTGCTTCGCAAATAGTTCCGAGGCCCTGGGTGATCACGTGCCGTGGTACGTCGTCCGGACTCTCGAAGAATCGGGCGTTGTCGGTTCGAGTCTGTTCCGTCAGCGTCTTGACCCGGGTCCTCGAATTCAGCGAGGACGTCGGTTCGTTGAAACCGATGTGACCGTTGCCGCCGATGCCCAGTAGTTGTACGTCCACCGGACCATTCGACGCAATCGCCCGGTCGTAGGCTGCCGCGGCGGCAAATGGATCCGGCGCGGTGCCGTCGGGGCTGAATACCCTTGCCGCGTCCAGGTCCAGGTGATTCACCAGCTCGGTGCGGATCACCTGGGCATACGACTCCGGGTGGCCTTCCGGCAGGCCGACGTATTCGTCCAACAGGAACGCCTGCACGCCGGCAAAACTCAACCCGTCCTCGCGGTGACGGCGCGCGAGTTCGCGGTAGACAGAGAGCGGTGAAGACCCCGTCGCCAGGCCCAAAGTCCTTGAACCTGAATGCACCGCGTGTTCGAAGATGTCGGCAACAACGGTGCCGGCCGCATCCGCACTGTCGACAATGACAATTTCCATCGGTTGATTCCTCAGCTTTCGGTGTAGTTCATGAGCCAGTTCCCAGCGGCCATGACGGCGCGGGTTTCGAGTTCTGGACCGGTGACGATCAGATCGGCGCGGCAACCCGGCACGAGATCGCCGACCATTCCGGCCAGCCCCATCAGCGAAGCAGGCGTTGCTGTCGCTGCGATGACAGCCGAAAGCAGATCGACGCCGGCGTGATTGACAGCCCGGCGGACTATGTCCATCAACCGACTCGTCCCGCCGGCAATGGCCGTTTCCCCCTGGCCGGCCAATCGCGCCACGCCACCGACCACGTCGACGTCGAGAGGCCCGAGTGGGTAACGGCCGTCGGGCATTCCGGCGGCAGCCATCGCGTCGGAAACCAACGCGATCTGATGCGGACCGACAAGATCGAACACCGTCGCTACCGTCTCGTCGGCCAGATGTACTCCGTCCCCGACCAACTCGACCACCATCTGTCCTTTCGCAGCCGCGGCAAGACATGCCGCCACTGCGCCGGGAGCACGGTGATGCATCGGAGCCATACCGTTGAACAGGTGAGTGGCACTGAGCGGTGCATGCGCCGAGTGTGCGATCGAACGTGTCGCAATCGGGTTGGACGCATCGGTGTGTCCGATACTCACGACGGCACCGTGACGCTCCAGCAATGAGGCAAGTTCGTCGAAGTGTGCTGTCTCCGGAGCGATCGTCATCGAGCGAATGTGCCCACGGCCGGCTTCGAGCAGCGACTCGAGCAGAGCCGGGTCGCCGTCGAGAATGCTGTCGGGATCCTGGGCGCCACAACGGAGTACCGAAAGGAATGGACCTTCCAGGTGAATTCCGGCCAGCGTGCCCTCGTCCACCAGTCCTGCCAGGAGCTCGATGCGACTGCGCAGGATCTGCGGCGGCGCGGAGACGAGCGAGCCGATCACCGAGGTCGTGCCGTTCGTCCGATGGTGATCGGCAGCCACGGTTGATCCGAACTCGTCTGCCTCGGGGAAACCGAATCCGCCGGCGCCGTGGCAGTGAACGTCCACCAAACCCGGAATGATCGTTGTTCCCGCAGCTGCCCGTTCGGGTAACGGGTCGGTTCGCTGCGACGCGGGTCCGGCCCACACCACACGATCACCGGAGATCTCGACAACCCCGTCCGAGAGCAATCGACCACCGGTCACCAATTGTCCACGCAGAATTTGTCCACGAAGTATCACGACATCACCTGCGGTACAACGGGAACTTCGGTATCCGCGATCGACAACTCACGGAGCACGGCGTCCGCGAGCACGTAGTGCCCTTGTTCGTTCGGATGGAACGCGTCAGCCAGGAGAGCCGGCGGTGGGCCCTCGGGAGAATGGGCCGTCCACTGCGCGTAGTGGTCGACGAACACAACGCGCGTCGAGGCGGCAACCTGCCGCACGACCTCGACGTACTGAACCAATCCCGCTCTGGTGGGCGCATTCTCGACGTCGATCGGTGGCGGCGTCTGCAGGATCGGCACCGCACCGATCGCTCGCGTCCGGAAAATCATGTCCGAGAGGTCGTCTCGAAACCGCTCCAGTCCTTCTTCGCCATCCAATGCGTCATTCGTACCGAGCATGATCAACACCACCGAGGGTTCGAACACTTCGATGCGGTGTGCGAAACCTGCACGCACATCGGAGGATCGATTGCCGCTCACCCCGGTGTTGACAAGGACGTGGTTGAACAAGGAAAGTTCACCACGGACGCGCTCGGCGCAGTGTTCGACGTAACTTCGATGACCGTCGGTGTGCGTCAATCCCTGAGTGATGCTGTCGCCGGTGAAGACCCACCGGATCGGCGTCAACGAGTCTACGAGCAAAGTCTCCAGTCGAATCCGTTCAGCAGTCTTGGACTTCAAAGCCTTCGACGTCGGGGTCACACCCTCTGCCTTTCGGCGCCCGATACTGCGGCTGCAAATTTCGACGTGATGAACGCCGGATCCGTGATTGCGGTTCCGACAACCACCGAGTCTGCACCCAGGGCGATGGCGCGTGCCGCATCCTCCGGGCTGTGGTATCGCCCCTCGGCGATGAGGACTACATCTGGAAGTGCCTGCCGCAGTTCCGAAACCAGCTCCAGGTCCGGGCCTGCCAGCCGTCGGCTGTTCTCGGTATATCCCGCCAGTGTGCTGGAGATGATGTCGGCGCCCGCAGCGGCGGCAGCGATGCCGTCCTCGAGTGTTCCACAATCAGCCATGACGAGGCCGCCGCGATCATGGACCGCGTCGACGGTGTCGGCAAAGGTCAGCCCGTCCGGACGCGGTCGCAGCGTGGCATCGGCAGCCACGATCTGCGCACCCGAATCCACGACTTCGAGGGCTGATTCCCTTGTCGGCGTGATGAACACGCCCTCCGAGCCGATCTTCGTCAAACCGATCACCGGTACCTTCACTGCCGACACGACTGCGGCGACATCCGGGGTTCCGCCCACACCGCCGCAGCGGATCGCCACTGCACCGCCGTCGACCGCGGCGCGGGCCATCCTCTCGATGGTCCCGGTGTCGCGCAAGGCATGGCCGTGTCCGGCCTGACAGGACACGATCAGCTTCCCGCTGATGATCGTGAGCAGTTCTTCGACAGTCACGGTGTTACCTCGATTCGTGTTGCGGCGGCCAGGAGCGCAGCTCCGACGAGCGGCGCATCGGTGCCCAAACGGGCAGGAAGAATGGCGGTTTCGGCAATGGGACCCATCGCTTCCACCCGGAAAGCGGACGTCAGCGGCGACAAGAGGTCGGCTCCGATCTGGGCTGCGCCGCCGCCGATGACGATCACCTCGGGATCGAATGCGGTGGCGACGCCGGCCAGGACTCGGCCGAGCAGAGTACCGGCGTCGGTGACCACGGCACGGGCGATCGGGTCGCCGGAGCGCATGAGTGCCACCACCTTCTGCAACGGTTGAGTGGGCACACCCGCCCGCGCTGCGTACTCGGCCTCCATCGCCGGGCCAGAGGCGACTGCCTCGAGGTGATCGGTTCTACCGCAACCGCAACCTATCGCCCCGGAGACCGGAACCAGCAGATGCGCGAGCTCGCCGGCTGTTCCGTGGGCGCCGTGATACAGCTGTCCGCCCACGGTCAACGCGCCACCGATTCCAGTACCGATCGAGACGAACAGTGCAGAGCTTCGACCGCGACCGGCGCCGATCATGTTCTCGCCGTGGGCCATCGCGCGCACGTCGTTGTCCACCGTCACCGGTAGACCCGAGTGCGCCTCGAGTTCCCCGCGAACCTCGGCGCCACTCCATCCGGACAGAATGTCGGAGGCGAAGACGACGCGGCCACGCACCCGATCGATGATTCCCGGTGCACCGACTCCGATTCCGGCTACCGGGTGATCCGCCCTCAAACGGTGGACCAACGCGGTGGCGGTCTCGAGAACAGCCTCCCTACCGGCCGTCGGTGTTGCCGCACGAACGGTGTCGATCACGTATCCGTCGGACGTCACCACCGCGGCAGCCACTTTGGTGCCGCCGATGTCGATGCCGATCCATCGCTTCTGCCCAGGTGTCATGTCAGAGGAGCCCGGCCTGTTCCAGAACGACCTTGATCGTTGCGGTCTCGGACTCGTCGAGCGAGAGCATCGGGGCGCACATCGTGTTGCCGGTGATGACGCCGCGCAGGGCCAGAGCCGTCTTGAATGCGCCCAGACCCGCGGCACCGGCACTGACGCGACCCGGTGTCGGTGCCTCGACGATGGAGAACAGATCGGTGAGTCGATCCTGCTCGGCCTTCGCCGCCGCCCAGTCTCCTGCCTGCGCAGCGCGCCACAGTCGCACGTAACCGTGGGGGTCCACGTTGGCCAGGCCGGGCACAGCGCCCGAAGCACCCATCAGCAGGCATCCGTCGACGACTACCTCGTGCCCGGTGAAGACGGCGAAGTTTTCGAGCCCGGCCGACTGACGGAGCAACATACGGAAACTGACGTCGTCGCCGCTCGAATCCTTCACGCCGGCGATGACTCCCTCGCGACCGAGCTCGACCAGCATTGCCGGGCTGAGCTTGCTGTGGACACGAACCGGGACGTCGTAGGCGAACAACGGAAGATCCACTGCGGCGTGGATGGAGCGGAAATGCGTTGCCGTCTCGGCTGCGTCGGTGATCGCGTAGAACGGCGCCGTCGCGACGATGGCATCCGCACCAGCCTCGCGCGCCTGCTCGGCGACGGCGATGACCCGGTTGGTGGTCATGTCGTTCACTCCGACGAGGACCGGTACCTGGCCGCCGACGTGACCGATGGCCGTCTGCACCACCTGGGCGCGCTGAGCGTCGGTGAGGTAACCGACCTCACCCGAGGAACCGAGGACGAACAAGCCGTCGACTCCGGCTTCGATCTGCAGTGAGAGCAGGCGTTCGAGCGACGTGGTGTCGACCTCGCCCTCGAGCGTCAGTGGTGTGACGATCGGCGGGACGATTCCGCTGAAGGTGGTGGTTTCCGTGCTCATGGGGTCTCCATATGTTGGTTGTCGGATTGAGTTGTGGGTGCGGCTGTCAGGGAGAAACGGAGACCGGCTGACCGCTCGAGGCGGACAGATAGGCAGCATCGATCACGCGCATCGACGCGCGGGCGTCTGCCACGGTGTAGTCGGGTTCGGTCCGTGTGGGAAGTCGATCGAGCACGTGAGAGAGAAAGCTCGACACCGCGTTGTCCGAACCGAAGCCGCCGATGGGTAGTGCGGTCACGTCTCCCGAGGATGCGAAGTGGGTCACCGCGGGTTTGTCGTCGTCGGAACTCGCGTATCCGTGGGAGCCGAGGACCCGAACCGTCGCGGTATTCGCGCCGAAACCCGGTGCTGCGGGGATTCTTCCGACGGTCACCGTCGCGGTGACGCCGTTTTCCAGGGCGAGCGAGATCAACGCCGTGTCTTCGACTCCGAACTGCTGGTGGGCCCCGCCGTAGAGTGTGCTCGTCTCGGCGTACACCTCGGTGACGTCCAGGCCGGTGAGGTATCTGAGGTAGTCGGCGGCGTAACCGGCGAAGTTCACTACTTCTCCCCCGCCGGACAACGCGGGATCCACCACCAGTTCGGGACGCTCGACGGACGTCGCGAAATGTGTTCCGCTTGCAAGGAACTCGATGTCCACGTGGCGCGGCAGTCCGAGGTTTCCGGCATCGATCCAGCGGCGCAGTCGCCGGAGCGCAGGTGAATGAGTGCGGTTCACCACCGTACAGATTCGCCCGTTCGACCGTGCCGCTTCCTCGACCGCCGCGGCCTCCGACTCGTCGATACCCACCGGCTTGTCCACCAGGACGTCGAGTCCCGCGTTCAGTGCGGCAATCGCAAGCCGTGCATGCCTGGTCGGCTCACTGCAGATGATCGCCAGGTCTATCCGTTCGGGGTCGAGCAGCTCGCCGAGTTCGTCGATCCACTCGATGTCTGCGGCCTTTGCCATCGCGATTCCGTCCTCACGAATCCAATCGTGGACCGAGGATTCGTCGGAGGCCCCGATCAAGCTCACTCGAGGATCGGAGCGCAACAGGTCCGCATAGGAGCCGGCATGCCTTACGCCGCTGACAAATCCGACGCGGATCGAACCGGTGCCGGTCATTGGTGTTCTCCGATCGAGATCGCGCGGCCGGTGTCGAGTGACTGTTGTGCAGCGATGGCAGTCGCGAGAGCTGCACGTACCTGCCAGTTCTCGACTATCGGGGTCGCGGAACCGTCGAGAGTGGCGATCCAGTGGCGCATCTGATGCGCCATCGCATCTTCGATCGACGACGGCGGCGCGTTTGTCGTATCCGTCATCAGGCCTGGGTCGTCGCCGGTGTCGTGCGCGAGCGTGCCGGACGTCCCCGACACCACGATCCGGCGTACCATCTTTCCCGATTGCGGCAGTGCGTAAGCCAATTCGATGAGCGCCAGCGATCCGTCCTCGAAGCGAACGGTCAGATGGAAGCTGTCGTGCACGGGCATCCCCGCCGCGAAGGTGGGGAAACTACGAGCGAACACACGGATCGGACGACGACCGATCAGCCACGTCACCAGATCGAGAGCGTGGGTTCCGTTGTGAACGGGGTGACCACCCGAGCGTTCCTTGTCGTGTTGCCAGCCTCGCCAGCCCCCTGGCCAGACGTGGCCGGTGTACCAACTGAGGTGGATCAACCGGGGGTCGCCGATGGCGCCTTGTGCAACCGAGTTTCCGATCGAGGTGATCGACGGCTGGAATCGTACGGTCTGTCCGACCATCAGTGAGGTGCCGCCACCTTCGGTGGCCTCGACCATCGCGTCGAAGTCCGCGACTGTCAGCGCTGCGGGCTTCTCCACGTGCACATGCTTTCCCGCGCGGCCTGCGGCTATCGTCACGGGCGCGTGGTCCGGAGTGGCCCCCACGACGTTGACCGCGTGCACGCTCGGGTCTGCGAGAATCTTCGCCAGATCGGTACTGGCCTTCGCACCCGGCGCCAATGCCGCAACCGATGCGGCACGGTCCAAGTCACTGCCGAATACGTAGGCGACTTCGACCGACGGGATGCGCGCCAAAGCGCTGACGTGGTCCCGCGCGATTGCGCCGCTGCCGATGACGGCTACACGCACGGTCACTTCGCACTTCCCGACAGCGCCGCCGGTTCCCCGCCACCGAGTCGCACCTGCTCGGCGACGACGAGTGCGCGTTCACGTGCGTATGTCAACGGTGAGCCGGAGTCAGCCTTGCCGTCGAGAACTGCTGCCATCTCGTCGATTTCGTGGCGAATCGCAGCCTGCATCCACAGCGAGGATCCTCCGCTACCCGAGTTGTACTTCTGCGTCCTGCTCGCAGAGTCGATCAACGATTGATTCTCGGCGTCGACGTCGAAGATCGGCCACGACTCTTCGACCCGTCCCCCGCGCAGTCGGCTGACCCGGCCGGTGTGGAAGTCCGCGTGGACCGAGCCTTCGGCGGCATCGACCGTCAGCTCCCACGAAGAAGTGTGTGAACGCGTCGAGATGGTGTGTCTGCCGATCGCGCCGCCGGCGAACGACACCACTGTGTTGCGGAAGCCGTCGTCCGCAGTGGCGATGCTCGACACGGCAGTCACCTCGCCGCCGAGCCAGCACATCAGGTCCAGTTCGTGAATCTCGTGAGTCAGTTCTCCACCCGTTCGGCTCTTGTCGAGCTTCCACCACTGTGGATCTGCGCCGTCGGTGTCGATCCAGCGTGAGCGAGACGTTTCGATCGCAGCGACCTCGCCGAGCTCCCCCGACGCCAGCAGGTCCGCCAGACGTCGTACACCCGGCATCATCCGCATGATGTGCCCGACCATCAACGGCGAACCGCTCGCGTCGGCGCTCGCGATCATGTTCTGCGCATCGACCAGTTCGACGGCGAGTGGCTTCTCGACAAAAACTGCCTTGCCGTGTTCGAGCGCCGCGATGGCAGGTTCGGCGTGCGCGTGATTGGGCGTCGCGACGACAACGAGGGCCAACTCCGGGTGAGCGGCCACCGCGTCGTGATCGTCTGTCGGGGTTGCCGAGAACTCTGCGGCGACGTCCTTGGCCCGCTCGAAGTCACGGTCGCACAGCATCGCCAGTTCGAAACGTGGATGGGCAGCCAGCTCGCGAGCGAGAGAACTACCGAAGAATCCGCAACCGACCACACCGACTTTGTATCGGGTCATGAAGTCTCCAAAGATTGGATGAGGGATGTCCTATGTTATACGGCCAGCGTCATCGGTCGTCAATTCGACGTCGGTAACACAGTCTTCATCTATGCAGGTGAGAGCACTATTTTTGGTTCGAAACCGACGAAACGTCGAAGTTCAACACCGCCAGTTCCGAAGATTCTCTAGACGCTTTCTGATCCACAATGTAAGTTACGCAACATCGGACGTCGAACATAGGACATCCCCTATCCACTCCCTTGATGTCCCGCTCCCCGCCTTGGAGGCCGCCTTGAAGAACGAACGACCGCTGAGCTCCGCGTTCACACGCCGAGACCTGTTCCGGTACACCGGGCTACTGGGAGCTGCAGCAGGTATCACCGCGACTCTCGCGGCCTGCGGCGGCGGCCCGTCGTCGACCTCGGTTGTCGGCGGTTCCGCGAGCACCGGCGATCTGACCACCGCCATCGGATACGGCAACGACCAGAGCTTCGACCCGATGCAGACTGCATCCGGTTTCCTCATGGCAGCGGTCAACCACGTCTACGAGGGACTGCTCGAAAACGATCCAGGCACCGGTGAGACGTATGCGGCGCTCGCACAGGCCGTCCCGACCGACGCCACCGCCTCGAGCTGGACCATGAAAATCCGCGAGGGAGCAACCTGGCACGACGGCACTCCGGTCACCTCGGACGACGTCGTCTTCACCTTCGATCGCATCCTCGATCCACAGCAGAACGTACTGATCCGCTCCTTCTTCTCCTCCTGGTTGCAGTCCGTCACCAAGGTCGACGACCAAACGGTGACCCTGAACTTCAACTACCCGTTCAGCGCTGCCGCACAGCGTCTCTCGATCGCCAAGATCATGCCCAAGCACGTCTTCGACGGCCACTGGGACGAGGCCAAGTCCGGAGCGCTGGTCGTCGGTTCCGGTCCGTACAAGCTCAAGAGCCATACCCCCAAGAGCAACACAGCTTTCGAGGCGTTCGAGGCGTACAACGGGCCGCGTCCGGCCAACTTCGCGACCATGAACTGGCTCTCCATCGTCGACACCTCCTCACGCATCGCGCGCGTCTCGGGCAACAATGCCGGTGCACAACTCGCCGACAACATCCCCGTCGCCAACGTCCCCACCCTCACCTCCGGTGGGCGCACCGTCGAGGGCAACCCGGGCATGAACCTCATGTACCTGCTCTTCGACACCACTCAGGCACCGTTCGACGATGTTCGTGTTCGCCAGGCGATGTTCTATGCGATCAACACCCCGAAGATGATCGAGATCGCCCTCGGCGGCAAGGCAGCACCGGCCACGAGCTACCTGTACGAGCGCAACCCCGACTACGCGCGAGCGTCCACCGTCTACTCGTACGATCCGGACAAGGCCCGCTCGCTTCTCGCTGCCGCCGGTGTCAGTGGCCTCGACCTGACGCTGCTCTCCACCAACGTCAGCTGGTTGGCCGACTGCTTGCCGACCATCAAAGAGTCTTGGGATGCAGTCGGATTCAACACGACGCTCGAACCGCAGGACACCAGCGCCATGGTGAGCAAGCTCAACAGCGGCCAGAAGTTCCAGATCGCTGCGGGTACGTCCAACCCACAGGCGTTCGGCAGCGACGTCGACCTCCTCGTGCGCTACACGTACAGCAAGGGCGGCCTGTGGACGAAGACCTACGCCAAGTGGGACGACACCCCCGAGGCACAGAAGATCTACGCCACCATGGACGAGGCCACCCGCGAGACAGACCCGGCAAAGCGCAGCACCCTTGTGCAGTCGTACCTGAACCAGATCGCCGAAAACGCTGTCTACTACCCGGTTCTCCATCAGGAACTCCTGACTGCGTGGGATCCGAAGAAGATCGCCGACGTCACTCCGCTGCCGTACCCCGGCGTCAACCTGCTTCAGGCGAAGCCGGCCTGATACCCGCCCGCTCGGCCGTTTCCCACAACTGAGAGATTCCCCGATGGCAAGAGTCCTCCCCATGCTGATCAGGCGATTACTGATACTGATCCCCCTGATCCTCGGCATCATCGCGTTCGTCTTCATCGTGATGCAGTTCGCGCCCACCGATCCCGCAACGGCGGCGTTCAACGGCGGCAACCCGACTGCGGAACAGTTGCAGCAGTTCAAGGAAGAGAACGGACTGCTCGATCCGCTTCCGCTGCAATACGTTCACTTCGTGACCGATCTGGTCAGCGGCAATATGGGTGACAGTCTGATTTCCGGTACCCCGGTGTTGGATTCGATCTCCACCGCTCTGCCACTGACCATTCAGCTCACGGTTCTCGGACTGGTGATCGCCATCGTGCTCTCGCTGATCTTCGGTGTCACCAGCGCACTGTTCCGCGATCGTTGGCCGGATCAGGTCATCCGAGTGATCTCCCTCGGTGGTGTGGCAGCACCGTCATTCTGGTTGGCACTGCTGATGATTCAGTATCTGGCCGTCCAACTCGGATGGTTCCCTACCGGTGGCTACGTCAATCCGAGCGACTCCGTCACCGACTGGCTCTGGTACATGGCGCTCCCGGCGCTGTCCCTGTCACTGCCCGTCGCAGCACAACTCACGCGCATCATCCGCACGTCGATGGTCGAGGAGTTGGACAAGGACTACGTCCGTACCGCGATCGGCAGCGGCCTGCCCTATCACGTGGTGATCGGGCGAAATGTCTTGCGTAACGCACTGATCAACCCGCTCACCGTCCTGGGTCTACGTGTCGGATACCTCCTCGGTGGCGCTGTGGTCATCGAGCAGATCTTCGGTCTTCCCGGAATGGGTCAGCTCATGATCAACGGCGTCACCAACGGTGACCCCGCAGTCGTTCAGGGTGTAGTCATCGTGATCGCGGTCGGCTTCGTCGTCGTCAACCTCGCTGTCGACATCCTCTACCTGCTCGTCAATCCACGACTTCGGAGCGCAGCATGATGAGAAGAAAACTCACCGAGAAGCTTTCGCGACCCGGCATCACCTTTTCTCGCTTCCCCCTCTCGGCCTGGCTGTCGATGGCGGTTCTCGCGATCATCGTGCTCGCCTGCCTCTTCGCGCCGCTGATCACGCAGTACACCCCGCTCGAACAGGCGGTGGGTACCGCGGGCCCCAGCGCCGATCACTGGTTCGGTCAGGACAGTCTCGGCCGAGATCTGTTCAGCCGCTTGCTCTACGGCGGACGTTGGTCGTTGACCATCGGTCTCGGGTCCACCTTCCTCGCATTGTGCGCCGGTGCTCTCATCGGGTCGGTCGCCGCAACGAGCCGAAAAGGCGTCGACGAGACCATCATGCGAGTGCTCGACGTGGTCATGGCGTTCCCGGGCATCGCGCTCGCTGCCGTACTCGTCGCAGCCTTCGGTGGTTCGATTCCGGTTCTGATCGTCACCATCGCGTTCCTCTACACACCGATGGTCGCCCGCGTCGTTCGCGCGAACGTTCTCGCTCAGTACGGTGAGGACTACGTCGCGGCCGAAAAGGTCATCGGCGCAAGAACTTCACACATCGTCGTCAAGCACGTCGTAGCCAACTGTGCTGCGCCCGTTCTCGTCTTCTGCACTGTCATGGTCGCCGACGCCATCGTGCTGGAAGCCAGCCTGTCGTTCATCGGAGCAGGTGTCCGTCCCCCGGATCCGTCGTGGGGATCGGTGATCGCCGACGGCAAGAACATGGTCCTTCTCGGTGGTTGGTGGGCAACGGTGTTCCCCGGTCTGCTGATTCTTCTGACGGTGCTCTCCCTCAACGTGCTCGCCGAGGGCCTGACGGACGCGATGGCCGATCCGAGTCTGAAGAAGACCAAGAAGACGCCCTCCGCACTCCAAGCAGCGCAGACCGCCGCAGCGGAGGAGACCTCCAACGAACTCATTCTGGAGGACGAAGCCGCATCGGTCGCCAACACTCCGGAGTTGATCGACGACTTCGCCGACCCGAGCGTCGTGAAAGATGTCCTGAAGCCGGCCGCCGAGCCGACTCCTCTCGAAACTCACCTGAAGATCCTGGCGGAAACCGAGCGATCCCGCTCCGATCGTCTTGTGTACGAGGGCGATGCAGCACCACTCCTCGAGGTCCGTAATCTCACGATCCGGTTCCCGGAACGCTACGGAGACACCGCGATCGTCGACAACGTGAGCTTCACCGTCCGCCCGAACGAGACGATGGCGCTCGTCGGCGAGTCCGGTTGCGGAAAATCGCTCACCTCGCTGGCGATCATGGGTCTGCTACCCAAGACGGCAGTGGTGACCGGCGAGATCCTGTTCGACGGCCTCAACGTCCTCGAGCTGAACAACCGGGAGCGAAACAAGCTGCGCGGGCACGACATGGCCATGATCTACCAGGATGCGCTGAGTTCACTGAATCCGGCGATGCTGATCCGCGCGCAGTTCAAGCAGCTCACCAAGCGCGGCGGTACCCGCACAGCCGAGGAACTGCTCGAACTCGTCGGACTCGATCCGGTGCGCACTCTCTCCAGCTACCCACACGAGCTTTCCGGTGGTCAGCGTCAGCGCGTTCTGATCGCCATGTCGCTCACCCGCAGTCCGCGGTTGATCGTCGCGGACGAGCCCACCACCGCTCTCGACGTCACCGTCCAGGCCCAGGTCGTGGACTTGCTCAACGATCTTCGGGAAAAGCTCGGCTTTGCCATGGTTTTCGTGAGCCACGATCTTGCACTCGTTGCTTCACTCGCTCACAAGATCACGGTGATGTACGCCGGTCAGGTCGTCGAGTCTGCGCCCACCAGCGATCTACTCGTCGATCCGCGTCACGAATACACTCAGGGCCTCCTCGGCGCCGTTCTCTCCATCGAGGACGAGGCTCCGCGGCTCCACCAGATCCAGGGAACCGTACCGTCGCCAGGCAGCTTCGCCGCCGGTGACCGTTTTGCCGAACGTTCCCTGCGTCCGGATTCCGATCCAAACCGAAAGCCCGAGATGGTTCGGATCGGCGAGACCGAGCATTTCTTCGCGAACCAGTCCGCGACTCCCGCACACGCAGAATCGGAATTGGAGAGCGTGCGATGACTACAGCTGAAGCACCCATCCTGGAACTGAAGAACATTCACGTCGTCCACAAGACCCGTTCGGGATCACTGTTCAAACCCGGCACGGTTCACGCGGTCAACGATGTCAGTATCGCCGTACGACGAGGGGCGACGATCGGCATCGTGGGCGAGTCGGGTTGCGGCAAGTCCACTCTGGCCAAAGTCATGGTCGGATTGCAGAAACCGACGTCGGGCGACGTGGTATTTCGCGGCCGAAGCGCTCTGACCCGGTCGGCGGGCGTGCGCAAGGAGTTCGGGCGGGCGATCTCGATCGTCTTCCAGGACCCGGCTACCGCGCTCAATCCGCGAATGACGGTGGCCGACATCCTCACCGATCCGCTCGACGTCCACGGCATCGGCAACCGCGCGGGCCGAACCGCCCGAGTTCGCGAGCTGGTCGGTTTGGTCGGACTCCCCCAATCTGCGCTCGAAGTCATCCCGAGCCAGATCTCCGGCGGTCAGCGTCAACGTGTCGCGATCGCGCGTGCGCTCGCGCTCGAGCCTGACGTCATCGTGGCCGACGAACCGACGTCGGCTCTCGATGTCTCGGTGCGAGCGCAGATCCTGAACCTGCTCAGCGACATCAAGGCTCGGTTGGGGCTCGGCATGGTGTTCATCTCGCACGACATCCAGACGGTGCGGTATGTCTCCGACACGATCGTCGTCATGAACGCCGGGCGGATCGTCGAGCAGGGAACGGCCCAGGAAGTATTCGACAACCCGTCGGATGCGTACACGGCCAAACTGCTGGGCGCGGCGCCCAGTCTCCTGCAACGCACCGTTGACGTGGGTTGACCAATGGAGCGGATGACCGGACATAGGATGAAGGACGTTCGTATCAGAAAAGGGGAATCGATGTCTGTCCGGAGTGGCACACAGGGCGCTCGTTTCAGCGCGCAAAACCGCATGCGCGCACTTCAGACGGACATCATGAACTTGATCCTCGAACGCAGACTCTCCCCTGGCGACCCGATGCCCACCGAGGCCGAACTGTCCGAAGAGTTGGGAATCGGCCGGAACACCCTCCGCGAGGCACTCAAGGTTCTGCAGGCCTTGGGCGTCGTCGAGATCCGTCACGGTTTCGGAATGTTCGTCGCCCCGAGCAACTTCGACGCTCTCGCCGACGGCCTGACCTTCCGTGGCCGGTTGTCGTTGCAGGGCACCGGGCACGAGGCGATGGAACTGGTCGACATTCGTCAGGCACTCGAGACCGGACTGATCGGTGCGGCGATGGCCGAGATGACGTCGGCCGACCACGCCGACCTCGACGAACTCGTCACCGGCATGGAGGTCCGTGCCGCCGCCGGGAAGAACTTCTCCGACATCGACGCGACCTTCCATTCCCGCCTGTACTCCCCGCTCGACAACCAGGTCCTCGCTCAGTTGATGGACGTCTTCTGGCAGGTGTACAGCGAGATCCAGCAGGCTATCGGGCATTCGGATACACCACTGATCGACATCGCGTCGAAGCATCGTGCGATTCTCGACGCGATCCGTACGGGTGATGCCGTCGAGGCGGCGCACACTCTCGATGTGCACTTCGGTGGCCTGCGCGAGCGGATCGCCGGCCTTCATGCTTCCGAAGCGCAGTAGTTTCGAAACGCGTGATTTTGCTCCGCTGTCTCACCATCGCGCCCGTTCTTCCGGCAAAATTACGGGTATGAAGAACCCGAATCTGACGCCTTCGCGCGTTCTCGCAGTTGTCCTCGCTGCCGCCCTGGTTATTTTCGTGATCGCACGTCGCCGCGACGACGGCGCCCTCAGCCGCGGAGAATGGTTGTCGGACAGCGTCGGACCGGACGACCTCGCCGGCTGAAACGACGTATGCCCTCGGCCGAAACTCGGCCGAGGGCATACGTACGTGTCATCTACTACTTCATCGAATCCAGTCGGGTTCGCGCGTCCTCGAACCCCGACACCAGCTCTGCCATGACCTCGGCGACCGGTCGGATCTCGTTCATCCGTCCCACGATCTGACCGACGGGCATTGCCACAACTTCCGGGTTCTCCGATGCAGCGATTCTCTGATGAGCGTCGCTGACCAGTAGGTTCTGCAGCGGCATCGGCAAGGGCGCCGGTGCTCCCGGGTTCGACCAGGCTTCCGTCCACTTGGTCTTGAGCAACCGAGCGGGCTTACCCGAGTAGATGCGCGAACGTACGGTGTCGGCCGACGTCGCGCCCAACAGTGCACGCTGAATAGCGGAAGGGCCTTCGCCCGACGCACTGCCGAGTTTGTATTCGGATGTGGTGAGCCAGTACGAGCCCATCCACACTCCGGACGCACCGAGTGCAAGTGCAGCAGCCACCTGACGGCCGCTGCCGATACCGCCGGCAGCCAGTACCGCAGCTGAATCGCCCAGTGCATCAACGATTTCCGGAACGAGAACCATCGAGGCAATTTCGCCGGTGTGACCGCCGGCCTCGTAGCCCTGCGCGATCACGATGTCGACACCGTTCTCGACGTGACGACGTGCGTGCTCGACGGCGCCGGCCAGTGCTGCTACCGGAACGCCTTTCTCGTGCGCTTGATCGATGACGTCCTTCGGCGGTGATCCCAGTGCATTCGCAATCAACGCGATCCGGTGTCCCAGAGCAACATCGACGTGAGATCGCGCCACCGAGTGAAGCCATCCCAGTACGCCGGTCGCATGCTCGACGTCGTCGGAAAGCGGCGGCACACCCAGTTCGTCGAGCGTGCGGTTGACGAAGGCGCGGTGCTCCTCCGGAATCAGCTTGTCGAGATCGACGGCGCCGCCCTCGGTCGGCACCTTGGCCGGCATGACGATGTCGACGCCGTACGGCTTACCGTCTGTGTTCTCGTCCATCCACGTCAGTGCGGCTTCGAGCTCTTCCGGATCGTTGAACCGGACACAACCGAGCACGCCCAGACCGCCCGCGCGGCTGATCGCGGCCGCGACATGCTCGGAAGGAGTGAATCCGAAGATCGGGTATTCGATGCCGAACTTGTCGGCGAGATCCGAACGCATCAGGCTTCCACGCTTTCGTTTGCGGACGCCACAGGAGCGCCGTTTCCGTTGTGATCGTCAGCCTCGCGCGATTCCGTTTCGGCCTTCGCCCAGCGGTAGTCGGGCTTGCCGGCCGGATTGCGCTTGATCTGGTCGACGAACCACACACTGCGCGGAACCTTGTATCCGGCAATCTCTTTGCGCGCTGCGGTGGCGATGTCGTGCAACGTCGGCGACGTGCCTTCGCGTACCTGAACCACTGCGGCAACCCGCTGACCGAAGCGCTCGTCGGGGATACCGACCACCAGCACGTCGAAGATGTCCGGGTGCGCCTTCAACGCGCCCTCGACCTCTTCCGGGTAAACCTTCTCGCCGCCGCTGTTGATGGACACCGAACCGCGGCCGAGCATCGTGACCGTGCCGTCGGCTTCGACCTGCGCATAGTCGCCGGGGATCGAGTAGCGAACGCCATTGATGGTGCGGAAGGTTTCGGCCGTCTTGACCTCGTCCTTGTAGTAGCCGAGCGGGATGTTGCCCTTGCGCGCGAGCATGCCGCGCTTGCCCGATCCGGGTTCGACCTCGTTGCCGTCGTCGTCGAGAACCGTTGTGGAGGCGTCGATCTTGACCGTCGGACCGCCAGTGTGCTTCTGACCCTTGCTCAGCACGGCCAGTCCGCCGAAGCCGGTCTCGGATGCTCCGATGGAGTCGGTCAGCAGGCGGTTGGGCAACAGTTCGAGGAACTGCTCCTGGATGCTCGGCGAGAAGAGTGCAGCACTGCTGGCCATCACGTAGAGCGTCGAAAGATCGTACGGCTCACCCGTCTTCGGATTGCCGGCGATCAGTGCGTCGAGCATCGGACGGCCCATCGCGTCACCCGTGATGAAGATCAGGTTGACCTTGTGCTTGTCGATGTTCTGCCACACCTCGTGGGCGTCGAATTCCGGGTGCATCAAACAGGTTCCGCCGCCGAAGAGGCTGTGGAACACCGCAGACTGCGAACCACCGTGAATCATCGGGGGGATCGGGTAGCGGATCATGCTCGGGTTGGCTGCGCCGACCTTCGCCATCTCGTACTCGTCCTCGACCGGAACTCCGGTCACGAAGTTGATGCCACCGCCGAGAACACGCCACCAGTCCTCGTGACGCCACATGACGCCCTTGGGACTTCCGGTGGTGCCGCCGGTGTAGAGCATGAAGATGTCGTCGTTGCTGCGCTCTTCGAAATCACGCTCACCCGAACTCTGCGCGAGTGCGTCCTCGTAGCCGATGCCGAAAGCACTGAAGTCCAGATCGGTGCCGTCCTCGACCACGATGACGGACTTGACCTTGGGGGTGTTCGGCAGGACGTTCGCGACCTTGTCCGAGTAGCGGCGCTCGTGAATGAGCGCAACCATGTCGGAGTTGTCGAAGATGTACTGCAACTCGTTCTCGACGTACCGGTAGTTGATGTTGACCATCACGGCCCGGATTTTGAAAACGGCGACCATGGCCTCGATCGCCTCGATGACGTTCCGGCAGTAGATGCCGACCTTGTCACCCGGTTGAACGCCATGTTCACGCAGGTAGTGACCGAGGCGGTTTGCTCGGTCCTCCAACTGCGCATAAGTCATCTCGCGGTTGTCCGAGACCAGCGCAACGCGGTCCGGAACGAGGTCGATTGCGTGCTCTACGAAGTCTGCGATGTTAAGGGCCACGAGTTCAAAGTAGAACGTGTTACCGTTTCTGGCAAGACCCAATTTGAGAGCCAGCTCACAGACCCGCCAGGAGCCATCAGTGTCCACTTCGACGACCGAAAAATCAGACGTTTCGGAAACCGCGCCGCATTGCCTCGTGGAGAAGCGCGGCCACGTTCTCATCGTGACCATGAATCGCCCCGAGCGTAAGAACGCCATCACCGGCGAAATGATGGCGATCATGGTCGACGCCTGGGATCAGGTCGACAACGACCCCGAAATCCGCGTCGCGATCCTCACCGGAGCTGGCGGCGACTTCTGCGCCGGCGCCGACCTCAAGAACATGTCCGCCAAGCCTCCGGGAGATTCCTTCGCGGGCGGCGGCGTCGACATGTCCAAGATCGAAGGTCTACTCAAGGGTCGCCGGTTGACCAAGCCGCTGATCGCTGCGGTCGAGGGTGCAGCCATCGCCGGCGGAACCGAAATCCTGCAGGGCACCGACATCCGCGTCGCGGGCGAGAGCGCCAAGTTCGGCGTCTCCGAAGCCAAGTGGGGGCTCTTCCCGCTCGGCGGTTCCGCGGTGCGTCTCGTTCGACAGATTCCGTACACGATCGCAGCCGACATCCTGCTCACCGGTCGTCACATCAAGGCTCCGGAGGCCAAGGAGATCGGGCTTATCGGCCACGTCGTCCCGGACGGTCAGGCCCTCGACAAGGCGCTGGAGCTCGCGGACCTGATCAGTGCAAACGGCCCCCTCGCCGTGCAGGCGATTCTCAAGACCATCCGCGACACCGAGGGTATGCACGAGGAAGAGGCCTTCCAGATCGACGCGCAGCTGGGCATGAAGGTGTTCATGAGCGCGGACGCCAAGGAGGGCCCGCGAGCCTTCGGTGAGAAGCGGGCGCCCCAGTTCAAGGGCATCTGAGTCAGGGTTGCCTGTCCCACCCCTGTCTGAGCCACCCCCCTTTCCCGTCCGCTCTCGGTCCCACCCACCCCCCTTTTCGAGCGAACGTACCTTTCGGCGCCTTCAGTGCGCCGAAAGGCACTTTCGCTCAGCCGGTTTCGTCCAATTTGACCCACCTCGACCTCGCGAACACCTGTGGCCGGGGACGTGACTGCGCCAATCTGTAGTGCGCACGCAGGTCCTCGATCACACGATCAGGGTCCGTTCGCAGTGCACTGGGCACCGTCGGCAACACGATGATTCCCGCATTCTGCATACGCGTCCGACGTTCCACCGTGCGCTTGTAGTCCGTCGGCGCGGCATGCCATTCCAAGGAGTCGATGTCCCACGCGAAGGCAACCGAATCGATCCATCCGTCCGGAATTGCGATGAAGTCTCCGTCGGCATCCCGGATCTCATGGTTGAACAACATTTCCGGCAGCCCGCTCCGCTGCCACAGTTTTCGCGCGTGAACCTCCGGAACCGAGTGGACGTTCGCGTTCACTTCGCGCAACACGACCCGAGGTAGCGCGGAACCCCGACTGCTACCCGCCTCGAGTTCCTTCGCAAGTTCGCGCACCGAGACGTCGCCACGCTGAACGACCTCGGCAATGAGTGCCCGTGTGGGATCGAGGGCCCTGCACCGCCTCGCAGCGTCGAGTAGTGCCCTCGGCAGCGGCGCACAGCGCAGACCGTTGCGAATCTCCGGCTCAGGCAGTCGAACAGTGCGCTCTACCGTGACGAACCCAACCGATTGAACACGACGGTCGATGGGGATGAGCACCTGCACATCCCCAGAATGCATCCGATATCCGAACTCCGACATGGCAGATCGACCGGTCAGTAGAGACTCGTCACCGCTCAACATGAGCGCAGCGATCGATCGTTGACGCGGCGTCGGTTGACCATTTCGGAGCAGGATCACTCCTGGCAATATGCGCTGCCAGGGTCCACCCACTCGACACCGGGTGTGCACGGCGGAGTTGGAGACGCCCAATCGCGCCAACTCGGCCGTTCGGATCACTCCGCTTCGACTGACGCGGTAGATCGCGTCCAGATCATCGCCCCACATTCCACGCCGCATGGTCGCAGCATGACTCGAGTAGCACCGCGGGCCCCGGCGGCGACCTGGGGTTTTGGCGGCCCTGTGGATAACTTTCGGCGAGCGAAAGGCGCGTTGAGCGCCTCAGATGCGCTGAACGTGCCGTTCGCTCGAAAAAAGGGGGGTCCCGCTCGAAAAAAGGGGGTGCCCCGCTCAACCACCCACCGCGGCCGCGAGCTCTCGCACATGGTCGGCGTCGCGGCAGGTCACCAGCAGCATCGTGACTCCGGCTTCCTCCCAACGCTTCACGTCCGCGCGCACCTCGTCGACGTTGCCGATGATCATGGTCTCGGTGACCATCTCGTCGGGGACGACGGCAGCAGCTTCGTCCTTGCGGCCCGACATGAAGAGGCGACCGATCTCGTCGACCTCCTTCTCGTAGCCCATCCGCTTGTAGACCTGTGCGTGAAAGTTCAACTCCGGGGCGCCCATTCCGCCGACGTAGAGGGCGGTCATCGGCTTGAGAGCGGCGATGGCCGCGGCACGATCGTCGGTCACGATGACCTGGCACGTGGCGGCCACCTCGAAGTCTTCGCGGCTACGACGGGCCCCGGCGCGAGCGAAGCCTTCGTCGAGCCACTTGTTGTACATCGGCGCCAGGCGCGGGGTGTAGTAGATCGCCAGCCACCCGTCGGCGATTTCACCGGCGAGCGCGACGTTCTTCGGCCCTTCGGCGCCGAGCCAGATCGGGATGTCCGCACGCAGCGGGTGCGTAATGGGCTTGAGCGGCTTGCCAAGTCCCGAACTGCCCGGTCCCGCATACGGCAGAGGGTAGTGGGGGCCGGGGCTGGTGACGGGCGCTTCACGGGCGAGGACCTGGCGCACGATCGAGACGTATTCGCGGGTGCGCGCGAGCGGCTTCTCGAATGGCTGGCCGTACCAACCTTCGACGACCTGCGGTCCGGATACGCCGAGCCCGAGGATCGTTCGCCCACCGTTGAGGTGATCGAGAGTGAGCGCGTGCATGGCACAGCTGGTCGGTGTTCGCGCCGAAATCTGTACGACGGAGGTGCCGAGACGGACGTTTTCGGTCCGAGATCCCCACCAGGCGAGCGGGGTGAAGGCGTCCGAGCCCCACGACTCCGCCGCGAAGACCGCGTCGAATCCCGCGCCTTCCGCGGCCTCGATCAGTTCCGGGGCGTTTGCCGGCGGCTGTGCGCCCCAGTATCCGAGTTGCAACCCAAGCTTCATCGCAGGCCTCCACATTGCCGGTGATCAGAAGTGACTCTTGCCACAATCTCTAGAACCTGTTCTACTCGATCTTGTGACCATCGGAAAGAGCGGGGTGGCCGACAAGCCCCTGAGCGCACCATTGAATCTCCATTTCGACTACACCAGATCGACGGGACCGACCATCGGCGCGTTCGTGACTGCCCTGCGTGATCGCAAGGTGATCGGCGCACGTGGGTCGGACGGTCGTGTCTTCGTGCCGCCACCGGAATTCGATCCGGATACGGCCGAACCACTGACCGACTTCGTCGGAGTCTCCGACGGCGGAACGGTCGTGAGTTGGACGTGGATGCCCGAACCCATCGAGGGTCAACCCCTGACGAAGCCTTTCGCGTGGGCCCTGATCAAGCTCGACGGCGCGGACACGTCCATGCTCCACGCGGTCGACGTCGACTCCCCCGACGACATCAGCACCGGCCTGCGGGTTCGTGCTCGCTGGGCGTCGGAGCGGATCGGGCAGATCAAGGACATCGAGTGCTTCGAACCAGGTGAGAGCGAAAATGGAATCGCGACAGTCGATTCCACCGCCGATCCTGTCACCATGATCACGACGCCTGTCGACCTGCACTTCATGCATTCCGCTTCGGCCGAGGAGAGTTTCTACCTCCGTGGTCTCGCAGAAGGCAAACTGATCGGTGGTCGCAGCGGACCCGAAGACAAGATCTACATCCCACCGCGCGGCGCGAATCCCACCAACGGGAAGCCGACGAGCGAGCAGATCGAACTGCCCGACAAGGGAATTGTCACCACCTTCTGCATCGTCAACGTCCCGTTCCTCGGGCAGCGAATCAAACCGCCCTACGTGGCCGCCTACGTGCTTCTCGACGGAGCCGACATTCCGTTCCTGCACTTGATCCTCGAATGTGATGCCGCGGACGTACGCATGGGCATGCGCGTCGAAGCCAAGTGGAAGCCTCGCGAAGAGTGGGGTTACACCCTCGAGAACATCGAATACTTCCGGCCGACAGGTGAACCCGACGCCGAGTACTCCACCTTCCAACACCACCTGTGAGGCTCCTGAAATGACTTCTGCAGACATCGCAGTCGTGGGCTTTGCTCAGGCACCCCACGTCCGCGAAACCAACGGCACCACCAACGGCGTCGAGATGCTCGTCCCGTGCTTCCAGCAGCTCTACAGCGATCTGGGAATCACCAAGTCCGACATCGGCTTCTGGTGCTCCGGATCTTCCGATTACCTGGCCGGACGAGCGTTCTCCTTCATCTCGGCCATCGACTCCATCGGAGCGGTCCCGCCGATCAACGAATCTCACGTCGAGATGGATGCTGCGTGGGCCTTCTACGAAGCGTGGATCAAGATCTTGACCGGCGAGGTCGAGACCGCGCTGGTGTACGGCTTCGGCAAATCCTCCGCCGGGCACCTGCGCAAGATCCTGTCCATGCAGCTCGATCCGTACCTCGTCACTCCGCTGTGGCCGGACTCCGTCTCGATCGCCGGACTTCAAGCCCGACTCGGACTCGACGCGGGTAAGTGGACGCAAGAGGACATGGCGGAGGTTGCCGCTCGTAGCCGTCGTCACGCGCTGAGTAATCCGAAGGCTCAGCTCGCAGGCGAGGTCGACATCGAGGCACTACTCGCCAGTCCGTTCCTCGCAGATCCGTTGCGCGCACACGATTGTGCGCCCATCACCGATGGTGCGGCAGCAATCGTCCTGGCCTCGGGTAACCGCGCCCGCGATCTCTGCGAGCGGCCGGCGTGGATCACCGGACTCGAGCATCGCATCGACTCCCCCAACCTGGGTGCACGTGACCTGACCACGTCGCCGTCCACTACGTCGGCAGCCAAGGCGGCAACAGGCGGCGAGATCGGCAACATCGACGTCGCCGAACTGCACGCGCCGTTCACTCACCAGGAATTGATCTTGAAGGAAGCGATCGGCCTGACCGACGCCACCACGATCAATCCGTCCGGCGGTCCGCTCAGCGGCAACCCACTGTTCGCCGGTGGTCTGGAACGAATCGGCCACGCCGCCAAGGCAATCTTCGACGGCCAGGCGAATCGCGCTCTGGCCCATGCAACAAGCGGCCCTGTGCTGCAGCAGAACCTGGTAGCAGTCTTGGAGGGACGGAACTGATGGCCGGAACGCCTCAACTCGCGGCCGTGCTCGGCACCGGCCAAACTCACTACGTCGCAAAGCGTCATGATGTCTCGATGGCGGGCTTGGTTCGTGAAGCCATCGACGCCGCGATGCTCGACGCCAACGTCGGCTGGGACGACATCGACGCCGTCGTCATCGGAAAGGCCCCCGACCTGTTCGAGGGTTCGATGATGCCCGAACTCGCCATGTCGGATGCTCTTGGCGCCAACGGAAAGCCGTTGCTGCGTGTTCACACTGCCGGCTCGGTGGGTGGTTCGACGGCTATCGTCGCCTCCAGCCTGGTCAAATCCGGTGTCCACAAGCGGGTTCTGACGGTTTCCTGGGAGAAGCAGTCCGAGTCGAACGCCATGTGGGCGCTGTCCACACCGGTACCGTTCAACATGCCTGTCGGCGCCGGCGCCGGTGGATACTTCGCCCCGCACGTCCGTTCGTACATTCGTCGATCGGGCGCACCGGAGCACATCGGCTACCTCGTCGCGGTGAAAGATCGACTCAACGGCAGCCTCAATCCGTATGCGCACCTGCGGCAGCCGGACATCACCTTCGAATCGGTGCAGGCATCTCAGATGCTCTGGGATCCGATCCGCTACGACGAGACCTGCCCGTCCTCGGACGGCGCGTGCGCTCTGGTGATCGGCAACGAGGAAGCGGCCGCACAGGTCGAGGCCGAGGGTCGTTCGGTCGCGTGGATCCACGCAACCGCCATGCGCACCGAGCCGACCTTCTATGCCGGACGCGATCAGGTCAATCCGCAGGCCGGCCGTGACGCCGCGGCCGCGCTGTGGAAGTCCGCGGGAATCACCGATCCGCTCAACGAAATCGACTGCGCCGAAATCTATGTCCCGTTCTCGTGGTTCGAGCCGATGTGGCTCGAGAACCTCGGTTTCGCGGAGGAAGGCCAGGGATGGAAGCTGACCGAGGCCGGCGAAACCGCGATCGGCGGCAAGCTCCCGGTCAATGCCTCGGGCGGTGTTCTCTCTTCCAACCCGATCGGCGCCTCGGGCATGATCCGTTTTGCCGAGTCGGCGATGCAGGTCATGCACCGCGCCGGCGATCACCAGGTGGCCGACGCGCGCAAGGCTCTCGGCCATGCCTACGGCGGTGGCTCGCAGTACTTCTCGATGTGGGTCGTCGGCTCCGAACGTCCCACCACGTAACAGCAGCACACACGCCGATCAGGAAGAGGCCGAAGATGAAGTACACCGTCGGGGTTGCCATGAACCCCTTGGACCAGTTAGCCGGTATCGCCAAAACGGCCGAAGAATGCGGCTTTTCGTCGATCGCTCTCCCCGATTCACTGTTCTTCATGGAAACGCAGGCGGCGGATTACCCGTACACCCCGGACGGGTCTCGGATGTGGAATGCCGAGACCCCCTGGGTCGATCCGCTGATCGCCGCAGCTGCAATGGGCGCGGTGACCGAGAAGATCGAGTTCTACACCCAGGTGCTCAAGCTGGGTAGCCGCAATCCGGTCCTGCTCGCGCGGCAGGTCGGATCGGTAGCGGCATTGACGAACAACCGTTTCGGCTTCGGTGTCGGAATCGGTTGGGCTCCTGAAGAGTTCGAGTGGTGCGGCGCTCCGTACAAGCGTCGCGGCGCCCGAGTGGACGAGATGATCGACGTTCTCAAACTTATTCTCGGCGGCGGGATGGTCGAGTATCACGGCGAGTTCTTCGATTTCGATCGCCTGCAGATGAGTCCGGCTCCCACCAAGCCGGTTCCGTTCTACGTCGGCGGCCACACCGAGGTGGCGCTCAAGCGTGCTGCGCGAGTCGGCGACGGTTGGACCTCGGCGATGATCAAGTTCGACGACCTGGTGGGTGTGATCGCACGACTACGCGAACTGCGCGCCGAGTACGGCCGCGAGAACGAGCCGTTCGAAATCCAGACGGTGTGCATCGACCGTTTCGGCAAGGACGGTTACGCAGAACTCGAAGATGCCGGCGTCACGGACATCATCACCGTACCTTGGGTTTTCGACGGAATCGGCTTCGATGCCCCGCTGGAGGCTAAGCAGGATTCGATGCGTAAGTTCGCCGAGCAGTACATCAACTGAGGAGTCGCGATGACTGACGAACACCCCGCCCGCGTCGCGGGTAACGCTTCGCGCGCCGCAGCGAGTGGCAAGAACAAGGAAGCCTGGCTGGACCTCTTCGCCGAGGACGGTTGGGTGGAGGATCCGGTCGGGCCGTCGGGATTCGATCCCGAAGGCAAAGGCCATCACGGACGCGAAGCGATCTCCAAGTTCTACGACATGACGATCGCGACCGCGGACAAGCTCGAGTTTCTGATCGACGATTCACTGGTGTGCGGCAACGAGAACGTCAACATCGGCAAGATCCGGACCACCATCGGCGGCTCGATCATCGACGCCGAGGGCGTGTTCGTCTATCGCGTGAACGACGCAGGCAAGATCGCGTCACTTCGAGCATTCTGGGAAGTGGACCGTGCGATGAAGACGGCACGCAAAGCCTGAGAACCCACAGTACGAGAGCGGCCCCGGTCATCGACCGGGGCCGCTCTCGTCGTATTCGAATCAGCCTGTCGTACTTGCACCGAGAACCTCGAAATGGTTTCCTGGTTGCCAACGTCGCGTGTCGATGACGGACTGCGTCAGGCATGGAGGCGTCGTACTGCAAGGGGTCACTCATGACCATTTCGTTCAACCACACCATCATCGCCGCAAAAGACCGACAAGAGTCTGCGTGGTTCTTCACTCACATGTTCGGTCTGCCAGGCCCGGTCGAGGCCGGCTACTTTCTCGGCGTCGAACTCGAGCACGGGGTGACACTGGACTTCGCACAGGTGGAAGAGGGCGCCGAGGTTGCGTCTCAGCACTACGCTTTCCTCGTCTCCGAAGATGACTTCGACGGCATCTACCAGCGGATACAGGCGTTGAAACTTGATCACTGGGCCGATCCGCGCCAGTCGAGTACCGGCTTCAACACCAACGACGGTGGGCGTGGGGTCTACTTCCTCGACCCGTCGGGACATTTCCTGGAAGCGATCACCAAGCCATACGGCGGCTGAATTAGAGATTGAACTACAAACGGCGGCGCCTACGGGAGATGAGGGATCCCGCAGACGCCGCCGCAGTTCCAGGTTGCCAACTAGTGGCCCCCCGGAACGTCTACTGTAGTTCTGCGTGTTCGAGAGTGCAGAGGCAACTCCCGAAAACCTACACAGAACCTACTCGCCGGTTACCAGGTCAGTATATGTCCGGATCAGTGTTTGACCGGGCAGCCCGATGTCTTGTAATCAACCTGAAACTCTTTGATGCCGTTGAGCCAGCCCGAGCGCAGGCGACGGGGATCGCCGAGCCTGGTGATGTCGGGTAGGTGATCGGCGATCGCGTTGAAGATCAGATCGATTTCGAGACGAGCCAAGTTGGCGCCGATGCAGAAGTGCGCACCCGTGCCGCCGAATCCGAGGTGCGGATTGGGGTCACGCATGATGTCGAACTTCGTGGGATTCTCGAAGACGTCTTCGTCGAAGTTGGCCGACGCGTACATCATCACGACGCGATCGCCCTTCTTGATCTTCTGTCCCCCGAGTTCGGTGTCTTCGAGCGCGGTGCGCTGGAAAGAGGTCACCGGGGTGGCCCAACGAACGATCTCGTCGGCCGCAGTCTTCGGGCGTTCCTTCTTGTACAGCTCCCACTGGTCGGGATTGTCGAGGAAGGCAACCATGCCGTGTGTGATGGCATTGCGAGTGGTCTCGTTACCCGCGACCGCAAGCAGAATCACGAAGAAGCCGAATTCCTCTGGGGAGAGCTCATTTCCGTCGATGTCAGCTTCGATGAGCTTGGTGACGATGTCATCGGCGGGACACTTCTTGCGCTGATCCGCCATCTGGTACGCGTATCCCAGAATCTCCATCGACGCTGCCTGCGGATCGATGTCGAACTCGGGGTCGTCGTAGGACGTCATCTGGTTGGACCAGTCGAAGAGCTTCATTCGATCTTCCTGCGGCACACCGAGAAGCTCGGCGATTGCCTGCAGCGGAAGTTCGGACGCGACCTGAACCACGAAGTCTCCGGCACCACCGGCAGCCGCAGTCTTGACGATCTTTTCGGCGCGCTCGGTCAGTTCTTCGCGCAGGCTGTTGATGGCTCGCGGGGTGAATCCACGCGAAACCAGCTTGCGAAGCTTGGTGTGCTCCGGAGCGTCCTTGTTGATGAGGATGAATCGCTGCATCTCGACGTTCTCGCGCGGGATGTCGTCGGCGAAGCGAGGAATCGCAGTGTTCTCGTGGGTCGAGAAGATGTCGCTTCGCTGCGAGACCTCCTTGACCTCTTCATGACGGGTGACCACCCAGAAGCCCTCGTCCTGGAATCCACCGATTTCCGGGGGCTGCGGATTCCACCACACGGGGGCCGTCTTCCGGAGTTCGGCGAACTCCTCGAACGGCATGCGTTCCGCGTAGATGTCGGGGTCCGTGAAGTCGATTCCCTCGGGGAATGCGGGCTGTGCCACTGATGTCTCCTGCCCTAAGCCTTTTCATCACAGGGGTGATGGGGATCCGTGATGTGTAACACGTTCTACTCTCATTGAAACACAAGCCTGCTTACTAGGAAAGGAAACGTCGACAGGTCTTGCTTCCCGCAGAGAACCTGTTCTACTTTTTCATTACAAGGAAAGGAGCCCGCTGTGGGCACACCAGTAATCGTCGAGGCTGTCCGTACACCGATCGGCAAGCGCGGAGGTTGGCTCGCCGGTCTGCACGCCGCCGAGATCCTCGGAGCGGCACAAAAGGGCGTTCTCGACCGGTCGGGAATCGACCCGTTGCTGATCGAGCAGGTGATCGGCGGCTGCGTCACCCAGGCCGGCGCTCAATCCAACAACATCACGCGCACGGCTTGGCTGCACGCCGGACTTCCGTGGCAGACCGGCGCAACCACCGTGGACTGCCAGTGCGGTTCGGCCCAGCAGGCGAACCATCTGATCGCCGGTCTGATCGCCACCGGCGCCATCGACGCCGGCATCGCCTGCGGCATCGAAGCCATGAGCCAGGTTCCCCTCGGCGCAAACGTCGGCGATCAGGCCGGACCGCGTCGGCCTGCGACGTGGGACATCGACATGCCCAACCAGTTCGAAGCAGCGGAACGCATCGCGCGTCGACGCGGACTGACCCGTGACGACATCGAAGCCCTCGGCGTCCGCTCGCAGGCGCTGGCCAAGCAGGCCTGGGAGGAAGGGCGTTTCGACCGCGAGGTTCTCGAACTTTCGGCGCCCCAGGTCGACAAGGAAGGAAACCTCACGGGCGAGACCAAGCTCGTCAATCGCGATCAGGGCCTGCGCGATACGACGGCCGAGTCCCTAGCGCGCTTGAAGCCCGTCCTCGAAGGCGGGATTCACACGGCAGGAACGTCTTCCCAGATATCCGACGGCGCGGCCGCAGTCCTGCTCATGGACGAGGACAAGGCCCGCGCACTCGGCTTGAAGCCGCGAGCCCGCATCATCGCCCAGGCACTGGTCGGCTCGGAACCGGAATTCCACCTCGACGGACCGGTGCAGGCAACCAGCCGTGTCCTGGAGAAGAGCGGAATGAAGATCGGCGACCTCGATCTGTTCGAGATCAACGAAGCATTCGCATCCGTCGCACTGTCCTGGGCTCAGGTTCACGAACCTGACTTCGACAACGTCAATGTCAACGGCGGCGCGCTCGCTCTCGGCCATCCGGTCGGCAGCACGGGCTCTCGACTGATCACCACCGCACTGCACGAATTGGAGCGTCGCAACGGCTCGACGGCTCTAATCACGATGTGCGCCGGCGGCGCGCTGGCCACCGGAACCATCATCGAGCGTATCTGAGATGACTACTCCCCCAGCTAAACCCAAGGGACTCGACGCTCCGGCGACGGTCAAGATCATCAAGTGGATGTCGAAGGCAAACGTCGCCATGTATCGCGCCACCGACGGGCGGCTGGGTAGCAAGTGGCGGGTCGGCAGCGCGTTCCCACGCGGGCTGCCGATCTGCCTGCTCACCACCACCGGTCGCAAATCCGGCGAGGAGCGGATCAGTCCGTTGCTGTTCCTCGAGGACGGCGAGAACGTGATTCTGGTGGCGTCGCAAGGAGGTCTTCCGAAGAACCCGATGTGGTACCTCAACATCAAGGCGGACCCGGTGGTGACGGTGCAGATCAAGTCTCGGATCCGATCGATGAAAGCCCGCGTCTCCACCGAGGACGAGCGCGCTCGGCTGTGGCCGATGTTGACGGCGATGTATCCGGATTTCGACAACTATCAGGCCTGGACCGACCGGGTCATTCCCGTCATCGTGTGCGAGCCGCTGAAGAAATAAACGGACTGTTTACAACAAAACGTTTACATCGGCCCGGGTTCGTGCCAGCCTGGGTTCATGACCGATGACCAGTTCAGACCGATCGATTCCGGCCGCGAACGCGCACATCGCGAGTACGCCGGACTCTTTCGGATCAGCGAGCGCCACGGCGCGACCCAAAGCCAGCGCGCGCGGCAATCTCATCCGGAGATGCTCGAGCCCTACGGCGCGGTGCGCGTCGTGGCTCGTCTTGCCGGCGGCACCGACACACCGCAGGCGAACGAACCCGAGGTCGACGACGCCGATGTCATGGCTGCGTTGACTCTGATTCCCAAGGCCCGAGCCGAAATGGAACAGCTGGAAGCGCTGTTCCTCGGAATTGCCCGCGAACGGGGCATGACCTGGCAAGATATTGCCTTCGGACTCGGGCTCGGCAGCACTCAAGCTGCCCGCCAGCGCTACGAAAGGCTCGTTCGCCGCACCGGAGGCTGAACACGTGCCATAACGAGCGAGTTGGAGCACTATTGACTCGTACGGTCCGCACGGCGTTTCGACAGAGCCTCGAACACAGCAAGGAGTCGCATATATGACGACGCACATTCAAGATCAAATCCTGGACCGACGCGAGATCACCTCAGCCCTCGTGCGTGCGCTGGAGCGTCGCCACGAGGTGCTGGACGCAGTGGTCGACAGCAAGGACCACCAGGAGGCACTGACCACCGTCGCGGAACTGCTCGGCACGTCGGAAGCAAATGCCGAAGCAGTTCTGAGCCTCAAGTTCAGTGCGCTCACCAAGGCTGCGCGCGATCGCATCCAGGGCGAGCTGGAGAATCTCGACGCCACTCTCGAATGGACGACGCTCGATCGTCCCGCGAGCAGCGGGCAGAACTTCACCCTGCGTCCGTTCAGCGACAGCGCAGAAGACAAGTCGCTGTTCACGATTCGTTCGGGCGAGCAGCTCGGCGAAGACGGCAAGCCGTGGAGCGAGGATCGGATCGAAGCTGAGCGCGTCGGTGGCCTCGGCCGGATCGACGACGAGACCGCTGCCTGGTTCGTCGCCGAGGACGTCTCCGGTGACGGCTCGAAGAGCGTCGGCCTGGTATTCGGCGAACTCGACGGCCAAGAGGTCAACGTGGCGATCTGGATCGCGCCGGAATCTCGCAAGAAGGGCTACGGCACAGCCTGCGTGAAGCATTCGCGGCGCGAGCTCGCCGCAGAGTTCCCCGGCACCGTGTTGGTGGTTCGGGCGCCTGCGTAGGCGGCACACCACCTGTGAGTGGTTAAGGAGTCCCTGCACTCCTTAACCACTCACGGGGCCGGAGGCCCTACGCCCCGTACACCGGCGTCGGAATCTCCGCCTTCTCCAACAGCGTTGCCACGACGGGCCCGATCTCCTTCGGGTCCCAACGGTCACCCTTGTCCTCGCTCGGGCCGTGACGCCAGCCCTCCGCGACGGTGATCTTTCCGCCCTCGACCTCGAACACCCGCCCCGTGACGTCCTTGGACTCGGCGCTACCGAGCCAGACGACCAGCGGCGAGATGTTCTCGGGCGCCATGGCATCGAAGCCCTCTTCGGGAGCTGCCATCGACTCGGCCATCGCCCCACCCGCGCCGACGGTCATGCGCGTGCGCGCAGCAGGCGCGATCGCGTTGACACTGACGCCGTAATTCTTGAGCTCGGCTGCGGCCTGGATGGTCATCTCGGCGATACCGGCCTTCGCGGCAGCGTAGTTACCCTGGCCGATCGAACCTTGCAGTCCTGCACCCGAACTGGTGTTGATGATGCGTGCGTCGACGGTCTTGCCCGCCTTGGCCTCAGCGCGCCAGTAGGCAGCAGCGTGACGCAGCGGCGCGAAGTGCCCCTTGAGGTGCACGCGAATCACCGCGTCCCATTCGCCTTCGCTCATGCCGACCAGCATGCGGTCCCGCAGGAAGCCCGCGTTGTTCACGAGTACGTCCAGGCCACCGAAGGTGTCGATCGCGGTCTTGATCAGATTCTCGGCGCCCGCCCAGTCGGCGACGTCGTCTCCGTTGACCACTGCTTGGCCACCGGCGGCGATGATCTCCGCGACAACCTGCTCGGCCGGACTCTCACCGGTCTCGGAACCGTCGGCACCCGCACCGATGTCGTTGACGACGACCTTGGCGCCCTCGGCAGCAAACGCCAATGCATGCGCACGCCCGATCCCGCGACCAGCCCCGGTGATGATGACTACGCGTCCGTCGACCAATCCACTCATATTTGTCTCCTAATGCACTCTGCTCGGGCTTGTCGGCTCCGCTTGTGTGCTAACTTACCAAGCAATCGCTTGGTTTGGTACACAGACGTAAGGAATCCCGATATGGGCATCAGCACCTCCTCCGACGGAACCGGTATCACCACGGTCACCATCGACTACGCGCCGGTCAATGCAATCCCGTCCAAGGGATGGTTCGAGCTTGCCGACGCCATCCTCGACGCGGGCAAGGATCTCAACACTCACGTGGTGATCCTGCGAGCCGAGGGACGCGGATTCAACGCCGGCGTCGACATCAAGGAGATGCAGGCGACCGAGGGATTCGACGCACTGGTCGCCGCCAACCGCGGTTGCGCCGCGGCCTTCGCAGCCGTCTACGACTGCGCTGTACCCGTCGTCGTGGCCGTCAACGGATTCTGTGTCGGCGGTGGCATCGGACTGGTCGGCAACGCGGACGTGATCGTCGCTTCCGACGACGCGATCTTCTCCCTCCCCGAGGTCGACCGCGGCGCACTCGGCGCTGCCACGCACCTCTCACGTCTGGTGCCGCAACACATGATGCGCACGCTCTACTACACCGCACAGAGCGTCGACGCCCACACACTCAAACAGTTCGGCAGCGTCTACGACGTGGTCCCGCGCGAGAAGCTCGACGAGTGCGCTCGCGAGATCGCCGCGAAGATCGCCGCGAAGGACACCCGCATCATCCGGTGCGCCAAGGAAGCCATCAACGGCATCGACCCGGTCGACGTCAAGGGCAGCTACCGCCTCGAGCAGGGCTACACCTTCGAACTCAACCTCCTCGGTGTGTCCGACGAACACCGCGACGAGTTCGTCGCCACCGGCAAGCCGCGCGAGAACGCAACCCAGAAGGAAGGCTGAGACAAACATGGCTAGCAAGCGTGACAAGACGAAGTCGCTCGACGAGGTAGTCGGCGAGCTCCGCAGCGGAATGACGATCGGCTTGGGCGGCTGGGGATCTCGCCGCAAGCCGATGGCCTTCGTGCGTGCGATTCTGCGTTCGGACATCAAGGACCTGACCGTGGTCACTTACGGCGGACCGGATCTCGGGCTGCTGTGCTCGGCCGGCAAGGTCAAGAAGGCGTACTACGGTTTCGTGTCCCTGGACTCCGCACCGTTCTACGATCCGTGGTTTGCCAAGGCGCGCACCGCCGGTGAGATCGAAGTCCGCGAGATGGACGAGGGAATGGTCAAGTGCGGCCTCGAAGCCGCTGCCGCTCGCCTCCCTTTCCTCCCGATCCGCGCGGGCCTGGGTTCGGACGTTCGCAACTTCTGGGGCGACGAACTCAAGACCGTCACCTCCCCGTACCCCGAGGCCGACGGCCGTTCCGAGACCTTGATCGCGATGCCTGCACTCAACCTCGATGCGTCGTTCGTTCACCTCAATCTCGGTGACAAGCACGGCAATGCCGCGTACAACGGTGTCGACCCGTACTTCGACGACCTGTACTGCATGGCCGCCGAAAAGCGTTACGTCTCCGTCGAACGCATTGTCGAGACCGAGGAACTGGTCAAATCCGTTCCACTGCAGAATCTTCTGCTCAACCGCATGATGGTCGACGCCGTCGTCGAGGCCCCGAACGGTGCCCACTTCACGTTGGCCGGCGAAAGCTACGGCCGCGACGAGAAGTTCCAGCGTCACTACGCCGAGGCCGCCAAGACCCCCGAGTCGTGGCAGACGTTCGTCGACACCTTCCTCTCCGGCAGCGAAGAGGACTACCAAGCCGCAGTAAAGAAGTTTGCCGATTCATCAAAGGCAGGGGAGCAGGCAAAATGAGCGAATCCACCGTCACCCGCGCAGAGTACGTTGTTCTCGCGTGCGCTGAAATCTTCTCCGGTGCAGGCGAAATCATGGCCAGCCCGATGTCGACGTCGTCCACCATCGGCGCTCGCCTGGCTCGGCTCACCACCGAACCCGACCTGCTGATCACCGATGGTGAAGCCCTCATCCTCGAGGACACTCCGGCCGTCGGAACGAAGGGTCCCATCGAAGGATGGATGCCTTTCCGCAAGGTGTTCGACGTCGTCGCTTCGGGCCGTCGCCACGTAGTCATGGGCGCCAATCAGCTCGATCGCCACGGCAACCAGAACCTCTCCGCCTTCGGCCCGCTTCAGCAGCCGACGCGTCAGATGTTCGGTGTGCGCGGCGCCCCGGGTAACACCATCAACCACGCGACGAGCTACTTCGTCCCCAAGCACTCCAAGCGAGTGTTCGTCGACAAGGTCGACGTGGTGTGCGGTGTCGGCTACGACCAGATCGATCCCGAGAACCCGGCATACAAGTACCTGAACATCCCCCGCGTTGTCACCAACCTCGGCGTCTTCGACTTCGGTGGACCGGGAAACACCTTCCGCGCGTTGAGCCTCCATCCCGGCGTCACCGCCGAAGAGGTAGCCGAGAACACCTCGTTCGAGGTAGCCGGACTCGCTGAGGCCGGTATCACCCGTGACCCCACCGCCGAAGAACTCCACCTCATTCGCGAGACCCTCGATCCGCGCAACCTCCGGGACCGTGAGGTCTCGGCATGACCCCCACTCTGAAGACAGCACTGACCGAACTGGTCGGTGTCGAGTACCCGATCGTGCAGACAGGCATGGGCTGGGTTTCCGGGCCCGCGCTGACGTCGGCGACGGCCAACGCGGGCGGTCTCGGCATCCTGGCTTCGGCCACGATGACCTACGACGAGCTCGAGCACGCGATCAAGAAGACGAAGCAGCTCACGGACAAGCCGTTCGGCGTCAACATGCGTGCCGACGCCACCGACGCGCCGCAGCGCGCGGACCTGCTGATCCGTGAGGGCGTCAAGGTCGCGTCGTTTGCCTTGGCTCCCAAGAAGGAACTGATCGCCAAGCTCAAGGACCACGGCATCGTCGTCGTACCGTCGATCGGTGCCGCGAAGCATGCGGTCAAGGTTGCATCTTGGGGCGCGGACGCCGTCATCGTCCAGGGCGGCGAAGGTGGTGGTCACACCGGCGGTGTGGCAACGACATTGCTTCTCCCCTCGGTTCTCGACGCGGTCGATATTCCGGTCATCGCCGGTGGCGGATTCTTCGACGGCCGCGGGCTGGCCGCAGCGTTGGCGTACGGCGCTGCCGGTGTCGCCATGGGGACGCGTTTCTTGCTCACCAGTGACTCTTCGGTGCCGGACTCCGTCAAGCAGGAATACCTCAAGCGAGGACTGACGGATACGACGGTCTCACGCAAGGTCGACGGCATGCCTCATCGTGTGCTCAACACCGACCTGGTCAACAGCCTCGAAGGTTCCAGCTATGCAACCGGTTTGATCGCTGCTGCCAAGAACGCCACCAAGTTCAAGGCAATGACAGGTATGAAGTGGTCGACGCTCGCCAAGGACGGCCTCGCGATGAAGCGCTCGGGTGACCGCACGCTGATGCAAATCATCATGGCGGCGAATACCCCGATGTTGCTCAAGGCCGGTCTGGTCGAGGGCAATACGGAAGCCGGCGTGCTTGCCTCGGGTCAGGTTGTCGGAATGATCAACGATCTGCCCAGCTGCAAGGAACTGATCGAGAACATCATGGAGGACGCGGCCAAGCGTATCGACGCGCTTGCGGCTCTTCGCTGACGCAGATTCATCCGAGTGCGTCTCCCCCACTGCGCTTTACGCGGAGTCGGAGGAGGCGCACTCTGCGCATTGCCGAGCTAACCGGTCTGCTGGTGACGACCACCCGGCACCTCGAAATACTGGGAGATTGCCACCGCGGCCATCTGTACCGGTGCAACGTGTCGATCGTCGATCTTGCCTCGAACGAGTGGGCCGCTGATCGACAGACCGACTTCCGCTTCGCCCAGCGCACCCACCCTCACACCGATGCAGCCGAGACCCGAAGTACACGTACCGAATACGACGCCGTACCGATGGTTGGCTATTGCGGAATGTTGCGCGACCGTCGAACGGCGGCCCGCTGCCAAGAGTGCCTTGCCGATTGCCGAGGATCGCGCCGGGATGCGAGAGCCAACGCCTGTCTGAAGGTCAGGTATCGCCTGGCTGCCGATCTTCTGAAGGTATCGCACGTTGCTTCCCTCGAGGACCCCGAGATGTACGGCCTGATTGGTGACGAGGTGCAGGTTGTACAACAACGGCACCACCACCCTCTCGAACTTGTTTCGATACAACGAGATTGCCCCAAGATCGCCGAGTTTGTCGCCGATTTCGTACTCGAGGCCTTCTCTGCGAAGCCAATCCATCCTCACTAGCTTCAGAAGCATCCTGTGCACGGACGATCGCGGAATCCCGGTTCGACGGGCCACCTCGCCCAGCGTCAACCGCGGCGTGTCACGAAAGCAATCCACCACCATCGCCAACCTGTCGAGGGTTGACATAGGGATGGGCTCTTCTGTGATCGGTCCGACCGACATGGCGTCTCCGTTTCGGTGATCCGCCCGTCGAGAGGACAGCGCTGGGCGTGCTCTGCTGACTGCAAATCTGGGCCTTCACCGGACGAACCGCCAGGGTGTTTCCCACCGTGCGGGAGACAAACCTGCCTGGCCACTCCACCTGCAGCTATACCGATCACCGGTTACCCCCGTTGAACCTGGACCAACTCCTCACCACAGTGGCCAACACAGATCACTGAACAAAGGACGACGAGTTGACTACAGACGTGACGACCACAACGGACCTCGGCGAAGTCGACGAGATCCGCATGATCGACGAGGGCGCTGCTCCCGAACGTTTTGCCCGCGGATGGCACTGCCTCGGACTTGCAACGGATTTCCACGACGGGAACCCACATCCGATCGAGGCCTTCGGCACCAAGCTTGTCGTATTTGCCGACAGCCAGGGCGAATTGAAGGTCCTCGATGCCTACTGCCGTCACATGGGCGGCGACCTCAGTCAGGGCACGGTCAAGGGCGATTCAGTCGCCTGCCCCTTCCACGACTGGCGTTGGGGCGGCAACGGCAAATGCACCGCGATCCCCTATGCACGCCGCGTTCCACCGCTTGCCAAAACCCGCGCCTGGACCACCCTCGAACAAGACGGACTGCTCTTCGTCTGGCACGACCCCGAAGGCAATCCGCCTCCGGCCGAAGTCGCCATACCGATAATCAAGACTCCGGACCACGAATGGACCGATTGGGTATGGAAGTCAATCGTCATCGACACCAACTGTCGAGAAATCGTCGACAACGTCGTGGACATGGCGCACTTCTTCTACGTGCACTTTTCGTTTCCCACTTACTTCAAGAACGTCTTCGAGGGGCATGTCGCCATCCAGGAGCAGAGCGGTATCAACCGCGACGACATCGTGACCTGGACGGATCCCGACGTGCCGAAGTTGGTCTCGAACTTCTCGGTGGCCGCCTATCACGGACCGTCGTTCATGATCGACGATCTGGTGTACCAGTACGAAACGTTCAAGGTGGATTCGGTTTTGATCAACTGCCACTATCCGGTCAGCCCGAACAAGTTTGTCCTGATGTACGGCATCACCGTCAAGAAGACCGAGGAACTTCCCGCCGGGATAGCGGACCAAACCGTTGACGCGATGATCGGTTACATCGGCGTCGGATTCGAGCAGGACATCGAGATCTGGAAGAACAAGACCCGCATCGACAACCCACTACTCTGCACCGAGGACGGTCCGGTCTACCAACTGAGGCGGTGGTACGAACAGTTCTACGTCGACGTCGCCGACGTCACGCCCGAGATGATCGATCGCTTCGAATTCGAGATGGACACAAGCAAACCCATCGAGGTGTGGAAACAGGAGGTTGCAGACAACCTCGCACGCCGTGCAGGAGCAGCGCAGTGACCATGGAACCAGTGGACTGCGAGAGGTGTGGAACATATGTCCTCGTCGAGAAGAACAGCTGGCACCATACCTCGACTCAATGGCGATCGGATCCGCACAACGTGTGTTCGGAGTATCGCGAAGACAAGGCGTCGCCGAAAATTCGCACCGGAACTTGTTCGGCATTAAGAGATTCCATCAACCGAGCTGCAGTCGACGGGAGACTCACCGTTCCAGATTGACCTAGCGCGCGCCCACCGCATCCACCTCGTCGCCGGCCATCACAGCGGCCAGCTCTGATGCCAATGTTCCATTGTTCTCCACGACTACGGTGTCGCAGCCTTGCCACATTGCGGTTCTACGAAGGAGCTCAGCCAGACGCGGTGCAGTGTCGGCATCGGCGGTGGGCTCGGCCCAAGCAGCGCGCACGAGTAGCCGACGGCTCTGTCGGTCGTTCTTGAGATCGACTCGCGCGCAGATATTGTCGTCGATCAACACGGGGAGCACATAGTAGCCGTGAACCCGCTTGTGTGCGGGAGTATAGATCTCGATCCGGTAGTGAAAGTCGAAGAGCCGCAACGCTCGATCGCGCGCCCACACTACCGGATCGAAGGGCGACAACAGAGCCTCGGTTCGGATCGACCTTGGACGCTTTGCCTGTGGATCAATCCATACCTCGCGAGGCTTGCCACGACGCTCCCAGCCCTCGACGGAAACACTGCGTACATTGCCGGCGTCTTCGAGCTCACGCAAGGCAATTCGTGCCTCAGCGCTCGGCAGCCGAAAGTAGTCGGCGATATCGTCGAGCGTACCGAGTCCGTGGGCCTTCACACCACGCAGCACCAGCTCACGGATCGCGTCCGATCGATCGATCCTCGCATCGAGGATCTCGGGCGCGAGCATGTGTTCGGCAAGGCCGTATCGACGTTCGAATCCTGCGCGACCCGCCGATACCACTTCGCCCCATCGGAACAGAGTCTCCAGCCCGACTTTCACGTCCGACCACCCCCACCACGGGCCGCGGCGTGTATTCGCTTCATGCTCGACTTCGCTCGCCGCCATCGGACCGTTTGCACGCAGTTCGTTGCGCAACCAGTCGAGGAAGTCGCGCCGATCAGACGCCCATCCGTTCTTGTCGCTCAAAGCTTTGTCACGAAACTGGTCCATGCGCCAACGAAAGAGTGGCCACATGTCCACCGGCAGGAACGTCGCTTCGTGTCCCCAGTATTCGAGGTACCCCGACTCCGGGGAGAAGGTCAGCTGATCAAGCCTGGACTTGTCGTAGGCGCCCAGTCGCGCATAAACGGGCAGGTAGTGGCTGCGTTCGAAAACGTTGACCGAGTCGATCTGCAAGACCTGCAGCCGGTCCATCACGCTGACCAGATTGCGCCGCGTCACCGTTGCCGGGTGTGATTTGCCGAACCCTTGAGCGGCGAGCGCTATTCGGCGGGCAGCTGCCAGAGACACGACTTCGCTCATAGCCGACCACACTACGCACGCCGTCCGACAAGTTTCAGGGCGGCGAGAAGTTCAGGGCGGCGAGAAGTTCAGGGCGCCGGAGCCGGGCGGCCGAAGAGAACTGCTGACATGAACGTCTGAAGTGTGGAGGCGTTTTCTGCTGCAACATCGAACTTCATCAAGCGTCCGATGTCGGGGACGAGGTTCAAAGCAGCGTGAACCAGGAACTTCGCCTCTATCGCCGAAAGGTCCGGACGAATTTCGCGAAGTATCCGCGCCCACTCGACCACGTACAGCTTCTGGCGATTCTTCAGATCGCTTCGATGTCCCGGCAGAAGGTTGTTCATCTCGGAAAAATAGACCGACATCAATTCATGTTGTGCAAACGACAACTCCACGTACATCGCCGACAGTGCGCGCAGCGCTTCCTCCGGCGACGTCGCAGACTCGAATACTGCTGCCGTCGCAAGGTCCAGACGGTCCGCCGCTCGATAGAACACCGCCCCGAGAAGTTCCGCTTTGCTCGGAAAGTAGCGGTACATCCCGGAAGCGTTCAAACCCGCAGCGGCTGCGATCTCTTCGATACTGACGTCGTGGTAACCGCGAGAATCGAAGAGCCGCACGGCTTCCTGTAGCAGACGTTCACGCTTGTTCGTCGTCACCGGTCGCGTCGACACAGTTTGCTCCGACCGCCGCGATGTAATTGCACTCCCACCGTGTTCGATCGACAGACAAGCGTCGAGAAGAACTTGCTCCATCCGACGTTGGGGCAGTATCAGATTGTGAGCGGTGATGCTGCCGATCACGCTGAACATCGCTGAGGTGAGGATGGTTTCGGCACGAGCACTCGCCGGCGGTTCGGAGCGTGAAAGATGCAGTGCAACTCGGTGATTGACAGCAGCTGCCTGAGCTCGGACCGATTTCCGATCGGCAGCGTCGAGAAACCGACTCTCCCACCGGTAGATCCCGGCTGTGCGCCGATTACGCACCGTCGTTCGGATCACAGCGAGCAAATCCTCGCGTAGGCGCTCCCGGTCAGTTGCATCGGCGGCGACGGAGACCGCATCGAGTGCACTCTCGAGCGCGTCGGTCAATTCCAGTGCCGCGTGGCGGAACATCGCATACTTGTTCGGAAAATGCCGATAGAGTGCCGAACCCGAAATACCGACGGACGACGCAATATCCTCGACGCCTACGGCAGGATATCCCCGTTCGCTGAACGCAATTGCAGCCGCAGCGGCGATCTTCGCCTTGCGGTCCTTCGGACGTCGCTTGACCGACTCCGATCCCGCCGCTCGAAGGATTACACGCGAGGTCTGTTCGTCAACTGTCTGCGCATCGACAGACTGCTGTCTCGGGCTCACTCGCGCACCCCCTCTCTCAGCCCCACCAGACACCAAACCGATCCTTTTGCGAATGAGCATAATCATAATCGCTGCGCGCCATCGGAAACTTTCGAGATTCCACTGTATCCACGTTCTATATACGCTGCTAGCTGCCCTAACTTTAGGTTGCCATCAACTGCATCGCCCCGACCATCGATGCTGAAGCTCGAGAGAATTCTCGTTAACAAAGCCTTGCCCTGTGGTCGAAACCAGGGGTAGGGTCACCGCTCGAAGCGGCCCCTCCCTCCCCGATCGGGACATCGGACGACGGCTTCCGGAATTTCGATGAACTTAAGCCGAGGACACCACCCGACAGAACTCATATTGCCACGTCAACGCGCTGACCGTCGCAGTTACACCGAAAACTCACCCGAGAATTTTCGTTCACATAATGCTTGCCACGTCACATATATGTGTGAGATGCTTCACAAGCAGTTCGCTCGACCGCCAGCGTCCGAACAGTTCGACTTTCGTGCTGAACCATGTTGATCTGCAAAGGAATTCAATTAGATGACGTACGAGCTACCAGCCCCGAAAGGCCCGGTGCGAGACGTAGCGTTGCAGGGGGGCTATCTGATCGGATTCTCGGTGCAGGCACTGTTCGGCCTGTTCACGGCAATCCTCCGCAGGCGACTCTCGTTGCACGAGACGGTCACTCAGACGCTCTTCATCGGTCGCGTCAGCACTGGTCCGTCGCTGCTCCTCATGATTCCGATCGGTGTCTTCATCGCGGTGTCGGTCGGCGAACTGGCCGGCCGCATCGGTGCCGGTGGCTACTCGGGCGCCGTCGTGGCATTCATCATCGTCGGACAGGCCGCAGCACTGGTGTGCGCGTTGATGATGGCCGGTGTTGCCGGGTCGGCGATCTGCACCGATCTTGGTTCGCGAAAGATTCGCGAAGAGATCGATGCCATGGAAGTGATGGGCATCGATGTGATCGAACGCCTGGTAGCTCCGAGATTGGTTGCGGCAGTGATTGTCTCCCTCGCACTGTGCTCGATGGTGACCTTCGGCGGAGTGATCGCGTGCTATCTGTACCACATCTACGTGCAGCATCTTCCGGCCGGAACGTTCATGGCAACGTTCAGCCAATACGGTCGATCGTCCGACTTCGTCATGGCTTTGGTGAAAGCCGCGATCTTCGGCCTCGCTTCGACTTTGGTGGCCACTTTCAAAGGTCTCCATGCAAAAGGCGGCCCCCGCGGCGTTGCCGACGCAGTCAACGAGGCCGTCGTCATTGCGTTCGCGCTCGTCTTCATCGTGAACACAGTGTTGTCCGCGTTGTACACCGTAATCGTCCCGGCAGTCGGTGAATTCTGATGTCGCTCGTCGATCTCCGTGTTCGAGCCCGTCAAGCGAGCAGACCCCTGCGAACCGCAGGTGACGGCCTCGTCTCCCTCGGTCAGCACGTCACTTTCTACGTCCGCACCATCGCATCGATCCCTTTTGCGCTCACCAAGTACCGCAAGCACGTACTCGGTCAGATCAGCGAGGTCAGCTTCGGCACGAGCTCCTTGCTGTCCGGCGGCGGCACCATCGGGATCGTCTTCGCGATGTCGCTCGCCGCGGCAATGATGTTGGGCGTCGAGACTCACCGGGGCCTCGAACTCGTCGGGATGACCTCGCTCTCGGGCATGCTGTCTGCGGTCGCGAACACCCGTGAGCTTGCCCCTGTTGTCGTCGCTATCGCGTTGGCTGCCAAGGTCGGAACGGGTTTCACTGCCCAGATCGGGGCTATGCGCATCTCGGACGAGATCGACGCCCTCGACTCGATGGCGATCAGATCCATCCCCTTCCTCGCGGGTACGCGGGTGATCGCTGCCATGATCTGCGTCATCCCGATCTACATGATCGGGCTGCTCGCCAGTTACCTGTCGACCCGACTGGTCGTCGTGTTCTTCAACGGTGCATCGGCAGGTACTTACGACTACTTCTTCCATCTGGCGATCTCGCCGCAGGATCTCCTGTACTCGGGCCTCAAGGCCGTGGTGTTCGCCGCTGTTGTCGCGCTGGTTCACTGCGCGTACGGCTACTATGCCTCCGGTGGTCCGGCCGGCGTCGGGCAGGCTGCCGGGCGCGCGCTTCGGACTGCGATCCTCGCGATCGGAATCCTCGACGTACTGATGACTTTCGCGCTGTGGGGCCTCGTGCCCCAGATCCCGGGAATGGGGGTCTGAGCCGTGGACAGACTCACTACACACACAAAGATCGTGTACGCCCTTCGCGGCGCAATCGCCATAGTGGTAGCCGTCGCCGCCGCTGTGACAATGGTTTTACGCGGTTCTGGAAACCTCGAGCAGAGCACCGACATCTTCGTCGCTGTTCCAGCCACAGCCGGTCTCATCAGCGGTGAAGCTCCGGTGCGGTACCACGGCGTCAACGTCGGCCGAATCGGCGAAATCGAATCAGGCACGGCCGAATCCGTTGTGCAGTTGCAGATTCAGACCGATGACGCGTCGAAGATTCCCGCCGACGTGGTGGCCCGCGTCGTTCCGCGAACGTTCTTCGGCGACATCTACATGCAGCTCGTGGACAGTCCGAATGAGCAGGGCCAGACGACTCTGTCGGACGGAGACGAGATCCACATGGACGACGGTCCCGAAGCCGTTGCGCTCTACGACGTGTACACCAAGTTGGTGGGCGTCCTCACCGCCATGCAGCCCGAGAAGCTGCAGACAGCCCTGACTGCGCTGGGCCAGGCACTCGACGGAAACGGAGCCGAGATCGGTACCACGATAGACAATCTCAGTGCCGCGTCCGGCGTACTGACACCCGCCGCACACCAATTCCTCGAATCGACACCCGAATTCAAGTCGGTCGTCGACGCGTTGGACCGCGCGACCCCCGACATTCTCGATACCTTGGCAGCCGCCACAACCGTCTCGAACAACATGGTCGCCAACAGAGCGAATCTCGAGTCCTCGATCGGCGCGGCCGCAGTCTTCGCCGCTACCGTCGACGATTTTGTCGTGGAGAACAACCGAAACATCATCACTGTGATCGATTCCGCCGGAAAGATACTCGCAACCACCGCGGCCAATCCCGGAGGACTGCGTTCCACCCTCGCCAATGCCAGTACGTTCGGCGCCGCGGGCGCGCGGGTCTTCGCCACCGGTAAGTTCGACATCACAGCAGTTGCCACGTTCGCCGAACCGCTCCCATACACGGGCGATGACTGCCCGCAGTACGGGGACTCGCGCGGCGCGCAGTGTTCAGGCTCCAACCTGACGCCTGCACAACCCGTCAGTGCCCCGGTCGTGGGCGGCGAAGCCGAAGCGGCCACGCTGCGCTACCTCGAAGATCAGCTACTGGGCGGATCGCCGGAACGCTCGGACACCCCAAATACGGCAACAACACTGATGTTGGGGCCGATGGTCAGAGGCAATGAGGTGACCGTCCCGTGAAGGTCCGTCCTGGCCAGGTAATTCGGTTGTCACTCTTCTGTCTCACCGGCGTCGCTTGTGCGTCGTTCGTGGCGAACACGTTGTCGGTCCCGGTTCGCGGAAGCACCGATTCGTATTCGTTCGAGTTCACCGATGTCGAAGGCCTCAACCCGGGTAACCCGGTCACGATGTCCGGTGTGCGTATCGGCCGCGTGGACTCAGTTGCGTTTGCCGACAACGGCGGCGGCACGAGCAAGGCGATCGTCGACGTCGAAATCGAGTCGCAATATTCCCTCGAGTCGGATGTCCGTGCCGCCGTGCGCTACGGCGACATGCTCGGTGCTCGATATCTGGCACTGACGCAGGACGACAGCGCGACAACGGTATCCGCACGACAGCTCGAACCAGGTGACACGATACCGCTGGCGCAGACAACACCGCCGATCAACTTGACGGCACTGATGAACGGGTTCAAACCGTTGTTCGCCGCGCTGCAGCCCGAGCAGGTGAACACGCTCACGCGAAGTTTTGTCGAAACCTTCAACGGCCAGGGCCAGGCGATGACCACCCTCCTCGACCAGATCGCGACCATGAGCTCCGGCCTTGTCGACCGTCAGGACGTCTTCGCACAACTACTCACGAACATGAACACTCTTCTCACCTCCGTCGACGAACGTCAACCCGAATTGGTCGGTCTGCTGGACGGTTTGAACGATCTGAGTACTTCCGTCGTCGGGCAGAACGATCAACTGGTCTCGCTCTTGGATCAGGGAAACCGAACTGTCTCGTCGTTGGCTCAGATCATGGCCGGGTCGAACGGCGCATTCGGTCAGACCGTGCAACAACTCGAAAGTGTCACCGGGAGTTGGGTTGCGAGCACCGACGAGTTCAACAGACTTCTCGCCAACCTTCCCCAGTTCGCCGACGCCGCCAACCGGATCGGAAGTTACGGAAGTTTCATCAGCCTGTATCTGTGCAATTTCACTCTGAAGGCAGGCGACATGGAAGCCAACATCTTCGGTCCGACACATTCGCCGGTGTGCTCATGATGTTCCTGGTCAAGCTGATCGACGTGTTCGTCGGCATCATGCTCTTCCTGTTCAAAGGGGATCGCCGTCGCAGCGGTAGCGGCACCGCTCTCGCCCTGGGTAGTCTCGGAATCTTCGTTCTGGTGGTGGGACTCGGCGCCGCCTTGGGCATTCCGAAGCTCTGGTACAACGTACGCACGTCGGCATACACAGCGGAGTTGGCCAATGCCAGCGGGCTTTCCGACACCGATCCGGTTTACGTGGCCGGGGTTCCCGCGGGCCGAGTGGATTCGATCGACCTTGCCGGCGACCACGTCGTCGTCAACTTCCGCTTGGACAAGGACCAGCCTTTGGGAAACCAGAGCACGGCGACTGTCAGGCTCAAGACGGTCCTTGGCAAGCGCTACCTGGAGATCGTGCCGGCCGGAGTGGTCGACGAGTCCGATGCACGGGTCATCCCGCTCTCCCGCACAACCGTGCCGTACAGCCTCGACGACGTCAGCAGTGATGCCACCACTGCGGCCACCGGCATCGACCTACAGGCGATGGAGTCCATGATGAACACCCTTTCGCAGGTGATTCCAACTGATTCCGATCAGGTGGGCCGGGCTCTGGCCGGAATCAGCGGCGCCTCGGCGGCTTTCGCGCAGAACAGTGAACAGATCGACCAGATTCTCATCATGTCCCGCGAGCTGTCGGACATGGCTGCGGCACAAACCGATTCGATAGTCGGTACTGCGGCCAATGCTCAGACGATCGTTCGTACTCTTGCGATGCGCAAGGACGCACTGACTCAGCTGGTCGACAACCTGACAATCATCATCTCGAAGCTCTCCACCACTTTCGTCGATCGTCAGGACGAGTTCGGAGCCATGACCGACAACCTCGTCGAGGTCACCACCACGCTGAAGAACAATGCAGATCAGATCGACCTGCTGTTGACTCGTCTTCCTTCCGCGCTGCGTTCGGTCACCGATTCCGCCGGCACCGGCAATTGGACCGACGTCAACGCGCCGGCCGCCGTGATCCCGGACAATCTGCTCTGCGCGCTCGGCATCATGGAGGGCTGCAAGTGAATACACGAAAAGCCGTCACGGCCATGCTGGTCGTGACCCTGGCGATTGCACTCCCCGGTTGGTACATCTTCGGACGAACGGATCAGTCCAAGACCGTCTACGCCGATTTCAGCTACGTCGGCGGAATCTACGAGGGAAGCAAGGTCACCGTCCTCGGAGTCGGCGTCGGGACGGTCACGTCGGTGGAACCTCGCGGAACTTCTGTTCGAGTAGCGATGTCGATGCCCAACTCCGTGGACCTGCCCGCCGACGCCTCGGCCTATGTCCTCAATCCATCGGTGATCAGCGATCGCCACATCGAACTCGGCCCGGCTTACACCAGCGGAGAGACGCTGAAAGACGGCGACCAGATTCCGATCGAACGTGCCCACTCCCCCATAGATTTCGACGGCTTGATGGGAAGCGTCAGCACTTTGGCCGACGCATTTGCCGGGGATGGGGGCAATCTCGGCGATCTCGTGAGCCGCGGCGCTGCCGGATGGCAGGGCCAGGGCGATCAATTCAACACCGCAATTCGCAACCTCAGCACGGCAACCGGAGTTGTCGGCGCTCGGTCGGAAGACATCGGTGCCCTTGTCGACAATCTCAACACCTTGATGAATGCTCTGGACGCACGGCAGGTCAGCCTCGACGAACTTGTCGGTGACCTCGGCACATTGGGCGATCAGTGGGCGAACCAGAACATGGACATCTCACAGCCTCTGCAGGATCTGCAGGTGGTCTTCGACCAGTTGAACAGTTTCATGACAACTCACGGCGATGATGTCGGTGCCATAGCCGACAACGTGCGAGTTCTCGGTGACACTCTGGCTGCCAAAGAACCCGGCCTCGCTGAGTTCATGGACCTGGTGCCGTTGATGATGCAGAACCTCTCCCAGACAATCGGTCCTGATCAGCGCGGGCGCATTCGGCTCAACGTCTCGACTGCATTGACTCAGTTCGCGGTTGCGAAACCGCTGTGCGACACCTACAAGTTGCCGATCTGTACCGGAGCCGGGTTCACGAATCCGATTTCCTTCCCCCTCAGCACTTCTGATCCGCTCGGAATCGCCTCCGCGATTTCCGGCGGAGCCGTCCCCGGTGGTGGCAATTGACGCGGCAATCGGTTCGAATAGTCGCCGGTATCGTGATCATCGGCGTGGGTTCTGTGGCCGTGTTCGCCTTCGGCGGCTGTAGCGCAGGCATTCAAGACCTACCCCTGGGTCGTTCGGCCGACGGTGATGCGTACAACGTGGCGCTGCAGCTGGCCGGCGCCGACGGCCTGGTGTTGGGGGCAGACGTCCGCAGCGGCCAGAAAGTCATCGGCCGAGTATCCGCGCTGTCCGCCGACGTCGTCGGAGCCGATGTGACGCTGAGTCTGGACGCCGCGACGCCGTTGCCGGACAACGTCAAAGCATCCGTCGAACTCCCGTCCGCACTGGGCAACCCGTTCATCAGACTATTGGTGCCGGAGGTTCCGTCCGGCTCGATGCTCAGCGACGGCGACACAATTCCGGAGTCTCGCACCGAGATCGGTCCGCAAGTCGAAAGTGCGCTTGCCACGCTCGGTACGGTTCTGACCGGAAGCGGCATCGATCAACTCGATACCGTGGTGCGCGAGCTGAACACCGCGTTTTCCGGGCGCTCCGGTGAAGTTCGTTCCCTGACCGACACCCTGACCTCGCTCATGGCAGAGGCAAGCAGTCACCGCAGCGAGTTCGACGAGGCCGTCGACCTCGCTGCCCGGGTCTCCTCCCAACTGGCCGGCCAACGCGTAGTTGTCGACAACTACCTCGATTCCGTTCCACAGGTGGTGTCGATTCTCGTGGGACAGAAGGATCAGATTGCAAGCCTGTTGAACTCGACCGTTCAGCTCGCCACCAACGCAAACACCATCCTCGACTCGTCACCCGACGGCCTCGACGCGATGCTGCACGATGCGTCGACCGTTGTCGGGACTCTGGATTCGTTCAACTCAGAGATCGGTCAGACACTGGCGAATATGAACGGATTGCTCGAGAACTTCACCAGTGCAGTCCAAGGTGACTACCTCGTTTTCGACGGCGCCCTGGATATTCCGGGAACGATCGACAAGCTCTGGAGCGGCGGGATGGCCGGTCAATCGATCGCACCGGCGGGAACTCTCACCGATCTACTTCAGGGAGGTCTGCGTTGAGTCGCCTTGCGCTTGTTCAACTTGTCCTGTTCGCTCTGATCGCTGCTGTGGTAATCCCTTTCGGAATCGTCTACGTGGTCGGCCCTCAGGGTTTCGGTGGCCAAATCCGGCTGCACGCCAACATGTCCGACGCCTTCGGGCTGACCAAGGGCACGGTCGTCACGTATCGCGGCGTACAGGTGGGGAAAGTGAGTGAAGTCGAACTCGACGCAGGCACCCGCTCGGCTCGGGTGGAACTCTCACTCAACGACAACACCGAGATACCTACCGACAGCGTCGCCAAGGTGACGATGGGGACCGCAGCCGGAATTCAGAATGTCGACATCTATCCCAACACAGACCACGGCCCGTATCTTCGGGACGGCGACGAAATCGCCATGCCCGCGGATCAGCAACCGGTCCAGATGAGCCAGTTGATGCTTCAGGCGTCCGGTGTCCTGGAAGGGATTGATCCGCAAGCGATCAGCGACATCGGGACCGAACTGGGAAATTCGTTCAACGGGCTCGGCCCGAGCTTGGCGACGATGATCGACAACGGTGGGACCATGTCCGCGCAGTTGAACGACCAGTCGGCCGAACTCGCCGCGCTGCTGTCGCGAACCTCCACGTTGGTGGACTCCATGGCGACACAATCGGATTCGTTCGTCCGAGGAATGGCAGCTGCCAAGAACTTCACCGAACAACTCGAATCCAACGCTCCGGTACTGATCTACCTCACCGATCATTCGCCCGCCGCCCTGAACAGCGCTCAACAGTTGTTCGACAAGTACCACAACACTTTCGGAGCGGTCCTGGCCAATCTCGTCACTGTCGCACCGATCATCTCCGACCGCACAGACGCCCTCGAAACCGGACTTGTCACGATTCCTGAAGGTCTCGCCAAACTGGCATCCATCGTCAAAGGCGATCGCGCCGACTTTGCATTGGTTGCCACACAGGGGCCGGTCTGTAACTACGACACCCCTCGGCGTGAGGTCGGCGATCTGTCGCCCACCAGTCCAAGTCTGGCGATGTACTGTCCCCCCGCCGACGACCTCGTCCAACGCGGAGCACAGAATGCTCCCCGCCCGAACGACCTCGGATTGCAGAACTCGACGGTCCCCGGTACGCCGATCGGACCGCCCATCGTCGCAGATCCGATTCTCGTCCCGACCGGAGTCGAAGCCCTGAACTACTGGAGATTGATGTTGGAAGGACTGGGAAATGGCACACGGTGACAACGCACTACTCGACGAGGCTGAAGCCGAGGTGGCCGAACATCCGACTTCTCCGTCGCTACTTCGCCGCCTCAAGGAGCCACGCAACGCACTGATCTCACTCATAGCGGTAGCGCTGGTCGCAGCATTGGTGGTGCTCGGATTCCAGATGTACTCGGCGAATCAGGAAGACACGCTGCGGCAGGAGGCTTTGGACACCGCGCGGGATTACTCGACCATCATGTCCTCCTTCGACTATCAGAACCTCGATGCCAACAGAGACAGCATCGCCTCGATGTCGACCGACGAGTTTGCCGGCACCTACCGAACGATGGTCGATTCACTGCGCGAAGTCGTCGCCGGGGGGCAAGGCCAGGCGAGCGCAACGGCGACAGACGTCGGCATCGAATCGCTGGACAATTCGTCGGCCAAGGTGCTCGTGTTCGTCGACCAACAAGCGAAGAATGTCGCAGCGCCAGAGGGAAACACACAGAAGTACCGCATGGTCGTGTCCCTGGTCCGCTCGGACGACCGGTGGCTCGTGAGCAACGTCGAGACCAAGTAACTCACCACGCGCGGAGGAAGATCCATGCCCACTCACTACCTGGATTCGGAAAAGTCCGAGTCGTCTCTTCGGACCGATCAGACACGCATCACCATCACGGCGGAGCGTAGGCGGTGGGCACGTAAACCCGCACACATCACCGACGCACTCGATTTCTGGTCGTTCGCCGGAGCCGCTGCCAACGTCATCCTGCAACTCGGTTGGCCCGAGGTGGCGTACGGCGTCATGGAGAGCAAGGTCGAATCTGGTGCTCTGACAGCGCATCCGTGGAAGCGCGCACGAACCACAACGCAGTACCTGACGGTCGCGATCCTGGGCAACGAGGAAGAGCGAAAGGCCTACCGCGAGGCTGTGAATTCGGTACACCGACATGTGAAGTCGGATGCGAACAGCCCGGTCAAGTACAACGCCTTCAATCGCGAACTCCAATTATGGGTTGCTGCTTGCCTGTTCATCGGTTTCGAAGACAGTCATCAGTTGTTGCACGGCAAGATGTCGGAAGAACAGGCGGAGTCGTTCTATCAGTCCGCATCAACTTTGGGAACGACACTGCAGGTCACCGAAGAGATGTGGCCGGCCACACGCGCAGATTTCGAGCGCTACTGGAACCTCGGTTGCGAACGCGTCGTCATCGACGAACGCACCAAGCAGTATCTGATCGACCTGGTCAATCTACAGATGATCGCTTGGCCGATACGCTTGGTGTTCCGAAACTTGTTGCGGTTCCTGACGGTCGGATTCCTTCCACCGATCTACCGCGACCAACTCGACCTCGAGTGGACCGAAGACGACCGCCGCCGGTTCGAACACCTCTTCATTTTCGTGTCGTTCGTCAACAGGTTCATTCCACGCTCCGTTCGTCAGGCCGGCAACACCATTCAGATGCGCGACATCCGTCGTCGGATCAAGGCGAGCAAGAATCTCGTCTGAGCCAGCAGCGCGTAATTCGTTTTCAATTCTGCTGCCCCACAGGTAAATCGGGGCGGTCGGTCGACAACAAATCGCGGTTCGACACAGCCTCCTGTGTGACCAGAACTGGGGCCGGAAAATCGACAAAACCGGCCGATCGAGCGCCACATACCGACGCCATCAAGACGCTTTTCCAGTGACTTGCATCACACTTTATCTCGATTATGTAACGCCGAGCGAGGTGGCATATCGCCACGCGACCTGGGAAAACACTCTTTGATGCATTTCTGTTGCACAAACATGCGTCGACACGCCGACCCGTGACCAATCCGTAATCATCTCTTATGGTTGGTGACAGCCCGATCAACCGGGCATTACCGAATCGCCACCGCCCGTCCCACCCCGCGGTTCGGACTCGACAACATTCCTAGTGGTGGGAGCGGAGCTGAGACGGTCACCGTCCTCCGTCGGCGGGACTCGAGAGGATTTACCAAAAATGACCAAGACCACCGTTACCCGTGCCCTTGCCTCTGTCGCCGCAGCCGGAGCCCTCGCAGCCGGAGCCCTCGGACTGAGCGCCGGCACCGCGTCCGCAGCCACCCACGACTGGTCGGGTGTCGCAGAATGCGAATCTTCGGGCAACTGGGCCGCGAACACCGGAAACGGCTACTACGGCGGGCTCCAGTTCAGCCAGAGCACGTGGGAAGCCTACGGCGGAGCCGGCAGTGCCGCCAACGCCAGCCAGGCAGAACAGGTCCGCGTCGCGGAAAACGTCCTTGCCGGTCAAGGTGCCGGCGCGTGGCCGGTTTGCGGACAGTACCTCCGCTGACCCCAGCCCAAGTAGTGCGTCACTGCCCGGTGTTCGTCGAGAATTCGACGGCCGCCGGGCAGTGTTGTACACCGATACCTATTTCCCACCACCACTACTGTTGAAAGATGTTACAGCGGTGCGTGATCCGTCGGGATGACGCGGTGCGAGCGAGGTATATCGACTCGCCTTCCGATCCCCCATCATCCCGCGAAGAATTATCGACAACCTTTGGAGCATCCTTCTGAACCGGTTGCGAGAACTGACCGGCGCAGCCGTAGACGCGTACGGGATGGGCTCCTTGCGCACGTAGTGCTCCATAACCCCAGCGTAGCCGTGTTTCGATGCCGAAATGTTCGATTTCAATCACTACCTCGCATCCCTCACGGCGACCGAACAAATCGATCCGGCGCACCCGACGGCCCATCCTTGACCAGGCGTACAAACCGGTCGGGTAAATCGCGTGGCCCGAACACTTCTCGACCATTGTGTGACAGAAGGCGGTCAACGCTCCACCACTCGAAGTGCTCGACCAGCTCGGCGGCCAGCGCTTCGCGCCCCAACGACCCACAGGGCTCGAATGCGGCCGCCACCGGCACGAGGAAGTAGTCGTTGATCGCACCGTCCCAACCCGGCAATATCGTCGGATCATGGATCTCCTCATGCCACACATGGGTGGCGGCGCCGCAGTCACGCAAGCCGATCTCCTCGTCCAATTCGCGCGCGAGCGCCTCGGGCGGGGTTTCGTCTCCTTCCAAGCCTCCGCCCGGAGGACACCAGACCGTCAGCCCGCCCCCGGGTGCGATGTATCGGTAGAGCAGAAGACGAGACTGGTCGTCAACGACCAACCCCCTGGCCGAATGCCTCAGACGCATGAGTGCCACTGTAAGTCAGCAGGTCAGGCCACAACGGCCAACTCCGGCAGTCCGGCAACCACAACCGCGAGGTTGTAACCCGACATCCGCAGTTCTCCGTTGTCCCCGGTTCTCGCGTACTCCGCATGACCGAAAGCCCGCTCGTGCTTGACACCGTCCAGGGTGATCCCCTCGGCCGTGGACAATCGGTGGAACTCGGTGCGTGTCGGATCGCCACCGAAACGGCCGAACCCCGCGATACTGTCGCCTTCCGCTTTCATGACGTAGACGTGGCGGTCGGCGATACCGAGGTCCGACTCCACCTTGGCCCGCACGCCGGGTGAACCGTAGAACACCACGTCGTCGACCGCTGCGCTTGCCCCGCGTTGCAGCGCAAGAGAAGTCGCGAGCGATCCGTAGGAGTGACCCAACGCGGTGATATGGACTCCGTCGTTGACCGACGCAGCACGAAGACCGTGAAAGAAGCTACCCAATGCGTCGGCGGCTATGCCTGCCTTGGACGATCGACTTACGTCGAAGCTGGCCCGACCGATGTCGAACTTTCCCGGCCCGATCACCTGTGGCGCGTCGTATCCGATCCAGGCGATGGTGGCCACGCTCTCCTTTCGGCCGGCCAGCTCGAGTTGGCGCATCGCCTCGGCTCGTAATCGTGTTGCCTCGCCGACCATTCCGCGCATCGAGTCCTTGACGTTGGTGTTCAATCCGGGAATCGTCACGGAGATGTGATCCGCTGTGTCCGGATCACCGATCGCGATTGCCGCGAAGCCGCGTTCACCCGAGCGCATGTCCATGAGCAGTAACCGTCGACAAGGTTCGGCGCGAAACAACTCGTCGAGCGCGTCCAGATCCTCGAGTTTGCGTTCGGCGTACCACTGGCCCGCCCCTGTGTTACTCAGCCTGCCGCCGAAGAACTCACGGTGGAGTTCTTGCGAGATTCGGACTGAATCATCTTGCAGCCGTGCTCGTTCCGATTGAATTCGATCGAGATTGGCCGGACTACGAACCGCAGAAGGAATTCCGTCGAGGTTGGCGATCAGGCCGGGTGCATGACGCAACATCTGACGCTGCCGATCGGGGCTGAACGCTAGCCACTCCTCCCCCACACGCACAGCTTTGTCACGGAGGTCGGTGCCGACCTGAGACCGCAGAGACAACGCATGATGAAGATCCGCGCTGACCAGCAGTGCCTCACCGATCAGTTCTCGCACCGCGACCTCGAGCAACTGGGCATGCACGTGGAGCGGGTGACCGTCGGCGATGGGCGCAACGGCAGAAACGGTTCCGTCCTGACGAATATGCAAGTCGTCGGCGACGGCCTCTTTGCGCAGCGTATCCAGCCGTCGCCGGATGTCGCGGACACGATCAGCGACCAGAACGCCCTCCAGCCCAGCTGACAGCTGATCCAACGGTTCGACGTCCCATACGTCGATATCTGTGAGATCCACTCGGGTCAGGACGAACGAGCAGCGATCCGCGCCTGTACTTCCGGACGACGCAACGGCGGGACGGTCTGAGGTGGCTGTCTGCGAGGCGGCAATGCGCTGAGCAGGCGCGTCGTCGTTTCGGTCACCTCACGCACCGCCTGTTCGAAGGCGTCTCGGTTCGCGTCGGACACCTTGGCTATTCCACTCACCTTACGTACGTATTGGCGAGAGGCGGCCTCGATCTCCTCGGGCGTAGCAGCGGGCTCGAGTCCACGAAGTTCAGTGATGTTTCGGCACATAATTCGACGATAACCCTGCTCACCGACGCCGTCACGGTTCGATACACCAATGTATCCAAACTGCCACGCAGATCCGGGCATCACGGTAGTTTCAGTGAAATTCCCCAGTGACTGGAAGTAGCCACTAACTCATGGACTCTGCACTCACCTCCGTCGGCCTACCCGCCGCACTCGCCATCATCATGTTCGGCCTCGGGCTTTCCCTGACGGTCGGAGATTTCGCCCGCGTGGCAAAAGCGCCGAAGGCCGTTTCGATCGCCCTGATCTGTCAGTTGTTGTTGCTCCCGGCCGCGGCCTTCGGATTGGTCACGTTGTTCGACCTCGACCCACTGCTCGCGGTCGGCATGATGCTCCTCGCCGCATCACCGGGCGGCACGACGGCAAACCTGTTCAGCCATCTGTTCCGCGGCGATGTTGCTCTCAATGTGACACTGACTGCGGTCAATTCGGTGATAGCGGTGGTCACTCTCCCCCTGATCACCAACTTCGCGTTGGGTTACTTCGAACCCGAGGACGCGGACGGCACCCTCGGGCTTCAGTTCACGAAGGTGCTTCAGGTCTTTGCCGTCGTATTGATTCCTGTCGCCCTCGGAATGTGGGTTCGGTTGCGCTCGAGCGCCTTTGCCGAGCGGATGGACAAGCCCGTCCGCATCGGATCCGCGGTGGTTCTGGCACTGGTGATCGTCGGAACGGTTGTTTCCGAGCGCGAGAACATCGCGGACTATCTCGTCGACATCGGCGTCGTCGCTGCCTTGTTCTGCCTACTGAGCCTCTCGATCGGTTACGTCGTTCCCCGGATATTCGGCATCGAGGATCGTCAGGCAATCGCCAGTTCCATGGAAATCGGCATCCACAACAGCACGTTGGCGATCACCATCGCCGTCAGCCTCCTCGGCAACGTGCAATTGGCAGTGCCGGCTGCGGTGTACGGCGTTCTCATGTTCCCGCTCGCCGCCGCCTTCGGCGCAACGATCACCCGCAAGTCACGGACAATGGCCGAAATCGACTAATATCAGGCGGTTTTCGATATAGGTGATCTGGTATCGCCGACCCTACGATCGATACGGACTCAGACCGAAGGGTATCGAAAAATGCTGACCACCACACCTACCGTGCTGGACGAACGCACCTGGCAAGAGCTAGTCGACGCACTGACCCGTCGCCAATTCGGCATCGGAGCCGGGATGGCAGCAGTAGCAACAATTCTGTCGTCCTGCAGTTCCAGTGACGGTTCGGGTACATCTGACGACACTCAAATGCGCACCGTCACCACACCGTTGGGAACTTACGACATACCGACCAACCCCAAGCGGGTCTTGGCCGTCGACGCCCGCACCGACCTCGAGCTCGCCATTGCCCTGGAACTACCGGTCTTCGGATACAACATCTCGCCCGCCACCGAGTGGGTTCCCGTCGACGGCTCGGCCGAATACCTCAGCGACAAGCCCAATCTGGAGCAGATCCTCGGACTCGCACCCGATCTCATCATCTGCGTCAACGCCGACAACGAGTACTGGCCCGCTGCAAAACTCCAAACCATCGCTCCTGTCCTGACGACCGAATCGAAGCAGACGTGGCGAGAAAATCTCACCCGACTCTCCGATTGGTTGGGCCGAACCCCCACCATGGATCGCCTGATCACCGACTATGACGCTCTGATCACCGACATCCGCTCTCGACACGCTTCGGCGATCGCGGGAAAGACCGTCGCGAGTTTGTCCTACAGTCCGGACAAGGCCACGATCTACATCGACAGCCTGCCCGTGTCGGAGGAAACCGGTAAGAAGAATCGCCAACCCACCGACATGACGCTCGCTGACATCGGTGGAAGAACATTGAACACAACCGGTTTCGACAATCAGGGGCGACTGAGCATCGAGGAGATGGATCGCCTTCGCGATTGCGACGCGTTCATGGTATCCGTCACCGACAGCAGCGACACCACCTTCGATCAGCTCTCGGACAACAAGTTGTGGCAACGACTTCCGGCTGTGCAGGCCGGGAACGTCACCGTTCTGCGCGGCAGTACGTACTACGGATCCATCTACACCACCATGTACGTAGCCAAGGGCTGGGACGATCTCTATTCGACGCTCGACTGATCAGACTTGTCCGTGGAAATGCCGGCCGCTCCCACGCGGTCGGCATTTCACGTTTCGAGGTCGATGCCCAACGCTCCGGAGAGGGTCCGCAGACAAATCACTCTCAACTCTTCCTGCGGTATGGAAGGTTGATCGAGCCAGTCGAGGCAGACAGCCCGGACGAATGCGATCCATCCCCGAACTGCGACGGCAGCGATCTGTCTTCTTTCACCCTCGAATTCCAGTGCGTCGAGGATTCGAATCTGCTGCTGTTCGAGTTCGCGTTCGACGATCGCTCGGATACCGGCCTCGGCGGAGAGCGTCCCCACGTTGATGGCGCGTACTCCCCTGCTGTGCGACTTCACGTACGCGAAGTAGGCGTCCAACCCGGCCGCCACCTGTTCGCGCACCGGTAGCGTCGCGTCCGGTGCGGTCACCTCGAGCAGGTGCTGCGATTCGCGCTCGACGATTGCGGCGAAGAAGTCTCGCTTGGTTGGAAAGTAGTGGTACATCAACCCGCGCGAGACGCCCGCAATCTCGGCGACCTCTTCGATCCAGACGTCCTCGTACGAACGATCGGCAAAAAGTTGCGCGCCGATGTCGAGCAACTGCGTGCGCCGCTGCTCTCGGTCCAGGCGTTTTCGTGGTGCGACCATAGACAAGTCAGATTACTACTTGACACCGATTCAGTAAGGCGTACTTTGCGTACTAGACACCAATTCAGTAAGCGATCTCACCCGGGGGACACACCATGAGCGTCGACACCACTCCAGAGGCGACGACCGATGCTCGGATCCCGCATCCGGCATGGCGCCTGCCAGTCCTCGGGGACGTCCTCGGGATCAATATCCGGACGCCGCTGCAGAACTCCGTGAGCATCGGGCGCGAACTCGGCCCGATCTTCGAGAGAAATGTCCTGGGAAATCGCTTCGTCTTCGCCTCGGGCGCGGACATGGTGGCAGAACTGTCCGACGAGTCCCGGTTCGCGAAGCACCTTGCGCCTGGAGTCAAAGCACTCCGCGGAATCGGCGGCGACGGACTGTTCACTGCGTACAACCACGAACCCAACTGGGGCAAGGCGCACAATCTTCTGGCCCCGGCGTTCAGCCAGACTGCGATGCGCTCGTACCACCGCACCATGCTCGATGTGGCCGGCGAGCTGGTCGACCATTGGGACAGTCGTGACAGCGACTCCCCCGTCGACATCTCCGCAGACATGACCAAGCTGACGTTGGAGACCATCGGACGCACTGGATTCAGCTACTCGTTCGACTCTTTCGAGCGGGACGAGCAGCACCCGTTCGTCAAGGCGATGGTCGGCGCTCTCTCCCATTCACAACGCACGACGTTCTTGAAGTCGACTGCCCTGGGACGAGTCCTCGCACGTCGCGCCGATCAACGTGACGAGGTCCGCAAGGCGTACATGGCCGAGGTTGTGGACGAGGTGATCCGTGCCCGGCGGACAAGTACCGAACCGGGGCCGGAAGATCTTCTCGAACTGATGCTGCGGGCGGCACGCGAAAACGATCCCAACCGTATCGACGAATTGAACATCCGCCATCAGGTCGTGACCTTCCTCGTCGCGGGACACGAAACCACCTCCGGCGCATTATCGTTCGCGCTGTACTACCTGTCACGAAACCCTGACGTGCTGGCCAAGGCGCAAGCCGAGGTCGACAAGGTCTGGGAGGGCGAGGAGCCCGCCTTCGAGAAGATCGCGAAACTTCGATACGTACGACGCGTCCTCGACGAATCATTGCGTCTGTGGCCGACCGCTCCCGCCTACGGCCGTGCGGCGCTCGAAGACACCACGCTCGTCGGCAAGTATCCGATGAAGAAGGGCGATTGGATGCTCGTGCTCATCCCGTCACTTCATCGCGATCCCGTGTGGGGCAACGATCCCGAGGCTTTCGATCCGGATCGCTTCCTGCCTGCCAACATCAAGGCCAGGCCGGCGCACGTGTACAAGCCGTTCGGAACAGGTGAACGCGCCTGCATCGGAAGACAATTCGCCATTCACGAAGCGGTCCTCGTGTTGGGCACCATCTTGCAGAAATACACGATCGAAGCCGATCCGGACTACGAGTTGAAGGTGGCCGAACGGCTCACCCTGATGCCCGAAGGCTTCAACTTGACGGTCCGCCGACGCTGAGCTCGGCAAACCGCGTCGAGTAAGTCGGTTGAACAGTCCCGAATGCGGTAATCCCTGGGGTGGCAGCAGCGAGCACCGGCGAACCCTGGGAGTTCACATGACAAAGAGGCCTGCAGTTGGAATCGTCTTGCTCTCGGCGGCATTGGCCACGGGAGCGTGCTCGGCAAGCGTCGGGACGCCGCAAGTGGACAAGTCCGAAGTCGCAAGTCAGATCTCCACTCAACTCGCCGAGAAGATCGGCGAGCCACCTGACGACGTGACGTGTCCGGAGAACCTCGACGCAGAAGTCGGCGCATCGATCACGTGCATCCTGACCGAGCAGGGCACCGAATACGACGTCACAGCTACCGTGACCAGCGTTGACGGTGAAAGTGCGAACTTCGACATCAAGGTTGCGGATGCGCCGAACAACTAACTGCTGTGGGCCTTTCTTCACCGCCGGCGGTTAATAAAGGGGGGCAAAAAGGCGTCAGAGCCGCTCGATAATCGTCGCGTTTGCGGTGCCGCCACCTTCACAGATGGTCAGCAGGCCGTAACGACCGCCGGTGCGCTCGAGTTCGTTGAGCAGGGTCGCCATCAGCTTGGTGCCGGTGGCGCCGAGCGGGTGACCGAGTGCGATCGCGCCGCCGTTGACGTTGACCTTGGCCGGATCTGCGCCGATTTCCTTGATCCAGGCCAGGACGACCGGGGCAAAAGCTTCGTTGATCTCGACGATGTCGATGTCCTCGATGCTCAGACCGGCCTTCGCGAGAGCATGCTTCGTGGCCGGGATCGGCGCACTGAGCATGAAGATCGGGTCGTCGCCGCGGGCGCTGAGGTGATGAATCCGGGCGCGGGGCTTGAGGTTGTACTTCTCCACCGCTTCCGCCGACGCCAGCAGCAGCGCACTCGCACCGTCGGAGATCTGGCTGGCCACCGCTGCGGTCATGCGGCCGTCTTCGACGAGAACCTTGAGCGTCGCCATCTTTTCGAGGCTGGTCTCGCGGGGTCCTTCGTCGACGGTCGCGTCACCCATGGCGACGATCTCGTTGTCGAAGCGACCCGCGGCGATTGCAGCCTTGGCGCGCTCATGGCTCTGCAGGGCCCACTTCTCGAGCTCTTCGCGGCTGATGTCCCACTTCTCGGCGATCATTTCGGCGCCCTTGAACTGCGAGACTTCCTGGTCACCGTAACGCTCGGTCCAACCGACCGAACCCGAAGTCGGCGTGTCGAATCCGTACTGCTGACCGACGATCATCGCTGCCGAGATCGGAATCTGGCTCATGTTCTGAACGCCGCCGGCAACGATCAGATCCGCGGTGCCCGACAGGATTGCCTGAGCGCCGAAGTGCACTGCCTGCTGGCTCGAACCACACTGACGGTCAACGGTCACCCCGGGAACGTGCTCCGGGAATCCCGCTGCGAGCCAGGACATACGGGCGATGTTGCCGGCCTGGCCGCCGATGGCGTCGACGCAACCGAAGATCACGTCGTCGACGTCACTGGGGTCGATACCGGTGCGCTCGACCAGTGCCTTGACGACGTGCGCACCGAGATCGATGGGGTGCACGCCGGACAGCGCGCCACCCCTCTTGCCGATCGGTGTGCGAATGGCGTCGACGATGTAAACCTCGGACATAGCGTTAGCTCCTAGTTTCGTTGTGCAGCAATAGTTCTTGAAGTTGATTCAGCAATAGCTTCTGAAGTTGTAGCCGGATCGGAGAGCCCGTCGAGCACGATCGCGAGATATTGAGCCGCGACGGCGTGAGCCGAGAGGGATCCACCCGGGCGGTACCAGCGAACCGCGACCCACACGGTGTCTCGCATGAATCGGAAGACCAACTCGACGTCGATGTCGGAACGGAAGGTCCCGTCCGCGACGCCGGCTTCGAGGACGCCGACCCACAGGTCCCGGAATTCGGTGTTGCGCTCGGCCAGGTAAGCGAAGCGCTCGTTCCCGACGAGGTGCTTGACCTCGTCCTGGTAGATCGCCACAGCCGAATGTGAGGCGTCGATGGCCTCGTAGGAGGTCACCACCAGCGCTTCGAGCGTCGCGCGACTGTCCAACCCCGCCGCGACGATCTCGCGGTATTTTCCGAAGAGTTCGTCGAGGAACTGGTGCAGGATCTCGTCGACCATCGACTCTTTGGAATCGAAATGGTGATACAAGCTGCCGGACAGTATCCCGGCGGCGTCGGCGATGTCGCGGACGGTCGTCGCGCGCACTCCGCGATCGGCGAACAGCCCCGCCGCGATCTCGAGCAGCTCGTCGCGGCGCCCGGACTTGCCGTTTGATTCGTCGGAATTTCGAGGTGGCGTCATGTATTCAATCCTATCCAGGGCCTTCCCCTGTGCGCGGTCAGCGAGTCCGGGGACTCCTTAACCGCGCACGGGGACGCTAGGCCCTCTGCGAAGAAACGGAGACGATCTCGCCGGTCATGTAGGTGGAGTAATCGCTGGCGAGCATCGCGATGACCGTTGCGATCTCCCAGACCTCCGCGGCGCGGCCGTAGGCCTCGCCGGAAGCCAACTGGTCGAGCAGTTCCTCACTGGTGACCTTCGCCAAAAACGCGTGACGCGCGATGGAGGGCGAGACCGCGTTGATACGGACCCCGTACTCCGCGGCTTCGATAGCGCTGCACCGAGTCAGTGCCATGACGCCCGCCTTGGCTGCGGCGTAGTGAGCCTGGGAATGCTGCGCCCGCCAACCGAGAACGGACGCGTTGTTCACCAGAACACCGCCGTGGGGAACGCTCTTGAAGTACCGCAGCGCGGCACGCGTCGAACGGAAGGTGCTGTTGAGGGTGATGTCGAGAACGCGATCCCACTGATCGTCCGTCATGTCGACGACGGGTGTCTCGCCGCCCAGGCCCGCGTTGTTGACGACGATGTCGATGCGTCCCAACTTCTCGGCCGCGCCGACGAACAACGCGTCGACCTGCTCGGTGCTGGAGACGTCGCAGATGATGGACTCGACCTGCTGGCCGGGAAACTCGGCCTTCAGCTTCTCCACCGTCTCGCCGAGCCGACGCTCGTGGAAGTCGGAGACGAGAACGTCGCCGCCCTCGAGAAGCACCCGGCGCGCGGTAGAGAAGCCGATGCCGGTTCCGGCTGCGGCGGTGATGATCGCCTTCTTGCCCGCGAGCAGTCCGTGGCCCGGGGTTTCCTCGGGCGCAACGGAAAGCGGGGACGCGGCTTTGGTGTCAGACATTAACGAGCCTCTCGGGGAAGACCGAGCACGCGCTCGGAAATGATGTTGCGCTGAATTTCGTTGGAGCCGCCGTAAATCGTGTCGGCGCGGGTGAAGAGGAAGAGGCGCTGCCACTCGTCGAGTTCGAGATGCTCGGGATCGGTGATGTCCGAGGCATTGCCTTCGGAATCCGCCCACGGTGCAACCAACGACGACGCACCCTGCACGTCCATCGCCAGCTGTCCCAGGTCACGATGCCAGTTGGCCCACAACAGTTTTGCGACGGACGCTTCGCCGCCACCGGTTCCGGCGTCGACCGCGTCGAGAGTACGCATCGCGTGGGCGCGCATCACACGCAGTCCGACCCAGGCACGAGCGATCTTCTCGCGAATGTGCGGATCCTGGTCACTGCCATTGGCCTTCGCCAGGTCGACGACGCCCTGGAGCTCGCGAGCGAATCCGATCTGCTGTCCGAGCGTCGATACCCCGCGCTCGAAGGTGAGCAGCCCCATCGCGATCTTCCAGCCCTCGCCAGGTTCCCCCACCACCAGATCGGCGTCGGTGACGGCGTCGTCGAAGAAGACCTCGTTGAACTCCGACGTACCGGTGAGCTGCTGGATGGGCCGAACTGTCACACCAGGCTGATCCAACGGGACCAGCAGGAAGCTCAAGCCCTGATGACGCTTGGAGCCCACCTCGGTGCGGCAGACCACGAAGCACCACTGCGCGACGTGAGCCAGTGAGGTCCACACCTTCTGGCCGTTGATGATCCACTTGCCGTCTTCGAGGCGTGCGGTCGTGGAGACGTTCGCGAGGTCTGAACCGGCGCCGGGCTCGGAGTAGCCCTGCGACCACAGTTCGCTGACCGTGTTGATGCCAGGAAGGAATCGGCGCTTCTGCTCGTCGGTTCCGTACGCGATCAGCGTCGGGCCGAGCAGCTCTTCACCGATGTGGCTGACGCGAGCGGGCGCACCGGCCTTCGCGTACTCCTGATGGAAGATGACCTGCTGAGAGATGCTTGCTCCCCGCCCGCCGAACTCCTTCGGCCACCCGAGGCACGTCCACCCTGCGGCTGCGAGGTGCTTGTCCCACTCGAGGCGTTGCTCGAAGAACTCGTGCTCACTGCCGGGGCCGCCCTTACCCTTGAGCTGGGCAAATTTTCCCGTCAAGTTCTCGGCCAACCACTGCGCGACCGTGGCCGCAAACTCGTCGTCCGTCATCTGCCCGTCCGGGCTCTCGCTCTGGTCCACATATGTAAGATAACCTACCAAGCACTTGCTAGGTAGCGTGTCAGGTAGGAGTCCAGTGACCGAACAACCGAGAACCATCCCATCAGCCCTCATCCGGGCCGCCGAGGAGTTCGGTGAGCGCGCGGCTATCGCCGATGGCGACACCCGACTGACCTTCGCACAGCTACATCAACGTGTCCGCGATTTCGCCGGCGCGCTGATCAACCGTGGGGTGAAGGCAGGCGATCGCGTCGTCATCTGGTCGCCCAACACGTACCACTGGGTGATCGCCCTGCTCGGCGCTCAATATGCCGGCGCGGCCATCATCCCGATCAACACTCGATACACCGGCACCGAAGCTCTCGACATCATCGAGCGCGTCGACGCCGCGGCCTTGGTGGTCGTCGGCACGTTCCTCAAGGCCGATCGCTATCAGCAGTTGCTCGACGCCAACCCGGACCTGTCGATCCCGACCGTCATCCAGGTACCGATCGACGGGGACGACGACCGTGACGGCGTCATCGAGTTCGAGGACTTCCTCGCGCTCGCCACCGACGCCGCCCGCACCGAAGCCGATGCGCGTGCTGCGAAGGTGCAGCCAGACGACGTCAGCGACATCCTCTTCACCTCCGGCACCACAGGACGCAGCAAGGGTGCGATCACCGCGCATCGTCAGTCCATCGCTGTCGCCAAGTCGTGGGGTGAATGCGCCGAGGTCACCGCCGACGACAACTTCCTCATCATCAGCCCGTTCTTCCACACCTTCGGGTACAAGGCCGGAATCCTGGTCTGCCTGCTGAACGGCGCGACGATCGTGCCGGTATCCGTCTTCAACATCGACGACACCCTCGCGCTGGTCAACAGCGAAAAGATCAGCATCCTGCCCGGTGCCCCGACGATCTACCAGACCATTCTCGATCACCCCCGCCGCAGCGAATACGACCTGTCCTCGCTCCGCATCGCGATCACCGGCGCAGCACCCGTGCCGGTTGCTCTCGTCGAGCGCATGCAGGCAGAGCTTTTCGACGCCGTCCTCACGGCATACGGTCTGACCGAGGCAGTGGTCGCGACCATGTGCCGCACCGACGACGACCCGGTCACCGTCTCCACCAGTTCCGGCCGCGCGACAGCCGATTTCGAGGTCAAGATCGGCGACCAGGGTGAGATCCTGCTTCGTGGACCGAACGTCATGCTCGGATACCTCGACGACCCCGAATCCACCGCCAAGGCAATCGACGCCGACGGCTGGTTGCACACCGGAGACGTCGGAACCCTCGACGAGCGTGGCTATCTCGACATCACCGACCGCCTGAAAGACATGTACGTCAGCGGCGGATTCAACGTCTACCCCGCCGAGATCGAGGGCATGTTGGCTCGCCTGCCCGGCGTCCACGAGTCTGCTGCCATCGGCATCCCCGATCACCGGATGGGAGAGGTGGGCCGCGTCTACATCGCCCAGCTCGACGGTGCCGGCCTCACCGAAGAGTCGGTGATCGCTTTCCTCAAGGAGAAGATCGCAGGCTTCAAGGTGCCCCGCGAGGTGCGCTTCGTAGATCACCTGCCCCGTAACCCTTCGGGCAAGGTCCTCAAAACGGTTCTGCGCGAGGAACAATCATGACCGTTCCCTTCGAAGCCGACGTCGTGACCTACGAGGTTCGTGACTCGGTCGCCGTCGTGACCTTGAATCGACCCGACTACCGCAACGCCCAGAACTCGGTGGTCACGTACGCCCTCGACGCGGCATTCCAGCGCGCCGTCGAGGACGACGACGTGAAGGTGATCGTCCTGGCAGGCAACGGACCTCACTTCAGCGCCGGACACGACCTGGGAACTCCGGGACGCGACCATCACGTCGAGTACGAGAACAAGGCCACCATGTGGTGGGATCACGTCGACAAGCCAGGCGGTGACCAGCGTTTCGCCCGCGAAATGGAGGTCTACCTGGGCATGTGCCGCCGTTGGCGGGAGATCCCCAAGCCCACCATCGCGATGGTCCAAGGCGCCTGCATTGCCGGTGGGCTCATGCTCGCCTGGGTCTGCGACATGATCGTCGCAGCCGACGACGCCTTCTTCTCCGATCCCGTTGTCCGCATGGGCATCCCCGGCGTCGAATACTTCGCGCACCCGTGGATGGTCGGTTCACGTTTCGCGAAGGAAATGCTCTTCACCGGCGATCGGTTCACCGCGCAACGCGCCTACGAAATCGGCATGGTCAATCGCGTCGTCGCCCGCAAGGATCTCGAGAAGGAGACGTTCGAGCTCGCCGGGCGTATCGCCGAGATGCCGCGCTTCGGACTGGCTTTGACCAAAAAGGCCGTCAACCAGTGCGAGGATCAGATGGGGATGCGCAACGGCATCGACTCCGTCTTCGGTCTGCATCACTTCGCTCACGCTCACAACGCCGAGGTCGGCAAAGACTCGCTTGGTGGTCTCGACGCCAAAGCCATGGCTGCCAGTGCTCGCGCACCGCAGGAAGGAACAAACTAGTGGATCTCGTATTCGACGACGCCACAACCGCATTCCGTGACGAGGTTCGCTCGTTCCTGGAGGCGAATGTGCCCGCCACTCCCCTGAAGTCGATGGATACCGCCGAAGGCTTCGAAGAGCACCGTCAGTGGGAGCACACTCTCGCCGACGCCGGCTACGCCGTCGTCTCCTGGCCCAAGGAACTCGGCGGACGCGATGCGTCCCTGCTCGAATGGGTCATCTTCGAGGAGGAGTACTACCGCTCGGGCGCGCCCGGGCGCGTAAGCCAGAACGGCATCTTCTTGTTGGCTCCCACACTGTTCGAGCATGCAAATGCCGAGCAGTTGGCTCGGATCATGCCGCGCATGGCTCGTGCCGACGACATCTGGGCCCAAGCCTGGTCCGAGCCCGAATCCGGTTCCGACCTCGCTAGCCTGCGTTCGAGTGCGAAGAAGGTCGACGGGGGCTGGCTGCTCAACGGTCAGAAGACGTGGAGCTCACGCGCAAGCTACGCAGACTGGGGCTTCGGCTTGTTCCGCTCCGATCCGGATGCGCAGCGCCACAAGGGCATCACGTATTTCATGTTCGACCTGCGCTCGAAGGGCGTCACCGTTCGCCCGATCGATCAACTCGACGGCGAGCCCGGCTTCGCCGAGATCTTCCTCGAAGACGTCTTCGTGCCGGACGACCCGGCCAACCCTGGTGAGTCGGGTGTGATCGGCAACGTCAACGAAGGTTGGCGCGTCGCGATGAGCACCGCGAGCAACGAGCGTGGTCTCTCGCTGCGCAGCCCCGGCCGCTTCCTCGCCACCGTCGACCGACTGCTCGAGCTGTACAAGTCCAGCGGACGAACCGACGACAGCGCTCTGCGTAACCAGGTTGCCGACGCCTGGATCGGCGCTCGCGCCTACCAGCTCAACACATTCGGTACCGTCACCCGTCTCGCCGACGGTGGACAACTCGGCGCCGAGTCCTCGATCAACAAGGTCTTCTGGTCCGAGTGGGATATCGCCACTCACGAGACTGCTCTCGAACTGCAGGGCCCTGAAGCCGAGCTGGCCGACAACTGGATGGACGGATACCTGTTCTCCCTGTCCGGCCCGATCTACGCAGGCACCAACGAGATTCAGAAAAACGTCATCGCTGAGCGTCTGCTCGGCCTACCGAAGGCGGACCGATGAGATTCGCGCTCGACTCCTCCCACCAGGACTTCGCTGCAAGCATCGATGCACTGCTGACCAAGTCCGACATGCCCTCCGTCATCCGTTCGTGGAACGACGGTGACACCGAGCCGGGCAAGAAGCTCTGGCAGCGCCTTGCCGAGACCGGCGTCAACGGCCTCGTCATATCCGAAGAACACGACGGACTCGGCGCCGACGCCGTGGACCTGGTCGTTGCACTCGAACAGCTCGGTCGGCACGCAGTACCCGGACCGGTCGTCGAGACCATCGCAGTAGCACCGACGCTCCTGGCTTCCGTTGCACCGGAACGTCTCTCTGCTCTCGCCGAGGGTTCGCTGGCAACCGTCGCCGCTCCCCCGCGCACACCGTTCGCGCTCGACGCCAATGCGGTCGATCTGGTTCTACTCGCGCAGGACGGCACCGTCTCACTCGGCGTCCCTGGCGAAGCCAAGGCATCGGTGGATCTCTCCCGCAAGCTCTACGAGGTTTCCGCCGGCGAATCGCTGGGCTCCGCCGACTTCTCCGCAGCCTTCGACATGGGCGCTCTTGCCACTGCCGCGCAGTTGCAAGGTCTCGGCCAGACACTGCTCGAGGTCACCACCGAATACGCGAAGCAGCGCAAGCAGTTCGGCAAGGTCATCGGACAGTTCCAGGCAATGAAGCACCACCTGGCAGAAGTTGCCGTTTCGCTCGAAATGGCTCGACCCCTGCTCCACGGTGCCGCTCTGTCGGTTCGCGATCAGTCGGCCGACGCCTCGCGTGACATTTCTGCCGCCAAGGTCGCGTGCGGGGATGCTGCTTACAAGGCCGCCCGCGTCGGACTCCAGGTTCACGGCGCCATCGGCTACACGATGGAACACGATCTCTCACTGTGGCTCACCAAGGTACGAGCATTGCTCACCGCCTGGGGCACACCGTCCGAGCATCGTGCGCGCGTCGTCGAAGCGCTGGTTGCATCATGAGCATCGACACCGAAGACCAGGCAGCACTACGTGCGTCGGTACGCGATCTCCTGAGCAAGCATTCCGACTCCGCTGCCGTCCGCGCTGCCATCACCACAGAGATCGGCTACGACGCCGCGTTGTGGAGCAAGCTGTGCGAGCAGATCGGCGTCGCCGCGCTGGCGATTCCGGAGGAGTTCGACGGCGTCGGAGCAGGTTTGGGCGAGGTACATGTGGTCCAGGAGGAACTGGGCCGCACGCTGGCCCCGTCACCGATGCTGGGTTCGGTGATTCTTGCCGCACAGGCACTGCTGCTTTCCGGTGACAACGACGCATGCTCACGACTGCTGCCCGGTGTCGCGTCCGGCGAGAGCACGCTCGCCCTGTGCTGGGCAGGGGCTGCGGGTTGGAGCACCTTCGGCGTCGAGGCAACCGAGGATGCGTTGACCGGCACGGCGTCGTACGTCCTCGACGGACACATTGCGGACACCCTGCTCGTTCTCACGGCCGACGGCTTCTACGAAGTGGATCCCGCGGCCGAGGGCGTCTCCCGCCGACGCGTCCCCACCATGGATCCGACGCGAACGCTGGCGGAGGTCACGTTCTCCGGTGTTCGTGGTCGGCCACTGGAGTGGTCCGAAGATCTGGTCGATCGCATCCGAACCGTCGTTCTGATCGCGTTGTCTGCTGAACAGGTCGGAGCGGCCGCAGCGATCGTCGAACAGACCGTGGAATACACCAAGTCGCGCAAGCAGTTCGGTCGGGCGATCGGTTCTTTCCAAGCCCTCAAGCACCGGATGGCCGACATGTACACGTTGGTCGAGACGGCGCGGTCGATGACGTACGCCGCCGTGGCGACGCAGTCGGCGGACGACGCGGCAGTGGCGAAGGTCTACTGCTCGGAAGCCTTGCAGCAGATCACCTCCGAAGCAGTTCAGTTGCACGGCGGAATCGCAATCACCTGGGAGCACGACGCTCAGCTGTACTTCAAGCGTGCACACGGCAGCGCTCAGCTCTTCGGACAGCCGAGCACCTACCTGCCGAGCCTCGCTCAGGCCGCGGGTCTCTAAGACACATCGGTGCTTGTTCGCTCGCAATCCCGGGCGAACAAGCACCGATGCTGCCCAGTCAGTGGAATGAACCGCAGATTTATGCGGCTGGATCACGCAGAATCGGTCACCAGACAGCTGTCCATCTCACAGACCGGAGTTTTCTCGTGAATCGATTCGACGACAAGCGCGTCCTCATCAGCGGCGCAGGGTCCGGAATCGGCCAGGCCACCGTTGCCCGCATCCTGGCAGAAGGAGGCACCGTCGTCGCCGCCGACATTTCCGAGACCGGCCTCGAACAGACGCTGAACGCCGCGAAAGACGCCGGCCACTCCGATCGCCTCACCACGGTGAAGGTCGACATCTCCAGCGAAGAGTCTGTTCGCGAACAGGTCGGCGCTGCGATCAAGGCTCTGGGCGGGCTCGACGTGCTGGTCAATGCGGCGGGCATTCTGCGCTCCGCGCACACCCACGAGATGACACTCGATTTCTGGAACACCGTCATCGGGGTCAACCTCACCGGAACGTTCCTCATGACGAGGGAGTCCCTGCCGGCACTGCTCGAAAGTGGAGCAGGCGTCGTGGTCAACTTCAGTTCCACTTCGGCGACCTTCGCCCACCCGTACATGACGGCATATGCGGCGTCGAAGGGTGGAATCCAATCCTTCACGCACGCACTTGCTCTCGAGTACAGCAAGCAGGGTCTTCGCGCCGTGGCCGTCGCACCCGGCAGCATCGCGTCGGGCATGACGTCCGATCCCGGCTTCCCGGCCGACATCGACTTCACGCTGCTCGGCAAGCTGGCCCCGGCAATCGGTGAGGGTTTCGCGCCCCCGTCCGCGGTCGCCGGTGTGATCGCGATGCTCGCTTCCGAGGACGGCTCGTTTGTCACCGGAACGGAAATCCGCATCGACGGCGGCACGCATATGTGATCCCCTGCTGTGGGCCTTTATTAACCCCCGGCGGTTAATAAAGGAGCACA
>NZ_JBYTAP010000003.1:310316-330154 GCF_058788335.1 Rhodococcus sp. FW305-130 | reverse complement strand
TTTGTTCCTTCCTCGTCACCCCCCGGCGGGAAAAAAAGCCCCACAGCAGCGAGGCGGCATACTTGTCTAGCCGCCCGGAACCCGTCCGACGGTACGACGTGCGGTGGGGAGCCAGCGGTGAGCGAATCAACAGGCAGTGCAAACCTCGAGCCCGTGCTGATCAGTCCTGTCGTCAGCGGAATGATTCGCACCTGGTCCGAGGACGAGACCCGCTTGTGGAGCGTCGACGATCCCGCCGCGCTCGGCGCACTGCTTGGACGCGGCCTCGTAGCTCGTACTGCTCTGCCGGACAACAAGTTCCGAGAAGTTGCGTTTTTGAATACTCAGACCCAGGCCCTCACTGTGCAGCCGCGCTTCGCTTCCCCGGACAGCACTGCCCTCGCCGCACCGTTCACGCTCACCGAGGCGTCGGCCCCGACCGGCGACGCTTGGGAAGATCTCGAATCGGTACTCGCGTCCATCGCGATCTCCGCTGCTGGACGCGGCGAATTCTGGCTCGCGGAACTCGGCGGGTGGGATTCTCCGCACGAGCCGAACTGCCTCTTCACGACCGTCGACGAATCGGGCCTGTCCAACGCAGTCATGGAGGCAACCCCCGCACCGGTGGGCACAGGCGTCTGGCCGAAGGTTCCGAGCGACCAATCCGGCGTTTCGGTGTCGGCACCAGCCTCACAGGACACCATCGAGGCTGCCGGAATCTTCGCGGTTTCAGCGATCGAGACGTGGGGCGTCACACCGTGGGACATCAACCTCACTTTCGGCAAACTGGTTGATTTCACCTGATCAACGGCACCGACACGCGGCGGTGAGTTGTACGTCTCCCCTCAGCCGACGGCTCACGGTTCGTCACAACACGCCCGATGGCCACGACATCGACCCCCTCGATGGGCATACTGAGGGAACTGGGGTTACTCCCGGTCACAAATACCCGTGGATCCGCGTCGGGGCGGGTGCGGTCCGACAACACGCGAGCAGCCACAGACACTGGCGGCTCCGAAAGGTTCAATCATGGCAACCGACCAATTACAGACGGTTGTATTGCACGGCGACCAGCTCAAATACGTCGACCAAGGCAGTGGCCCCGTCGTGGTGCTCATTCACGGCCTGCTGGGCGCGCACTCCAACTGGGAACCGCAGATCGAGACGCTCTCGCGTCATTACCGCGTGATCGCCCCTGATCTCTTCGGACACGGTGCGTCGGACAAGCCTGCCGGCGACTATTCACTCAGTGCTCACGCCGCCACTGTGCGTGACCTCCTCGAAGCCCTCGACATTCCGTCGGCCACCCTGGTCGGACACTCCCTCGGTGGTGGGATCGCGATGCAGACGCTGTATCTGTTCCCCGACCGGGTGGAGCGGCTGTGCCTGGTGGCCAGCGGTGGACTCGGCCCCGAGGTGAGCCCACTCCTGCGCGCGGCGACACTGCCCGGCAGCGAACTGGTACTTCCCGTCCTCGCGTCGAGGACGCTGACCGACGTGACCGACAAAGCGCTCGGACTTTTCAACAAGATCGGCCTGTTCAAGCTCGGTGCCAGCGCGAGCGAGGCCCGTAAGAGCTTCGCTTCGGTATCGGACGCGTCGACACGTCAGGCATTTCTGGCGACGGCACGATCGGTCATCAATTACAACGGTCAAACCGTCAATGCCACTCCGCATTTCGCCAACTTCAAGAATCTGCAGGCACTACTGGTGTGGGGTGAGGAAGACACCATCATCCCCAACGCCCACACCGAGAACGCTCGCGCCGAACTACCGCTGGGGCGGGTGGAGATCTTCAAGCGCGCCGGACATTTCCCGCACCTTGACTACCCGGATCGCTTCGACCGCGTCTTCTCCGAATTCATGACGGACTGCGGAGTCGGTATCGGCACCGGACCCAAGGCCGTCAGCAGCTGAACTAGCGCCCCGCAACCAACTCTTCGAGGTAGCTCGCCACGCCGTCCTCGTCGTTCGTGGGCAAAATTCGGTCGGCGAGCTCGATGACCTCGGTTCTGGCGTTGGCCGGCGCCAGAGCCGTTCCGGCCCAGGCCAGCATGGCAACGTCGTTGAAGGCGTCACCGGCTGCGGCTACTTCCGACGCGTCGATACCGTCGATCACGCACAATTGCGCAAGAGCGCTGGCCTTCGAGACGCCCGCTGCAGCCATTTCCATGTACGGGGCGCCGGAGTGGGTCAACTCCACGCCCTCGATGCCCGCAGCGACCGCTGTTCGGTACAGGTCGGCGCTGGGAACTTCCGCATGCCGGGCCACGATCTTGACCATCGGCTCCACGTCCAGCGGCAGGGTATCGGCGAGCACCATCTCGTGCAGGTGCCGGTGATGGTCCGCGAATTCGCACAGAGCGGCATACTCCGGCTCGGCAAAGAACTGCGTGGGTCCGACGTTCGCGAACACGACGCCCGGAACCAGTGCGCGAACTTGCTCCATCGCCGTTGCAGCCAAGGACATTTCGATCGAGACGGTGTCGACGATCTCCGGAGTCCCGTCGGCGAGGTCGAGAATCACAGCTCCGTTGGCACACACAGCTTTACCGCGAAATCCGCACGAGTTCGCCAAAGTGTGTACCGAATGCCGGGCGCGGGCGGTCGCCCACACAACTTCGATTCCGGCGAGCCGCGCGTTCTCCATGGCCTGCGCGGTGCGCGCCGAAATCGTTCGGTCGGAGCGCAGCAGGGTGCCGTCGAGGTCGGTTGCGAACATACGAATGCGGGTCACCAGACAATGATGGCAGTCCGATCGCAGCCCTCACCAACTACGTGACGTGGACCGTTGCTCTGTCAATTACCTGGCGGGGTCTCGAGAAGGTGCCGACGCATCTCGCCGAAGACCACACCGAGCCGCTCGACATCTCGCGGGCTCAGCAGATCGAACATGCTCTCCCGCACTGCGGCTACGTGCGCCGGGCTTGCCGACGCCAGTTTGTCGGCACCCAAGTCGGTCAGCTCCGCATTGGCGCCCCTCTTGTCGTCGACACACTCGACCCGGCGCACCCACCCTGCGCCGACCAATCGATTTACGGCCCTGGTCACACCACTTCGGGTAGCCATCACAGCGTCGGCGAGCTCACTCATGCGCAGTTGCCGGCCGGGCGCTTCGGCGAGAGCGACCAGCAGTTCGAAATCGGTGAAGGAAATGTCGGAGTCTCGCACCAACTGCTGATCGAGAACACGCTGGAGCAGTCGGGTCGAATCCAGGTAAGCCCGCCAGGCCGTTTGCTCCGAGTCGCTCAACCACCGCGTCGATTCCATGACAGCAGCATATCCGAAGTAGTTGACAACGAAATCAAATGATCTATTCTCAATGTAGTTGATCAGTCAACTACCTGTTCGAAGAGAAGGTTCAACCGAGAGGCGGGCGCCATGAGCGACAACAACGCAGTGCAGTTCGACAACGCAGTGCAGTTCGAGGAACGCCGGGCCGAGATCAGGGATCGACATCTGCTCCCCGCCGACAAACGACCCGCATCGACCGCACGCGGCCTGCACCATACGGCCCTGATCAGCAGTGACGTCGAACGAACCGTGAAGTTCTACCAGGATCTCCTCGGATTCCCACTCACCGAGTTGATCGAGAACCGTGACTATCCCGGGTCGTCGCACTTCTTCTTCGACATCGGCAATGGCAACCTTCTGGCCTTCTTCGACTTCCCGGGTCTCGACGTGGGCCCGTACCAAGAAGTACTCGGCGGCCTCCACCACATCGCGATCAGCGTCGAACCTGCCAAGTGGGCGAAGCTGCGCACCCAACTGACCGAGGCCGGCGTCGAACTGATCGAGCACAGCGAGGTCTCGTTGTACTTCCGCGATCCCGACGGCGCTCGACTCGAGCTGATCGCCGACCCCCTCGGCGAGATGTACGGCAATCACGTCCCCTGAAAACTTGCTCTCCCCCCACACCATTCGGAAGGCACACCATGACCTCCACTCTGTCGCAGCCGAACCTCGATATCCGTCGATCCGAGGATCGCTTCAAGTCCAATGCCGGCTGGCTGGACTCGAAGCACTCGTTCTCGTTCAGCAATCACTACGACCCGAAGAACACTCACCACGGTCTTCTCCTGGTCAACAACGACGACATCGTCACGCCCGGAATGGGATTCGACACCCACCCGCACCAGGACATGGAGATCGTCACCTGGGTACTGAGAGGTTCTCTCGTACATCAGGATTCGATGGGGCATTCGGGCGTCATCTACCCCGGTCTTGCCCAGCGGATGAGCGCTGGAACGGGAATCCTGCATTCGGAGAAGAACGATTCGTGGCGACTCGGTGACGTGGCGGGCGCGCATTCCGACAAGCACAGCGATCCGGTTCACTTCATCCAGATGTGGGTCGTCCCCGACGAAGCCGGGATCACACCCGGTTACGAGCAGTTGGAGATCGACGCCGAATTGCTTGCCGGTGGGTTGGTTCCGGTCGCCTCGGGTATGGACGCGTACGCCGATCACTCGGCAATCCGGATCAAGAACAAGTACGCCGCGATGCACGTTGCGCGTCTGCAACCCGGACAACCTGTGACCCTGCCGGACGCACCGTTCCTGCATGTTTTTGTCGCCGACGGTCAGGCCGCCATGGAAGGCGTCGGAGTGCTCGAACAAGGTGACGCGGTGCGAGTATCCGGCGGTGGAGGTCAGCAGCTCAGCTCCGATACCGGGGCAGAGGTCATCGTCTGGGAAATGCACGCCACCGTTTCGCAGGGATGACATGAAGCCCTTCTCGTACGACGCTTCACCGGCTCGAATTGTCTTCGGCCAAGGGATGATCGATACGATCGCCGAAGAAGTGCGGCGGCTCGGCCGTAGCCGAGTGATGGTGCTGGCAAGTCGTCGACTCGACGCGGTTGCCGCCGCCGTGACCGAATCTCTCGGCGACATGGCGGTGGTCCGCTTCGACGGCGCTGTGATGCATACTCCGATCGAAGTCACGACAGCCGCGCTGAGACTTGCCGAGAACCATCACGTCGACACGGTCGTCGCGATCGGCGGCGGTTCGGCAACCGGGTTGTCCAAGGCACTGGCACTACGAGCGGGGTTCGATCAGATCGTCGTTCCGACAACGTACGCGGGATCAGAAGTCACTCCGGTGTTGGGTGAAACAGAGAACGGACGCAAGACAACTCGCTCCTCTCCCCACATCAGACCCGAAACCGTCATCTACGACGTCGACCTCACTCTCGATCTGCGGCTGGATACCACCGTCACCAGCGCCGTCAACGCGATGGCGCATGCGGTTGAAGCGTTGTACTCCACCGAGTCCAACCCGATCACGGACTTGATGGCGATCGAGGCGATCGCCGGGATCGCCCGTGCGCTGCCGAGCATTGTCGATGATCCGAAAAATCTGGAAGGTAGGGCCGAACTACTGCAAGCGGCCTGGTTGGCCGGAACTTGCTTGGGCACAGTCGGTATGGGGCTTCATCACAAGTTGTGCCACACCCTCGGTGGCAGCTTCGGTTTGCCGCATGCTCCCACCCACACCGTTGTCCTCCCCCACGCAATGGCATTCAACGCGCCTGCTGTCCCGGATGTGATGTCGCGAATAGCGACTGCTCTGGGCGCATCCGATGCCGCTACCGGCGTTTTCGACCTCGTCACCGCGTGCGGCGGACCGACCACTCTGCGAGAACTGGGAATGAGTCACGATCAAATCGAAAATGCAGTCGAACTCGCCACCTCCGCCGCGTATCCGAACCCGCGTGAGATCACCCCGCCGTGCCTGAGCGAACTCCTCGAGAACGCCTGGTCCGGGCGTCGACCCGCCATCAGGTGAGAACTAATCAGGCAGTACCGCCTCGAGGCCTGACGTGTTCGAAGATCAGAATCGTCTCGGTCGCAGCAACCGCTGGATGTGCCGAGAGATTGTTGACGACGAAGTCACGCAACTGCGCCGAATCCGTCGTTGCGACGTGCAGCATGTAGTCGTCGACACCGGCAACGAAGTACACGTTGAGCACCGAGTCCAGCTTGGCGAAGTCGTCGCCGAGCCGGTTGAGGTGCGACCGTGCGTTGGCCTGCAGGCGTACTGCGATCATCGCCTGCAGATCCATTCCGAGAGCGGCGGGGTCGATGTCCGCGTGAAATCCCCTGATCACGCCGTTGTCCACCAAGGCGCGCACACGGCCGAGGCATGTCGACGGCGCAATTCCCGCGATCGCGGCCAGCGCATTGTTCGGAATCCTCGCGTCTTTCGCCAGCTCTTCGAGCAGAACCCGGTCGACCTCGTCCAACTTCACGGCAGCCCGAACATGCTTCGGCGAGGCGGCCGTCTGAATACCGATTTTTGAACTTTCGCGCACCATGAATACAGCCTAGAGAATTATCTTCACTTCTCTTCACTATCTGACGACGAAACTTCATGCTTGGCACCTGCCATTCGAAGAAACAACAGACTCAGTTCGGAGCCGTGTCATGAAGGTCGGAATCCCCCGCGAAATCAAAAACCACGAGTACCGCGTGGCTATCAGCCCCGCAGGCGTCCACGAACTGGTCGGCCGAGGGCACGAGGTCGTCATCGAAACGGGCGCAGGCGTCGGCTCCTCGTTCAGTGACGAGGATTTCAAGGCCGCGGGCGCGCAGATCCTCGGGTCCGCCGATCAGGTCTGGACAGACGCAGATCTGCTCCTGAAGGTCAAAGAACCTATTGCAGAAGAGTATTCGCGACTCCGTAAGGATCAGGTGCTCTTCACCTACCTGCACCTGGCGGCGTCGAAGGAATGCACCGACGCACTCCTGGCTTCGAAGACCACTTCCATCGCCTACGAAACCGTTGTCGGTTCCGACGGTTCACTGCCCCTTCTCGCACCGATGAGCGAAGTAGCCGGACGCCTTGCGCCGCAGGCCGGCGCCTACCACTTGATGCGTCACGGCGGCGGACGCGGAGTGCTGATGGGCGGCGTCCCCGGAGTGCGCCCCGCCAAGGTCGTGGTGATCGGTGCTGGCGTCTCCGGCAAGAACGCCATCGCCGTGGCCTACGGCATGCAGGCCGACGTCACCGTTCTCGATCTGTCGATCGCGCGCCTGCGGGAAATCGACGAGCTGTACCACGGCCAGGTCAAGACCATCACGTCCAACAGCCTCGAACTGGAACAGGCAGTACTCGACGCCGACCTCGTCATCGGCGCAGTGCTGGTCCCCGGGGCGAAGGCGCCGACTCTCGTCTCCAACAGCCTGGTGGCGCGCATGAAGCCGGGTTCTGTCCTGGTCGACATCGCCATCGACCAGGGCGGCTGCTTCGAGGATTCACACGCGACCACGCACGCCGATCCGACGTACCAGGTTCACGGTTCCGTCTTCTACTGCGTCGCGAACATGCCCGGAGCCGTCCCCCGTACGTCGACGTACGCGCTCACCAACGCGACGCTTCCGTACGTCGTCGCATTGGCAGACAAGGGGTGGAAGGACGCGGTCGCGACAGTTCCCGGCCTGGGGTCGGGACTGAGCACACACGACGGCCTGCTCCTGTCCGACAGTGTTGCAGCGGCGCATGGGTACTCGGCTACGACTCTCTGACCCAGGCGGCTCTGACCCAGGCAAGGAAAGCTCGAGATCGCTAGCCTTGATCCATGAGCAATCCTGACATCACGCTGAATTCCGGAACCACGATCCCGCAACTCGGCCTCGGAGTCTGGCAGGCCACCAACGACGAAACCGAGCATGCAGTGCGGTTCGCTCTCGACGACGCCGGCTACCGGCACATCGACACCGCTGCCGCATATGGGAACGAAGAGGGCGTCGGACGAGGTATCGCCAACTCGTCCGTCGCGCGAGAGGACATATTCCTCACCACGAAGCTGTGGAATGCAGATCAGGGCTACGAGCCGGCGTTGAAGGCTTTCGACAGCAGCATCGACAAGCTGGGCGTCGATTACGTCGATCTGTATCTGATCCACTGGCCACTGCAGGACAACGACCGACTCCTCCGCACTTGGGACGCGCTCGAAAAGATCGCGGAATCGGGCCGCGCCAAGGCAATCGGGGTGTGCAACTTCGAGCCGCATCATCTGCAGCTTCTCGTCGATCGCGGCGGATTGTTGCCGGCAGTCGATCAAGTGGAACTGCATCCGCACCTCACGCAGCACGCGATCCGCGACAAGGCCGCCGAGCACGGGATCAAGGTCGAGTCGTGGAGCCCACTCGGCGGTACCAGCAACGCGGGTTGGGGTAAGGCATCGAAGCCCAACACGCTGCTCACCGATCCGATCATCACTCGAATCGGTGACCGCCACAGCAAGACTGCCGCGCAGGTCCTGATCCGTTGGCACCTGCAGAACGGCCTGATCGTCATCCCGAAATCAGTGCACGACGCCCGGATCGCTCAGAACATCGACGTATTCGACTTCGAACTCACTGATCTCGATCTGAGCGAAATCGACACTCTCGACGACGGTACCCGCGTCGGCGCGCATCCCGATGAACTCAACATCGGTGCACCGAACTGATCAAGCCGCTCGTTTGGTGGGGCGAAGCGCATCGATTCCGTTTCGCCTCACCATGGTCCCGAGGGTTTTCCACCACGGCCGAGCCGGATCCGGCTCGCTGCCGTCACCCATTCGATGCAACTGATCGGTGTGCCACTGCAGGTCGAGTGCACCGTCGAGCATCGAGATGTCGGCAACCTTCCCCAACAACTTCCGCGCTCCGAACTCCACAGTCGGGACGATCAATCGTTCCCGATTCGATTCCAGGAGAACGGTTGCCGCGTCGGGAATCGTGATCGTCGGCCGGCCGAGGCCGATCACGTCGCACGCGCCGGAAGCGAGTGCCTCGACCATCGCCGATCGCGAGCGGAAGCCGCCGGTGACCGCCAAGGGAATGTCGCCGGCAATCGCTCGAACCGTCTCGGCATACTCGAGGAAATATGCCTCTCGATCGCGAGTGCTCTGCTTCTGCGCTTTACCCATCATGGCCGGCGATTCATAACTGCCTCCGCTGATCTCGATGAGGTCGACCGACTCTTCGGTCAGCGCGCGTACTACTTCTCGCGACTCGTCTTCCGAGAATCCGCCGCGCTGGAAATCAGCCGAGTTGAGTTTGACCGACACCGCAAATCCCGGAGCAACGGTAGAGCGTATGCGCCGAACGATTTCGATCAGAAAGCGTCGTCGACGCTCAGGATCTCCACCCCACTCGTCCGTCCGCTGATTGGACAACGGCGAAAGGAACTGCGCAACAAGATAACCGTGCGCGGCATGTATCTGCACGCCTCCGAATCCGGAGGACTCGGCGACGCGAGCGGTTTCCGCGAACTTGTCGATGATCTCTTCGATCTCAGCAGTCGAGAGTTCTCGCGGCGTCGCCATTCCCGGAATCTTCAGCGCAATCGCGCTCGGTGCGACCGGTCGACCTCTGCTGGCGATCGGGTTGGATTGCCGCCCTGGGTGGTTCAGCTGCATCCAGATCTCGGCGCCGCCGTTCTTGGCAGTCTTGGCCCAGGCAGTCAGCGCTTCGGCATCACGATCGTCGTCGACGACGACGTTGCCCGGTTCGGCGATCTGCGATCGATCGACCATGACATTGCCGGTGACGAGCAATCCGAACCCGCCACTGCCCCAACGGCCGTACAGCGTTTCCAAGCGGGTGGACGGTCCATGAGTCCGGTCCCCCAGAGCCTCACTGAGCGCAGCTTTCATCGTGCGATTCCGCAGTATCTGCCCACAGGGCAAAGTCAACGATTCTCCGAGTGTGGTCATGGATACCTCTCGTATGAAGGGAAGAAAGTCAATGGCGTGGCGCAGAACCGAAGTGCCGCTTGGTATCGCGCACGAAGCTCGAGAAGATCAGTGAGTTGACCGGTAGCCCGCCGCGCACCGCGAGCGACAGCTTCGGACGCGGCGAGAATGCAAAATTCCACTGCAGTCTCGAACCCACTGCGAGCTCGTCGACGCGGTAGTCCTCCGCGAAGGATTGGAACAGCGGAACATTGGACTGTTCGACGTAAAACGAGTGCCGACGCGTTTCGTCGTCCCAGGTGATGAACTTTTCGCGCATCTGCATCGCGCCACCGCCCACCTCCGCGATTCGGCGCGTGCCGACGCCGTAGGGGCGCGGCGAGGTGTAGTGCACTTTTGTGAGCAGTCGGCACCACGACAAAGGCTCGTCGGCGGTCAGACCGGCCCAGACGACATCAGGTTCGGCGGCGAGGTCAATCGAGTACGTGAAGATATGCGGTGCCGTGTCGAAGAAATCGACACCGACCGGTTCGAGGTCGAACCAATGTGTCATCGCCTACTCCTGCCTAATTAGCCGTTACATGAAGTTACGGATACTTGATGGCCGAAGTCAACCCCCGGAGGCTCAGCGGGACCAAGCCTCAGAACGAGAGAGCCCCTGCAGTGAAGCGATGACCTGTTCGAGCGGCTCGATACTTCGAGTCGTCTGGCACACCGCCACTGCACCTTCGACCGACGTGATCGTCAGGTTTGCCATCGACTTTGCTTGCACTGCAGGATAACCCGCAGTTTCGAGTTGCGATTCGATCAACTTCTGCCATCCCAGCATGACCTCAGCCGATACTTCCGCGACTTCTGGCTCACTGGCGCGTGCCAACCCGCCGGCAATCACCGGGCAGCCGATCGCGAAGTCCGAGCGCGTGAGATTGAGTCGCCAGATGTCTCCGACCGCTTCGATCACGTCGGCAGTGGAACCGGTGGCCGCAGCCGAGCTGATTCGTCTGGTGATGATCGCACCAGCCGCGCGCACGGCTTCGACCATAAGCTCGGTCTTGCCGCCGGGGAAGTGATGGTAAATCGACCCACGGGGCGCGCCGCTGTGCTTGATGACGTCGCTGAAGGACGTCGCATCGACACCGTTGCGGCTGATCAGTTCGACCGCACTACGAATCATGCGATCACGTGAGCTCAGCTCTGCCATGTCACAGATCCTTCGGCCGTCGGTACACCTGTCGACTCATACGCTACGTTATGTATGACGACCTACATAGTGATGGGATGAAACAATGAGTGACGAGACAACCGCAACCGTCGATCCGGCGCAGATGACAGGCCTCGAACTTCTCCGCTGGATGGGAACGCAGGTCAACGACCGACCCAGCATCGGACGCCTCCTCGGCATGGAGATGCGCGAGGTCAACGAGGGATCGGTGAGCTTCGCCCTGACCCCGCGTGCCGATTTCAGCAACCCCCTCGGCACTGTCCACGGCGGAATCTGCGCAACGCTGCTCGATTCGGTCATGGGCTGCGCGGTACACACGATGCTTCCGGCCGGCGTCGGCTACACGACCCTCGAACTCAAGCTCAACTACATCCGCACGGTGCCTCTCGACGGTGACGAACTGACAGCCCACGGCAGCGTCATTCACGTGGGCGGGCGTACCGCGACGGCAGAGGGCAAGGTCTTGGACAAGAACGGCAAGTTGGTGGCGCACGGAACTACGACGTGCATGATTTTCCGCTGAGCCGACGGAGGATGGCGAAAATGTCGCTGAGCCGACGGAGGATGGCGAAAATGTAGCCGCGCCCGACGTGAGCAGGGCGCGAGTACCGATGTACGATCGGCTCGTGACCCTGCTCACTGCGCACCTCTGGTGGCCCGACCGCTGACGGTCAGCCGCAACTGCGTGCTGCCCGGACCGATATCGGGTGGTCCAGCAGGCTCCTCTCCAGGATCCCCGATCCGGCAAATGCCGTACGCGTCGTCGCTACGACCGCCAAGATCAGGTACCGAATCCACGAAGGAGAGTTAGTTGACCACCACCCCACTCAACCGTTCGCTCGAGCCTTTGGGCGTCTCCATCCCGTCGAAAGTGCCGACGCACTGGTACAACCTGGCGGCTGACCTCCCCGAGCCTGTTCCCCCGCACCTGCATCCGGGCACTCGTGAGCCGCTCGGCCCCGAGGACTTGGCGCCGCTGTTCCCGATGAACCTCATCGCGCAGGAAGTCGCAACCGAGCGCTACATCGAGATCCCGGAGACGGTTCGCGAGATATACGGCATGTGGAGGCCCTCTCCCCTGTTCCGTGCGCACCGACTCGAGCGCGCTCTGGGCACACCTGCTCGCATCTACTACAAGTACGAAGGCGTGAGCCCGGTCGGTTCGCACAAGCCGAATACTGCTGTCGCGCAGGCGTACTACAACGCGATCGAAGGAACCACCAAGCTCACCACCGAAACCGGCGCAGGCCAGTGGGGTGCGTCGCTGTCGTTCGCGGGCGCACTGCTCGGACTCGACGTCGAGGTGTGGCAGGTTCGCTCCTCCTTCGATTCGAAGCCGTACCGACGCATCCAGATGGAGGCGTACGGCGGAATCTGTCACCCGTCGCCTTCCGACCTGACGGAAGCCGGACGCGCACTGTTGAAGTCGCATCCCGACACCACCGGCTCGCTTGGTATGGCGATCAGTGAGGCCGTCGAGGTCGCTGCGCAGGATCCGAACACGCACTACTCACTCGGTAGCGTGCTGAACCACGTCATGCTTCACCAGACCGTGATCGGTCAGGAAGCAATGGTCCAGCTCGAAGAAGCCGGCGACGCCGTCCCCGACACCGTGTTCGGTTGCGCCGGTGGCGGTTCCAACCTCGCCGGACTCACCTTCCCGTTCCTGGGACGAAACCTTCGCGAAGGCACCAAGACTCGTCTGGTCGCCTGCGAGCCTTCGGCATGCCCGTCCCTCACTCAGGGCGAGTACCGCTACGACTTCGGTGACGTCGCCGGGTTGACGCCGCTGCTCAAGATGCACACTCTGGGTAAGGACTTCGTTCCCCCGGCGATCCATGCGGGTGGCCTTCGCTACCACGGCATGTCGCCGATGGTCTCGCATGCGGTCAACCTCGGACTCATGGATGCGATTGCCGTCGATCAGGACGACGCGCTCCAGGCCGGTCTGATTTTCGCCCGCGCCGAAGGGATCATCCCGGCTCCGGAATCAACCCACGCGGTTGCCGGTGCCATCGCTCACGCGCGCGCCGTCACCGAACCCGAGGTGATTGTGATCGGACTGTCGGGCAACGGTCAGTTGGATCTCCCGGCGTACTCGCCTTACGTCTGACGCCGTCGGTGTGGTGGTCTCGTGTGTACGAGGCCACCACACTTCGTCACACCGAGCACGTGGGCTCGATCTCGCGATCGACATCGAGCCGGCCGTCCGCGAAACGAACCGATCAGTTTGCTCGATCGGTTACGGTCTTTCGATGCAGCTTCGGTTGAAGGAACACTGGAAACTGGTCGCCCTCGGACTGGCGTTGATCGTGGCGATCGCGTTCATCGTCGTATCGGCACTCTCCGACTCCAGTGAGGCGGCCTCGCCGAAGCAGAAGATAGGCGGTCCGATCGTCGAGCAGGGGGTTGTCGACGTGGACCTCTCCGATCCTCCGCAACAAGCCTGGGAACTCGATGTTCGAACGCTCACGGACAACTCCGGCGACGTACTGCTGTCGATGCCTTCCGGCCTCGATCGCTACTACGGCTACGGCAACACGTACCAAGTCGGTGACGTGATGGTGGCCGCGACTGCTTATCCCCTTCCCAAGACCGACGAGTCTTCGTCGAGTCAGGGAGTCGGTGCCGTCACACTGGTCGGTGTGAATCCCGACGACGGAAGTCCGCTGTGGAAAACGCGAATCGGCGGAGTCATCGGCCAGTGCAGTCAGCAGAACGAATCCACGATCATCGCGTGCTGGGGCGATCGACGGATGATCTTTGTAGATACCGCGACCGGAACTCTGTTGTCCGACCTCGGAACCGACTTCGATCTCAGTGGTGCCGCGATCACCGGAGACACTGTGTACACGTCCGGCGAAAGGATGGACGGAACGATTCGAACACGAATTCTCGCCAGCGGCAACACAACCAACTTAACGGCCAACTTCGTTCGCACCTTCGAACCAAGTGAGAAGTTCGGGGCCGTCTACACGGTCCCTCACACCGACACTGTCATTGCGATGGAACAGGGCGATGGCGGGGACCCACAGTACCGCTATCGAATCTACGATCTGGATTCCGGCGCCGAACGATTCAGATTCGAGGGCGATTCGCTTGTCCCGGCCGGAAATGGATTGTTCCTGACTAGTGTCGGCGGCAGGTCAGGTTATGCAGGAACCCAAAACCTCTTGGCTTCCGATGGATCCACGATTCGTGCGATACCGATTCCCTCGTACTCATCGTCGTCCTACCCAAGTAAGTCCTCGACGGGCCTGCCGATGTTTCTCGGCGACGGCGCCTACGACCCGGATTCCGGTGACGAACTTTGGCGCAGTTCACAAATCGTCAACACCGCGATGGCCGGGACGGGAAGCGCCATCGCCGCAGTGGTAGGAAAAACAATCCTGGTCACGTCGCCGGAGACGCGCACAATCTCGGGTCTCGACATCGAGAGTGGCCGACAGTTGTGGCAAACGCCCTGGCAAGACGCGTACTGGGTTCGCAGCGGGGTAACCGATGGCGACCACTTCGTCTTCAGTGACTACACCGGCATGCACGCGATCCGGGCTCGCGACGGAAAGATGATGTGGTCGGTTCCCCTTCCCCCAGAAGTCGATCCGCGCGGAGTCGTCGTCTCGAATGCCGGCAAAAACGTGTCGTTCTCCTGGCAGAACCATTTCACCGTTTGGCGATAGGCCGGCAACATCACCGATACTGTGTCGCGCTGACCAGCCAGCTCAGCAGCAAGCAAATGGCTAGACGTGCAGCATCAATGGCCACAATCCAGTCTGGCGCGTTTGTTCAATTTCGGGGGAACGATCTCGAACAACTGCATATATCTCCGCGTCTCCAATTTCGGAAAGATCAGACCAGACCTGCAGTCAAGGGGTGCGTAAAAATCGCACCGACTCAGGTATCTGATCCAATCCAATCGTAAAGGGAGCCAACGGGATGGACGCCAAATCCCCTATTTGCAGTCGGCAACAAATTGTCCAGTTTGCGCGCAAACATCTGCGTACCGGGGGACCGAACTCAGACCAAATTCGTCGTCATTTCGGTTTGCAAAAACGCGCGTTCTTCACGCAGCTCGACACCCATCTGGACGATTCTGCACTTTCAATGCCCGAAAAAGTTGCACTCCGCCGCATCTGCCGACAGGAGGATAGAAGGTGCCCGATCAAACGTATGAACGTCTCAGCAGGTCAAGCCAACCCACGCCGGCCGATGTACGACGCGCTTCCTTTCCCACCCCAGAACCATCCCGCTTGACGATCCAGCCCCGAACTACGTTGAGCCGCTGGATTCTTCCGCAGTCCCCTCTTCTCGGTTGGGATCATCGGAGATCTAACAACCGCGCGACTTTCAGACTCAAATGCAATGCCAACCGGTCGTCGCCGTTTGTCAAGTCTGCGCGTGTTATCTCCTGAATTCGCCGCAAACGATAGTACAGGCTCCCTCGATGCACACAGAGCGCCTCGGACGTTCGCTTTACGTCACCGGCATTGTCCAAAAAGCTCTCCAGCGTCGCGAGAAGAGCCTCACTTTTTGAGTCCTCATGGCTGAGCAAGGACTGCAAACCTGAGTGAATACTGTTCTCGAGTCGATCCTCCGACAGTTCGGCCAGAAGTCCGTAGACGCCGAGATCCCGATAACGCACAACATTTCCGAGCACCTTGACGACCTGGGCCACATCTGCGGAACGTCTGGACTCTTCGTAGGATTCGCGCACGTCTGCAACCGAGGTTCGCGGTTCACCGATACCAACCCAACATTCGATGTTCTGGCGCCCACTTTCAGACAAGACTCGCTCCCGGGCTGCCACGATCAACGAGTCCAGATGGGTTTGAGTCGAGCGTTCGGCCACCGATACGATCAACAGACTGTGGTCGGGGCGGTCGAGTTGGATTGCACTGTTCCGCGGGAGCCTCCGCCGAAGCTGATCGACGCCGACGGCAACACTCAGACGATCTCTTTCGGTCAATGTCGACCGGTCCACGGGACGAAGCAACATAGTGACCGCGACTGCTGGACCCGCAGCCATCAAGCCCTCATCAGCCAATCTGCTTGCCGCGTCCTCGCGCAGCGACCGCTCGCCAGACAGTACGTCTCGAGTAAGTTCCCGCTCCCGACTTCGGGACAACTCGTCCAGCAACTGTTCGCGGTGGAGGATCATCGCCGCCGCATCAGCCGTGCGCCTCAAGACCTCGGCTTGATCCTCGTCAACTTCGCCCTCTGAAGTCAACAGCCAGACGAAGCCCAGCAGCGCATTGCGGTACCGGATCGGCATCCCGACCCGGCCAAGGGTCAGCCCTAGTCCTTCGTTGACGGGAACAGTGAAGAGATCGAGGGCTTCACGGCCTCCACTCGCGTAGATGAAGTCCACAATCTCGCGTGAAACATTCCGCTGTAGAACGGAATTCATTCTGACTGAATCGACGGCACTGTCATGCGAGTTGTACGCGAGTAGACGGATCTGTGCATCATCGATCGCAACGGAACGGTCCAGTCGGCGCCCGGTATTATCCACCAAATGCTGTAGTTCTCCGGCCATGGTCGAACTGTACGAGCCACGCTCGCCGTTTTGCAACATATGACTAAATTCATCCGCGACAATTTGAACGAATGACAGTGATGCAACTAACTTTCGCGCCATAAGCTCGCTACATGCCGAAGCACATGAGACCCGGAACGTGTTCGCTCGGCCCGCGACCAGGCATACCCAGCAACGACAGGTTGCACGAAAGCGACGAGATTCGTTGCAGCCGTGAGATTTGCATTGTGGGCCGAAGCCAGCCGACACGCTCTCGCGTGAGAAAGCGTCGTCCCTGATCCGGAATCGATCGCAACCTCCGTTCGCCCGATCAACGTGGGTCCGGTCGGCCTCTTTCAATTTCGCATGCCTCCGAACGACATCGGCCACCGTGACGTCGCAAAACCGTTGCCATTCAGCATATCCCGAGAGGAATTTTTCATGACCGGTACAGCGAATGCTCCTGTAGAGCATCAAATCGAGACTTCACCCGGACGTCGATCGGCGCGCCGCAGGGCGCTGATCGCCGGCGCGACAGGCAACATCGTCGAATGGTTCGATTTCACGATCTACGGTTTCACTGCCGCAGTTCTCGCGACAGTGTTCTTCCCTCCGGAGTTCGGCAGTGGCGCACTGCTTGCCACCTTCGCTCTTTACGGAGTCGCATTCTTGGCCAGACCTGCCGGCGGCATATTCTTCGGAAGACTGGGTGACCGCCTCGGCCGGCGGAGGTCACTGTCCCTGGCAATTACGCTCATGGGCTGCTCGACAGCGGCTATCGGCCTCTTACCGACCTACGCTTCGATCGGTGTTGCAGCACCGCTGTTGCTGCTGCTCTGTCGCTTGGTTCAAGGATTCTCGGCCGGCGGCGAATACACCGGAGCGGCAACCTTCGTCGTCGAGCATGCGCCGTCTCACCGCCGAGGCTTGTACGCAGGGATTATCAGCTCTTCGTCGTTCGTCGGCAGCATCTTGGCCACGGTCACAGTCTTGTCATTCAGCTTGGTCGGCACTGAGTCCTTTGCCGAAGGGGGATGGCGTTGGCCGTTCATCATCGGAGGCGTTGTCGCCATGGTGGGACTGTTCATGAGGCTTGCGGTCGAGGAAACTCCGGCTTTCAAGGAAATGAAAGAAAACGATTCCCTTCCAACCCGCCCTCTCACAGATCTGTTCCGCAATCACTGGCGGACTCTGCTCACGTCATTCGTGTATTTCGCCTCGCTCGGTGTCGTTACTCATATGCTGCTCGGCTACATGCCGACATTTCTGATTCTTTCAGCCGACGTTTCGAGCACGGTGGCACTGCTGATGACAACCGGCGCTTTGGTTCTCGCAGTCCCGCTGTTCATCTTCTTCGGCGCCACGGTCGACCGAATCGGCCGGAGACCTCTCGTCAGAATCGGCATGGTGATGTCAGTTTTCGTTTCGGTGCCCAGCTACATGCTCATCGGCACCGGAAACATTTTCGCGATTGCCATTGCACTGGCTGCTCTGGTCATCGCGCTTTCCCTACTCGCGTCCGCTTTGCTCGTAATCCTCGAAATGATGCCGACGCATGCTCGATTCACCGGCACGGCAATCCCCTACAACATCGCATATGCGCTCTTTGCAGGAACTGCGCCGCTGGTGTGCGCAGCACTGGTCAACGCCACTGGAAGCGATCTGTCGCCTGCCTTCTACGCGACCGCCATCGCTTTGATCGCACTTCCCATTCTGTGGCGAGGGATTCCGGAATCGAAAGACTGGTCTGCCACGCGGGGCAGCTCGACGAAACATTTCTGACAACGGACGCGCCACGGCTGTGATTTTTTGAGCAGCTGTCGATAGCGTTCCGATGGCCGCCACGAGAGAGTTGAGGACGACGGACACCTCTGGACTTTCAGGTACCAAATCCATTAAGGCAGATCCGAATCCGAGAAGTCGGGATACGGGTCTCCAGAGGAAGTCGACGGCGTCAGAATTACCAGAACCCAAGCTCGCCGGATCGAATAGCTGCGCTTTCGATCCGGCGAAGCCATCAGTAGAAAGAGGGGCCGAAAGTGCCTACCGACAAGACCGATGCAGTTGTGGTCGGAGCTGGAGTGATCGGCAGCTCCATCGCCTACGAACTGGCCGCTCGAGGCTACGAAGTCCTGGTCATCGACAAGTCTGGTGGTCCGGGCTACGGCTCGACCAGTGCATCCAGTGCGGTCATCCGGTTCAACTACTCCACATTCGACGGTATGGCTGCGGCTTGGGAGTCGCTGCATTGCTGGCAAAACTGGAACGAGCATCTCAACGCGACAGTCGACGGCGCGCTTGCGAAGTTTCGGCAATGCGGGATGGCACTGCTCGATGTCGACGTCGCACCCCACGCGCGCACGATTGGACTGTTCGAGAAGATCGGAATCGACTACCAACTTTGGGACGCAACGACACTCGTCGAAAAGATTCCCGGTATCGACGCAGGTAAATACTATCCACCGAAGCCAGTCGACTCGGAGTCCTTCTTCGCAGATGCGGAAACCACGCTCGGCGCGCTGTACACACCGCAGGCGGGGTTCGTCGACGACCCGCAACTGGCAGCCGCGAATCTTGCTGCGGCAGCACGTTCGCACGGTGCGGTTTTCGCATACAACACGCGTGTGGTGGCAGTCGAGCAGTTGCCTGACGGCACATGGCAGCTAGGGCTCGACGACGGGGAAAGTGTGAAATCCAAGATTGTCGTCAACGCCGCCGGCCCCTGGTCAGGAGCGTTCAACAAGCTCTCGAATGTCGGGTCCGACTTCAAGGTTTCGGTTCGGCCCTTGCGTCAGGAAGTCCATCACATCACCGCACCCACTGAGTACAACGAAAACGAGATCCTCGGCCCGATGATCGCCGATTTGGATCTCGGAACCTACATGCGAGCCGAACCTGGAAACGGTTTCCTCGTCGGCGGAACCGAACCGGATTGCGATCCGCTCGAGTGGATCGACGATCCTGATACCGCAAACCCGAATCGCACTGTTGCCCGATTCGAAGCGCAGGTTTTCCGCGCCGCCAGGCGTTTCCCCACCCTGGAGGTCCCTTCACAACCGAAAGGTATTGCCGGCGTGTACGACGCAGCGTCTGACTGGACCCCGATCTACGACAAGACAGACAGACAAGGTTTCTACGTCGCCATGGGCACCAGCGGGAACCAATTCAAAAATGCGCCCATCGCTGGGCGCCTCATGTCCAGGATCATCGACGAAGTGGAAGCTGGACACGATCACGACGCTGATCCCCTGACCTATGTCGGGATGCACACCGGGCTCGAAATCGACCTCGGCGCATTCTCCCGCCTTCGGGCACCCAATGCCGAGTCGACCGGGACGGTCATGGGTTAGAAGTGTTGTCCGGCTTGGAGAATCGATAGCCGCGACAACTGAAGAGACACGGCTGTGGGGGTTTGCCCCAGCGTGGGCAAACAC